>NZ_JAFIFK010000062.1 GCF_020832045.1 Halomonas sp.
GCCGCCCCCCCCCCCCCCCGACAGCGCGACTTACTCTGCGCTGCCTTCGCCTTCCTCGCCTTCGCCTTCTTCGCCCTCGGCTGCTTCGCCGCGGGTCTTCGGCTTGGTGATGCTCAGCACGGCGTTGTCATGATCGGCGCCGTGGGAGAGCTCGACCAGCGTCACGCCGGCCGGCAGTGTGAGGTCGGAGAGGTGCAGGGTGGTGCCCAGCTCGACATTGGTGATGTCGACTTCCAAGAAGTCCGGCAGATCCTTCGGCAGGCAGCTGATCTGGATTTCGTTGGAGAGCACGTGCAGCTCGCCGCCTTGATCCTTGATGCCCTTGGACTTCTCTTCGCCCACCACGTGCAGCGGCACGTTGATGGTGATGGCGTGGGTGGCATCCACGCGCATGAAGTCGGCATGGGTGATCACCGGCTTGTACGGGTGACGCTGAAGGTCACGCACCACGACCTGCTCCTTCTTGCCATCGATGACCAGGTTGAGCACCGAAGAGAAGAAGGACTCGTCCTCGATGGCCTTGTAGAACGGGGCCTTGTCGAGAGAGATCGGCTGGGGAGCCTTCTCGCCACCGTAAACGATGGCCGGCACTTCGAGGTTCGCACGACGCAGGCGGCGGCTCGCACCTTTCCCCAGGTCGTTACGAGCGCTGGCATTGAGAGTGAAATCGGACATGTTGTTGCCTCTTGCTTGAGATAAGGAGAGGGTGCGACCCGCGACCTGATCGCATCCTTCCCGAAAGCTCCCGTAGGAGCGCTACACCGACGCCTGCTCCTCAGTGGAACATGGCGCTGACGGATTCTTCGTTGCTGACGCGGCGGATCGCTTCGGCGATCAGGCCGGCCACGCTGAGCTGACGTATCTTGCCGCTGCGACGTGCGACGTCGGACAGCGGAATGGTATCGGTCACGACCACTTCGTCGAGCACCGAGCCGGTGATGTTCTCCACCGCCGGACCCGACAGGATCGGGTGGGTGGCATAGGCCACCACGCGGCGGGCGCCATGCTCCTTGAGCGCGTCGCCTGCCTTGCACAGGGTGCCGGCGGTATCGATCATGTCGTCCACCACCACGCAAGTGCGATTCTCGATCTCACCGATGATGTGCATCACCTGAGCCTGATTGGCCTGTGGGCGACGCTTGTCGATGATGGCGAGATCGGCATTGAGCTGCTTGGCGATGGCACGGGCCCGGACCACGCCACCCACGTCCGGCGATACCACCACCAGATCGTCGTAGTTCTGGCGCTCGATGTCGTCGAGCAGGATCGGCGAGCCGTAGACGTTGTCTACCGGCACGTCGAAGAACCCCTGGATCTGGTCGGCGTGCAGGTCCATGGTCATCACCCGGTCGACGCCGGCCTTGACCATCATGTCGGCCACTACCTTGGCCGAGATGGGCACCCGAGCGGAACGCACCCGGCGATCCTGGCGGGCATAGCCGAAATAGGGCACTACGGCGGTGATTCGGGTGGCCGAAGCGCGACGCAGCGCATCAACCATCAGGATCAGCTCCATCAGGTTGTCATTGGTCGGCGCGCAGGTGGATTGCAGAATGAAGACGTCCTTGCCGCGAACGTTTTCGTTGATCTCGACCGCGATCTCGCCATCGCTGAACTGCCCGACCGTGGCATTCCCCATGCGAGTATCGAGACTCTCGGCGATCTTCTGGGCGAGTTCGGGGTTGGCATTCCCGGCAAAAACCATCAATTTTGACACGCGCATCCACCTATGCAGTGTTGGGAAGCTCTGTTGACGCCGACTCTGGATACCGCAAGCGCGGTTGTTGGAGCGCTCGCTGCCAGCATGATCATCGACCTAGAGCAGCATGTAGCGGGGAGAGGTTCAGGCCGCGGGCCGTGAAAGCAGTCCAGTGGCCCGGCAAGTCGGCCATGAGTTGCCGTGCTTCGGCTGGCGAGTCGAGCCGGGCGAAGAGGCAGGCACCGGTTCCCGTCAACATGGCGGGTGCCCGGCTACCCAGCCAGTCAAGCGCTTCGGCGACTTGCGGATAGAGTGACCTGACCGTGGGCTCGCAGTCGTTGTGCCAGCTGGGCGCTCCCCCCTGCAGTGCGCGCGCCATGGTAATCGGGGGCGTGTTACGTGTCAATTGCGCCGCCCCGAACACCGCGCCGGTGGCGACTTCGACACCCGGATGAACGACCACGAACCAGGAGGTGTCGAGGGTGACCGGGGTGAGCTTTTCACCCACCCCCTCGGCCCAGGCGGCATGGCCGCGCACGAACACCGGCACGTCGGCGCCGAGCTGCAGGCCGAGCGCTTCCAGTCGCTCGAGCGGCAGGTCGAGCCGCCATAGGCGGTCGAGGCCGAGCAGTGTCGTGGCGGCGTCACTGCTTCCGCCGCCGAGGCCACCGCCCATCGGCAGTCGCTTGGTCAGGTGAATGTCGGCCCCCAAGCAACAGCCTGTTTCGGTCTGCAGCAGCCTGGCGGCCCGCACGATCAGGTTGTCGCTGGCGGGCAGGCTCGGCAGGCTGGGCGACAGCTGGATCTTGCCGTCATCGCGCAGGCGTAGGTGTAACTCATCACCGTGATCGAGAAATTGAAACAGCGTCTGCAGCTCGTGGTAGCCATCCGCGCGCCTGCCCAGGATGTGCAGCATTCGATTGAGCTTGGCCGGTGCCGGCAGTACGAGCTCGCCAGGCGTTTCAGGCATCGATTCAATCATCGACGACGGGGCGCCAATCGGTGACCACCAGCGTCACCCGCAGATCGTCGTACTCCATGATCAGGCGCCGTGGCAGCCACAGCGACTCGACCTCGACCCAGTCGCGATAATCGATCCGCCAGCCGTCCTGCTCCAGTAGCTGGGGGAAGCCCGTGTCGTCGTGCTCGAGCCGGTATTGGCTGTGCTCGGCAGGCAGCCCGCGTATCCAGTCGGCCAGCGAGCTCACCGGCAATGACCAGCCCAACTGCTGCTGCATCAAGTCTTCCGGCGTCTCGGCCACGAAGCGTCCTTCGGCATTGGTCAGCGAGAAGCGCCCCTCGCGGCCCTCGAGCAGGTTACGGCCGCTGCCGAAGGGGCCGCTGATCAGCATGCGGTAATAGTGAGGGTGCTGGCTCCAGTCCAGATTGGCGCTGGTGGAGTCCTGAGGTGTGCGCAAGCCGGCCTTGCCGATCAGGATCCAGGTGTCCAACTCGGCGAGGCGTTCCTGCTGGGCCTCCCAGCGGTCAGTGCGCTCCCCGTCAGGCGCGGTCGTCGGAGTGGCGCAGCCGGCCAGCAGGGCGAGAGTAAGTCCCGCTGCCAGGCACCGTGTCGTGGTCATCAGGTGTGTCATGACGTCGTCTCGTTGGCCAGTGGGTTTGGTCAGGGTGCAAGCTCGGGTATGCGTTCGAGAAGCGCATCGATGCGCGGATGCTCGTCGAAATGGTCAAGGGCCTGCTCGACCACGCGGCGGGCCTGATCCTGCTTTTCCAGCACCCATAGCACTTCCGCCAGGTTGGCGGCGATCTCCTGGTCGAGCATGCTGGCATAGGCGCGCTCCAGCCATGGCAGGGCGCGCTCTGGGTCCCCAAGGCGATAGTAGACCCAGCCCAGGCTATCCATGATCGCCGGGTTGCCGGGTTCGAGTGCGTGGGCGCGCTCGATCAGCTCGCGGGCTTCCGCCAGGCGATCCTCGACGTTGAGGTCGGCCAGGGTGTAGCCCAGGGCATTGAGGGCAGCGGCGTTATCCGGGTTGGACTCGATGATGCGTCCCAGGTCCCGCTCCATGGCCTCGATATCGCCGCGCTCCCAGGCGCGCATGCCGCGCAGGTAGAGTAGCGCCTCGTCATTTGGGGTGCGGGCGAGTTCGCGGTTCAGCAGCGCGTCGGCCTCGGCGGGCAGGCCGGCTTCGCCGAGCAGCTCCACCTCCAGTGCCACCAGCTCGCTGAAGCGGGTCTCGTGACGTAAACGCTCGATCCGCAGGAAGGCCCGAGCGTCGAGCAAGCGGTCGTCCTCGATCAGCATCCGCGCCGCACGCAGGCGTGCACGCAGAAAGTCGCCGCCGGGGGAGACCTGACGATAATAAAGCAGGGCGTTGTCGACCTCGTCCTCTTCTTCGGCAATGATCCCCATCAGATAGAAGGCGCCAGGCGGCGGTTCGTCGCTGCTGACCAGAGGCAGGAGCAGGCGTCTTGCCGCTTCGTAATAGCCATCTTCCAGATAGAGGTTGGCTAGGGATAGGCGCAGCTCCTGGTTGCCGACATGCTCGTCGAGCAGGGCCGAGGTGTGCCGTTCGGCGGCAGCGACGTTGCCCAGCATCAGCTCGGCCTGTGCCAACAGCAGCAAAAAGCGTGGGTCGCCAGGAGATATCTCCAGGCCACGCCCCGCAGCTTCGCGAGCCTGGCGGGGATTGTCGGCTTCCAGGGCCAGCTGTGAGCGGGTCAGCCAAAGGGCGGGGAGTTCGGAGTGATCGCGAGCGAGCTGGTCCAGGCGCAGCTCAGCCTGCCGGCGCTGTCCGGTGGCGGCTTCGAGAATGGCCATGGCCAGCACGGCATCGTGATAGTGGGGATGAGTACCGGGTGTGGCGCGCTCGAGATAGCTGCCGAGCCGTTCGCGCAGGGGCAGCGGATCGGTGCTGGTTTCAAGGGCGAGTTCGGCGAAAAGAGCAAGCTCGGCATGCTGCCCCTGTTCGGCCAACACCAGGCGCCACTCCAGTGCCTTGGTCCAGTCACCGCGCTGCAGGGCCAGGCCGGCGAGAAGTCGCAGCGGGGCCTCGGCAGCCGGAGCCAGCTGGTGCCAGGTGTTCACGGACTGCTCGAGCAAAAGGATGTCGTTACTGAAACGGGCGGCCAGGGTGGCGCGCTCTGCCAGCTGCGCGCCACTATAACGCTCTGCCATGGCCAGGTAGCCCAGCGTGGCGCGACGATAATCGCCGCGTTGGCCTGCAAGTTCCGCCGTCAGCAGCGTAGCCAGACCCTCGGCATCCAGCCCGCGCTCGATGGGGGGGGCCGTGGTCATGGGGTCCTCTGGTGCAGAGGCGAAGGGCGAGGAAGTCAGGCCTTGGCAGCCACTCAGTAGAGCGGCCAGACCAAGCACTGCCAATCCATGGCGTGAAAAGCGTTTCAGCGTCGAGGGCATGCTTGTCTCATCCGGTATCCCGAGGTGTCAGCATACCGGCTAGCTGCGCATGGGCAAAGGGATCGCTGCGTACGGGTCCGTATGGAAGCGAATCGGGGTTGCCTTGTCATGCGTCAATAGCGTGTTCGGTGTGGCTGGCGCCGAGCGCGCCAGGCTGTGATAGAATGCAGCGCCGCAGATACCTTTTTTTCACTTTTGCTGCCGCCGGCCGACACCACCGAAGACGCTTACGCATGACGCTTCTTGCCCTTGGAATCAACCACAGGACGGCCACAGTCGCGGTGCGCGAGCGGGTCGCCTTTACACCCTCTCAGCTGGAGTCGGCGCTGACCCAATTGCGCTGCATACCCCAGGTGCACGAGGCGGCGGTGCTGTCGACCTGCAACCGCACGGAGCTCTATTGCGTTACCGAGCCGAGCGGCGAACGCATGATTCTCGACTGGTTGAGCCATTTCCATGGGCTCGCGCTCGAGGAGCTGACCCCCTGTGCCTACCACTATCTGGACAACGATGCCGCACGCCACCTGATGCGCGTTGCCGTGGGGCTGGATTCGATGGTGTTGGGTGAGCCTCAGATTCTGGGGCAGCTGAAGGATGCTTATCAGTCGGCGCGTCAGGCCAGCGGGCTGGGCGGTGAACTCGAGCTGCTGTTCCAGCACACCTTCGCGGTGGCCAAGCAGGTGCGTACGCGTACCGGCATCGGCCAGAATCCGGTGTCCGTCGCCTATGCGGCGGTAAGCCTGGCGAGTCGAATATTCGATGACTTCAGCCGCTCGCGGGCGCTTTTGATCGGTGCCGGCGAAACCATCGAGCTGGTGGCCAGGCATCTGCGCGAGGCCGGTGTGCGCAATATGATCGTGGCCAACCGTACACGTGAGCGCGCCGAACTGTTGGCCAACGAGTTCAACGCCGAGGCGATTTCACTCAACGAGATTCCCGACGCTTTGGCGCGGGCCGACATCGTCATCTCCTCGACCGCCGCACCCTTGCCGATCGTGGGCAAGGGGATGGCCGAGCGAGCGCTGAAGAAGCGCCGTCATCGGCCGATTTTCATGGTGGATATCGCCGTGCCGCGGGACATCGAGCCCGAGGTCGGCGACCTGGACGACATCTTTCTCTATACGGTGGATGACCTCAATGAGGTGATTCAGGAGAATCGTCGTCATCGCCAGGCAGCCGCCGATCAGGCCGAGTCGCTGATCGAGCACGGTGTGCATGTCTGGCTTCAAGAGCGGCGCATTCGCAGCAGCGGGGAGCTGATTCGCCGCTACCGTGACCAGGCTTCAGACCTGCGCGAACTCTCCGAGCAACAGGCTTTGGCAAGGCTGGCGCGGGGAGAGAACCCCGAGGAAGTGATTCGGCTGATGGCACATCAGTTGACCAATCGTCTGCTGCATCGCCCTACGGTGGCCCTGCGCGAGGCGTCGGGTAGTGAACGGCGCGATCTGCTCAGTGCTGCCGAGGCTCTGCTGCTGGATTCCCCATCAACGAAACCCTGACAGGACACGCCATGAAAGCGACCCTGCGCCAGCGTCTCGATGGCTTCGTCGAGCGCTTCGAGGAGCTCGCCGCACTGCTGGCGGAGCCCGAAGTGATCAGCGACCAGCCTCGCTTTCGCGACTATTCACGCGAGTATTCCGAGCTCGAATCCCTGGTCGAGGCCTGGCGCGATTATCGAGCCACCGAAAACGACCTCGAAGATGCCGGTCAGCTGGCCAATGACAGCGATGCCGACATGCGGGAGCTGGTTCAAATGGAGCTGGAGGAGGGGCGCGAGCGCCTCGAACAGCTGGAGGTTCTGCTCAAGCAGCTGCTGGTGCCGCGCGACCCTGACGATAGCCGTAACGTCTTTCTCGAGGTGCGGGCAGGCACCGGCGGTGACGAGGCCGCTCTGTTTGCCGGCGACCTGTTTCGCATGTATTCCCGCTATGCAGAAAAGCAAGGCTGGAAGGTGGAGGTGATCAGTGCCAGTCACGGTGAGCAGGGCGGCTACAAGGAAGTCATCTCTCGGGTGAAGGGCGAGGGCGTCTATGCCCGCTTGAAATTCGAGTCGGGGGCGCATCGGGTGCAGCGTGTGCCGGCAACCGAGTCCCAGGGGCGCATCCATACTTCGGCCTGCACCGTGGCGGTGATGCCCGAGGCCGACGAGGTCGGTGACGTCGATATCAATCCTGGCGACCTGCGGGTGGATACTTTCCGTTCCAGCGGCGCCGGCGGCCAGCACGTCAATACCACCGACTCGGCCATCCGAATCACCCATCTACCCAGCGGTGTGGTTGTGGAGTGTCAGGAAGAGCGCAGCCAGCACAAGAATCGCGCCAAGGCGATGGCGCTATTGGCTGCGCGGCTCAAGCAGAGCGCCGTGGAGAGTCATCAGCGTGAGCGTGCCGATACGCGCCGTAGCCTGGTGGGCTCGGGTGATCGCAGCGAGCGCATCCGCACTTACAACTTTCCCCAAGGTCGTCTGACCGATCATCGCATCAACTTGACGATCTACAAGCTCGGGGAAGTCATGGCCGGCGAACTCGACGAAGTGCTCGATCCGCTGGTCCAGGAGCACCAGGCCGATCAGCTCGCGGCGCTGCAGCAGGAGGTCTGATGCGCCTCGATGCGCTGCTGGCCAAGGCTGCCGGGCGTCTGACGCACGCAGGCTCGCCCAGTCCGCGACTGGATGCCGAGGTCCTGTTGTGTCACGTGCTCGAGGTCGATCGCACCTGGCTTTATACGTGGGGCGACAAGCCGGCGTCCCCCTTTCAGCGGGCCCGCTTCGAGGCTCTGGTCGCCGTTCGTGTCATGGGGCGGCCCGTGGCGTATCTCACCGGCGTGCGAGAGTTCTGGGGGTTGCCCCTTTGCACTTCGCCGCACACCCTGATTCCTCGCCCGGATACTGAAACGCTGGTGGAGGTGCTGCTTGAGCTGGCACCCGGGTCACCCGGCCGTTTGCTCGACCTGGGGACGGGGACAGGTGCTATCGCTCTGGCCTTCGCTAGCGAGCGAACCGGCTGGGACGTGCTCGGAGTCGACCGCGTTCCCGAAGCGGTGGCGCTGGCCGAGGCGAATGCGCGCCGGCTGGGTATCGCCAATGTTCGCTTCCTGCTCAGCGACTGGTTTTCTGCCCTGGAAGGGCAGCGCTACACGCTGCTGGCCGCCAACCCCCCTTATATCGATGAACAGGACCCGCACCTGGCTCAGGGCGACGTGCGCTTCGAGCCCAAGAGTGCGCTGGTGGCAGCCGAGGCGGGGCTGGCCGATCTGCGCCACATCGCCAAGGCCGGCATCCAGCGACTCGAGCCCGGCGGTTGGCTCGTCCTGGAGCACGGCCATGAGCAGGGGGCAGCGGTTCGCGAACTGCTCGCGGCCTGTGGCTATGGCGAAGTGAGCAGTCGTCAGGATCTGGGCGGGAGAGAGCGCGTCACCGTCGGGCGTCGGTAGAAGCGTTGAGGGAAGTGCGCTGGAGAGGAAGCGAGGGCTGTGGTACATCTGTTCAGGAAATAATTCCAAATGTCGGCATGTTTGTGCCACTGAACACCAGCACCACGCCTGAATTCGATGCTTTTTCAGGCTGATCTGCTGTCATGCGACGTATCACTCACTCTGTATCGGCTTTCCGCGACACGACAATGAAAACCAAGACCCGCTCACTGGACCGTATTGACCTCAATATCCTGCGCTGCCTGCAGGAGAATGCCCGTATTTCCTACGTCGACCTGGCCGCTCAGGTCGGCCTTTCGACGACGCCCTGCCTGGAGCGCGTCAAGCGCCTGGAGAAGTCCGGCGTCATCCGCGGCTACAAGGCCGTGCTGGACCCGCGTTCGCTCAAGGCCAATTTGCTAGTCTTCGTCGAGATCAGTCTGGAGACCCAATCTCCGGCGGTGTTCGATGAGTTTCGCCGTGCCGTGGCTCGGCTGCCTCAGATCCAGGAGTGCCATCTGGTTTCTGGGCAGTTCGACTATATCCTCAAGTGCCGTATTCCTGAGATGTCCGCCTACCGCCAACTGCTCGGGGACGTGGTATTGACGCTTCCTGGTGTCAAGGAGTCGAAGAGCTATGTCGTCATGGAAGAGGTCAAGGAGCAGTTTTCCCTCTACGTACCCGATATCGAGGAGCTCGAAGGCAAGTAATGGCCATGAACGACGAGGCGCTGCTGCGCTATAGCCGGCAGATCATGTTGGATGCGATAGACATCGAGGGCCAGGAGCGTCTGCTGGCGTCGCGCGTGCTGGTAGTAGGAGCGGGTGGGCTGGGTTCACCCGTGGCGCTTTACCTGGCTGCCGCGGGGGTCGGTCGCCTGATCCTGGCCGATGCCGACAAGGTGGAGCTCTCCAACCTGCAGCGTCAGATCGCCCATGGCATGACCGACCTGGAGCGGAACAAGGCGCGCTCCGCCCGCGATTCGGCCGTGGCGCTCAACCCGGGCTGTGACGTCCGTGTGATCGAAGCCCATCTTGGCGGGGAGCAGCTCGATGCCGTGGTGAGCGAGGTCGATCTCGTGCTCGATTGCACCGACCGCTTCTCCAGTCGCTACGCCGTCAACGCCGCCTGCTACCGAGCAGGGGTGCCACTGGTGTCGGGGGCGGCGATTCGCTTCTCGGGTCAGCTCGCCGTGTTCGACCCGCGCGATGCGACGTCTCCCTGCTACGCCTGTCTCTACCCGCCTGGTGAGGGCGGTGACGAGGAGCTGCGCTGCGCCGAGAGTGGGGTCGTGGCCCCCCTGGTGGGGCTGATCGGTTGCTTTCAGGCGCTTGAGGCGGTCAAGCTGCTGAGCGGAGCCGGCACGCCGCACCGAGGGCTCTCCACCTTCGACGGCATGAGTGGTCAATGGCGCCATTTCCAGGTGCCGCTGGATCCCGCCTGTGCCGTATGCTCTGGTCGTCGCTGCGACGAGTGATGGTTATTATTTGACAGCTGTGTATGCGGGTAAGCTGAGCCTTGCATTAGGCATCTTTTTTTGGTTGTACATAATTTAATGTTTTTGTGGGGGTTGATAGCTGATCCTGGTAGATCGCTTCTAAAGCCGGTTTGCCTCTCTCGTTATTGTATACTTGACATACCCCGTCGGTTTGATGCCAGACTAATCGAATCCAAGATGCCGGTTCATTGCTTCAGGACCTCGATGCATGGCCAATGCCATACCGCGCTCAAGCCCCGCCTCCTACTACCGCGATTCGCTAGCGGTTTCCCTCGACCGGCCGTGTCTGCCCGCTAAAGGTCGGCAGCGTGTCGATGTATGCGTAATCGGTGGCGGCATAACGGGTTGTTCTGCAGCCTTGCACCTTGCCGAGCGCGGCTATTCGGTGATGCTGCTCGAAGCTAATGAGCTGGGCTTCGGGGCTTCCGGACGCAGCGGTGGGCAGATCCTGCCCGGCCTCGGGACCGATATCGCGACCGTAGAAAAGGGGCTAGGTCGCGAGCGGGCTCGCGAGGTGTGGGAAATGAGCCGTGAGGCGGTAAGGCTGACGGCTGAACTCATCGAGCGACATGCGATTCCCTGCGACCTTGCCTGGGGCTACTTGCATGCCGCAGTGAAGTCTCGTCACGTTAGTGAACTGCGCCAGTTCCAGGAGCGCTTGTCGCGCGACTATGGCTACGAGGCGCTAACTTGGCTGGAGGGCGATGCGCTGCGTGAGCGTGTGGTGACCGATGCCTATCCCGGTGCACTCTTCGAAAGCGAGGGTGGGCACCTGCATCCGCTCAATTACACCCTTGGGCTGGCGCGCGCGGCGCAACGAGCCGGGGTGACGCTTCACGAGCACAGCCCGGCGCTGTCGGTACGTTACGGCCAGCCGGCCACGGTAACGACCGAATACGGCGAGATCACGGCGGATTACGTGGTGGTGGGGGCCAACGCTTATTTGGGCCGGCTGCTGCCGCAACTGGATGGCCGCATCATGCGGGCGGCCAACTACATCATTGCCACCGAGCCGCTGGGCGAGGAGCGAGCGGCTCAGGTATTGCCGCACAACGATGCGCTGTCGGATGCCAACTTCGTGCTCGACTACTACCGCCTTTCGGCCGACAAACGCCTGATCTACGGCGGCGAAGTCAGCTACGATGGGCGAGAGCCGCGTGGCCTGCAGCGGCGTATGGATGCCAAGATCGCACAGCTGTTTCCAGCTCTTACGGGTGTGCATATCGACTATCGCTGGGGCGGCGACGTGGCGATCACGCTCAACCGTGTCCCCGATTTCGGTCGTATCGGTGCCAACGTTTACTACGCCCAGGGCTACTCGGGGCATGGCATGGCGCTGGCCGGACTCGCCGGTAAGCTGATCGGCGAAACCATTGCCGGCCAGAGCGAGCGCTTCGATGTATTCGCCGCCATGCCCCACCGACTCTTCCCCGGGGGAGGGCGTCTGCGCACGCCGCTACTGGTACTGGCCACGGCTTTCTACAAGCTGCGCGACCGACTATAACGAACGAAATGCCCGGGACGGGCCGCAACGAGGTTCCCATGAAAGACCTGGAAAGCTGGCTGAAGGAGCGACGCATCACCGAGGTGGAGTGCCTGGTCAGCGACATCACCGGCATTGCCCGTGGCAAGATCACCCCTGTCTCGAAATTCATGGCAGAAAAGGGCATGCGGCTTCCGGAGAGTGTGCTGCTGCAGACCGTGACCGGCGACTACGTCGAGGACGAGCTTTACTACTCGCTGCTCGACCCCGCCGATATCGACATGATCTGTCGGCCCGATATTTCCGCGGTCTACCCGGTGCCCTGGGCGCTGGAGCCCACCGCCCAGGTCATCCACGACTGCTATGACAAGATGGGCAACCCCATCGAGCTTTCCTCTCGCAACCAGCTGAAGCGCGTCCTGGCGCTCTATGCCGAACAGGGCTGGAAACCGGTGGTGGCGCCGGAGATGGAGTTCTATCTGACCAAGCGCTGCGAGGACCCCGATCTGCCGCTGCTGCCGCCCATCGGCCGCAGCGGTCGCCAGGAAACCGGCCGTCAGTCCTTCTCCATCGATGCAGCCAACGAGTTCGACCCGCTATTCGAGGACATGTACGACTGGTGCGAGGTTCAGGGGCTGGATATCGATACCCTCATTCATGAAGAGGGCACCGCCCAGATGGAGATCAACTTCCGTCACGGTGACCCCCTGATGCTGGCGGATCAGGTATTCCTGTTCAAGCGTACCCTGCGCGAGGCGGCGCTCAAGCACGACGTGGTGGCCACCTTCATGGCCAAGCCGATCACCAACGAGCCCGGTAGCGCCATGCACATTCACCAGAGTGTGCTGGATGCGACCACCGGCAAGAGCGTG
Organism: Halomonas sp.; assembly: GCF_020832045.1. GTDB lineage: Bacteria > Pseudomonadota > Gammaproteobacteria > Pseudomonadales > Halomonadaceae > Halomonas. Next base: position 12,340 of record NZ_JAFIFK010000062.1, read on the forward strand.
TTCGCCAATGAGGATGGCTCCATGAGCCAGCTGTTTCTGCATCATATCGGCGGCATGCAGCGGTTCATTCCCGAGGCGCTGCCGCTGATGGCACCCAACGTCAACTCATTCCGCCGTTTCCTGCCTGACACCTCGGCGCCGGTCAACGTGGAGTGGGGTGTGGAGAACCGCACCTGCGGCCTGCGCGTTCCCGACTCGTCGCCACAGAACCGACGCATCGAGAACCGCCTGCCCGGCGCCGACGCCAATGCTTACCTGGCCATCGCCGCCAGTCTGCTCTGCGGCTACCTGGGTATGATGCAGCAGCTCAACCCCTCGGCCCCGGTACAGGGGCGTGCCTTCGAACGGCGTAACCTGCGCTTGCCGTTCACCCTGGAGCAGGCGCTGGAGCGAATGGAGAACTGCAGCGAGCTCGAGCGCTATATGGGTCACCGCTTCGTGACTGGCTACGTGGCGGTCAAGCGGGTGGAAAACGAGAATTTCAAGAAGGTGATCAGTTCGTGGGAGAGGGAGTTCCTGCTGCTGAGCGTCTAGTGCCCCGGGTCCGGAGCTAAGCGGGCTCATCGAAAAACAATGCAAACGAGAGGTGCCATCATGTCCTGTCTACGCAAGCTTTCCCTGGCCGTTGCGCTGGGCTCCCTGGCCATGGCCGCCGCAGCCCAGGCCAACGAGGTGCGGGTATACAATTGGTCGGATTACATCGCCCCGGACACCTTGGAAAAGTTCACCGAGGCCACTGGTATCCGGGTGATCTATGACGTCTACGACAGCAATGAGGTGCTCGACGCTGCCATGCTTTCCGGGCGCTCCGGTTACGACGTGGTGATGCCCTCCAATCACTACTTGACGCGGCAGGTGAGTGCCGGGGTCTACATGGAGCTGGATCACGACAAGATCCCCAATATGGAGAACCTCAACCCCGAGCTGATGGACGATCTCGAATCGATCGATCCCGGTAGCCGCCACTCCATTCCCTACATGTGGGGCACCAACGGTATCGGCTACAACGTCGAGCGGGTAACGGAGATCCTCGGCGACGACGCCCCTCTCGACTCCTGGGCGCTGATCTTCGACCCCGACATCACCGCGGCACTGCGTCAGGGCGGCTGCGGTATCTCCATGCTCGATTCCGGCGACGAGATGCTGTCGCCGGCCATGGCCTACCTGGGCCTTTCGCCTCTCTCCGAGGAAAGCGCCGATCTCGAGGCGGCCGGCGATCTGATCGCCGCGGTGCGCGACAACATCACCTACTTCCACTCTTCGCGCTATATCTCGGATCTCGCCAACGGCGACATCTGCGTGGCGGCGGGTTATTCCGGCGACATCTTCCAGGCCGCCGACCGGGCCGAGGAGGCTGGGCGCGACTTCTCCATCGACTACATCATTCCCAAGGAGGGCGCGGCGCTGTGGTTCGACATGATGGCGATTCCTGCCGATGCGCCCAACCCCGATAACGCCCACGCCTTCATCAATTTCATTCTCGAGCCCGAGATTGCCGCGGCGATTACCGAGTACGTGGTCTATGCCAACCCCAACATCGCGGCCAACGAATACCTCGATCCCGATATTCTCAACGACCGATCCGTTTATCCCGATCAGGAGGTGATGGACAACCTCTACGTCGCAGAGGAGAAGCCGCTGGCCGTGCAGCGCGTGCGCACTCGGGTCTGGAACCGTGTGAAGTCCGGTATCTGACCCATCCCCACCGGCCCACTCGGGGCGACAGAGAGTGCTGCAAACGGCTGCGTCCACCCGTGGGGCGCGGGCGTTTGCAACTGACTCTTGGACTTGTGAGCACAGGAGACGCTGCCATGCCTCAGACTCGGACCCAAGCCTCGGAGCCGCCGCGACGAACGCTTGAACAAGCGCCGCAGAGTGCCAGCGTGCCGGGCAAGCCGCGCCCGGCCCACGCAGACGGGTTGATGGAGATTCGCCGGGTCAGCAAGCGCTTCGACGGCGCGCTGGCGGTGGATGACGTCAGCCTTACGATTCGTCGCGGCGAGATCTTCGCGCTGCTGGGGGGCTCCGGCTCGGGAAAGTCGACGCTGCTGCGTATGCTCGCCGGCTTCGAGAAACCCAGTGAGGGGCAGATCGTCCTCGACGGCCAAGACATCACCGCCATGCCGCCCTACGATCGACCGATCAACATGATGTTCCAGTCCTATGCGCTGTTTCCCCATATGACGGTGGCGCAGAACATCGCCTTCGGGCTCAAACAGGACAAGCTGCCGCGTCGGGAGATCGAAGAGCGCGTGGCGGAGATGCTCAAACTGGTGCACATGGAGGCCTTTGCCCGGCGCAAGCCGCATCATCTATCCGGCGGCCAGCGCCAGCGGGTAGCCCTGGCTCGCTCGCTGGCCAAGCGCCCCAAGCTGTTGCTTCTCGACGAGCCGATGGGGGCGCTGGACAAGAAGCTGCGCACCGAAATGCAGCTCGAAGTGGTGCAGATTCTCGAACGGGTGGGGGTGACGTGCATCATGGTCACCCACGACCAGGAAGAGGCCATGACCATGGCCGACAGGGTGGCCATCATGGCCGATGGCTGGATCGCTCAGGTAGGCACCCCCATGGACGTCTACGAGAGCCCCGCCAGCCGCATGGTGGCCGAGTTCGTCGGTACCGTGAACCTGTTCGAGGGCGATATCGTGGTTGACGAGGCGGACCACTGCGTCGTGGAAAGCCCCGCCCTGGGTCGTGCGATTCGCATAGGGCATGGTGTCAGCACCCAGGCCGACGAACGGCGGGTATGGGTTGCAGTGCGTCCGGAAAAGACCTGGCTCTCGCGTGAGCGCCCCCCGGGAGAGTTCAATTGGGCGGCCGGCATTGTCGAGGACATCGCCTATCTCGGCGGCCTGTCGGTCTATTTCGTGCGCATCGAGAGCGGTCATCTGATCAAGGCCAGCATCGCCAATACCGAGCGTCGCGGTGACCGGCCACGCTGGGACGAGCCGGTATTCGTCCACTGGGACGAGCACAGCGCCATCATCCTGCACGACTGAACGTGCCTGTCATCCGAAAGAGTGCGGGACGGCCCGACCGGGCCATGGGGGAGATTCTCGTGTCCAAAATCACCGTTCGCCTGCGGCGCATGCTGAAGCCGGGCCGCGGCTGGGTCATCGCCGTGCCGCTGCTGTGGCTGGCGCTGTTCTTCCTGCTGCCATTCGGCATCGTGCTAAAGATAAGCCTGTCCGAGGCGGCCATCTCGATACCGCCCTACGGCCCTATCTTCGATTACGCCAACCAGACGCTGAACGTGGCCGTTACCTTCGGCAATTACCTGTTCCTGGCCACCGACATGCTCTATGTATCGGCCTACTGGGGATCGGTGAAGATAGCGCTGATTGCCACCGTGCTGTGCCTGGCGCTGGGCTACCCCATGGCCTACGCCATGGCCCGGGCCCCGGCGCACTGGCAGCTGGTGCTGCTGCTGCTGGTGATGCTGCCGTCCTGGACCTCGTTCCTGATTCGCGTCTATGCCTGGATGGGAATCCTCAGCAACAACGGACTGGTCAACAATCTGCTGATCTGGTCAGGGCTCATCGACTCACCTATCCGGCTGCTCAATACCAACTTCGCCGTGATTCTGGGTATCGTCTACGCCTATCTGCCGTTCATGATCCTGCCGCTATACGCCAACCTGACCCGACTCGATACTTCGTTGCTAGAGGCCGCTTCGGACCTGGGCTCGCGCAAGTTCAACACCTTCCTCAAAGTCACCCTGCCACTTTCCAAGGGCGGCATCATTGCCGGCTCGATGCTGGTGTTCATTCCGGCGGTGGGGGAGTACGTGATTCCCGAGCTGTTGGGCGGACCCAATACGGTGATGATCGGCAAGGTGCTGTGGGAGGAATTCTTCCATAACCGCGACTGGCCGGTGGCCTCGGCGCTGGCGATGGTGATGCTGGCCATCCTGATCGTGCCGATCGCCCTTTTCCACCGCTATCAATCTCGCGAGCTGGAGGAGTGACCATGCGCAAACCGTCCTTCACCACAGTGATGCTGATCGCCGGCCTGATCTTTCTCTACCTGCCGATGATCATCCTGGTGATCTATTCGTTCAATGCCTCGCGCCTGGTGACCGTGTGGGCGGGCTTCTCGACCCGCTGGTACGTAGAACTTTTCCGTGATCAGCAGATTCTCGCTGCAGTGTGGACCAGCCTGCGTATCGCCTTCTTCTCCGCCTCCATGGCGGTGTGTCTGGGTACGCTGGCGGCCTTCGTGATGGTGCGCTTCACTCGCTTTCGTGGCAAGACGGCACTCTCGAGCATGGTCACCGCGCCGCTGGTGATGCCCGAGGTGATCACCGGCCTGTCGCTGCTGCTGCTGTTCGTGCACATGGCGCAGACCATCGGCTGGCCGATGGATCGCGGCATGGTCACCATCTGGATCGCCCATACCACTTTCTGCAGCGCTTACGTGGCGGTGGTAGTGGCTTCGCGCCTGCGAGAGGTGGACCTCTCCATCGAGGAAGCCGCCATGGACCTCGGTGCCCGGCCGGTGCGCACCTTCTTTCAGATCACCCTGCCGGTCATCGCCCCGGCGCTGGCAGCGGGATGGCTCTTGGCCTTCACGCTGTCGCTTGACGACTTGGTCATAGCAAGCTTCGTTTCGGGGCCGGGTGCTACCACGCTGCCCATGGTGGTGTTCTCCTCGGTACGCATGGGCGTCTCGCCCAAGATCAACGCATTGGCCACGCTGATCATCTTGGCGGTGTCGCTTGCCACGTTCATTGCCTGGTATTTGATGCGGCGAAGCGAAGCAAGAAGACGGCAGGCGATGTTGCAGGACATGACAGCGGGTAGGTAACGGGTTTCAGGAAATGAGGTAGCTATGTCGACCAGTGACAACAACGAGCATGTTGCATCTTATTATGCCGCCACGGCCAACCCATCGCCCGGGCGTGCCGCACTGGAAGCCGATATCGAATGCGATGTGTGTGTAGTCGGAGCGGGCTTCACCGGCATCTCCACGGCGCTGCATCTCGCCGAGCGGGGCTTTGGGGTGGTGGTGCTGGAAGCCGCCAGGGTCGGTTTCGGCGCGTCGGGGCGCAACGGCGGCCAGATCGTCAACAGCTACAGCCGCGACATGGACGTGATCGAGGCAAGATATGGCGTCGATAGCGCCCGTGCGCTGGGCGATATGGCCTTCGAGGGCAATCGCATCATTCGTAGCCGGATCGAGGCATATGCCATCGAATGCGATCTCAAGAATGGCAACCTGTTTGCCGCCTGCAACCGCAAGCAGCTCGTGGGGCTGCGTGAGCACAAGTCGCTGTGGGAGCGCTACGGTAACCACGAGTTGGAGCTGCTGGAGGGGAAAGCCTATCAGCGCGAGGTAGGTAGCGACCGCTATGTGGGCGCCTTGGTGGACCACTCCGGCGGTCACCTGCATCCTCTCAATCTGGTGCTTGGCCAAGCGGCTGCCTGCGAATCGCTGGGGGGGACCATCCATGAAGACACGCCCGTGCTCGAGGTGCGCCACGGCGAGACGGTGACCCTGACCACTCCACGCGGTAGCGTGCGAGCTCGGCGTGTGGTGATGGCTGGCAACGCCTACCTGCAAGGGGTGCTGCCGGAGCTTGAGAGCAAGTCGATGCCCTGCGGCACCCAGATCATCACGACGGAGCCCTTGCCGGTAGCGCTGCGTCGCGAACTGATACCCAACGACATGGCGGTAGAGGATTGCAACTACCTGCTCGACTATTACCGCTTCACTGCCGACGGTCGCCTGCTCTACGGCGGCGGCGTCAACTACGGTGGTCAGGACCCGGCGGACATCGCGGCGGTTATTCGACCCAAGATGCTCAAGACCTTTCCCGAGCTTGCCGAGGTGGGTATCGACTACGCGTGGAGCGGTAATTTCCTGATGACGCTCAACAGGCTGCCCCAGTTCGGCAGGTTGAATGACAACATCTATTACGCTCAGGGTTACTCGGGCCACGGAGTAACCTGCTCTCATCTCGCCGGCAAGCTGATCGCCGAGGTGATCCGCGGGGAGGTCGAACGCTTCGATGCGTTTGCCGGCTTGCCGCACCTGCCGTTTCCCGGCGGCAGATTGTTGCGCGTACCGCTTTCGGCGCTGGGCGCCTGGTATTACGCCACGCGGGATCGTCTCGGGTGGTGAGGTGTCGCCAGCGGCTGACACCGGGGCAGAAAATGTGAAAGCCGCTGCGTTGCGCTTAACCCACGCCGGTCGCGGCGTATACTGAGGGTAATTCTTGAATGGCATGGAATCGCCACCCCTCACGTCGCTTCTCTTGCACATCGTATCGAGCCGAGCCTTATAAGCCCGGGGCGGCATAACGCCCTGCAGGAGAAACCTGATGAACAAGTCGATCGTAATCGGAACCACTTTGAGCGTGCTGGGTCTGGGCGGTTTGGCGTTCGGTGCCTGGCAGGTGCAGCAAGGCGCGGACCCGGTCGAGAGTGGCCCACAGTTCGCCGAGGTCGTGGGGATACAGCCGGTAACGCGCAGCGTCGAGACGCCTCGCGAGGTGTGTGAGGATGTGGTGGTGCACCAACAGGCTCAGGCGCCCAGCCGCGACCCGCATCGCATAGCCGGCACCGCGGCGGGCGCCGTGGTAGGCGGCCTGCTCGGTAATCAGGTGGGTGGCGGCAGCGGCAAGACGCTTGCCACCGTGGCAGGCGCGGTGGGCGGCGGTTTCGCCGGTCGTGAGATACAGGGGCGCGTCGAGGCCAACCAGACCCACACCTATGCCACCACCCAGCGCCAGTGCCATACGGTGATGGATAGCTCGGAGGAAACCATTGGCTTTGACGTGACGTGGCGTCATGGCGAGCAAACCGATGTCGCCCGTCTCGATCATCGGCCTCAGGGGAACCGTGTACTCCTCGAGGAGGGGCGTCCGCGCTGGGATCTGCCGCTGGCCAGCAGCGACGGCTGAAGTACCTTCACTTTCGACATCGCCCCGGCCCAGGCCGGGGCGATGTCGTTACAGGGCGCCGCAGCGATTAACGCTTGCTGTTAGGACATTGGCGTCTAGACGTGGCGCAGGTACCAGGCGTATTCCAGCTGGCTGACAGTCTGCATGGCCTGATCGCGCTCGGCCCGGCGATTGGCGACGAATACGTGAACGAAGTCACTGCCCAGCGCAGCCCTCAGCGGTTCGCTCGCTTCCAGCAGTTCGAGGGCCTGCAGCCAGCTATTGGTCAGTGTGGGCTCGAACTGCTCGTAGGCATTGCCCGCCACGGGGGCGGGCGGCTTCAGCTGTCGCTCGATGCCATGCTCGATACCGGCCAACAAAACGGCCAGCAACAGATAGGGGTTTACATCGGCACCGGCGACGCGGTGTTCGATGCGCCGTGCTTCATTGTCGCCCGACGGAATGCGCAGGGCCACCGAGCGATTGTCGAACCCCCAGGTCGGGGTCATGGGTACGTAAAGGCCCGCCTGGAAGCGCCGGAATGAATTGAGATTGGGAGCACAGACCGCCATGCTGGCAGGCATCAATTCAAGCAGCCCCGCGACGGCTTGGCGCAAGGTCTGGCTTCCCAGCGGGTCGCCGTTTGACGCAGCGAAGACGTTGCACCCTTTGCCATCCAGCAGGCTGAGGTGGACATGGGTGCCATTGCCGGCCTCGAGGCCGTAAGGCTTGGCCATGAACGTGGCTTCGAAGCCATGATTGAGCGCGACACCCTTGATAAGACGCTTGAGCAGTACGGCGCTGTCGCAAGCCTTGAGCGCATCGTCACAGTGGCCGAGGGTGATTTCGAACTGACCTGGGGCACACTCCTTGAGCGTGGTGTCCAGAGGCAGGCCCTGGCATTCGGCAGCCCGCTGAACCCCCTCCAGGAAGGCGGCATACTCGTCGAGTTCGTCGATCGAGTAGAGCTGGCTCTGGGTGGCACGCTCTCCGCTGCGGGGTGAGCGTGGCGGCTGTATCTTGCCTTCGGCAGTGCGTACCCGGTCCAGCAGATAGAACTCCATCTCCACGGCCGCTACCGGGGTCAGGCCCCGCTCGCCCAGCCGTCTCAGCTGTTGCGACAGCAGCTGACGTGGGTCGGCGAAGAAGGGCGTCTCGTCGGGTTCGACCATGGTCATCAACAGCTGCGCCTGGCGCCCGCCACGCAGCCAGGGGGAGGGCATTAGGGACTTCGCTATCGGTCGACAGATTCGGTCGCTGTCGCCGATGGCGAGCCCCAGGCCGGTGGCCTCGATGGTATGGCCATTGATATCCAGGGCGAAGACCGATGCCGGCAGATTGACCCCCAACTGGCAGACCTTTTCCAGATTGCTGCTGGGAATGCGTTTGCCGCGCATGACACCGTTGAGATCGCTGATCAGCAGATCGACGCTATCGATATCGGGGTGGCGAGCAAGAAACGCACGGGCCTCATCGGCACTTAGCGTCGGCATGGGGGCACCTGTAGGATAGAATATCTCGTTGTGCTATCTTTCGATGCCGTGTTTGTGTTGTCAAATCCTTTACGTTTTTTCACGCCTGCAAGATTCTGCTTTTCGCGTAATTCTTCCATTTTTTATAGCTCGATGTTGAGCGATTCAATGCGATGCTGGATTTTTCCGACTTGCTGGTGGAAAGTTTAATCAACAGTGATGCCGCGCTTTATCATCAAGGAGGCTCCATGCCGACGCGTCCCCTGGTGGGGGTAATCGCCTGTCGCCGCGAGGTCGAAGGGCATTCTGCCCATGCGGTGACCGACAAGTATCTGAGTGCGCTGCGTGCCTATGGCATGGCACCGGTAGTGCTGCCGGTGTGGCAGGATGCCGTCGATGGTGACCTGCTTGGCCATCTCGACGGCCTACTGCTGACCGGTAGCTATTCCAATGTCGAGCCCGCTCGCTACGGTGCCGAGCGTGCCCCGGAGAATACCCGTGACGATCTGCACCGGGATGCCGCCGCGCTGGCCTGGATTCCCGCCGCCATCGCACGTGGCCTGTCGCTGCTGGGCATCTGTCGCGGTTTCCAGGAGCTCAACGTCGCCTACGGCGGAAGCCTACATCAGGCGGTGCAGAACGTGCCGGGCTTGGGCGATCATCGTGAACCCGACGCCGACTATGCGACTCGCTACGCCCCGGCGCACGACATCGACATAGTACCCGGCAGCCGTCTGGCAGTGCTGCATCCCGAGTTGCATTCTCGCGTCAATTCGCTGCATCAGCAGGGCATCGAGCGGCTGGCAGAAAATCTTGTGGTGGAGGCTCGAGCACCGGATGGTCTGATCGAAGCAGTATCGGTGGCCGGAGCATCGAGTTTTGCGCTGGCCGTGCAGTGGCATCCCGAATGGCAGCCGCAGGAGCATTCGCTGTACCACGCGATTTTTCAGGGCTTCGCTGCGGCCTGCCGAGAACATTCCGAACGTCGGGAGCCTTCGCTGGCCAAGTAATTGCCACGTAATAACATAGGGGTTAGCAATCCTCTTACAGGAGTCCGATCGTGAGCCAAACGCAATCCCCCCGATCACTGGCCGACTGGCAAGCCAAGGCCGCGGAGCTCGCTTTCGAGTCGCGCGCCTTCATCGATGACGCCTTCGTCGACGCCGCCAGCGGCGATACCTTCGAGTCTCGCAACCCGGCTACCGGCGAGTGTCTGGCGCGGGTAGCGAGCTGCGACGCACCCGACGCCGAGCGCGCCGTGACGGCGGCGCGCGCGGCCTTCGTCGACGGCGAGTGGTCGCGCCTGGCGCCGGGTAAGCGCAAGAAGACCCTGCTGCATCTGGCCGATCTCATGGAGGCCAACAAGCACGAGCTTGCGCTGATCGATACCCTCGACATGGGCAAGCCGGTGTCGAGTTCGCTGGGCGACATGGCCGGCGCCATTGCTTGCATTCGCTACCAGGCAGAGTGCATCGACAAGCTCTACGGCGAGGTGGCGCCCACCGGTGAGGACGCCCTGGCGATGGTATTGCGCGAACCTATCGGCGTGGTGGCGGCCATCGTGCCGTGGAACTTTCCGTTGATGATGACCGCCTGGAAGATCGCCCCGGCACTGGCCGCCGGCAACAGCGTGATCCTCAAGCCCTCCGAGAAGTCGCCGCTGTCGGCGTTGCGCCTGGCGCAGCTGGCCCAAGAGGCGGGTCTGCCCAAGGGCGTGTTCCAGGTGCTGCCGGGCTTCGGCCACACCGTGGGCAAGGCCCTGGCGCTGTCGATGGAAGTCGACTGCCTGGCTTTCACCGGCTCCACCGCGGTGGGCAAGCAGCTGATGCAGTATGCCGGCCAGTCCAACCTCAAGCGTGTCTACCTGGAGTGCGGCGGCAAGTCGCCTAACATCGTCTTCGCCGATTGCAAGAACCTCGACCAGGTGGCCAGCCATGCCGCCGCGGCGATCTTCCATAACCAGGGCGAGGTGTGCATCGCCGGCTCGCGGCTGCTGGTAGAGAACTCGATTCGCGAGCAGTTCGTCGAAAAAGTGCTCACCGCGGCGGAGGGTATGCAGCCGGGCGATCCGCTGGATCCGCAGAGCTTCATGGGGGCCATCGTCGATGAGACCCAGCATCGCCGGATACTCGACTACATTCGGCAGGGCGTGGAAGAGGGCGCGCGGCTGCGCACTGGTGGGAAGGCCATCGACGGCCCGGGGCTGTTCATCCCGCCCACGGTGTTCGACGGCGTGACGCCAACCATGACCATCGGCCGCGAGGAGATCTTCGGCCCGGTACTGGCGGTGTTCGGCTTCGACACGGAGGAGGAGGCCGTCGCCATGGCCAACGACACGCCCTACGGCCTGGCGGCGGGACTGTGGAGTCAGGACATCGACCGCATCATGCGCGTGACGCGGCGGCTGCAGTCGGGCCAGGTGTTCGTCAACAACTGGGCGGGCGGTGACCAGACCATGCCCTTCGGCGGCGTCAAGCAGTCGGGCAACGGCCGCGACAAGTCGCACCACAGCCTGGAGGAGTATTCCGAGCTCAAAAGCGTGTGGATGTCGCTGCAATCAAGCTGATCCTGCCAGAAACCCGCAGGGGATGAGCCGGCGGTCGTGGCAGGTATACTGGCGCCACGACCGCTTGCAGGAGAACGTCCCTTGAACGACCTTGCCACGCTGCTGGTTTCTCTTCCCCCCGGCTATGCCATGGCCCTTGCGGCGCTACTGGCATTCCTGTTCGCCTTCGTGCTGGCCGGAATGCTCGCCGGCCGGCAGCGCGTCATGGAACGCGAGCGACATGCTGCCATCCTCACCGAGTTGAACGAACGACTGGCCGAGCGCGAGCGGCGCCTCGACCAGCTTCAGAGAGAGCTGGGTGAGGTGCTAGTGCGCGAGGCGCGCCTGGCCACCACCCTGGAGCAAAAGCAGCAACACTTCGATGCCCAGCTAGACCTGGTGCGCGACAGCCGCGAGCAGCTGCGCCAGGAGTTCGAGAATCTGGCCAACGAGATCCTCGAGCGCAAGGGGCGCGCCTTCTCGGAGCTATCCCAGCAGCGCATCAGCGGCCTGCTGCAGCCGATCCAGGCGGAAATGAAGGGCTTTCGCGAGAAGGTCGAGACGATTCACCGCCACGATACCGAGCAGCGCGCCGGACTGCGTGCCGAACTGCGCCACCTGCAGGCACTCAACCGTGAGATCACCGATCAGGCCGAGCGTCTGACCCAGGCGCTGCAAGGCCAGAAGAAGGTACAGGGCAACTGGGGCGAGCTGATGCTGGAGAACGTGCTGGAGGGCTCCGGCCTGCGCCCCGGCAAGGATTACCAGCGCGAGGTGAGCTTCACCACGGCGGAGGGCCGTCGTCGCCCCGATGCGGTGGTCTATCTACCACAGGGGCGCCACTTGGTGATCGATGCCAAGACCTCTCTTGCCGCCTACGTGCGCTATGTCAACGCCGAGGAGGAGCATGAGCGCGAACTGGCCCTGGCGGCCCATGCCACGGCGGTGGGCGAGCGCATCGCCGAGCTGGCCGACAAGCACTACTACGACCTCCCGGGGCTCAATTCGCCGGACGTGGTGATCATGTTCATTCCGGTGGAGTCGGCCTACGTGGAGGCGCTCAAGCACGATGAAACCCTTTATCAGCGCGCCATAGAGAACAACGTGCTGGTGGCCACGCCCACCACGCTGTTGACCAGTCTCAATGTGGTGCGACAGCTGTGGCGCTTCGAGGACCAGAGCCGCCACAGCGCCGAGCTGGCCAATCGTGCCGAGAGGTTCTACAACAAGCTGCGGCTGTTTCTCGAGAGCATGCAGGAGGTGGAGTCAAAGCTCGACGGCGCCCGTGACAGCTACGACCGCGCCATGGGACAGCTGGTCAACGGTCGCGGCAATCTGATCAAGCAGGCCGCAGAGTTCCAGGAGCTGGGGGTGGCGGTGAAGAAGGAGCTGCCGGCGGAGCTGGTCGAACGGGCAGGGTTGGAGCTGGATGCCGCACGCCCCCGTACGGCATTGCCGGACGGGGGCTATCGGAGTTAGCGGGTTTTCCCTTACCTCTGGGGTGGTCTAGAAGTTGGCCCACTCCGGCTGGCGCTCTCTGGCGGTCAGCTGCAGTTGAGCCATGACGGGTCTCGTGGCCGGTGCCGTCTCGATCACTCGTGCGCCTCGCTGTGTGTCGACAAGGCTGGTCGGCAATTGGAAGGCCGCCATGGCGTTCATCAACTGGCGAGCATGCTGGCGCAGGTTGTCGGCCGCCGTGGCGCTTTCCCCGACCAGCGTGGCATTCTGCTGCGTGACCCGATCCATCTCGGCGACGGCCGTACCGGCTTCCTGAACCCCGGCACTCTGCTCGACGCTGGCCTGGCTGATTTCCCGCATCAGTTGACTGACCCGTGCGATGGCTTCGACGATCTGGTTGGTGGCCTGGCGAGCCTCGACGGCGCGTGCATTGCCACTCTTTACGCGCTCCACGTTGCTGGTGATCAGTTCGTTGATCTTGCTGGCGGCATCGGCACTCTTCTGAGCCAGCTTGCGTACCTCGGCGGCGACCACGGCGAAGCCACGGCCATGTTCCCCGGCCCGCGCCGCTTCCACCGAGGCGTTGAGCGCCAGAATATTGGTCTGGAAGGCGATGTCGTCGATGGTCGAGATGATGCTGGCAATCTCGCTGGCGCTCTTGTCGAGCTCGTTCATGGTAGCTGCCATCTGCTCTACTGCGACGCCGCCCTGGCGCGCCGTGTGAGAGGCATTTTCCGCTTCACGACTGGCTTGCCCGGCATTTTCGCTGTTCTGGACCACGGTGCCGTTGAGCTCTTCCATGGCCGATGCCGTCTGGGTCAAGGCGCTGGCCTGCTGCTGAGTGCGTGAGGCGAGGTCGGTATTGCCTTCGGCGATCTGCTCGCTATTGCTGGCCACGGCCTCGGCGGCTCCGCGTACCTGAGTCACGATGGACTGTAGCTGGCGTGCCATCTCAACCTGCGAGGCCATGATGCTGCTGCGGTCCCCGTTGCGCAGGCGGCCGCTGGTGGCCAGTTCGCCGCGGCCGATCGCTTCGGCAAAGGCTTTCACTTCGTAGGGTTCGGCGCCGAGTTCACGCAGCAGCTGGCGGGCCAGCAGATAGGCAATCGAACCACCGACCACCAGAGCCGCCAGGCATAGCGCCAGCATCAGCATCTGGAAGCCGGCAGCGGTATCGCGAGCGAGTGCCGTATTGGCGGCACTTTCCGCTTCCTGATGGTCGATGAAGTCGTTGATGCGGTCGAGCCAGGCAAAGAAGGCGGGGCCTGCGTCGCTCAGCAGTTGTTCCCGTGCGTTGACGAAATCTCCCTGTGCGCGTCGCTCGATCACCTGGCCGGCCAGGCGCTGCGTGAGCTCCGCTTGACGTTCGATGGACGTCAGTAGCTCACCTTCGCGAGAGGTAACGCTCATCTGAGTCGCTTCGTTCATCTCGCTGGCGGCGCGCTGGTAGTCGTCGGCCAAGGCCTGGTACTCGCGCTGCAGTGTGGCGAGCGCGGCGGGGGACTCTACCAGGGTCATGTCGCGCAGCAGGATGGCGCGGTCATGCACGCTACCGCGCCAGTCGATGGCGTGTCGCTGCTTGGCGCCATTGACATCGTTGATAGTCGTGAGGCTGCGGTCGATACGGTTTACCTGAACGATGCCGATGGCGGTAAGCAGTACGATCAAAGCAAGCACGGCGGAAAAGCCGGCGAATAAACGGGTTCGGATACCGAGGCGGGCAAGACTGGCCGAGGATGTTTCCATGATTGTTGTCCTTCGTCATGTGGGCTGCCAATCGGGCGCAGCAGGATACGTAAGGCACCTTATCGTTATGTATAGGTTTTGTACAAAGGAATATTATCCGCTGCAGCGTTCAACTTTTTCCAATGCAAGCCTTGAAGCATAGGTGGTTACGAAGAAAGCTATGGCATACTGCCAAACGCATGAAGTGCATGTGGAGGTCTTGTACGTGAGTTTGTACAAGAAAAAACGGGGAGGTACCGTATGTTTAGCTTGTTCAGACGCAATCCGGCCAAGAAATTGCAAAAAGCCTATGAGCGCAAGCTAGAGGAGGCGATGCTGGCCTCGCGCAACGGTGACATGCGTGCCAACGCAACGTTGACGGAGCAGGCCGAGGCGCTGCGCTTGGAAATCGAACGCTTGAAGGAGGATTGATTCAGAAGGTGCGGGCCGGTGTGCAGCAGCTCACCAGTCGGCACGGCTCGCTGCCCGGGTTGCGGAAACGGTGGGGCACGTTGGTATCGAAGTAGTAAGCCTCACCCGGGCCGAGCAGGCGGGTTTCGGCGCCGATGGTGATCTCGATTACTCCCTCGAGTATCACGCCGGCTTCCTCGCCCTGGTGGGCGATCATCTCGCGACCGGTATCGGTTCCGGGAGGATAGGTTTCGATCATGAAGGCCAAGGCACGGCTGGCACGGTTGGCGCCTATCAGTTTGTAGATGACGTCTCCGCTTCCCACGTCGGCCAGCTCGTCAGCCGAATAGAAGACTTGGTTGCGGCTCTCCAGATCCATGGTGAAGAAGTCGCCGACACTGATGGGAATGGCGTCGAGAATCTTTTTCAGCGAGCTAACCGAAGGGCTGACCTTGCCCTGCTCGATCAGTGAAAGACTGGAGTGAGTGACTCCGCAGCGTTTGGCCAGCTCGCGCTGGGAGATGCCGCGAAGGGTGCGAAGGGCACGCAGGCGTGAGCCTACATCGTCCGACATGGCGGTCTCCTGGTGTGAGAATTGCGCTGCCGCCTCGGCGGCGACAGCGCGTGACGCCTCAGCACAGAGCGTCGAGCTTCTGCTTGAGTAACTGATTGACTTGTTGAGGGTTGGCGGTGCCGCGCGAGGCCTTCATCACCTGACCGACGAAATAGCCGATCATCTTGCCGCGCTTGTCCGGCTCGGCATCGCGGTACTGGGCCACTTGGGCCGGGCTCTCCGCAATCACCTGATCGATCATCGCCTCGATGGCGCCGGTGTCAGTGACCTGCTTGAGCCCCTGGGCCTCGATGATGTCGTCGGCGCTTGCACCCTGGCCGTTCCACAGGGCCTGGAATACCTGCTTGGCGGCCTTGCCGTTGATGGTGTCGTCGATCACTCGTGCCACCAGCTCGCCTAGCTGGCGTGCCGCTATGGGGCTATTGGCGACCGAGAGATTCTCGCGATTCAAGGCTCCTGCCAGCTCACCTTGCACCCAGTTGGCGGCCTGCTTGGCATCCCCGCAAACCTCTTTCACTTCCTCGAAGTAGTCGGCCATTTCGCGAGTGGCGGAGAGTACGCTGGCATCGTAGGCGGAAAGTCCCAGCTCGTTCTCGAAGCGTGCGCGCTTCTCGGCCGGCAGCTCCGGGAGGTTGTCGCGCAGGTGGTCGATGTAGGCCTTGTCGAGTACCACCGGCAGCAGGTCGGGGCAGGGGAAGTAGCGGTAGTCGTTGGCCTCTTCCTTGGTTCGCATGCTGCGCGTTTCGTCGCGGTCGGGGTCGAACAGGCGTGTCTCCTGTACCACCTTGCCGCCATCCTCGAGCAGCTCGATCTGACGCTCCACTTCATAGGCGATGGCGCGCTCGACGAAGCGGAAGGAGTTGACGTTCTTGATCTCTGCGCGGGTGCCAAGGGCTGCCTGGCCCTGGGGCCGAACCGAGACGTTGACGTCGCAGCGCATCGAGCCCTCGGCCATGTTGCCGTCGGAGATGCCCAGATAGGTGACGATGGAGTGGATCGCCTTGAGGTAGGCGGCGGCCTCCTTCGCCGAGCGCATGTCGGGCTCCGAGACGATCTCCAGCAGCGGTGTGCCGGCTCGGTTGAGGTCCACCCCGGTCATGCCGTGGAAGTCCTCGTGCAGCGACTTGCCGGCATCTTCCTCAAGGTGGGCGTGGTGCACGCGAATCGACTTGGTGGTGCCGTCCTCGAGGGTAATCTCGACCTCGCCGGCGCCGACGATGGGCTGGTACATCTGGCTGGTCTGGTAGCCCTTGGGCAGGTCCGGGTAGAAGTAATTCTTACGGTCGAATACCGAGACTTCGGGTATCTCGGCATGGATCGCCAGGCCGAACTTCACCGCCATGGCCACTGCCGCTTCGTTAAGTACGGGCAGCACGCCGGGCAGCCCTAGATCCACACCGCACGCCTGGGTGTTGGGCTCGGCACCGAAAGCGGTGGAGGCACCGGAGAAAATCTTGGAGCGAGTGGCTAGCTGGACGTGCACCTCCAGTCCGATCACGGTTTCCCATTGCATCAGGCGTTCTCCTCGGCGAAGGCAGGGCGTTGGCGGTGCCAGTCGGTGGCCTGCTGGAACTGATGGGCGACATTGAGCAGGCGCGCTTCGGTGAAGTGGCTGCCGAGTATCTGCAAGCCCACGGGGCGCTTGCCTGCCAAGCCGGCCGGTACGCTCATGCCGGGAATGCCCGCCAGGTTGATGGCAATGGTGTAGATGTCCTGCAGGTACATCGACACCGGATCCTTGTTGGCGCCGAGATCGAAGGCGGGGGTGGGCGAGGCGGGGCCCATCAGCACGTCGACCTCCTCGAAGGCGTCGAGGAAATCCTGGCGGATCAGGCGACGCACCTGCTGCGCCTTCTTGTAGTAAGCGTCGAAAAAGCCCTCGGAGAGGGTATGGGTGCCGATCAGGATGCGCCGCTTGACCTCGTCGCCAAAACCCTCGGCACGACTGCGCTTGTACAGGTCGATGAGGTCGACGGGGCTGGCGCAGCGATGGCCGAAGCGAACGCCGTCGAAGCGTGACAGGTTCGACGATGCCTCTGCCGGGGCGATGACGTAGTAGGCCGGTATCGCATAGTGGGTGTGCGGCAGGCTTACCTCGCGTACGCTGGCGCCGAGCGACTCGAAGACCTTGATGGCGTCGCGAACGGCGCTTTCCACCTGGGCGTCGAGCCCGTCGCCGAAATATTCCCGCGGCAGGCCGATCTTGAGGCCGGCGAGGGGGGTGTCGAGTTCTTCGGTATAGTCGGGTACGCCGCGCTGCACGCAGGTGGAGTCGCGCAGATCGTGACCGGCCATGGCGTTGAGCAGCAGGGCGCAGTCTTCGGCGCTACGCGCCATGGGGCCGGCCTGGTCGAGACTCGAGGCGTAGGCAATCATGCCATAGCGCGAGACCCTTCCGTAGGTGGGCTTGAGGCCGGTAATGCCGCAGAAGGCAGCGGGCTGACGAATCGAGCCGCCAGTGTCGGTGCCGATGGCGGCCGGTACCAGGCCAGCTGCCACGGCAGCGGCGCTGCCGCCTGACGACCCCCCCGGCACCGCGGCGAGATCCCAGGGATTCTTCACCGGGCCGTAGTGGCTGTTCTCGTTGGAGGAGCCCATGGCGAACTCATCCATATTGGTCTTGCCCAGGCTGACGGTTCCGGCGGCAGCGAGCTTCTCCACTACCGTGGCGTCGTAGGGGGAGATGAAGTTGTCGAGCATCCGCGAACCGGCGGTAGTCTTCACATCACGGGTGCAGAAGATATCCTTGAGCGCCAGGGGGAGGCCGGTCAGAGCGCCTGCCTTGCCCGCGGCACGGGCGGCGTCGGCAGCGTCGGCGGCGGCCAGGGCCTGCTCGTGGGTCACGCTGATGAAGCTGTTCAGCTCACTGTCGTAACGGTCGATACGGCCCAGCAAATGCTGGGTGAGTTCGCGGCTGGAAAACTCGCCGGCGTCGAGCGAACGGGTCAGTTCGGCAAGGGTCTTGTCATGCATGCGGCATGGCTCCATGAAGGCGTGCCGTTGAAAAGAGAAGTGGATCCTGCGGTACCTGTCGGCGTCAGGATGGGCGGCCTGGGTTCACTCGACGACGCGGGGAACCAGATAGAGACCGCTTTCCACTGCCGGGGCACAGCGCTGAAAGCGACTGCGCTGATCGCTCTCGGTTACTTCGTCGGCGCGCAGGCGCTGAGTGACGTCGAGCGGGTGGGCCAGCGGCGCAACCCCTTCGGTGTCCAGGGCCTGGAGCATGTCGACCATCTCGAGAATGCGCCCCAGGTCGTCTACATAGCGGGCGGCCTCATCGTCTGTCAGGCCGAGCCGGGCCAGGTGGGCGGCCCGCTGCACGTCTGCGTGTTCAAGCGCCATGGGCTGAGTGTCCTTGCACGTATGGAGTGTTATGAACAGCAGGAAAATGTACCATATTCGAGGCGAGTCGGGCAGTCTTGTCGCACGCGAGGCGACCCATGTCGCTTGCTGCACGGGGGTGGCGATGATACCGTTTGCATCCGCACTGCTCCCGGTCAGCACTAGGTAACGACTTCCATGTTCAAACGCTTGAGGGGGCTGTTCTCCAGCGATCTTTCCATCGATCTGGGTACGGCCAATACACTGATTTATGTTCGCGGTCGCGGCATCGTGCTCGATGAGCCTTCGGTAGTGGCCATCCGCCAGTCCGGCAACATGCGCAGCGTGGCTGCGGTGGGCGCTGATGCCAAGCGCATGCTGGGCCGTACACCGGGCAACATCACTGCCATTCGGCCGATGAAGGACGGCGTGATCGCCGACTTCACCGTTACCGAGCAGATGTTGCAGCACTTCATCCGCAAGGTTCACCAGAGCACCTTCCTGACGCCGAGCCCGCGGGTTCTGGTCTGCGTGCCCTGCATGTCGACCCAGGTCGAGCGTCGTGCAATCAAGGAGTCCGCTGAAGGCGCCGGCGCCCGTGAGGTATTCCTGATCGAGGAGCCCATGGCCGCTGCCATCGGCGCCGGTCTGCCGGTAGACGATGCCCAGGGCTCGATGGTGGTGGATATCGGTGGCGGTACCACCGAGATCGCCATCATTTCGCTCAACGGCGTGGTCTACTCCGAGTCGATTCGCGTCGGCGGCGACCGCTTCGATGAAGCCATTTCCGCTTACGTGCGTCGCCACTACGGCAGCTTGATCGGTGAGGCTACCGCCGAGCGCATCAAGGAGGAGATCGGCTGTGCCTACCCCGGTGGCGAGCTGCGCGAGATCGACGTGCGCGGACGCAACCTGGCCGAGGGCATCCCGCGCAGCTTCACCCTGAACTCCCATGAGATCCTCGACGCGCTACAGGAGACGCTTTCCTCGATCGTAGCCGCGGTCAAGAGTGCGCTAGAGCAGTCTCCACCGGAACTCGCCTCGGACATCGCCGAGCGTGGCCTGGTGTTGACCGGCGGTGGAGCCTTGCTGCGCGATCTGGACAAGCTGATCGCCGAGGAAACCGGTCTGCCGGTCATCGTGGCAGAAGATCCGCTGACCTGCGTTGCACGCGGGGGCGGCAAGGCGCTCGAGATGATCGACCGCCATACCTTCGAGCTGCTTTCGAGCGATTGACGTTGCTGCAGGGCCTCTTGCCAGTGCGAAACGACGTATGAACAGGTGCGGCCAGTCGTGCTGCGCCCGGTGCGGGGGGAACGTCTATTAAACCGCTGTTCTCGCACGGTTCAGTGCCAGGCTACCGCATGCTGATATGTGCGGTGGCCGCTTCTGCATTGATGTTCGTCGATCACCGCTTTACCCGCATGGAAGAGGTGCGCGCTCAGCTCACCACGGTGGTGGCTCCCGTCCAATGGCTGGTCGCTCTTCCCAGCGATGTCCTCACCTGGGGGGCACTGGCGCTTTCCGAGCAACGCGCGCTGGTGGAGGAGAATCGCCGGTTGCGCGAGCAGATTCTGCATCTGTCGCATCGGGTACAGCACATGTCGAGCCTCACGGCGGAGAACGTGCGACTGCGTGAACTGCTTGGTGCTGCGGCTCGCCTGGAGGCACCCTACATCACCGCAGAATTGCTTTCGCTCGATGCCGATCCCTTTACGCACCAGATGGTTATCGACCGTGGGCGGCGTAACGGCGTCTTTGTGGGTCAGCCGGTCATGGATGCGTCGGGACTGGTAGGCCAAGTGACGGCGGTTTCCGCATACTCCAGCCGGGTGCTGATGGTGGCCGACGCCAGCCATGCACTGCCGGTACAAATCAATCGCAACGGCCTGCGCTTCGTGCTGCAGGGTAGCGGCCAATACGATGCGCTGCGCGTCATGCACGTGCCGGATACGGCCGATATCCGGGTAGGCGACCTACTGGTGACCTCGGGGCTGGCCGGTCGCTTCCCGGCGGGGTATCCGGTAGCCAGGGTGACCGAGGTGGTCCATGACCCCGGCCAGCCCTTTGCCCGGGTCACGGCGGAGCCCGTCGCGCGATTGCAGCGCTCCCGCCACTTCCTGCTGATCTTTCCGCCAGAACCGGCGCCGGTGCCCGACGACGAAATGTGGGATCTCGAGCTGCCCGATGAGCTTATCCCCGGTGCTTCATTGACGGCGGCAACGGAGGAGACGGACTGATGGCTAGCGGTTCGCGCACGGCGCTGCCCTGGATATGGCTGACGCTGCTGTTGGCGCTTTGCCTTCAAGTGATGCCGTTGGCCGAGGGCTGGCAGATCTGGCGCCCCGACTGGCTCGGGCTGATGCTGATCTATTGGTGCATGACCGCACCCGACCGGGTGGGAGTGTTTCACGCTTTCGTGCTCGGTATTCTCCTCGATCTCATCGAGGGCGCTCCGCTGGGTCAGAATGCGCTGACGCTCTCGCTGCTGGCCTTTCTAGCGGCGCTGGTCTATCCCCGTTTCAGAACCTACTCCATGGTGCAGCAGGCGCTGCTGATCTTGGTCCTGCTCGGTTTGGTGCAGCTCGTCGAGCAGTGGCTGCGTACCCTGTTCGGTCCCTTCTCCATGCATCTCGCTTTCCTGCTGCCGTCACTGATCGGTGCGGTTCTGTGGCCGTGGCTGGCCACCATGTTTCAAGCCGTCGAGCGGCGCTTGGCGAACCATGACTGAAGGAGGCGGCGTGAGTGAGCTGTCTGGTGCGGCCACACTGTGTCTGGCTTCGGCCTCCCCGCGAAGGCGAGAGCTGCTGGCCGGCATCGGCGTCGGCGTAGAGGTGCGACCGGTCGATATCGACGAGACTCCACGGCTGGGTGAAAGACCCGAGGCTTACGTGACTCGTCTCGCTCGCGAAAAGGCGACGGCAGGTGCCCGTCTTTCCGTGCTTCCCGTACTGGGTTCGGATACCGCTGTGGTCTGCGATGGCCGGATTCTCGGCAAGCCTGCCGATCGGGACGAAGCGGCTGGCATGCTGCGCCTGCTCTCGGCCCGCTGGCATGAAGTATTGACCGCGGTGGCGGTGACCGGGCCTGCTGGGTTGCTCGATGTGTGCGTGGCGACCCGGGTCTGCATGCGCGCTATCGATGACGAGGAGATGGCAGCCTACTGGGCCACCGGTGAGCCTGCCGACAAGGCGGGCGCCTATGCTATACAGGGTTTGGCGGCCATCTTCGTAGAGCGTATCGAGGGCAGTCATTCTGCCGTGGTCGGTCTGCCGTTGTTCGAGACGGCGCAGCTTCTGTCGCGGCAGGGCGTGCCGCTTTGGAATGGTGCAGTCTAGTCGCGTCACTATGTCATAATGCGGCGAAGACTGAATTGGACAAGGATTTCCGCATGAGCGGCGAAGTACTGATCAATCTGACGCCGATGGAAACCCGCGTGGCGGTGGTGGAAAACGGCGTGCTGCAGGAGGCGCTGATCGAGCGTACTCGCCGGCGCGGTATTGTCGGCAACATTTACAAGGGGCGCGTGGTACGGGTTCTTCCTGGCATGCAGGCGGCCTTCGTCGATATCGGCCTCGATCGGGCAGCCTTCATTCATGCCCACGAAGTGATGCCCCCCGGCACTCCACCCGAAGAGCAGGCATCCATCGGCCAGTTGCTCCACGAAGGCCAGGCCCTGGTCGTCCAGGTGACCAAGGACCCTATCGGCTCCAAGGGCGCGCGCCTGACCACTCACCTGTCGGTGCCTTCACGTTATCTGGTCTACATGCCCGATTCGCCCCATCACGGCGTTTCCCAGCGCATCGAGGACGAGCGTGAACGCGAGCGATTGCGTGAGCTTCTCGAGGAGAGTCAGAGCGAGCAGGAGATCGAAGTCACGGGTGGTTTCATCGTGCGCACGGCGGCGGAGAACGTCGGAAAGGAAGAGCTCTTCGCTGACATGCATTTCTTGCTGCGACTGTGGCGCAAGGTCAGCGAACGCAAAGTGACCGCACCGGCACCCAGCGTGATCTATGATGACCTGCCATTGTTCATCCGCACCCTGCGGGATCTGATGCGTGACGAAATCGAGAAGGTGCGTATCGATTCACGGGAAAACTACGTCAAGCTTCTCGAGTTTGCCGAAGAGTTCATGCCCGATTCCACCGCCCGGATCGAATACTATCCCGGGGAGCGGCCGATCTTCGATCTCTACAGCGTCGAAGATGAAATTCAAAAAGCCCTCGGGCGCAAGGTGCAATTGAAATCGGGCGGCTACCTCGTCATCGATCCCACCGAGGCGATGACCACCATCGACGTCAACACCGGCGGCTACGTCGGCCATCGCAATCTCGAAGAGACCATCTTCAAGACCAACCTCGAGGCGGCCAATGCGATTGCCCGCCAGCTGCGCCTGCGCAACCTCGGCGGCATCATCATCATCGACTTCATCGACATGGAAGACACTGAGCACCAGCGTCAGGTGCTGCGGGTGCTGGAGAAGGCGCTGGAGCGTGATCACGCCAAGACCAAGTGCACCGGTGTCACCGAACTCGGGCTCGTCCAGCTGACCCGCAAGCGTACTCGCGAAAGCCTGGAACAGACGCTGTGCGAGGCTTGCCCTACCTGCGGTGGCCGCGGGACGCTGAAAACTGCCGAAACCGTTTGCTATGAGATCTTCCGTGAAATCCTGCGCGAAGCGCGTGCCTACAACGCCGAGTCATATATGGTGTTGGCATCTCAACCGGTAGTGGATCGTCTGCTCGATGAGGAATCGGCGGCCGTCGCCGACCTCGAGGCCTTCATCGGCAAGACGATCCGTTTCCAGGTGGAGGGGCACTATTCCCAGGAGCAGTACGACATCGTGCTGTTGTGAGCGGTCGATGCATCCACTATCACGGATAGCGCGCTGGACTCTCACCTTGCTGGCCGTGCTGCTGGCGCTGATTGCCGTTTTGCTGGTGACGTTGCGGCTGGCACTTACCCAAGCCGACCAGTTGGCGCCCCGCGTCGAGCGTTTGCTCGAAGCGCGATCAGGGGCAGCGGTGCAGCTGCAAGAGCTCAACGCCAGCCTGGCTCGCCTCGACCCGGTCATGGAGGGTGCTGGGCTCTCATTGAGCACGCTCCCGGGGGAAGCCGGCCTGCCACTGCTCGAGGTCGAGCATGCCCGCCTGCGGCTGGACACGGCCGCCAGCCTGCGGGCCGGAATCCCCGTCGTGCAGGACGCGCGTCTTCGCGGACTAACGCTTCACCTTTACCAAGATGAGCAGGGTGGCTGGCACTGGCCGGATCCAGCCAGGATTCCACCCGAGCTGTTCGACGGTGACTTCGATCTGGAAAGCCTCGATCAATGGGTCGGGCTACTGCTGAGCCAGCGCGCCTGGGTGGAGGACGTGCGAGTGGTGCTGCACGGGCGCGAGCGCCGCGTGGACATGTTGGCTCCCCGCTTGCTGCTTACCGGCGACGAGCGACGCGCACATCTCGAGGGGGAGGTGCATCTAGAGGGCCAGGAGGAAGCTTCGTTACAGGCCGTACTGGAGGTGTTTCCCGGACCTACTGGGTTTCGCGACTTCAGCGCCGCGCTGCAAGCCAACATGAAACTCGACACCCTGATCGATCTGGTGGAGGTGTTCACGCCCAATGATCCTTTGCGTCTCGAAGATGCCAGCGGCAACGTTACCGTCTGGGGGCGCTGGCATCGCGGCGAGCTGGCCGATGCACGTTTGGATCTCGATGTTCCACGGTTGGCGCTGCGTCGCGACGACGAGCCGATCGTACTCGAACCGCTGCGCGCCCGCGGCCAGTGGTTACGTAACGACGAGGGCTGGGAAGCCTGGCTGCAGGGCGATGCTTCGGCCGCCGACTGGGCGGAGCCACGGGAGCTCGAGCGCGAGCAACAGCCGGCACTGCCCCATTTCTGGCATCTTCGACACGACAACGAAGGCTGGTGGTTGACCACCAGCCAGTTCGAGCTGGCTTCGCTTGCCGCCTGGCAGGAGCGCGTGCTTCTTCCCGAGGGACTGGTGCGAACCATCGATGCGCTGGAGCCGCGTGGGCTGATTTCGGGGCTTGGCGTCGGCCGGCGAAACGGCCACTGGCTGGCCCAGGCCGCCCTGCATCAGGTCGAGGTGGAGCCCTGGGATGAAGTGCCGGGCGGTGGTCCCCTTGATGCCTGGGTCGAGGCGCGCGATCTGTCGGGTCGTGTCGAGTTCGTTGGGGTTGGTGACCCGGCCCTCAAGGTGCCGCAACTCTACGAGTCTCCCATGGCGCTCTCTCATGCCAGCGGTGAGGTGCGCTGGGCCTATGAAGGGCCGCGCACCTTCGTCAGTGGCCGCGATCTGAAGGCAGGCTGGCAAGGCGCCGAAGTGGAGGGTGGCTTCGGTCTGGCCTTGGGGGGTGGCGTGCATGGCGGTCTTGGGCTGGACCTGCGCTTCCGCCATGTGGACGCCCTGGATCGGCCGTTGATGGACTGGCTACCTGCCAGGGTCCTGGGGGAGGAACTCGATGCCTGGTTGGCCGCCGGTGTGGCCGGCCGCGTACCGTTCGGCGAACTCAAGCTGCATTTGCCTCTCAAGCGCGGTGGAAGCGGCGTCGAGCCTCGTTTACGACTGGACCTCGAGATCGAGGATGGTCGCTTGCCCTTCGATCCACAGTGGCCGGTGATCGAGTCGGTTGAGGGTCGATTGACGGCAGGGATCGGCACGCTCGATGCGGACGTTCGACATGCCGAGAGCCTCGGCGTCATGGGCAGCAATGGGCGGATCACCATAGGTGACGACGTGCTGCATGTGACCGGTGACCTGGCTTCGGACGCAGATGGGATACGTCGCTATCTCCGCGCCATTCCCGTCGATGGCATGGAGCAGGTCGATGACTGGCGCGGTGAGGGGCGTGCCGTTGCCCAGATCGAGCTGATCACCCGGCTCGGGGAGGAGGGGTTCCAGCTAGACCTCGAAACCGAAGTGGACATGCAGCGCATCGTCTATCTGCCGCTTGAGGTGCCGCTGACCGATGTGAAAGGGCCGCTTGCCTGGCGTCAGCGAGACGACGACGGGGGGCTCGAGGGTCGTTTGCAAGGCCGGTTGTTCGGCGGGCCGGTCAATGCCGATATCGACACGCTGGCAGGTTACGTCGAACTCGATGGCGCCGTTGACGTCGCCAGGGTGCTGCAGCGGTTCGACGCCGGCGCGCTTGGCACTCGGTTGTCGGGGCGTTTGCCGTGGCGCGGGCGGTTTGCGCTGAGCGACGCAGGCAATACGTTTCGCTTCGACAGCAATCTGCAAGGGCTCGGCATCGATCTACCCGAGCCGCTTGGCAAGGCTGCCGACGAGTCTCGCCCACTCTGGGTCGTGGCCGATATCGATCAGCAAAGAGTGGAAGCCGAGATGGGCGGCGAGTCGCTACTGCGCTGGCGTGGACTGCCGTGGTCGGATCTGGGCCAGGGCCAGGTCTGGCTTGGTCGCCTGCCCCAGTCGCCATCCTGGCCCGAGCAGGAGGGCTGGTCAGTCACGCTCTACCAGTCACGCCTCGACCCGGTCGAATGGGGCGAGGCCCTTGCGCCCATGCTCGAGGGGGGGGATGCTGCTGGCGGTGACGGAGCATCGCCACTACGTCGCCTGCAAGTGGAGGCGGCCTGTCTCGTGGGGCCCAGAGGCTGCCTGGGTATCATGACGGCACTGGCGACTCCCCTGGCTGGCGGGGGTTGGCGTGTCGGACTTCAGGGCGATCTGCTGGAAGGCCAGCTGGAGTATCGGCCCACCCTGGCCGAACCGCTGGACATCGCCCTGGACCGCCTGACGCTCGATGGCCTGCTTCCTGCCGAGACGGAAGGCACCGGCAATTTGCTGGAGGAGCTCGATGTGCCGCCGGACCCGACGCCGCTGCCCGACTGGACCAGTGAAGTGCCGAACGGCAGGCTGCGTCTGGCTGAGATTCTCTATCAGGGGCGGGTGA
This sequence comes from Halomonas sp., assembly GCF_020832045.1. Lineage (GTDB taxonomy): Bacteria > Pseudomonadota > Gammaproteobacteria > Pseudomonadales > Halomonadaceae > Halomonas. The sequence goes on from NZ_JAFIFK010000062.1 coordinate 38,664, forward strand.
TCGGGCCGTTGACGGCGCACTGGCAGGGTGGGCCGCAGCGACTCGCCCTGTCGCCGTTGGGTTTGACCCTGGGGCAGGTCACCGCCAGGGGTGAGATCGTCTGGGAAGCTGCCGGCCCCGGCGACAGCCTGACGCGATCGCGACTGGATCTGGACGGGCGCGACCTTGGAACGGCCCTCGAGCGGCTCGGCCAGCCTGTCTCGATTCGCAGTAACGGGGTACGGGTGCGCAGCCAGCTGGCCTGGCCTGGACCGCCCTGGCAGTTCGCCCTGGCGCGTTCGCGCGGCAGCATAGAGGCAGAGCTGCATGACGGCCGCTTCGTCCAACTGGAATCGCCCACGGCGAGAGTGGTGGGGTTGCTCAACGTCGACAACCTGGTACGACGTCTGCGCATGGATTTTTCCGATGTCACCGGACAGGGCACGGCCTTCGATCATGTCATAGGGGCTGCTACCCTGTACGGAGGCGTCCTGGAAACCACGGGGCCGGTCAGGATCGACGGCCCGGCGACCTCCTTCACCCTGGAGGGCACCGTCAATCTATCGCGCCAGGAACTGGACCAGCGATTGGGCGTCACAGTTCCTGTCAGCAGCAGCCTGCCGCTCGCCGCGGTACTCGCCGGCGCGCCTGTGGTAGGTGGTGCGCTATTCATCGCCGATCGGCTCTTCGGCAGCGCCATCGACCGGGTCACCCGAATTCACTATCGCGTGCGCGGTCCCTGGACCTCGCCGGATATCACATTGGAAACCGCAGAATGACGATAGCCACAACCACCTTGCTCGATACCGCCGCCGAGATTCTACTGCATCCCGGCGGACTGGATATCGATGCGCTCGATGCCGGCCTTGGCCATGTACTGGCACCGGGTGTCGACTATGCCGATCTCTACTTTCAGCGCAGCTGGCACGAGAGCTGGGTTCTCGAGGACGGTGAAGTCAAGGAAGCCGGCTACAACATCGACGGTGGTGTCGGGGTGCGCGCCATGGCGGGCGAAAAAACCGGCTTCGCTTATTCCAATCAGATCACTGCCGATGCGTTGGCGGATACCGGTCGCACGGCCTCCGGAATCGTGCGCAGCGGGGCGAGCTTGACGGCGGCTCGGAGTATGGTGAGTCAGAGCGCACTGCGCTACGCCTCGGTCGATCCGCTGTCGGGTCTCTCGGCCGTGGAGAAGATTGCGCTATTGAAGCAGGCCGACCGTGTGGCACGCGCCGCCGATCCGGCGGTCACCCAGGTCAGCGCCTCCTTGACCGGCGTTCATGAGGTCGTGCTGGTGCGCGCCAGCGACGGCACCTTGGCAGCCGACATCCGGCCGCTGGTGCGTTTCAACGTCAGTGTCATTGCTGCTAAGGACGGTCGGCGTGAGCGGGGTAGTGCCGGTGGCGGCGGTCGTTACGCCATGTCCCGACTGCGTGACGACAATGTCGCCGAGCGCTTTGCCAAGGAGGCCGTGCGTCAGGCACTGGTCAACCTCGAGGCAGTCGATGCCCCTGCCGGTCAGCTACCGGTGGTGTTGGGTCCGGGCTGGCCTGGCATCCTGCTGCATGAAGCCGTCGGCCATGGCCTGGAAGGCGACTTCAACCGTAAGGGCAGCTCAGCCTTTGCCGGGCGGCTGGGTCAGCGTGTGGCCGCCCGCGGTGTCACGGTGGTGGACGATGCCACCCTGGCCGATTTGCGTGGCTCCCTCAGCGTTGACGATGAGGGCACCCCGGGACAGTACACCCCGCTGATCGAAGACGGCATTCTCACCGGCTACATGCAGGACAAGCTGAATGCTCGTTTGATGGGAATGCAGCCCACCGGCAACGCCCGTCGCGAGTCGTTCGCTCACATGCCGATGCCGCGCATGACCAATACCTATATGCTGGCAGGTCAAGACGATCCGGCCGACATCATATCCAGCGTCAAGCGCGGCATCTATGCGGTCAGCTTCGGTGGTGGTCAGGTGGACATCACCTCGGGCAAGTTCGTTTTCTCGGCCAGCGAGGCGTACCTGATCGAGAACGGCAGGATCACCGCACCGGTCAAGGGGGCGACGCTCATCGGCAACGGGCCTGAAGCGATGGGACGGGTGTCGATGGTCGGTCATGATCTGGAACTCGACACCGGGATCGGCGTCTGCGGCAAGGAGGGGCAGGGCGTGCCGGTGGGAGTGGGGCAGCCGACGCTGAAGTTGGATGAACTCACTATCGGCGGCACTGCTTCATGAACGAACGTCGCTGCGCTTGCCCGCGCTGGGGTGGCGCCCGGCTCGCCATCCTCGCACTCAAACTCGCCGGAGCGCCGCCCAGTCTGGCCTGCGCTCGGCTGAACCTGGAGTAGAACAAACTCGGCGTGCTTACAAGCCCGCCGTATCGCGAATCAGTTTGAAGAGTTTGCGCGCATTGGCCGGAGGCTTGCCGCGCTCGCGTTCGCTCTTGGCATTTCGGACTAGCTGACGCAGCGCCTGACGGTCGGCCTTCGGGTGCTCCTCGATGAAGGCTTCGACGGCGTCATCGCCCTCCTCGATAAGGCGATCCCGCCACTTTTCGAGCCGATGAAAGGCCAGATCGCGGTGACGATTTTCCTGTTCGATCTTGTCGAAGACTGCCTGGATGGCATCGAGATCCTCTCGCCGCATCAGCTTGCCCACATACTGCATGTGGCGCCGACGCCCTTCATGGGAGCGGATGCGACCGGTCTCCTCGACGGCAGCGAGCATGTCCTCCGAGAGCGGAAAGCGGGCGCGCTCGGACGGGGTCATGGCGATGATCTGTTCGCCCAGCGTCTGCAGGGCGTGCATTTCCCGCTTGAGCTGGGATTTGCTGGGTCTTTCATCGAAGTCGGTGGGAATATCCTGAGTCATGCCGCATCCAAGTAGTGAGAGGGTCAGCGCTGTCTTGCCAACGCAAGATGCAGGGTTTCGAATGACGGTAGTATACCAGCCCGTCGAGTGACGGCGGGAACAGACACGTATGAAGACCGGCATGGCCGGTGAATGAGGAGATGAGCATGAGCAAGGCTTTTGATGCCGCCGCCCAGCAGGCGCTGCTCGAGTCGCGTGCCGGGCAGGCGCTGGCGCTGGCGAAACACCTGGGAGCCGATGCCTGCGAGGTGGGCGCAAGCGTCGACCAGGGCGTCGGTATCAGCGTGCGTGAGGGGGAGGTGGAGTCCGTCGAGCTCTCGCGTGATCAGGGGATCGCCGTTACCGTCTATCTGCGTGGCCACAAGGGCAGCGCCTCCTCTACCGATGCCAGTGATGCGTCGATTCGTGAAGTCGTGGAAAAAGCCATGGCAATCGCGCTCTATACCGGGGAGGATCCAGCGGCAGGCTTGGCCGACCCTGAATTGATGGCTGTCGAGCTGCCCGATCTCGACGTACATCACCCGTGGCCGCTCACCACCGAGCAGGCCATCGAGCTGGCGCTGGCCTGCGAAGCGGCAGGGCGCGCCGAGGCGGGCATACGGCAGTCTGAGGGCGCCTCGCTCTCCAGCGGCGAAGGGGTCAGAGTCTATGCCAATAGCCACGGTTTTCTTGGCAGTCAGCGCGGCAGCCGCCACTCGCTCTCTTGTATGCTGATCGCCGAGGATGCAGGTGGCATGCAGCGCGATTACGACTACACCAGTGCACGTAACCCAGAGGAATTGCGTGATCCCGAGGCCGTGGGCAAGAAGGCGGCCGAGCGTACGCTCGAGCGCCTTGGCGCGCGCCGACCCGCCACCGGCCGCATGCCCGTCATGTTCGATGCCACCGTGGCCAGTGGCCTCGTCGGCCATCTCATGAGTGCCATTGCCGGTGGTTCGCTCTATCGGCAGGCTTCGTTCCTTTGTGACCGCCTGGGGGAGTCTCTGTTTCCCGACTGGTTCACGCTTGGCGAGCGGCCCATGGAGCGTGGCGCCATGGCAAGTTCTCCCTTCGACAACGATGGCGTGCAAACCCGCGACAATGTCTTCATCGAGGATGGTCGTCTAGCCAGCTATATGCTCTCTGCCTACAGTGCTCGCCGCCTTGGCTTGCAGACCACCGGCAATGCCGGCGGGGCTCGCAACCTGCGCATCACCGCGCCGCTGGAGTCTCGAGAGGGGCTGCTCTCACGCATGGATTGCGGGGTGCTTATCACCGAGCTGATGGGGCAAGGGGTGAATGGTGTGACCGGAGACTACTCACGCGGCGCGGCGGGCTTCTGGGTCGAGAATGGTGAGATCAAGTACCCGGTGGAGGAATTCACCATCGCCGGCAACCTCGAGGCGATGTTCAAGGGTCTGCTAGCGGTAGGAAGCGACATCGACACCCGTGGAAGCATACATACCGGCAGCTGGTTGATCGATGAGATGACCGTCGCCGGCAGTTAAAGCGCAAGTTGGCTTGTTGTTCAGGAAGTCGTAATGCGAGGCGGGCTTCGGCGATGCATGGCCGAGCGCCGTCATTGCGCCCTAAGTATCTTCATCGAAGCGGGCCTCGAATAGCGCCTCAATGGCTTCGAGTACCGCTTCGGCATCGATCCCTTCGGCGCTGATCTCCAGTTCGGTGCCGCATGGGGCGCCCAGCATCAGCAGTGCCATGATATTGCCGGCATCGGCCTGCTGAGCGCCTCGACTCACGAGCACGTGAGCATCGAAGGGCTGGCAGCGCTGTACCAACTTGGTGGCAGCGCGCGCATGCAGTCCGCGCTTGTTGGTCAGAGTCAGCTTGCGGCTGGGCACGCTCAGGCTTCCTTGCTTTCGGACGGCTCTGCGGTCGGCTCCTTCGAGGCAGCGACCGGTGTGTGAATGCCCAGCTCACGATGACGTAGACGCACATCCGGCTGTTGCTCGGCAAGATGCTTGGCGAGGCGCTCGGCCAGATATACCGAGCGGTGCTGGCCACCGGTGCAGCCGATGGCGACGGTAAGGTAGCTGCGATGGGTGTCGCGATAGGCCGGCAGCCAGCGTTCTACCCAGGCAACGATGTCATCCAGCATCTGCCCGACCAGCGGGTACTGTTCGAGGAATTCTACAATGCTAGGCTCCCGTCCGGTAGCCGAGCGCAGGCGTGGGTCCCAATAGGGGTTTGGCAGGCAGCGGGCGTCGAAGACGATGTCGGCGTCGAGCGGCACGCCGCCCTTGAAGCCGAACGACTCCACCGTCAATGTCAGCTGATCGGCGTGATGACTGGCCACCTGTTCGGTGATTCGGCCACGCAGGTCATGTACCGATAGCCGCGACGTGTCGATAATCAGATCGGCGAGGTTGCGAATGTCGCTCAGCGTGGCGTCTTCCGTCTCTATGGCCTCGTTCAGGGTCATGTCCCTGTGGCGGGTCAAGGGATGGCGGCGGCGAGTGGCGGAGTAGCGCTCGATCAGGATCCGTGCATCGGTAGTCAGATAGACGATCTGACAGTCGACCTTTTTGGCGCGAAGCTCTTCCAACAGCCTGGGAAAGCGCTCCAGGGCGTGAGGGAGGTTGCGTGCATCGATGCTGACGGCGATGGAGGATTGAACCGTGGGCGAGTTGCGCAGTTCGTCGACAAGCGAACCGAGCAGCATGGCAGGCAGGTTGTCGATGGCGTAGTAGCCAATGTCTTCGAGTGCTTGCAGTGCGATCGATTTACCGGAGCCCGATCGGCCACTGATGATCACAAGCTGCATGTATTTCTCCTGATCAGGGGCTGGCCGAACGGCAACGCGGGCGGGTCAGGCCGAAGACTGTCGTCGAATGGCGTTTATGAGGCGCTCGTGGAGTTCGCGCTGGCTCTCGCACCGGCGCAACAGCGCGCGGGTTTCGGTGTCGTTCATCACGCTGGCCACCTGGCTCAGCAGTGAGAGGTGAGTGTCGTCGGCTTCCTCGGGGACCAGCAGGACGAAGACGAGATCGACCGGTTCTCCGTCAATGGCATCGAAGTCGATGGGCTCGGCCAGCTTGAGGAAGGCGGCAACCGGACTGTGGCAGTGTGGGCTTCGGGCATGCGGTATGGCCACGCCGTTGCCGATCCCGGTGCTTCCCAGCCGCTCACGGCCGATCAGTCTGCCGAAAACCTCCTGGCTATCGAGGCTCGGGGTGTTTTGCGCAATGAAGGTGCTGAAGAACTCCAGCACCCTCTTCTTGCTGCCCCCTGGAACGTCGAACAGCGCACGCTCCGGAGGCAGTATGTTTTCAAGTGTCATGACGACTCAGCGAATGCCGGCGCCTTGGGCGCGGGCCTGGGCCTTTTCCTTGTGCTTGACCAGCTGGCGGTCGAGCTTGTCGGTCAGGGCATCAATGGCGGCGTACATGTCGGTATCGGAGGCTTCAGCATGCAGATCGGCGCCGGCGGCGTGCAGCGTACAGGTGGCCTGTTGACGCTCTTTCTCGATCGAGAGGGTAACTTGTACGTTGGTGATATTGTCGTAGTGCCGTTGGACGCGGCTCAGCTTCTCACTCACGTAGTCACGCAGTGCATCGGTCAGTTCAACATGATGGCCGGTAATGTTGACTTGCATGACAAGCTCCTTCGTCCTTCGAATGGTGATTTGATTGTAACCCTTTTTGCCACCGTGCAAACCCCCTCCGATCAATGCGCTTGTCCGGCGTCAATGCGCCACCTCGTCATCAGCGAAAACGCTTGCGCTCGCTTGAAGAAGGGATCCCCAAGGCTTCACGATACTTGGCCACGGTACGGCGTGCCACCTGAATGCCGTCTTCGGCCAACAGATCTACCAGCCGACTGTCGGATAGCGGTTTTCGCGGCGTCTCGTCGGCAATCAATTTTCGAATGCGGGCCCGGATGGCGGTACTGGAATGGGCGTCGCCCTCACCATTGCCGCCGACGTGACTGGAGAAGAAGAACTTCAGTTCGAACACGCCGCGCGGGGTATGGATGAACTTCTGGGTGGTCACCCGCGATATGGTCGATTCATGCATCTCCACGGCCTGGGCGATATCCGCCAGGACCAGTGGTTTCATGGCTTCTTCGCCCTGTTCGAGAAAATCGATCTGGCGTGCCATTATCTCGCGCCCGACGCGCAGCAAGGTGTCGTTGCGACTGGCCAGGCTTTTCATCAGCCAGCGTGCTTCCTGCAGGTGATCCTTTAGAAACTGATTGTCCTGGCTCTTGTCAGCCCGGCGTACCAGCGCGGCGTAGTCGGGTTGTATGCGCAGCCGCGGCAGGGCTTCGCCATTGAGTTCCACCCGCCAGCCGGATTCGTCATGGTAGGCGATCAGGTCCGGAGTGATGTAGTTGCTGCCGACTTCGGCGAAGGCACTGCCCGGGCGAGGGTCGAGCGAGCGCACCAGGGCGATGGCCTCGTCGAGAGCATCGTCATCCAGGCCTAGGCGCCGCTTCAGCAGGCGCCGGTCATCGGCGGCAAGCGCTTCGAGGAACTGGCGCACAAGGCGCCGAGCCTGGGGCAGCAGGGGGGTGTGATCGGGCAGGGTGGCGAGCTGCAGCATCAGACACTCGCGCAGATCACGGGCGAAAATGCCGGTGGGTTCGAATTGCTGCAGACGTAACAGCACCTGCTCGACTTCGCGAGTGGGTAGCCCCTCAAGACCCTGGCGGCGCAAGCCATCACGGATTTCCTCCAGCGGCTGTGCCAGGTAGCCCGTGCCGTCCACGGCATCGATCAGGCTTTCGGCGATCTGGCGCTGGCGCTCGCTCAGGTCGATCATGGCCAGCTGCCAGATCAGATGCCCGGCCAGTGTCTGCCCGGAGGCCTGGCGCTCGAAATCGGGCCCATCGCCGGTACCGCTGCCGGAGCTGGCACCGTGGTCAGGATAGGTGTCCTCCCAATCGCTGTCGGTGGACAACTCGCTGGGGATTTCATCGGCCCAGTCGTCGCTCTGGGGTTCGCTGACGGCTTGCTCGCCGAAGCCCTCGTCGAGCTCCAGCATGGGGTTGGATTCAAGTGCTTGCTGGATCTCTTGCCGCAGGTCCAGCGTAGAGAGCTGCAGCAACGCAATGGCCTGCTGCAGTTGGGGTGTCATGGTCAGCTGAGTGCCGACGCGGAGTTGCAATGATGCTTTCATGGCCATGAGGATAAGGGCTCATTTGCCGGAAAGACTCTACCCTAGACTGGCGTGCGACGAGTTGCAATAGCGATGATTGCAATAAGCATGCCATTTATTGCAATCATGTCTGACGAGAATGTGTTAATAGTACTTTCATGCTTGCATGTAACAGAGAGTTGCGTTATAGGCGGAAATCTTCACCGAGGTAGACTTCGCGGACTCGACGGTTGGCCAGGATGGCTTCGGCGTTACCTTCGGCGATGATCTGGCCATCTCCCACAATGTAGGCGGAGTCGCAGATATCCAGCGTTTCGCGCACGTTGTGATCGGTGATCAGGACGCCGATGTCGCGCGCCTTGAGCTGGCGAATGATGCCCTTGATCTCGCCGACCGAAATGGGGTCGACGCCGGCGAAGGGTTCATCGAGCAGGATGAAGGCCGGCTCGGTCGCCAGGGCTCGGGCTATCTCCACGCGCCTTCTTTCGCCGCCGGAAAGGCTCATCCCGAGGTTGTCGCGAATATGGGTGACGTGAAAATCTTCGAGCAGCTGTTCGAGGCGCTGCTGACGGCCCCGGCGATCCAGATCCTTGCGGGTTTCGAGGATGGCCATTATGTTGTCGGCCACCGACAGCTTGCGAAAGATCGAGGCCTCCTGGGGGAGGTAGCCGATCCCGGCCCGAGCACGCTCGTGCATGGCGCTGCGCGACAGGTCGAGCTCATCGATACAGACATTACCCGCATCCGCTCTCACCAGCCCCACGATCATGTAGAACGAGGTTGTCTTGCCGGCCCCGTTGGGGCCGAGCAGCCCCACGATGGAGCCCTGCTCGATGGAGAGGCTGATGTCATGTACCACGCGGCGACGCTTGTAGCTCTTGGCCAGGTGCCGAGCATGCAGAGTCTTCATCGCCATCTCAGCGCTCCGGCTGCAGGGTCATGCGGATACGCTGGCGTCCCTCGACACCTTCGCTCTCGGCGCGGGCCTGGACCACGCGACGGTCGAGGAAGTACTCCAGATAGCCACCGTCGAAGGTGTCGCCAGCCTGGTGCAGTTCGGCGCGGTCGATCAGTTCGACGCGTCGCTCGGCCGCGTGATAGATGACGGTACGGCCCCAGCCGCGTACCACAGGCTGCTCGGGGTCGGGCTGCTGTTCGAGATAGGCACGCTCGCCGTAGGCCGTGGCCCGTGAAAGCTCCCCGGCCGCGTTGCGACGGAGCTCAACGCGGTCGCCGGTGATGCGCATGCTGCCCTGGCGAATGTCCACGTCGCCGGTGTAGATCGCCGTGCCGGCGATATCGTCGAGATCGAGTCGGTCAGCCTCGATATGAATGGGCTGGTCGGCGTCGCGCTGCTGGGCCATGCCCGCGACAGGGCCCCATGCCAGGCCGATCAATGCCAGGGTGAGCAGCATGCGGGGCGCCGGCGGCTTGCATCGCTTCATGGCGTGAGTTCCTCCAGGGTAACGGGGTCGGCCTGTCCCGGCTGGGCGCCTTCCGGGGGATGATAGCCGCGCACATTGTCGGTCAATCGTGCCTGGTTGTCATGGATCCAGGCGTCGAAACGTTCGCCGCGCATATGCTGCGGTGGCTGCTGCAGCAGCGCCGGCGTATCGCTCCAGGCGTGGCCGATGTCGGCATCGTAGTGCAGCACCTCGGTGTCGAGCTGCCAGCGCTCCTCCGGAGCGAACAGTCGGGCGTCGCCGGTCAGCGTAAGGGGGTTGCCGCCCGGACCGAGTCGGCCTTCACGGCCGTTGGCGACCCATAGGCGGCCTTCTCGGTCGATCAGATGAGCCACCGGCGTCACGGCGCGGGTCACGTCGTCGTGCGGCGTATGCACCAGCCTGGGACTCTCCAGGCGCTGATGGGCCTGGCCATTGATATCGAAGCGAGTCAGCCGGGCCTGCTCCAGGAAATAGTCGGGTTCTCCGGCGTCGTCGGTGGGCACCGGGCCGGGCGTAGGCACCTGCCATGGATCAAGCCAGGCGATCAAGCCGCCCAGCGCCAACAGTAACAGCAGCAGCCAGAGGCGAAACGAGGGGCGCGGCAGGCGACGTAGCATCGACGCCGGTCTCAACGCTTGCCGTGGAGGTAGGTGTCGATCAGGGCGTCGCGATGCCCTTGCGCCTCCAGCAGCAAGTCGCAAATCTCGCGTACCGCGCCATGGCCGCCGCTGCGCTCGGTGACGTGGTCGGCGAGGGCACGGATGTAGGACGGTGCGCCGGGTACGGTAATGCCGATGCCGGCACGCTGAATGGGCGCCAGATCGGGAAGATCGTCGCCACAATAGGCGACCTGTTCGAGCTCGATTCCCTGGCGAGCGCAGAGCTCGCGCAGCACGACGAGCTTGTTCTCACAGCCTTGGAAGACATGATCGATGCCTAGAGCGGCTGCGCGATGACTGACCATGGACGATTCACGCCCGGTGATGAAGGCCACCTGCAGGCCGGCGCGACGCAGGAGTTTCAGGCCCAGGCCGTCCTGAGTGTGAAACGCCTTGATCTCGATACCGTCGGCCTGGAAGTAAAGACGGCCGTCGGTAAGTACGCCATCGACGTCCAGTGCCAGCAGGCGGATCTTGCGCAGCCGGTCGAGAAGGCGTGGATCGAGGGTGGTGATGGCCAGGGCCATGAGCTCTCCTTGTCAGAATGAAGTCAGATCACGCCGCTTCGCAGCAGATCGTGCATGTGCAGTGCGCCAACCGGGTGGCCTGCATCATCGACCACGGCGAGCGCCGTGATTCGATTGTCTTCCATCATGCGGACCGCCTCGGCGGCCAGTACGCCGGGCGCGATTCGCTTGCCGGGACGGGTCATGACGTCATCCACCGTCAATCGGCTCAGATCTTGATACTGGTCGAGAGTGCGACGCAGGTCACCATCGGTATAGACACCGATCAGGCAGTCTTGCTCGTCGACGACGCAGGTAAATCCGAGTCCCTGGCGTGTGATTTCGAGCAGAGCGTCGCGCAGGGGGCTGCCGAGCGGCACGCGGGGCAGCCGCTCGCCCTGGTGCATCAGGTCGCAAACACGTAGCAGCAGTCGCTTGCCGAGGCTGCCACCCGGATGCGACAAGGCGAAGTCCTCGGCGGTGAAGCCGCGGGCTTCGAGCAGTGCCACCGCTAGCGCATCGCCCAGCGCCAGGGCTGCCGTGGTCGAGGCGGTGGGTGCTAGATCCAGCGGGCAGGCTTCTCGTTCGACGCCGGCATCCAGATGGGCATCGGCGTGGCGAGCCAGCGTCGAGCCGGGGCGGCCGGTCATGCTGATCAGCGGTGTGCCGATGCGCTTGAGCAGTGGCAGCAGGGCGGTGACCTCCGCCGTTTCGCCGGAGTTGGACAGCGCCAGAACCACGTCCCCCGGAGTGATCATTCCCAGGTCGCCGTGACTTGCTTCGCCGGGATGCACGAAGAATGCAGGGGTGCCGGTACTGGCCAGGGTGGCGGCGATTTTGCCGGCGATATGGCCCGATTTGCCCATACCGGTCACCACCACACGCCCCTTGCAGGCGAGCATCAGCTCGCAGGCATGATCGAAGTGGCCGTCGAGGCGCTCGGTCAGGCTGGCGACGGCCTGCTCCTCGATCAGCAGGGTGCGCCGAGCGCTGGCACGCAGGTTGGACTCCCCTTCGGACGGGGCGGCGGGTGAAGGTGGCGTAGTGGCATCGATGGTCATGTCGGTGATTGTTGTCCTTTGTGGGGAATCACTCAAGTGGCACCGCTGGCAGCGGCGGCCAGCCACGTCAGGTAGACCAGATAGACTCCCAGGAAGAGCGCGCCGGGTAGTCGCCCGAGTTGGCCATGTCGGAACCACAACAACACCATGCCCATTCCCAGCGTCAGCAGCAGCATGATGGGAAAGTCACGGCTGGCGGCGGCAGGGTCGATCGGGCCCGGGGCCAACAAGCCGGGGATCGGCAGCACGGCGAGCAGATTGAACAGGTTCGAGCCAATCACGTTTCCCACAGCCAGGTCGTGATGCCGCTTGATTGCACTGGCGATACAGGCTGCGAGTTCCGGCAGGCTGGTGCCTACCGCAACCACGGTGAGGCCGATGATCAGCTCGCTGATTCCCAAGCCGCGAGCCAGCTCGCTGGCACCCCATACCAGCGAGCGCGAGCTGAGTGCGAGCAGCACCAGGGTGAAGACCAGCCACGCCAGGGCGCGTTTCAGCGTCATATCGGGAATGGCATCGTCGGCAGGGGCGTCGGGTGTGTCGGCACGCAGTAGCCACCACAGACTGAAAACCAGTAGCAGGGCCAGGAACAGAGCGTCGAAGCGGCCCAGTATGCCGTTTGCCAGTGCGTAACCGGCCAGACCCGTGGCGCCAAGCAGTAGCGGTAGTTCTCGGCGCACCATCGAGAAGCGGATCGGAATCGGCCTGATCAGCGCCGTCAGGCCAAGCACCAGGCCGATATTGGCAATATTGGAGCCCAATGCATTGCCCGTGGCCAGGTTGGGCAAGCCATCCAGCGCGGCAAAGACGGCCACCACCATCTCGGGTGCCGAGGTGCCGAGCGCCACCACGGTCATGCCCACCAGCATGGCGCTCATTCCGGTGCGGCTTGCCGTGGTGGCAGCGGCATTGACGAAGCGGTCGGCGCTCCACACGAGCACGGCAAGGCCCAGAGCGATCGCTATCACAGGCAGCAGCATGGTGAAGGGGCTCGCCATGAAAATGAAGTGGCACATTAGACGTCTTCGGTGGCCTGGGCGCAAGCGTCTGGGTGGTCCGGACTGGCGCCGGAAGGCATGGTTAGGATACGATGTTCGATAATCTTTTCTTGGACCTTGCAGCATGAGCGATTCCCCCCTCGTCGAGGTGAAGGGTCTGCACTTTTCGCGCGGTGAAAAGTCCATATTCGCAGGCGTAGAGCTGCAGATACCCCGCGGCAAGATCACCGCCATCATGGGGCCCAGCGGGACCGGCAAGACGACGCTGCTGAAGCTGATCGGTGGTCAGCTGACGCCCGACGTCGGACGGGTGCTGATCGATGGTTACGATGTGCACGCGCTGTCGCGCAAGGCGCTGTTCACGCTTCGCCGCCGCATGGGCATGCTGTTCCAGAGTGGCGCGCTGTTTTCCGATCTCAGCGTGTTCGAGAACGTGGCATTCCCGCTACGGGTTCACACCGAGCTGCCGGAGGCGATGGTTCGTGACCTGACACTGATGAAGCTCCAGGCCGTCGGCCTGCGCGGAGCGCGTGAGCTGATGCCGGCAGAGCTCTCGGGCGGTATGGCCCGGCGCGTGGCACTGGCCCGTGCCATTGCGCTGGACCCGGACCTGATACTGTATGACGAGCCATTCGTGGGGCAGGATCCCATCTCCAAGGGGGTGCTGGTTCAGCTGATCAAGAAGCTCAATCAGGCGCTCGGGCTGACGTCCATCGTGGTTTCCCATGACATTCAGGAGACGCTCTCCATTGCTGACTATGTCTATGTCATCGCCGATGGCCAGGTGATGGCGCACGGCACCCCGGACGGTCTCGATGTCGACGACGATCCTCGCGTAAGTCAGTTCGTGCACGGTGAGCCTGACGGTCCCGTCCCTTTTCACTACCCTGCGCCCGAGTATTTCGACGATATCCTCAATCAGGAGGGTCTGCAGTGATCCAGCGAGTTCTGAGTCTCGGTCGCCGCGGCTGCGACGTGCTCGAGGCGCTGGGTCGCTCGACCCTGTTCCTCGCGCAGTCAGCCTTCGGCGTCCCTTCTCGCGAGGGTTGGTATTTGTGGCTGCGGCAAATGCACTTCGTCGGAGTGTTGTCGCTCGCCATCGTCATGGTGTCGGGGCTGTTCATCGGCATGGTGCTGGCGCTACAGGGCTATACCATTTTGGTCGATTTCGGCGCCGAGCAGGCGCTGGGCCAGATGGTGGCGCTGTCACTGCTGCGAGAGTTGTCGCCGGTGGTAGCGGCACTGCTGTTCGCCGGACGTGCCGGCTCGGCATTGACCGCCGAAATAGGCTTGATGAAGGCCACCGAGCAGCTCACCAGCATGGAGATGATCGGCGTCGACCCGCTGCGCCGGATAGTGGCGCCTAGACTGTGGGCCGGCTTCGTGGCACTACCGCTGTTGACCATCGGTTTCAGCGTGGTCGGAATCTACGGCGGTTACCTGGTGGGAGTCGAGTGGCTAGGGGTGTTCGAAGGTTCTTACTGGGGCAACATGCAGTCCAGCGTCGCATTCATTGGCGATGTGGGCAACGGCATGATCAAGAGCATGGTGTTCGCCCTGGTGGTGACATGGATCGCGGTGTTCCAGGGCTATGATCTGATACCGACCTCGGAGGGCATCTCACGTGCCACGACGCGTACGGTAGTCTACTCGTCACTGGCGGTGCTGGGCCTCGATTTCGTACTCACTGCGGTCATGTTCGGAGGGTTTTCATGATGTTTGAACGGCGTCTATCGCGCGATGGAGAAGCAGGATGAAGCGCAGCAAGACAATGGAGCTGGGGGTCGGTCTGTTCATGCTGGCCGGGGTCCTGGGGATGCTGTTTTTGGGGCTGCGGGTCAGCGGTCTGACGTTCAACATGCCGGGCGATACCTTTCGACTCGAAGCCAATTTCGCCAACATCGGCAGCCTCAAGCCGCGGGCTCGAGTCACCATGTCCGGTGTGACGGTAGGGCGAGTCACCGCCATCGAGCTCGACCCCGAGTGGTACGACGCTCGCGTGATCCTGGAGCTCGATGCCGAGCTCGAGGGTCGCCTGGCGCGCGATACCACCGCAGCCATTCTGACGGCAGGGCTGCTGGGTGAGCAGTACATCGGACTTACCGTCGGTGGCGATCCGGATATGCTCGCCGATGGAGATACAATTCGTGACACTCAATCTGCACTCGTGCTGGAAGAACTCATCCAGCAGTTCGTGTCCAATATGGTCAGCGATTGAGGAAAGCCAAGCCAAGCTCAGCGGCAATGTTTCCTCAAGCCACCCTTAATTCTCATTCGAGGTCGATCCATGAGTCAGATGACACTTCCCCTCGCCCTGTTTCGTCGTGCTTTCCTGGGTCTTTGCCTGATGCTGGCCAGCCTGGCGGCGGCAGCTGCCCCGGAGCGCGGTCCCGAGCAGGTCATCCGCGATAGCGTCGACGAGCTGATGGGACAGATCGAGGGTCGCAAGGACTACTACGCCAATAACCCGGATGAGCTCAAGGCGCTGGTAGATGCCAACCTCGACGACATTGCCGACTTTCGCTATATCGGCGCCAGCGTGATGGGGCGTTACTTCCAGAACGCCACGCCTCAGCAGCGCTCGCGCTTTGCCAATGTCTTTCGTCAAACGTTGATCGACACCTATACCAAGGGATTGGTGACCTTCGACTATCGCGAGCTAAGAGTCCTGGACACCCAGCGCCCGCCGCGTCACGAGGACCAGGCCGCAGTGGCCATGGAGGTGGTGGCGATGGATGGGGCCGTCTACCCGGTGAGCTACACGCTGCGCCTGAGCGACGGTCAATGGAAGGTGGTCAATGTGATCGTCAACGGTATCAATCTGGGCCTGACCTTCCGCAACCAGTTCGACCAGGCCATGCGTGATCACGGTCGCGATTACGATGCGGTGATCGCCGGCTGGGCTCCGGAGATTGCCGTCGAGGAGCTGGAGCAGGGTGTAGATGCATGACCCTTTTGCTCCAGCGTGGCGGCATTGAGCTCGAGGCCGGCCCGGCAGGGCTGGTCGTGAAGGGTGCAGTCGATTTCGATATTGCTGCGCCGCTGGCCGAGGCGGGCACGAAGTGGATCGTCGAGCAGCCGGCCGATAGTCGCATCATGCTCGACCTGAGCGGCGTTGAGAGTGTCAGCAGTGCCGCGGTGAGCATAATGCTCGAATGGACGCGTCAGGCGCGTAAGGCCGGCGTCGAGATAGGCGAGGTCAGGCTTTCCGCACCGCTGGTGCGGCTGACCCGGGTTGCGGGTCTCGATACGCTCCTGCCGCTCGTCGCGAGGGCTTGAGCTGAGTCGCCGTGTCCCACCGGCATCGCCAATCGCGATGCTTTTCTTTACCATGTAGGGATTCTTGTTCCCGGCTGCGCCTCGAGAGGCGAGTCGCTCCACTCGTGCCACAGGAGTTCCCCTTTTCATGCAACCCAGTGACGTCAAGGCACTGCTCGAGGCACGCCTCGAGAATTGCGAGTTCCACATCCAGGGCGAAGGCTGCAACTTTCAGGTCATTGCCGTGGGAGAGGTCTTCGAGGGTCTCTCTCCGGTCAAGCGTCAACAGCTGATCTACGGGGCACTTACCGATGAGATCGCCAGCGGCGCCGTACATGCCGTGAGCATCAAGACCTACACGCCGGCGCAGTGGGTCGGCGCGCCGGAGAATGTGTCTTCACCACGCCACGGCGCCTGACGGTCGAAATTCATGGACAAGTTGATCATTACCGGTAACGGGCCCGTCGATGGCGAAGTCTGGGCCAGCGGTGCCAAGAACGCGGCGCTGCCTATCCTGTGTGCCACATTGCTGGCTGATGAGCCGGTGACAATCGGCAATCTACCGCATCTTCAGGACATCACCACCACGCTCGAGCTGTTAGGTCGCATGGGGGTCGAGCCGGTCATGGGTGAGAAGATGAGCATCCAGCTCGACGGCTCCCAGGTACGCGATTGCCATGCTCCCTACGAGCTGGTGAAGAAGATGCGCGCCTCGATCCTGGTGCTGGGGCCGCTGCTGGCGCATTTTGGCCATGCCGACGTCTCGCTTCCCGGAGGTTGCGCCATCGGCTCCCGGCCGGTGGATCTCCACATTCGCGGCCTCGAAGCCATGGGGGCGGAGATCCGCGTCGAGGGCGGCTATATTCGTGCCCGTGTCGATGGGCGGCTCAAGGGAGCCACCATCTTCTTCGATACCGTCACCGTGACCGGCACCGAGAATCTGCTGATGGCCGCCACCTTGGCCGAAGGAACCACGGTCCTCGAAAATGCGGCGCGCGAGCCCGAGGTGGTCGATCTTGCCGAATGCCTGATCAAGATGGGCGCGAAGATTCGCGGTCACGGCAGCAACAACATCATTATCGAAGGCGTCGAACGACTTCACGCGGCCTACCATGACGTCATGCCCGACCGCATCGAAACCGGTACCTTTCTGGTTGCTGCTGCGCTTTCCCGGGGGCGAGTGAAGGTGCGCAACACGCGTGCCGACATTCTCGAGTCGGTACTGGCCAAGCTGGAAGAGGTCGGCGCCAAGATCGTCGTCGGCGATGGCTGGATCGAGCTCGACATGGAGGGCCGGCGTCCTCGGCCGGTCAACATTCGCACCGCACCCTACCCGGGTTTTCCGACCGATATGCAGGCCCAGTTCGTGGCGCTCAATGCCGTCGCGGACGGTACCTCTCGGGTGGTCGAAACCATCTTCGAAAATCGCTTCATGCACGTTCAGGAATTGAACCGCATGGGAGCCAAGATCGCTCTCGAGGGCAATACGGCGGTCATTACCGGCGTCGAGCATCTTTCCGGGGCCCCGGTGATGGCGACCGACCTGCGCGCCTCGGCGTCTCTGGTGATCGCGGCGATGATGGCAGAAGGGGAGACCCTGGTAGACCGGATCTACCATATCGACCGTGGCTACGAGTGCATCGAAGAGAAGCTGCAGCTGCTGGGCGCTCGGATCCGCCGCATTCCCGGCTGAAGTGGAGCGAGGCACCGTCCGGCTTTGACCATAGGCGAGACCATGAGCAAGCAACTGATTCTGGCCCTGTCGAAGGGCCGTATTCTCGACGAGACCCTGCCGCTGCTGGCGGCTGCCGGTATCGTACCGGTCGAGGATCTGGGCAAGAGCCGCAAGCTGCTGTTCGATACCAACCTCGATGATGTAAAGCTGGTGATCATACGCGCCACCGACGTGCCCACTTACGTGCAGATGGGGGCAGCCGATCTCGGTGTGGCGGGCAAGGACGTGCTGCTCGAGCATGGCGCCGAAGGGCTTTACGAGCCGCTCGACCTGGAGATCGCCAAGTGCAAATTGATGACTGCCGGTCTCGATGGCGCGGTGGCCGCACGGGCTCGTCGCCGCGTGGCGACCAAGTTCGTCAACGTGGCGCGTCGCTACTACGCCGAGCAGGGCATCCAGGCCGAGGTCATCAAGCTCTACGGCGCGATGGAACTGGCGCCGCTGATGAATCTGGCCGATGAAATCGTCGATATCGTCGACACGGGCAATACGCTGCGTGCCAACGGCATGTCACCACGTGAACTCATCGCCTCGATCAGTACCCGTCTGGTGGTCAACAAGGCGGCGATGACCATGAAGCACGAGCGCCTCAAGCCGCTGATCGCTCGGCTCGCCCAAGCCGTGGAGCAGCGCCGTTCGGCAGTGGAGCTCCCTGCGACCTGAGCGGCGCCATGCAGGAACACTTTTACTTGGAGGCGAATGCGAACATGAGCGGAACCCTGGCTGAATCCGTCGATATAGCTCGACTTTCCACTCGTGACGGCGATTTCGAGACTCGTCTCGAGGCCTTGCTGGCCTGGGAAGGTGTTTCCGATGCCGGCGTTCAGGAGCGCGTGACCGAGATCATCGCCGCCGTCAAGTCGCGAGGGGATGCGGCGCTGATCGATTACACCCGTCGCTTCGATCGCCTGTCGGTTGGCTCCATGACCGAACTTACGCTGGGCGCCGACAGGCTCGAACAGGCCTATCGCGGACTGCCGAATGCGCAGCGCGACGCCCTGGCCCAGGCCGCCGAGCGCATCCGCGTGTATCACGAGCGCCAGAAACCGAGCTCCTGGTCTTACACCGAAGCCGACGGTAGCGTGCTGGGTCAGCAGGTGACACCGCTCGACCGGGCCGGGATCTATGTGCCCGGCGGCAAGGCGGCCTATCCCTCGTCGGTATTGATGAATGCCATTCCGGCTCACGTGGCAGGGGTACGTGAAATCGTCATGGTGGTTCCCACACCCGATGGCGTGCTCAATGAACTGGTGCTGGCGGCGGCACACCTGGCCGGTGTCGATCATGTGTTTACCCTGGGCGGTGCCCAGGCGGTGGCAGCGCTTGCCTACGGCACCGAGAGCGTACCGCGGGTCGACAAGATCGTCGGTCCGGGCAACATCTACGTCGCCACCGCCAAGCGAGCCGTGTTCGGACAGGTGGGCATCGACATGATCGCCGGCCCGTCGGAGATTCTGGTCGTCTCCGACGGCGGCACCAATCCCGATTGGCTGGCCATGGACCTGTTCTCCCAGGCCGAGCACGACGAGGATGCCCAGAGCCTGTTGGTCAGCTGGGACGAGAAGCACCTCGAAGCGATCGAGGCTGCCATCGCACGCCTGCTGCCGACCCTCGAGCGCGCGGACATCGTGCGTGCGTCGTTGGCACGTCGCGGGGCGCTGATTCATTGTCGCGATCGCGAGGAGGCCGTGCGGCTGATCAATCGAATCGCCCCGGAGCACCTGGAACTCTCCATGTCCGACCCCGAAGCGATGCTGCCTGAGGTGCGTCATGCCGGCGCCATTTTCATGGGCCGCTATACGGCCGAGGCTCTGGGTGACTACTGCGCCGGCCCCAACCACGTGCTGCCGACATCCGGAACGGCACGCTTCTCCTCACCGCTGGGCGTCTACGACTTTCAGAAGCGTTCATCGATCATCCACTGCTCGGAGGCGGGGGCGTCGACGCTGGGCAGGGTGGCCTCGGTGCTGGCTCGGGGCGAGTCGTTGACCGCTCATGCCCGTTCCGCCGAGTACCGTATCAAGGAGTAGCGTTTCCCCTCAGCGCTCGGGCCGCCGGCTGGGCGGCAATGGACGCTCGCCCACGTCCAGGTCGACGGTAAAGGTCTCGCCGCTGCGCACTACCGTCAGCGGCAGCGTTGCCCCTGGCTGGATGGCGGCAATGTCGCTCATGGCGGCGCGTGCATCGAGAATCGGGCGGCCGTCGACTTCGAGCAGGACGTCACCAGGGCGCAGGCCGGCCAGTGCCGCGGGGCCCTCTGGGACGACGCCGGAGATCACCACTCCGCGGGGAGCGTTCAAGCCGAAAGAGGCGGCCAGGTCCTGCGTCATTTCTTGAGCCTCGATGCCGAGCCAGCCGCGAATGACACGCCCCTGTGTCACCAGGTCTTCGAGGATGGTGCTCGCCAGGCGCGTCGGGATGGCGAAGCCAACCCCTTGGGAACCCCCCGAGCGAGAGAAGATGGCAGTATTGATACCGACCAGCGCGCCTTCGGCATTGATCAGTGCTCCGCCCGAATTGCCTGGATTGATCGCTGCATCGGTCTGAATGAAGTCCTCATAGGCGCTGAGCCCCAGATGACTGCGACCGGTGGCGCTGATGATGCCCATGGTGACGGTCTGACCCACGCCGAACGGATTGCCGATGGCCATGGCGATGTCGCCCACGGCCACGTCGCCGGTGTCGGAGACCTGTATGACCGGAAGGTTGTCGAGGTCGATGCGCAGTACCGCCAGATCGCTCTCGGGGTCAGTCCCGATCACTTCCGCCAGCGTCTCCCTGCCGTCACGCAGCGCCACTTGAATCTCGTCTGCGCCATCGATGACGTGGTGATTGGTCAGGACGTAGCCATCCTCACTGACGATGACCCCTGAGCCCAGGCTCGACAGCAGACGCTGCTGAGTGGGGAGGTCATCGGCGAAGAATTGGCGGAAAAAGGGGTCCGACATTAGTGGATGTTCTTCGCGAGGCACAACTCGTGAAGAGTAGATATTGACCACCGCCGGTGCCGCCTTTTCGACTGCCTCGGAATAGCTGACCGGCCCTTGCTGACGTGACAAGGGGGTCGCCTGTTGCAGCTCGGGGGCAGGGCGGGGGGCGGTCTGCACCACGGCTGGTGGGTCCTGTTGGGCGGGCTCGGTCGCCGTAGGACCCTGAAGCAGTTGGGGAAAGGTATTGAGAAGAACGATAGCCAGTAGCACGCCGATGACGACGGGCAAGACATAGGCAATGAGAGAACGTCGCATGCGGCGTTTCCTGGTCGGCGGGCAGTCGATGGTATCCCGCTCAGTCGTTACAATGGTCTGATTGTAACATCGACTTCAAAGCGCTGTCCGGGAGGCACAATGATTTTGCGCAACGATCTGGTGCGGGCCTGCGACACTCTGCTCGACTCCGCCGCTTTCAAGGATTACACCGTCAACGGGCTTCAGGTAGCTGGACGAGACGAGGTGCGGCGGGTGATGAGCGGCGTTACCGCCTGCCAGGCGCTGCTCGACGAGGCGGTGGCTTGGGGTGCGGATCTGCTGCTGGTGCATCATGGCTACTTCTGGAAGAACGAACCGATACCGATCACCGGAATCAAGCACTGGCGCATTCGCACGCTGCTGCTCAACGATATCAACCTGCTGGCCTACCATCTGCCACTCGATGCCCATGCGGAGCTGGGGAACAACGCCGAACTTGGTCGGCGGCTTGGCTTTCGCGTCGAAGGCTGTGCCGACGGAGAGCTCGGCCAGGGGCTGGTGTGGCTCGGGAATGTGCCTCAGGCGACGACGGCCACGGCGCTGGCGCGCCAGGTCGGCGAGCGCCTTGGGCGTGACCCGCTGCTGATCGAGGCGCCTGGCAAGACCCGTGTCCAGCGCGTGGCATGGTGCACCGGTGGTGCGCAGGACATGATCACCCAAGCCTGGGAAGCCGGTGCCGATGCCTTCATATCCGGCGAAATATCCGAGCGCACCACGCATCTCGCGCGTGAGCTCGGGATTCACTACCTGGCGGCAGGGCACCATGCCACGGAGCGCTATGGCGTACAGGCACTAGGTGGCTGGCTCGAGCGGGAGTTCAAGCTGGAGCATCGCTTCGTCGACATCGACAATCCGGCTTGAGGGCCTTTCGCTAGCGATCGATCAGTAGCGAGGTGGCTGGGGCAGCTCGCTCTTTTCCTCGCGTGGCTTGAGTCCGAAATCCTCTGACAGGGTGCCGCCGGAACCATCGGCGTAGTCTCGCGGCGCTGGTATCTGCTCGCTCTCCTCGCCGGTCAGGGCCGGCTGGTCGGCCGCCTTCAGCGGCGGGGCGTTTTTGGGCTTGCTCTCCAGCGTGCTGGCATCCTCGGTCAGGCGGTGCTCCAGGGTGCGCATTTCGCGCTGAATGTTGCTGACCATCATGCCCACCTGAGTGAAGTGCTCGTCCAGGCCTTCCCTTAGCACACCGAGTTCGCGATCGCGTTCGGCCACCTGGCGACGCAGATCATGCAGCTGGGTCGACGACGTGGCGAGCATGCGGTAGCCAATGACGCCGATACCCAGGCCGGCCAGCAGGCTGACGATAGCCACAATCCAGTTCACATTGCCGTAATCCACAGATTTCTCCTGATGCTGGTACATGCCGTCGCCAAGGCGCACGAGTCTTGTCTGGCTGGCCCATTATAGAAGCCTTGGCAGTTGGCGGGTCAACGGTCTCCGCCGCGGCAGCAAGCGAGCATTTTTCTGCGCTCGCTGCCAGGGGGGCGTATAATGCGGTGCCTGAATCGACACGTGCCAAGACCAGTAAGGAACCCGTCCATGTGTGCGACCGTGCCCTCAGAGGAAACCCGATCGACGGCAGCCAGCACGCCGCTGGCGCGTTATCGGGCCGACCTCGAGCGCGATGACTTTCACTACGACCCGGCTCAGGAACAGGCCGTAGGGCATCTTCAGCGGCTCTACGATCAGCTCGTGGCCTCGCCAAGAACCGAACCCCTGTCGGTGACCACCGGCCGTGGGCTCAAGTCCAAGGTGGCCGGGCTGTTCGGCAAGCGCGACAAGGCGCCGACCCAGCCGGCGGTCCCGGCCATCCAGGGGCTCTATTTCTGGGGCGGGGTGGGGCGTGGCAAGACCTATCTCGTCGATACCTTCCATGCCTCCCTGCCGTTTCCCGACAAGATGCGCACCCATTTTCATCGCTTCATGCAGCGGGTGCACAATGAGCTGGAGCACTACAAGGGCGAGAAGAACCCACTGACGCTGATCGCCGGTAAATTCGCAGCGGAAGCCAGAGTGATCTGCTTCGACGAGTTCTTCGTCAAGGACATTACCGATGCCATGATCCTGGCAAATCTGCTCGAAGCGCTCTTCGAGCGCGGTGTGGTACTGGTCGCGACCTCGAATATCCTCCCCGATGAGCTCTACAAGGATGGCCTGCAGCGCGCTCGTTTCCTGCCAGCCATCGAGTTGATCAAGCGGCACTGCCAGGTCGTCAACGTGGACTCGGGAGTCGACTACCGCCTGCGTGCTCTGAAACGCGCCGAAATTTTTCATGCGCCGCTCGACAATGCGGCCGAGCGGGAGTTGGCGCGCAGCTTCCGTGAAATTTCCGGCCATGCCGGCGAGTCCGATGTATCGCTCGAGGTCAATCATCGCGTGCTGCATGCAAGGCGTCTGCATGACGATGTGGTGTGGTTCGAATTCCGCGAGCTGTGTGACGGGCCGCGGAGTCAGAACGACTACATCGAACTGGCCCGTGAATTCCATACCGTGCTGATATCCAACGTGACCCGGATGGGGGCGGCGACGGACGACCAGGCGCGGCGATTCATTAACATGGTGGATGAATTCTACGATCGCGGCGTCAAGCTGTTGATGTCCGCGGAGGTGCCTGCCGAGTCGCTCTATGTCGACGGTCGGCTACAGTTCGAGTTTCAGCGTACGCTGTCGCGGCTGCAGGAGATGCAGTCGCATGAGTATCTCGGCCTGCCGCACAAGCCCTGAGCCGGCAGCATCGATAGTGCTTTAATCCGAGCGCGCGATTCATGTAGAATACGCGCTCCTCGACCGTTGTCATTTCAGTTGAAGGTGGCAACCAAGAAAAATAGGGATGATCCTGGCAGCGCTTCGCGTGCGCAGGGTCCAATACACTTGATTGATTTTGTGGTGATTTCTCCATGAAAACCTTTACTGCTAAGCCGCAGTCAGTGCAGCGCGACTGGTATGTCGTCGATGCAGCGGACAAGACGCTCGGCCGTCTGGCAACCGAAATTGCTCGCCGCCTGCGCGGCAAGCACAAGCCTGAGTTCACCCCTCACGTCGATACCGGCGACTATATCGTCGTCGTCAATGCCGAGAAGGTGAAGGTCACTGGCAACAAGGCCAAGGCCAAGACCTACTACCGTCATACCGGTTATCCGGGCGGTCTTCGCTCCATGAACTTCGAGAAGATGATTGCGCATGCTCCTGAGCGCGTGATCGAGTCTGCCGTCAAGGGCATGCTGCCGAAGGGCCCGTTGGGTCGCGCCATGTACACCAAACTCAAGGTCTACGCCGGCGCCGAACATCCGCACGCCGCCCAGCAGCCGCAAGAACTGAACATCTGAGGGGATCATCACCATGGCACAGCAGTATTACGGTACCGGGCGCCGCAAGACATCTACAGCCCGTGTTTTCCTCAAGCCGGGCTCCGGCAAGATCACGGTCAACAATCGTGAGCTGGACCAGTATTTTGGTCGCGTCACCGGTCGCATGGTGGTTCGTCAGCCCCTCGAGCTGACCGAAACGACTGGCCAGTTCGACGTCTATGTCACCGTCAAGGGTGGCGGCGGTTCCGCTCAGGCGGGTGCTATTCGTCACGGCATTACCCGGGCGCTGATGGATTATAACGAGGATTTCCGGCCTGCCCTTCGCGCTGCCGGTTATGTGACTCGTGATGCGCGCCAGGTGGAGCGTAAGAAGGTCGGTCTGCGCAAGGCGCGCCGTCGTCCTCAGTTCTCCAAGCGTTGATTGCTGCCGGTTTCTGGCAAAAAACCCGGGCTTTTGCCCGGGTTTTTTATTTTTCATTTCAATAAATTGCGCCAGAACTTACACCTTGGTCAGGACCGCTTCGCCTTGTGCGAAGCGGCGCGATTCCTTAATATATGTCGGATTTTTGGTATCCGTGGTAGCGGATTCGTTCCGCACGGTATCAACGGGTAAGCTGATGGGAGAAACCAGAAGATGGCAGACAACGGCGTGAACAAAGGGCGGCGCCGACTGCTCCTGGGGGCCACCACCGTCGTAGGGGCGGTGGGTGCCGTGGGGGTGGCGGTTCCCTTTGTGGCTTCCTGGCAGCCGAGTGCCAGGGCAAGGGCGGCGGGCGCGCCAGTGAGTGCGGATGTCTCGAAGCTGGACGAGGGGCAGCGCATGACCGTGGAGTGGCGTGGACGTCCAGTCTGGATCGTCAGGCGTACTCCCGACATGATCGAGCGCACCGAGAATTTCGATCCTGCCCGCCTGGCCGATCCCGATTCCCAGGAGCCGCAACAACCCGATTACATTACTGGGCCGTTGCGTTCCGTCCGGCCTGAGTATTCAGTGCTGATCGGAATCTGTACTCATCTGGGCTGCTCGCCGCTCTTCCGCCCCGAGCCGGAAGACGTGGACATGACTGCCTGGCCGGGTGGCTACTTCTGCCCCTGCCATGGTTCGTACTTCGACCTCTCCGGCCGGGTGTTCCGTAACGTGCCGGCACCGACCAATCTCGAGGTTCCGCCGTACCGCTTTGAGTCCGACGATGTCATCATCGTTGGCGAAGACGAGGAGGCTGCGTGATGGGTAATCCGAATCGGGTCAAAGCGGAAAGCGGTTTCATGCGCTGGGTAGACGACCGCTTCCCCGCCACGCAGATGTGGCAAGAGCACCTGAGCCAATACTATGCGCCCAGGAACTTCAACTTCTGGTATTTCTTCGGTTCTCTGGCGCTTCTGGTGCTGGTCAATCAGATTCTTACCGGCGTCTGGCTCACCATGAGCTACAACCCGTCAGGTGAAGGCGCTTTTGCCTCCGTCGAATACATCATGCGAGATGTCGAGTACGGCTGGCTGATTCGTTACATGCACTCCACCGGGGCTTCGGCCTTCTTCGTGGTGATCTATCTGCACATGTTCCGCGCTCTGCTCTATGGGTCCTACAAGGCCCCCCGAGAGTTGGTGTGGATCTTCGGCATGGCCATCTATCTTCTGCTCATGGCGGAAGCCTTCATGGGCTATCTGCTGCCCTGGGGCCAAATGTCCTACTGGGGTGCACAGGTCATCATCTCGCTGTTCTCGGCAATCCCTGTCATCGGGCCCGACCTGGCCCAGTGGATTCGCGGTGACTACCTGATTTCAGGCATCACGCTGAACCGCTTCTTCGCCCTGCACGTGGTGGCCTTGCCCATCGTCATTCTGGGTCTGGTAGTGCTGCATCTGATCGCCCTGCACGAAGTAGGTTCCAACAATCCCGACGGCATCGATATCAAGGCCAAGAAGGATGAGACCGGCAAGCCGCTCGACGGCATCCCGTTCCACCCCTACTACACCGTCAAGGACGTATTTGGCGTAGCGGTCTTCCTGTTCGTGTTCGCGGCGGTGATCTTCTACTTCCCAGAGGGCGGCGGTTACTTCCTCGAGCGGCCCAACTTCGAGCCGGCAAACCCGATGGTGACACCGGACCATATCGCACCGGTATGGTACTTCACGCCGTTCTACGCCATTCTGCGTGCCATCACTTTCGACTTCCTCGGTCTGCAAGCGCAGTTCCTGGGCGTCGTGTTCATGGGGGCGGCTATCGCGGTGCTGTTCGTCCTGCCATGGCTTGATCGCAGCCCGGTGAACTCCATGCGTTACAAGGGCTGGATGTCCAAGGTGGCGCTTGCGCTCTTCGCCATCAGCTTCGTGATCCTGGGGATTCTGGGCGCGCTGCCGGCCACGCCGATCCGTACCGTCGTGGCGCAGCTTTGCACGGTGATCTACTTTGCCTTCTTCCTGCTGATGCCGTTCTACACCAGGATGGAGAAGACCAAACCCGTTCCGGAGAGGGTGACTGGCTAATGAAAAAGCAATTGTTCGCACTGCTCTTCGCGCTGGTGCCTTTGGCGGCGATGGCCGCGCCGGCTCCGGACGTGCCCTATTCGATGACGCCGGATCTGCGCGATGAAGCGTCGCTGCAGCGGGGGATGCAGCTCTATGTCAACTATTGCATGGGCTGCCATTCCTTGGAGCACCAGCGATTCGCGCGTGCCGCCGAGGATTTCGGAATGCCGCAGGACCTGGTCGAGGAGAACCTGATCTTCTCGTCTAGCCAGGCCTTCAACGACCAGATGCGTATTGCCATGGAGCGTGGCGATGCCGCCAACTGGTTCGGGGCTCCGGCTCCCGACCTGACGCTGCACGGGCGTCTGCGTGGCGCCGACTGGATCTACTCCTACCTGCTGACCTTCTATCGGGACCCCAGCCGTCCCAACGGGGTCAACAACGAGGTTTTCGACATGGTGGCGATGCCCAACGTGCTCGAGCCGCTGCAGGGCGTTCAGGAGAAGGTGTGCGCCGAGACGGACCGTCCTGTCGATGGGGCCGAACTCGACCCGCTAACCGGCAAGTATCAGTCTTGCGACGTACTTCAAGTCACTCGTCCGGGCAGCATGGAACCGGCTGAGTTCGAGGAAGCGGTCTATGACCTGACCAACTTCCTGGCCTACGTGGGTGAGCCTTCCAAGCTGCAAGCTCAGGTGCTTGGTCCCAAGGTGTTGATCTTCATCTTCATCTTCGGTGTGCTGGCGTACCTGCTCAAGCGTGAGTACTGGCGCGACATTCACTGATTCGATTGAATCGGTAGATTGTGCCGCAGGGGGCGTATGGTCATGAGCCATGCGCCCCTTGTGTATTTTCCAATGATCTAGAGCGCATGCCGTGCCCACCAGCAGGCGGGTGGCGTGCTATCATGCTGGCTCGAATTGATGCGAGGATTGTTACATGGGTGTAGTGGCCAAGCGGTCGTCGATGATCTTCTATTCGGGAAGCGATGATCACCTCAGTCATCGTGTGCGCATCGTACTTGCTGAAAAAGGCGTGGCGGTCGATATCGTCGAGGTCAATGGCGATCAGCGCCCCGAAGAACTCGCCGACATGAACCCCTACAACAGCGTTCCGACCCTGGTCGATCGCGATCTGGTGCTCTACGAATCGAAGGTCATGATGGAGTATCTGGATGAGCGTTTCCCTCATCCGCCGCTATTGCCGGTGTATCCTGTCGCCCGTGCTCAGAGCCGGCTGTGGATGCATCGAATCGAGCGAGAGTGGTGTCCCCTGGTCGACCAGATCGTGAGCGGTAGCAAGAAGGATGTGGAAAAGGCGCGCAAGGAACTGCGCGAAAGCCTCGTCGGAATCTCGCCCATCTTCGAGGACATGCCCTTTTTCATGAGCGAGGAGTTCTCGCTGGTCGACTGCTGTATCGCCCCGATACTCTGGCGCCTCCCGGTGCTGGGCATCGAACTACCGGACAAGCAGGTCAAGCCGCTGGTGACTTATATGGAGCGACTTTTCGAGCGCGATTCCTTCGTATCGTCCTTGAGCGAGAACGAGCGCGAAATGCGCACCTGAACCTGGCGTCGGGCTGTCCGACGCCGTCGCAATGGAGGAGGGCAGAACCATGTTGTCGAGCCGTCCCTATCTTGCCCGGGGGCTCTATGAATGGCTCCTGGACAATCAGCACACGCCCTACATCGTGGTGGATGCCGAGCAGCCCGGAGTGAGCGTGCCGCGTCAGTTCGTGCAAAATGGCCAGATCGTACTGAATGTGGGTCCCACGGCCGTGCGGGACCTGCAGATAGAAAACGATGCCATCTACTTCCATGCCCGTTTCGGGGGGCAGCCGATGCAGGTGGTGGTACCGATGCCGGCGCTGGTGGCCATCTACGCCAAGGAGAACGGCGTGGGTATGGTATTCGGGCATGAGCCAAGCATGCCGGTGCCGGAGGAAGAAGGGTCTACGCCCGAGGGCAAGCCCGAGCTCAGCAGTGTCGACTCGGAGCAGGATTCGTCGACAAAGCCCGGTAGCGACAAGGGCAAGGGTGCGAAGCCGCGGAAGCGACCCTCACTGCGGGTGATAAAGTAGTCGGGTTCCCCTCGGTGGCGATGCTTGAAAAAGAACGGCAGGTCTTTGACCTGCCGTTCTTTTTGGCGACTTCGTGAATGCGCGACGATTAGTCGAGGTAGTCGAAGACTTTCACGATTCGCTGTATGCCGCCGACTTCGCTGACGGCATTGACGATGCGATCCGCTTCGGCTCGCCTCACGATCCCCATGATGTACACTGTCGCGTTCTCGGTCACGAAACGTAGCCGGCTGGTGTCGATGTTCTGGTCGGCAGCCAGCGTGGTGCGGATGCGCGTATTGATCCAGGTATCGGAGAGACGTTGGCTTGCCGGAAGATTGGCGGCAACCGACAGTTCGTTATGCACGTCGCGTACGTTACGCACCTCCATTGCCACCTCGGTGGCCGTACGCTTGAGCTCCTCGCTGGGCACCTGGCCGGTGAGCAGGACGATGCCGTTGTAACTGTCGACGTTGATGCGTGCATCGCCGAGTCGCGCATCGGTGCGTCTCAGATTGTGCCCGATCTTGGTCTCGATGCTTTCATCTTCCACCTGGGCGCCGAGCGTGCGCTTGCCGTAGTTTTCATCGATAGTGCCTGGATTGGCCACACCGGTAACGGTGGTGCAGCCTCCCAGGGTCAGGGCGAGAGTGGCCAGAATGGCGGCGATCAGTCTTGTCGAGGTCATAGGATTACTCGCTGGTACCGAACAGTTGTTCATCGATGAGATCGCACAGGCAATGTATCACCAGCAGGTGAACTTCCTGGATGCGAGCGGTGGAGGTGGCGGGAACGCGTATCTCGCAGTCGTCTTGACCCAGCAGCGAAGCCATGTCGCCACCGTCGCGCCCGGTCAGGGCCACGACGGCCATGTCGCGGTCGTGGGCCGCCTGGATCGCCTGGATGACGTTGCCTGAATTGCCGCTGGTGGAGATGGCCAGGAGAATGTCGCCGGGCTGCCCCAGGGCTCTGATCTGCTTGGAAAAGACCTCGTTGTAGCTATAGTCGTTGGCGATCGAAGTCAGCGTGGACGTATCGGTGGTCAGCGCCAGGGCCGGCAAGCTCGGGCGCTCGCGCTCGAAGCGATTGAGCAGTTCTGACGAGAAATGCTGGCTGTCGCCGGCGCTGCCACCGTTGCCACAGGCGAGTATCTTGCCTTCGTTGACCAGGCATTGAACCATCATCTGACTGGCGACTTCGATGAACGGCGGAAGCACCTCACTGGCGTAGGTCTTGGTGTCGATGCTGGCGTTGAAGTGACCGAGTATGCGTTGTTGAAAATCCATTCCTGAGTCCTGTCGCGGGACATTGGGTGGGCCGGTCAGAACGCCTCGAAGGCGCTCTGAACCCATTCGAAATCAAGCACGGGCGGGGTGCCGGTAACGGCCAGCACGTCGAAGCGGCAGGGACATGATAGCCGGTTGCGTGCGAGATAAAAACGTGCAGCATGGACCAGCCTGCGCTGCTTCGTCCCGGTCACCGTTTCCAAGGGGTGACCGTGACGCGTGTCGGCGCGATGGCGCACTTCCACGAATACCAGCGTCTCGCCGTCTCCCATCACCAGGTCAAGCTCACCGCCCTTGAACTGCTGGTTGCTGGCAATGAGCTTGAGCCCTCTGGTCGTCAACCACTCGGCGGCCAGCCGTTCGATACGTGCGCCGCGGGCGCGGGCATCAGCGGAGCTGGCCATTGTCGAGCAGGTCGAAGGTCAGGATGGGGCGGGGCACGCCGCGCTCGAAGCGCGCCCACGGCAGCCGGCGCTCGATGCGCCCGTCACGGCCGGGGACCAGCAGTCCGGTGGCGCCGAAGAGTTCGCTTTCGGGCAGCACCTGGAACTGTGGCAGCCGGCGTGCCAATTCGTAGGCGTCGACCCCCATCGCCATAAGTCGGAAGGTAGAAGGGTCGGAGTCCGCCTGAAGCTCACGGAAGCTGTCCAGGTAGGGCAGGGCTTCTACGCCGCCCACTGCGGCATCCGGAATCTGCCAGGGAATGTCGAGGAAGTAGACGTCATCCAGGTCGTGATCCAGAAGTGGCTGTGGGCGCCCTTCGAAGAGATGCGAGGTGGCATAGATGGGCAGGTTGGCCGCGTCGAAGTAGTCGAGGGTCGGCGGTACCTGGCGGGCGTAGCTGGGCAAGGCGAGCAGGAACAGCATGTCCGGGCGGCCGCCGCTGAGAACGCGACGGGTGCTCTCGGTGGCCGAGCCATTGGGGTCATAGGCCACGGCATTGGTGATGATGCCGTCGCGGCTGCGCCACTCCTCCTCGAAGGCGCGGCCGACCCTTGTGCCCCATTCATTGTTGGGTACCAGCAGCGCACTGCGGCGATGCCCATCCTCATGGGCACGCCTTGCCACTTGGCGCGCTTCGTCCTCGGCCGACAGACCGTACTGGAACAGGCCGTTGGCGTTGTTGCCGGGACCCGCACCGTAGTTGAGCGCCAGCGTCGGCAGGGGCACGCTGTCGCGCGCCTCGAGTTCGCTCACCTGGTCCTTGTCGAGCGGGCCGATGACGACCTGCGCTCCGAGATTGCGTGCTTCCTGATAAAGTGCATCGAGATTGCCGCTGCTGGCATCGATGAACGAGAGTCTCACTCCGCCGTTGCGCTCGGCGCTGTGGCGTTGATGGATGCGGATGCCGGCACGAATCGATTCGGCGGCGCTGGCCAAGGGGCCGCTATCGGGCAGGAAGATGGCAATGTGGCGTATTTCCTGGCCGCGCAGGTCGCGCAGGGCGAGCAGTTCGGCAGGTACGTTGCGGGCAGCGGGGTGCTGGGCATTGCGCTCACGCCATGTCTCCAGTGCTGCGAGCGCTCGCTCGATATCGCCATCGCTTTCGCGCACCAGACTGACGAGTCCTAACCAGCCCAGGGTAAGTTCGTCGGCACCCTCGCGCAGGCTTGCCAGCTCGCTGGCGTCGAGTCGTGAGAGTGAGCTCCAAATGGGGTCGTTGAGCGCGTCCTGCTCGGTGCGTGCCTGAACGTACATCAGCATGGCGGCAGCGGCACGATGCTCATCCACCTGTCCCAGGGCGCGGCCTTTGCGCTCACGCAGGATCAAGCCGGCGTCGCGTGGGAGATCGATCTCCTCGATGAGCTGGCCGGCTTGGATAACGGCCCAGGGCTCTCCCAGCTCTTCACCAAGTTCGGAAAGTAGCATCGCCCACTGCAGCCGGTACTCATCGGAAAGCCGGGCGTCGTCGATCTCGCTGGCGATCTGCAATGCCTGTGTGCGTTGCCCTTGGCGTGCTAGGATATCGGCCGCCTCGAGCCTGCTTAAGGCTGCTTGCTCCGGTGCTTGCTGTTCGGCTTGTTCCAGCAGAGATCTCGGGTCGTCCTCGGGTACACGCTCGACGATGCCGGGCGGTGCACAGCCGGCAACCAGAAGGGCGAGGAGCACGGTGGCCAGCAGGCCGCGGGGGAAATTCAGCATCTTTCCATCCTTGTCTACAGGGTTAAAGGCGGTGCAGACCTTCCTCTGAGCCTGGCAATCAATCACGTTGGGCCAAGCCCGACAGTTTCCCTGAGGAGCCGCCATGTCCAACAGTCATCTAGGTACATTGTACGTGGTCGCCACGCCGATTGGGAATCTGGAAGACTTGAGTCCCAGGGCGGCCAGGGTATTGGGTGAGGTGGCAGTGGTAGCGGCCGAGGATACACGCCATACCTCGCGCCTATTGCGTCACCTGGGATTGTCGGTCCCCATGCTGTCGCTTCATGAGCATAACGAGGCGGCGAGAGTCGAGCAGCTCGACCAGCGCCTGCTGCGGGGCGAGAACGTGGCATTGGTCAGCGATGCCGGAACGCCCTTGATCAGCGATCCGGGCTTCGTGCTGGTGCGTGAGCTGCGCGCGCGCCAGCGACGTATCGTTCCGCTACCCGGGGCCTGTGCGTTGGTGACGGCGCTGAGCGCAGCGGGGCTGCCGACCGACCGGTTTCTGTTTCAGGGCTTTCTTCCGGCCAAGGCCGGGGCGCGGCGGCAGCGCCTGGAAGCGCTTGAGCTACGCGAGGAGACGCTGGTGTTCTACGAGTCGCCGCATCGCATACGCGACACCCTGCAGGAGATAGCCACGTCCCTCGGGGAGCGGCGGGTCGTGCTGGCGCGAGAGCTGACGAAGACATTCGAAACCTTCCTCGATGGTACGGCCGGATTCTTGCTGGAGCTCATGGCGGCCGACCCGGACCAGGCTCGCGGGGAATTCGTGATCATGGTGGAAGGTGCCGTCGTGCGGGGTAGTGTCGACGCTGCCAGTCTCGAAGCAAATGCCTTGCTCGAGGCGCTGCTGGACGAAGGGGTGGGGGTGAAGCAGGCTGCGGCTGTGGCGGCACGCCTGATGGGCGGGGCGAAGAAGACGTGGTATGCCCAGGCCCAAACGCTCAAGGAGACGCGTTGATACGGCGCGGAAAGACATTGAGAGGCCTCGGGCACGCTGGTATTCTTGCGCTCGGAGTTGGCCAGACAGTCGCCGCCGGAACGACCTTGGTCGGTCAGGGGGAGGAAAGTCCGGGCTCCATAGGGCAGGGTGCCAGGTAACGCCTGGGCGGCGCGAGCCGACGGAAAGTGCAGCAGAGAGCAGACCGCCTACGTCTCCTGCGGGAGGCCGGTAAGGGTGAAAGGGTGCGGTAAGAGCGCACCGCGCGCCTGGTAACAGTGCGTGGCATGGTAAACCCCACTCGGAGCAAGACCAAATAGGAACCCCATGGCGTGGCCCGCGTCGGGTTCGGGTAGGTTGCTGGAGGGCCGTGGTGACGCGGCTCCTAGATGAATGACTGTCCTCGACAGAACCCGGCTTATCGGCCGACTCCCCTAATCAAACCTTTCGCGTCTGGTCGAACGGATGCGTCCATGAAAGTTCGAGAGATCAGGAAAGCGCATGCCGCCATCCGCAGCAGAACCGAGCCGAGATGGCTTCCGTCATGCCAGCGTGCTACTGGATGGTGCCGTGGATGCTCTCGTTCACGCACCCAGTGGCCATTACCTTGACGGCACCTTCGGCCGCGGTGGGCATTCCCGTGCCATCCTCCAGCGATTGGATGCGCAGGGCAGCCTGCTTGCCATCGATCGTG
This sequence comes from Halomonas sp., assembly GCF_020832045.1. Classification (GTDB taxonomy): domain Bacteria; phylum Pseudomonadota; class Gammaproteobacteria; order Pseudomonadales; family Halomonadaceae; genus Halomonas. Next base: position 72,407 of record NZ_JAFIFK010000062.1, read on the forward strand.
ACCCGCAGGCCGTCGCCGAGGCGAGGGCGCTGACCGATCCGCGCTTTACCATCGAACAGGGTGAATTCGCCAATCTTGGTCAGATCGCGCGTCGCCACGGACTGCACGGTCAATTGGCTGGGATTCTGCTCGATGTGGGTGTTTCCTCACCGCAGTTGGATGACCCGGAACGAGGCTTCAGCTTTCTGCGAGACGGCCCGCTCGACATGCGCATGGACCCCAGTCAGGGTGAGAGTGCGGCCGACTGGCTCGCTCGTGCCCGTGAAGGCGATATCGCTCAGGTCTTCAAGACCTATGGTGAAGAGCGCTATGCCAAGCGCTTGGCCCGTGCGGTAGTGGCGCGGCGTTCGGAAAGCCCCTTTCTGCGCACCGCCGATCTGGCCGAGGTGCTCAAGGTGGCTCATCCGGCTTGGGAGAAAGGCAAGCATCCGGCCACGCGGGCCTTTCAGGCGCTGCGCATCCATGTGAACGGTGAGCTCGAACAGCTGGATGCGGCGCTTGTTGAGGCGTTGGAAGCGCTGGCGCCGGGCGGACACCTGGTGGTAATCAGCTTTCACTCCCTTGAGGATCGTCGCGTAAAGCGCTTTATACGTGAGCACGTGCGTGGCGATACCGATCTTCCGCGAGGCGTTCCCGTGCGTGACGAGCAACTGGCCAAGCGTTTGGAGATGCTGGGCAAGGCGCAGCGGCCTTCGGCGTCTGAAGTCGAAGCCAATCCCCGTGCGCGCAGCGCTGTCATGCGCGCTGCGCGCAAGTTGACCTGAGAGCCGACGTCATGCAAGGACGCCTGTCGCCCCGGATGTTGCGAGCCGCCTGGTCGCCGGAAAGACGCCCCAGCTGGCGTCTGCTGCTGGTCATCGGCCTGGTCCTGGCATGTCTCATCAGTGCCATGGTGGTGGTCGGTACCAGCCACCAGACACGTACCCAGTATGCGCGCCTCCAGCAGCTCGAACGAGAGAGAGACCAGTTGCAGACCGAATGGGGTCAGCTGTTGCTGGAGGAGAGCGCTTGGTCGTCACCGGCACGTATCGAGCGCCTGGCCGTCGAGCGGCTCGAGATGCGCCTGCCCCATGTCAATGAAGTCGAGGTCATCCGGCCATGAGTACGGATGTTCGCAGTGGTGTTTCCCCCCGTCGCCGTCCGCCTAGCGCCCCCATGGGCGGGCTACGCTACTACATCGTGCTGGGCGCCGTGTTCTTGGGGCTGCTGTTGCTGGCCGGGCGTATCGTGACCCTGCATGTCTTCGACCGACCGTTTCTCCAGGGGCAGGGGGATGCCAGGATTCTGCGCACAGAATCGCTCACGGCTCACCGCGGCATGATCACCGACCGCAACGGAGAGCCGCTGGCCATCTCCACGCCGGTGGTGACGCTCTGGGCCAACCCCCAGGAGATTCCCGAAGACCGCATTCAGAGGCTGATGCTGTCTCAGGCGCTGGGGATGGAACTGGACGATCTGGATGCCCGGCTGGAACGCTTTTCCCAGCGGGAGTTCATGTACCTGCGCCGTCAGCTCACGCCGGTTGCCGCCCAGCGGGTACTCGACCTGCGCGTTCCCGGGGTTTATCCGCAGCATGAATACAAGCGCTACTATCCTGCGGGCGAAGTGGTGGCCCAGTTACTGGGCGTGACCAATGTCGACGACATGGGGCAGGAAGGGGTCGAGCTCGCTTACCAGCCCTATCTGGCCGGCACTCCTGGCCAGCGGCGGGTCATCAAGGACCGCCGTGGCCGTCTGGTACGAGACCTGGCGGTTCTGCGTGAGGCTCAGCCCGGCGGCGAGCTGACGCTGGCCATCGATCAGCGCCTGCAGTACATGGCCTATCGCGAGCTCAAGGCGGCGGTTGCCGAGCACGATGCCGATGGTGGTGTCGTCGTAATGATGGATGCCCGCACCGGAGAAGTGTTGGCCATGGCCAACCAGCCTTCCTATAACCCCAACAACCGTGCCGGCCTTGACCCGCGTGGGCTTCGCAACCAGGCGGTGGTCGACGTCTTCGAGCCCGGTTCGGTGGTCAAGCCGCTGGCCATGGCGGCAATCATGGAGAGCGGTCGCTTCGACAGCGATGTCGTGGTCGACACCTCGCCGGGCTGGATGCGCATCGACCGTTTCACCATTCGTGATATTCGCAATTACGGGCGTCTGGACCTGGCAGGAATTCTCGAAAAGTCATCTAACATCGGCATGTCGAGGCTGGTGCTGGAGCTCGACGATCCGCTGGTGCCAGACCTCTACCGGCGGCTTGGGTTCGGGCAGAGCACCGATACCGGCTTTCCCGGTGAAGCGGTAGGCCACATGCCAGCCCCGGTGCGCTGGTCGCGCAGCCAATGGGCAGCGCTCTCCTACGGCTACGGGCTTTCGGTTTCCGCCCTTCAGCTGGCCAGTGCCTACACGGCATTGGCCAATGGCGGTGTGCGCATGCCGCCTTCGCTGCTCAAGCTGGACGAAGCGCCGGTGGGTGAGCCTGCCATCGATCCCCAGGTGGCTCACGAGCTGCTGCGTATCATGGAGCAGTCGGTGCAGCCGACTACCGGAGGGCGGCGTGCCGCCGTACCGGGCTACCGTGTTGCAGGCAAGACCGGTACAGTACGCAAGACTTCGGTAGGGGGCTATGAAGAGAATGCTTATCGCAGCCTCTTCGCTGGCGTTGCACCGGTTTCCGATCCGCGCATTGTCACCATCGTTATGATCGACCACCCCCGTGCCGGCGATTTCTTCGGGGGTGCCGTGGCGGCTCCGGTGTTCTCCCGTGTTACCGGCAGCGCCTTGCGCTTGCTCGATGTGCCACCGGACCAGCGAACCCGATGAATCCTGCCTACACAACGACTGAGGTGCGTCGATGCAGGTGAGTGCTTGTCGTCTCAAGGCTGCCCTGGGCCGCTGCTGGCCCAATCTTCCTCTGCGTGACATGCCGAGCCTGACGCCTTGCCGTCTGGTGCTCGACAGTCGCCGGATCGAGCCTGGCGATGTCTTCGTGGCCGTACCCGGCGTGACCAGCGATGGGCGCGACTATGTCGCCGGCGCGCTTCAGGCGGGCGCCGTGCAGGTGCTATATCACCTGGAGCCAGGCGAGTCGATTCCAGACCATGTGCCGACACAATCGGTGCTGGGCCTGCCGTATCTGCGCCAGCGCCTGGGCGAGTTGGGGGCCTTGCTCTACGACGTGCCCGAGACTCTCGAGCTGATTGGCGTCACCGGCACCAACGGCAAGAGCTCTGTAACGCACTATCTTGCCGAGCTGAGCGCGGCTCTTGGCAGAGAAGCCGGCCTTGTCGGTACCCTCGGAACGGGGCGGCCAGGGCGCCTTGAAGACTCCGGCCTTACCACCCCTGGGCCACTGTCGTTGCAGGCAGTCCTTGGCGATATGGCGACGGCCGGTATCGACCGAGTGGCTATGGAAGTCTCTTCACATGCCCTCGAGCAGGGGCGTCTCGATGGCTGCCGGGTGACGGCAGCGGTTTTCACCAATCTCAGTCGTGATCACCTGGATTACCATGGCAGCATGGCAGCTTATGCCGCTGCCAAGGCTCGCCTGTTTCGCCGTCCCGAGCTGTCGCTGGCCGTCGTCAATGCCAATGACGCCTTGGCACGTCTGATGTTGGCCGGACTGGCGCAGGGTGTACGCGTTCTGGCCGTGGGCGACGACCCGGCGGCGACGCTGCGTGTCATCGATTGGAAGCCAGGACCCAGTGGCCAGCTAGCCCTGATAGCGACTCCCGAGGGTGAGCACAGTCTCGAGCTGTCACTGATGGGCCGCTTCAACCTCGACAATGTGCTACTGGCGATTGCCACCCTCTATGGGCTCGGGGCGGACCTCGAGTCGCTGTTCGCCGCGGCCTCTCGACTGACCCCCGTACCCGGCCGCATGCAGCGCCTTGGCCGAGCCGGTACCCCGAGCGTGATCGTCGATTATGCGCATACCCCCGGCGCGCTCGAGAATGCGCTTGTCGCACTGCGCGACCACCTGCCCGGAGAGGGCCGCTTGTGGTGCCTGTTCGGCTGCGGTGGTGACCGTGACAGTGGCAAGCGACCGCTGATGGGAGGCGCTGCGGAACGCCATGCCGACCGGCTAGTGATAACCGATGACAACCCTCGCAGCGAGAATCCTGCCGAAATTCGCCAGCAGATAGCGGCCGGTGTCTCGGCCGAAGCTAGGCAGCGCTGCGAGATCGTCGCTGGGCGCAGCGAGGCCATTGCCCAGACGATCGCGCAGGCCAGCGCCGAGGACGTAGTGCTGATCGCTGGCAAGGGCCATGAGACCTACCAGGAGATCGCCGGCGTGCGCCATCCTTTCAGTGACGTTGCGGAAACCGAATCTGCGCTGTCACGCTGTGAGGTGCAGCAGTGAATGGCTCCGGCTTGCAGTCGTTCGGCGAGGTGGCCGCTGCGCTTGGCGTAACCGTGCCTGAGCGGGATCTGGCGCTGACCGACATCGTCAGCGATACCCGGCGGCTGACGCCGGCCAGCCTCTTCGTGGCGCTGCGCGGCGAGCGTTTCGATGCTCACGACTTCATTGCCGAGGCACGGGGAAAAGGCGCTGCAGCAGCGCTGGTCGAACGGCTCATCGATGACCCGCTGCCGCAGCTGATCGTACCCGATACGCGTCTGGCGTTGGGTCTGCTAGGTCGTGCCCGGCGGCGTGCCTGGGGCGGTTCGCTGGTGGCCGTGACAGGCAACAGCGGCAAAACCAGCGTCAAGGAATTGCTGGCTCAACTGCTGGGATTGCATGGCAGGACCCTGGCAACACAGGGCAACCTCAATAACGATATCGGCGCTCCGCTGACCCTGCTCGGGCTAACCGATGAACACCGCTACGCTGTGGTTGAGCTAGGGGCCAATCATCTCGGAGAAATCGCTTGGACCACGAGCCTGGCCGGACCGCAGGTGGCCATCATTACCAACGTCACCGGGGCACATGTCGGCGAGTTCGGCGGCATGGGGCAGATCGCTCAGGCCAAGGCCGAGATTCTCCTCGGTCTCGGGGGTGACGGCGTGGCGGTACTCAATCGCGACGACACCTATTTCCCCCTCTGGGCTCAGCTTGCCTCGCCGCGGGAAGTGCTGGACTTCGGTTTCAGCGAATGCAGCCGCGTAAGGGCCGTGGAGCTGGCTTGCGACGCCCTGGGGCGCTATGCTTTCACGCTTGTCGTGGATGGTCGCCAAATTGGTCGGGTGCAACTTGCGTTGCTGGGGCGCCACAGCGTCGCCAATGCGCTTGCCGCTGCCGCGGGAGCGCTTGCTCTGGGGCTCGTAGGCGAACAGGTAGTGGCAGGGCTGGCAGCGAGTCTGCCGATGCCGGGACGACTCAATCCGGTGTCCGGCATCAGGGAAACCCTTTTGCTCGACGACAGCTACAATGCCAATCCGGGAGCGGTCAAAGCAGCACTCCAGCTGCTGACCGAGCTGCCCGGCCCCAGGTGGTGCCTGCTTGGTGCCATGGGAGAACTGGGGAAGGAGTCGGACCGACTGCATGCAGACGTCGGCCGCTACGCACGGGAACAGGGGATCGACGTGTTGATGACCTGCGGCGAGCCGGCACAGGCCGCAAGCCAGGCTTTCGGCAACGGCGGGTATCATTTCAATGATCATGAGGCGCTGACGCGCCATGTCCTACACCATCTGCCCGCATGTGCCAGTGTCCTGATCAAGGGATCGCGCAGCGCTGGCATGGAACGGGTCGTGGCGGCGCTACGAGCTGACGCATCAAGGTGAATGCAACACATGCTGCTTTTTCTGGCTAATTTTCTGGCGCAGTTCCAGAGTGCTTTCAACGTATTCAATTATCTGACCCTGCGCATGATCCTGGGCACCATGACGGCTTTGCTGCTGTGTTTATGGTTGGGCCCGTGGATGATTCGGCGTCTGGTCGAACGCCAGATCGGTCAGGCGGTACGCGATGACGGGCCGCAATCGCACCTCTCCAAGGCAGGCACGCCCACCATGGGCGGTGCCATGATCCTCATGGCCATTGCCGTAAGTACGCTGCTGTGGGCAGACCTGGCCAACCGCTTCGTGTGGATCGTGCTGGTGGTCACGCTGGGCTTCGGTGCCATCGGCTGGGTCGATGACTACCGCAAGGTGGTCGAGAAGAACCCTCGCGGCCTTCCTGCGCGCTGGAAGTATTTCTGGCAATCGGTGATCGGTTTGGCTACGGCCGTGGCGCTCTACCTGACCGCCACCAGCGCGGTGGAAACGAGCTTGATCGTGCCGCTGTTCAAGGACATCGTCATCCCTCTGGGCGTTTTCTATATCGTACTGACCTATCTGGTGATCGTGGGCAGCTCCAATGCCGTGAATCTCACCGACGGCCTCGATGGCTTGGCCATCATGCCTACCGTCATGGTGGCCATGGGTCTGGCGATTTTCGCTTACGCCAGCGGTAACGCGGTATTTGCTAATTATCTGCAGATCCCCAGCATCGCCGGTGCCGGCGAGCTGGCCGTTTTCTGTGCCACCATCGCCGGAGCCGGCCTCGGTTTTCTGTGGTTCAATACCTACCCGGCCCAAGTGTTCATGGGTGATGTCGGTGCCCTGGCACTGGGCGCGGCGCTGGGCGTGGTGGCGGTGATCGTGCGCCAGGAAATCGTGCTGTTCATCATGGGCGGCATCTTCGTGCTCGAGACCATCTCGGTGATCCTCCAGGTAGGTTCCTACAAGCTGACCGGACGACGTATCTTCCGCATGGCGCCGCTGCATCATCACTACGAACTCAAGGGCTGGCCGGAACCGCGAGTGATCGTGCGTTTCTGGATCATTACCGTCGTGCTTGTGCTGGTCGGTCTCGCCACGCTGAAGGTTCGCTGAACCTGGATATGCCCATCTCCGGGCGGGAGGCTGGAATGTCCAAGGTGCCAAAGGGAATGACGCTGGTGGTGGGACTCGGTGTGTCCGGCCGCGCCATCTGCCGTCACCTGGCTCGGCATGACGTGCCGTTCATGGTCGCCGATACTCGCGAGGTGCCCCCGGGGCTGGACGATTTCGAGCGTGTGCACCCCGGCGTGGCGCTTCACTGCGGGCCGCTCGCCGCGCTCGATATGAGCGACGCGGAGGAGATCGTTGTGAGCCCCGGGATCGACTTGAACACGCCGGGGCTGGCCGAACAGAAGGGGCGCAGTCGGGCTACGGGTGAGCCGCTGGTCGTGGGAGAAATGGCGCTGTTCGTGCGGGCGGCGCGTGCCCCCATTGCCGCCATTACCGGTTCGAACGCCAAGTCCACCGTGACCACGCTGCTGGGTGAGATGGCTCACGAGGCGGGTCGGCAGGTGGCGGTGGGTGGCAACCTGGGCACGCCGGCTCTCGATCTGCTGGCCGAGGTGCCCGAGGCGGAGCTGTATGTACTCGAGCTCTCCAGCTTTCAGCTCGAAACCACGCCTTGGCTTGGGGCTGAAACCGCTGCCTTTCTCAACCTTTCCGAAGATCATCTGGATCGTCATGGCGACATGCCAGGTTATCGCGCCGCCAAGCTGGGGATCTTCCGTGGCGCCCGGCATGCCGTGGTCAACGCCGAAGACTCCATGACCTGGCCGCTGGTACCTATGGCCGCGATGGATCTCTTCACTACCCGGCCGCCATCGGCTGAAGAGTGGGGCATCGCGCGGCAGAATGGTAGCGACTGGCTGATGCACGGCGCCACACCTCTGCTCGCGGTTGGCGAGATGGGTCTGACCGGTAGACACAACCAGGCCAACGCCCTGGCGGCATTGGCCATGGGCACTCATTTGGGTTTCCCCCTCGCCGCCATGTGTCAGGTATTGCGACGCTTCAAGGGGCTTGCGCATCGCAGCGAGCTGGTTGCCGTTTGCAGCGGCGTGCGTTGGGTCAATGATTCGAAGGGCACCAATGTCGGGGCTACACTGGCGGCGATTGGCGGCCTTGGCCCTACCTTGTCGGGCCGCCTGGTGCTCCTGGCTGGCGGGTTGGGCAAGGGCGCCGACTTCAGGCCGTTGGCCGAGCCGCTGGCGCGCTACGGACGCGAAGCGATACTGTTCGGCACCGATGCCGGTCTCATGGCTTCTGCCTTGCAGGGGAGCGTAAGCGTGACCCGGGTCGACGATCTCATGACTGCCCTGGCTCGAGCACGAGAGATCGCCGAGCCGGGAGACTGTGTGCTGCTTTCGCCGGCCTGTGCCAGTCTCGATCAGTTTTCCGGCTACGGTGCCCGCGGCGATGCGTTTCGGCAGTGGGTCAGGCAACACGTCGAGGAGGCGCGGCATGTCGACTAAGGCCAAGCAGGCGTCCAAGCCAAGGTTCGTCCGCCTTCGGCGCCTGCGGGCGCGTCTTTCAACGCAGGACCAGCCGTTCGACGGCTGGCTGCTGTTCGCCGCTCTGGCATTGGTCCTGACGGGCTGGGTCATGGTCACGTCGGCCTCCACCGAGGTGGCCGCCAGCCTGACCGGCAACCCATGGTATTTCAGTCAACGCCATGCGCTCTTTGTTATGATGGCGCTGGGGGTGGCGGTAGTGACCTTGCGCTCGCCGCTGGCCTGGTGGCGGGCTAACGGCCCCTTATTATTGCTGATCAGCATTGCCTTGCTGTTCCTGGTCCTGCTCATCGGGCGTGAGGTCAATGGTAGCCGGCGCTGGCTGTCGATTCCGCTGCTGCCCTTCAATTTACAGGTTTCGGAAGTGGCCAAGCTGTGCCTGATCGTCTATCTGGCGGGCTACCTGGAGCGCTTCCTTCCCGACGTGCGGCGCAGTTGGGGGGCTTTCCTGCGCCCGCTGCTGGTGATGGGCGTGATTGCCGTGCTGCTGATCCTGGAGCCGGACTATGGCGCGGTCGTCGTCATGACGGGGTGCGTCATGGGGATGCTGTTGCTGGCAGGGGCGCCCTGGGGACGATTCGTCTTCATTCTGGTCGCCGTCGGTGTGCTGGGGTTCTACGTGGCAATTGCGGAGCCCTATCGTTTGGCACGACTTACCAGCTTTTCCGATCCCTGGGCCGATCAGTTCGCCAGCGGCTACCAGCTGACCCAGGCGCTGATTGCCTTCGGTCGCGGTCACTGGCTGGGCATGGGGCTCGGTAACAGTGTGCAGAAGCTGTTCTATCTGCCCGAGGCCCATACCGACTTCGTCTTCGCCGTGCTAGCCGAAGAGCTCGGCCTGTTTGGTGCCATTGCCGTGGTCGGCTTGTTCGCTCTGCTGATCTGGCGTGCGTTGGCAGTAGGCCGGCGGGCAGAGTTGGCCGGGATGGCCTTCGCCGCCTACGTCTGTTACGGCATTGCCTTGGTGATAGGGGCTCAGGCTTTCATCAACATCGCCGTGAGTACCGGTATGCTGCCCACCAAAGGGTTGACCCTGCCCCTGCTCAGCTATGGCGGCTCCAGTCTGCTGGTGAGTGCGGCGATGGTGGCATTGCTGCTGCGTGCGGACATCGACACCCGGCTGGCGCAGCGTCGGACCAGCCCAGCGGCTCCCCGGGAGCCGTCGGGTCGCCGCGAACCCCTGATCAACGGACAAGGAGTCATGAAGTGACCGAGGCCAGGGCACGCCGCGTGCTGATCATGGCCGGTGGCACCGGTGGGCACGTCATCCCTGCGCTGTCGCTGGCGCGCGGGCTTCAGGCTGAAGGGCTGGAAGTGCACTGGCTGGGCAGCCCGCGGGGCATCGAGAATCGCCTGGTGCCAGCCGCCGAACTGCCTCTGCATCATGTGTCTGTGGCGGGGTTGCGGGGCAATGGCCTATCCGGCTGGCTCATGGCGCCCTTTAGCCTGGCGCGTGCCGTGTGGCAGGCAAGAGGTGTCATCCGCCAGCTCGACCCGGCGCTGGTGGTGGGACTTGGCGGTTTCGCCAGCGGACCCGGCGGGCTTGCGGCCTGGCTGCTGCGCTACCCGCTGGTCATACATGAGCAAAACGCGGTGGCCGGCATGACCAATCGCGCTCTGGCCCGACTGGCACGGCGAGTGTACGCTGCCTTCCCGCAGGCTTTTGCCAAGCGTGCAGAAGTGGTGGGGAACCCGGTACGCGACGAGATCGCCGCACTGGGAGAGTCGCCGCGAGAGGCGGCACAGATGCAAGGACGCCGCCTGCGGCTATTGATCGTTGGTGGCTCGCTGGGCGCATTGGCGCTCAACCAGCGTCTCCCTGAAGCCCTGGCGGAGCTGCCTGAAGCGAGCCGTCCCGAGGTACGTCACCAGGCTGGTCGCGACAAGGACGAGGCGACCCGGGAAGGCTACCTGGCTCGACAAGTCGAGGCCGAGGTGAGCGACTTCATCGATGACATGGCCAAGGCCTATGAGTGGGCAGATCTGGTGGTGTGCCGTGCAGGCGCCTTGACCGTTTCCGAGGTGGCTGCTGCGGCCAAGCCGGCCCTTTTCATCCCCCTGCCACATGCAGTGGATGACCATCAGACAGCCAATGCCCGCGCCCTGGTGGCGGCGGGTGCGGCTCAGTTGATACCACAGCAAGAGATGACGGCAGCGGCGCTGGCGCAGAGCCTGGCGACGCTGCTCGACCCCGACACTCTCGCCACCATGGCACGACAGGCGCGGCGCTGCGCGCACCTCGACGCCGTCGAACGCATGGTGGCCGGTTGCATGGAGACAGCGCTTGAGCGATAGCACCTTGAGGCCGGTTCCCGGTCAGGCAACGCTGCCCCGCAATGGGCAGGGTCTGGGCATGCGCCGTATTCGGCACATTCATTTCGTGGGCATTGGCGGTGCCGGTATGTGCGGTATTGCCGAAGTGCTCGTCAATCAGGGCTACCAGGTCAGCGGCAGCGACCTGAAGGCGTCGTCGGTGGTGAACCGGCTACGCGAACACGGCATTCGCGTGGCGATAGGCCACGCCGAAGAGAACGTTGCCAGCGCCGACGTGGTAGTGGTTTCGACCGCAGTAGACGCGTCGAACCCTGAAATTCGCTGGGCCCAGGAGCATCGCGTGCCGGTGGTACGGCGGGCCGAGATGCTCGCCGAGCTGATGCGTTTTCGCCACGGGATCGCTGTCGCCGGCACCCATGGCAAGACCACTACCACCAGCCTCACGGCAACGCTGCTGGCCGAGGGCGAGCTCGATCCGACCTTCGTCATCGGCGGCAAACTGACCAGCGCAGGAGCCAATGCGAGGCTGGGAGAGGGCGATTATCTGGTTGCCGAGGCCGACGAATCCGACGCCTCCTTCCTGCACCTGCAGCCCATGGTCTCGATCATCACCAATATCGACGCCGACCATATGAGTACCTACGGTGGCGATTTCGAACGTCTCAAGGGCACCTTCATCGAGTTTCTGCACAATTTGCCCTTCTACGGACTGGCCATTCTCTGTATCGACGACGACAACGTTCGCAGCCTGCTGGATCGTATCCACCGGCAGTTCGTCACCTACGGTTTCAGTGAAGACGCCGATTACCGCATCGCCAGCTTCACCCAGCGGGGAGGTGAAGTCCATTTTACGGCACTGCGTCCCGATGGCTTGGCTCCGCTGGAGGTGCGCCTGGGCATGCCAGGTCGCCACAACGCTCTCAATGCGCTGGCGGCCATTGCCGTTGCCACCGATGCCGGCGTAGAAGACGACGCAATCTTGCGGGGACTGGCCGCGTTTGCCGGTGTGGGCCGTCGTTTCCAGGTTCACGGTCACTTTCCGCCGCCCGCAAACAGCGGCGAGGTCATGCTGGTAGACGATTACGGCCACCACCCGAGAGAGGTGGAGATGGTCATCAAGGCGGTACGCGCCGGCTGGCCCGAGCGCCGGTTGGTGATGATCTATCAGCCTCATCGTTACAGCCGTACCCGCGACCTCTATGAGGATTTCGTGCGCGTTCTGGCCGGGGTCGACGTGCTGCTGTTGCTGGATGTTTACAGTGCCGGGGAGGCGCCTATACCCGGTGCCGATGGCAAGACCCTGGCCGGTTCGATTCGGCAGCGCGGCAATCTCGATCCGATCTTCGTTCAGCACAAGTCCGAATTGCCGTCATTGCTTGACAAGGTGCTGCGCGATGACGACATCCTGATTACCCAGGGAGCGGGCGACGTGGGCGGCATCGCTCTGGCACTGGCCGAGAGCCAACTGAAGCTTGACGAGGTGGTGTTATGACGCTGGCTCAGGACTTTGGGCGGGTGGTTGTCCTCTACGGCGGCAATTCCGCTGAGCGCGAGGTCTCTCTCAAGAGCGGTGCGGCGGTGCTGGCGGCGCTCGAGCGCAGCGGTGTCGATGCGATAGGCTACGACCCTGCCGATGGCGGTCTGGTGGGGCTCGAGGCGCTCGCCCCCGATCGCGTCTTCATTGCCCTGCATGGCAGAGGGGGAGAGGACGGCACCCTCCAGGGAGCGCTGGAACTGCTTGGCATCCCCTATACCGGGAGTGGCGTTTTGGCCTCGGCGTTGGGCATGGACAAGCAGCGCACCAAGCTGCTGTGGCATGCCGTTGGCCTGCCGACCCCGGAGTCGCTGATGCTGGTCGCCGATGCCGACTGGGATGCCATCGTCGCGCAGTTGGGTCTGCCGCTGATCGTCAAGCCGGTGCACGAAGGATCGACCCTGGGTATCAGCATCGTCGAAAGCAGGGCGGCTCTCGAGGCTGCTTATCGTGAAGCGGCGCGCTTCGATGCCAGAGTCATGGCCGAGCGCTTCATCAGCGGTAAGGAGTTCACCGTGTCGCTGCTGGGCCAACGCGTGCTGCCGGCCATACGGGTGGAAGTGCCCAGCGGCTTTTATGACTATGAAGCCAAGTATGTCTCCAACGATACCCGCTACCACCTGCCTTGTGGACTGAGCGCCGAGCAGGAGGCCGAACTCGGCGGCTTGTGCCGCCAAGCCTTCGAGGCGGTAGGCGGTGAAGGGTGGGGGCGCGTCGATGTGATGCAAGACGCGCAGGGCCGCTTCTGGCTGATCGAGGTCAACACGTCGCCGGGCATGACTGACCACAGCCTCGTACCTCAGGCGGCCGCCCATGCAGGAATCGGCTTCGAAGAGCTGGTGCTGATGATTCTGCGTACCATGCTGGAGCCGCGTCAGGCATGAGTACCCGAGGCTCGACGCTGGGTTTGCTGCTGCTGCTTATCTTGTTGGGGGCTGGGGGACGTGCCCTGTGGACCTGGCTTGACCGACCCATCGAGCGGGTATCAATAAGCGGCGAGCTGCAGCACGTCAGCGCCGATTATCTTCGCTCTCAGCTGGCACCGCTGCTGCAAGGTCAGACCTGGCTCTCGGCCGATTTGCCTGCCCTGCGTCGAGCGGCGCGCAATATCGACTGGCTGGCGGAGGTCCGTCTTTCTCGCGAATGGCCCTACACGCTGGCTTTCGAACTGGTGGAACAGTCGCCGGTGGCGCGCTGGAATGATGATTATCTGCTCAATTCCGATGGCGAACCCTTCGCCTTTTCGCCGATCGAGCCCCCTGAAGGGTTGCCCGATCTGGCCGGCCCTGTCGGTAGCGGCGCCGAGGTGCTGGCCTACCACCGGCGGTTGAGTTCGCGTTTCGACCAGCTCGATCTCACTATCACCCAGTTGCGGCTGGAGCCCCGTGGCGCCTGGCGACTTCAGCTCGACGATGGCGTTTGGGTGATGCTGGGGCGCAGCGATCGTGAGGCCCGTCTGGCGAGGCTGGCGGCGGCTTGGCAGCGACAACTGGGCTCTCATGCGACCCATATTCGCTATATCGATCTGCGCTATCCGAATGGCGTATCCGTGGCCTGGCACGGTGAAACCGAGCTGAACGAGGAAGAAGAAGGTCCAGGTTGATACCTTTTTCACCATTTGATCTCGACTTACGTTCACTGCGCTATTTTCTTTGTCGTCAATAACCCGTATCGTGAACCAGGTTTTTCGTAATGGACTGGTGGTTTAACGCCAGTTGTTTCTATAATGGGCGCAATGACCATTTATCAGAATAATGGATACCCAGCGGGTCAAGTTTCCAGGAGACACTCCGACACATGGCAGTCACTTCCAATTCCTCCAACATGGTAGTCGGACTGGATATCGGAACGTCCAAGGTGGTGGCCATCGTCGGACAACCTACCGATGACGGCGGCATCGAGATTGCCGGCATAGGTTCGCACCCTTCGCGTGGCATGAAGAAGGGTGTGGTGATCAACATCGAGTCGACGGTACAATCTATTCAGCGTGCCGTTGAAGAAGCCGAGTTGATGGCCGGGTGTGATATCCATTCGGTGTATGTCGGTGTGGCGGGAAGCCATATCAGTTCCATGAACTCCGACGGTGTAGTCGCGATAAAAGAGCGCGAAGTGATGCCCGCTGATATCGACCGGGTCATCGATTCGGCTCGCGCGCGGGCAATTTCCGAGGGGCAGCGTGTGCTGCATGTGCTTCCTCAGGAATTCGCCATCGACACTCAGGGGGGAATTCGCGAGCCGCTGGGGATGTCAGGCGTACGTCTCGAGGCGCGCGTTCATCTCGTCACTGCCGCTCTAAATGCGGTGCAGAACATCGATAAATGTGTGCGGCGCTGCGGTCTCGAGGTCGATGCCATCATCCTCGAGCAGCTCGCCTCGAGCATGGCGGTGCTGACCGAAGACGAGCGTGAGCTGGGCGTGTGCATGGTCGATATCGGCGGCGGTACCACCGATATTGCCGTGTTCACCGAAGGGGCTATTCGCCACACCGCAGTGATACCCATTGCCGGCGACCAGGTCACCAACGATATCGCCATGGCACTGCGGACACCGACGCAATATGCTGAAGAGATCAAGGTCAAGTACGCCTGCGCTCTCACCCAGCTGGCAGCCAGCGACGAAATGATCAAGGTACCGAGCGTCGGCGATCGCCCCGCTCGGGATCTTTCGCGCCAGGCACTGGCCGAGGTGGTCGAGCCGCGCTATGAAGAGCTGTTCACGCTGATCCGTGATGAGTTGCGGCGTAGCGGTTACGAAGATCTGGTGGCCGCTGGCGTGGTGCTGACCGGTGGTACGTCGCGAATGGAGGGTGTCGTCGAACTGGCCGAGGAGATTTTCCACATGCCGGTTCGTATCGCCTGCCCGCACAACGTTCGCGGTCTGGCCGATGTGGTACGCAACCCGATTTATTCCACCGGTGTAGGTTTGCTACATTACGCCCTTCAGGAAGCCAGGCATGGGCATGGCCGTGAGGGCAGGGTGGTGGCAGCACCGCCCAGGCGTGATGACGTCTCCCAGCGCGGAGGATGGGAAGGGATTCCGGCGCTGGCAAAACTCAAGGGCTGGTTGAAGGGAAATTTCTGACAGGGCCGCGGCGCGGTCCAGGAGACGGGGCTTATGTTCGAACTGGTAGATAGCGCACCCTCGAGCAGTGCGGTCATCAAGGTCGTCGGCGTAGGTGGTGGCGGTGGTAACGCCGTCA
Source organism: Halomonas sp. (assembly GCF_020832045.1). Classification (GTDB taxonomy): domain Bacteria; phylum Pseudomonadota; class Gammaproteobacteria; order Pseudomonadales; family Halomonadaceae; genus Halomonas. Next base: position 87,675 of record NZ_JAFIFK010000062.1, read on the forward strand.
ATCACATGGTCGAGAGCAATATCGAAGGCGTGGAGTTCATCTGCGCCAACACGGATGCGCAGGCACTCAAGCGAGTGGCTGCCAAAACCGTGCTCCAGCTCGGTAACGAAATTACCAAGGGGCTGGGCGCCGGCGCCAACCCTGAGGTCGGCCGGCAGGCGGCGATGGAAGACCGTGAGCGTATCGCTGAGCTCATCAGCGGCGCCGACATGGTCTTCATTACCGCCGGCATGGGTGGCGGCACCGGCACAGGCGGTGCACCGGTGGTGGCCCAGGTGGCCAAGGAGCTCGGCATCCTCACCGTAGCGGTGGTCACTCGACCGTTCCCCTTCGAAGGTCCCAAGCGTATGCGCGTGGCTGAAGAAGGAATGAAGGAGCTGTCTGAACACGTCGACTCCCTGATCACCATTCCCAACGAGAAGCTGCTCTCGGTACTGGGCAAGAACGCCAGCCTGCTGACGGCCTTCAGCGCTGCCAACGACGTACTGCTGGGTGCCGTGCAGGGTATCGCCGAATTGATCACCAGCCCGGGCATCATCAACGTCGACTTTGCCGACGTGCGTACGGTCATGTCGGAAATGGGCATGGCGATGATGGGTACCGGCGGTGCCACGGGCGAGAACCGCGCTCGCGAGGCCGCCGAGAAGGCCATTCGCAGCCCGCTGCTGGAAGACATCGATCTGCATGGCGCGCGCGGCATCCTGGTCAACATCACTGCCGGGCCCGATCTTTCCATCGGCGAGTTCAACGATGTCGGTGCTACGGTGCAGGAGTTTGCCTCTCAGGACGCCACCATCGTCGTGGGTACTTCCATCGACATGGACATGACCGACGAGCTGCGTGTCACCGTGGTCGCCGCCGGCCTCGAAGGGCGTCAAGTCAAGGCAACGAGCCAAACGACCGCAAAGCGCAACGAAGGCAGCGAGTACCGTCAGCGCACCCAGCCGGCCATGCGCCAGCAGAGTGCCGTGGCCAAAGCCGAGCCTCAGGAGGCCGTCAAGCCGCAGACCGAGAAGCGTCGCTCGCCTCAGGAGCTGGATGATTACCTCGACATTCCGGCCTTCCTCCGCCGGCAGGCTGATTGAGAAAAGCTATTGCAGGTATTGGCAGGGTCAGGAGATGTTTTTTTGTTGAAACACGCCTACGGTGTTATAGTGAACAGTGTTTGATAACTTACAACGGCCTGGCTACTGCCCATGATCAGACAACGCACCCTGCAGAATACCATCCGCGCCACCGGCGTTGGCCTTCACTCCGGCAAGAAGGTCTACCTGACTTTGCGTCCCGCCCCGGTCAATACGGGGATCGTGTTCGTTCGCACGGACCTGCAGCCGGAAGTCCAGGTGCCGGCCAGCGCTACCCTGGTCACCGATACGACCCTTTGCACCGCGCTCTCGCGTGGTGATGTCAAAGTGGCTACCGTGGAGCATCTCATGTCCGCGCTGGCGGGCCTGGGAATCGACAATGCCTATGTCGATCTCAGCGCTGCCGAAGTGCCGATCATGGATGGCAGCGCCGGTCCTTTCGTATTCCTGATCCAGTCGGCCGGTATCGCCGAACAGGAAGCCCCCAAGAAGTTCATTCGCATCAAGCACGAAGTGGTGGTGCAGGACGATGGCAAGGAGGCGCGCTTCCTGCCGCATCAGGGCTTCAAGGTATCCTTTGCCATTGACTTCGACCATCCGGTTTTCGAGGATCAGAAACAGACGGCGGTGGTGGATTTCTCCACGACCTCTTTCGTCAAGGAGGTTTCCCGCGCCAGGACCTTTGGCTTCATGCGTGACCTCGAATATCTGCGCTCCAATAATCTTGCCTTGGGTGGCAGCCTCGACAACGCCATCGTCGTCGATGACTACCGCATCGTTAACGAAGGTGGTTTGCGCTACGAGGATGAGTTCGTCAAGCACAAGGTGCTCGATGCCATCGGCGACCTCTACCTGCTGGGCTACAGCCTGATCGGCGAGTTCCGCGGTGTGAAGTCGGGTCATGCGCTGAACAATCAGCTGTGCCGGGCGCTGCTGGCACAACCCGATGCCTATGAGATCGTAACCTTCGAGAAGGAGCGCGAGCTGGCGCCCATCTCCTATGCCCAGCCTGCCATGGCCTGATCGGCCCGCCTAGATCGCCATGCCAACAGCGCCGCCTACGGGCGGCGCTGTCGTTTTTAGTCGAAAAACCAACCCTTGATCGTTTGGGTAATACGCCGCAAATACCCCACGCGCGTGGTTATGGCGGGGATGGTGTAGCACCCCCCTACCCACGGGCGCAAGCAGCCGCCCCCGCGGCGCGC
>NZ_JAFIFK010000063.1 GCF_020832045.1 Halomonas sp.
CGCATCGGCTACCGGCTTCCCGTCGAGCATACCGCTCTTGAAGTCGCCCGAAACTATGAAGCCGCCTTGGCTGAGGGGAATTTCGACGTTCTCTTCCACTGTGCCGGACCCGCCCAGTGCGGGAGGGGATTCAGCCGCTACGTGCTCAACGAAGGGGTCGTCTTCCCGCCGGCCTTCGATCGTGCCGCGTTCAATGATAGCTCCCGCGCTCTGCTGGCAACACACGCCGACGAGCAGGGCACGGCCCATGTCTTCCTCTACATCATGGAAGACAAGTCGAATGATCGAACGCTGGTCCGCCAGCTGGTGGTCGAGAGCGAGCCGCTACAGCTAGGCCAGATCAGCGTCAAGGATGCGAGTGCCCTACAGGCCGCCCTCGATGCCGACGGCAGCGTGATCGTCGACGGCATCTTCTTCGCCACCGACAGCGCCACCGTCGAGGCGGAGTCGGCCGAAGCCCTCGAACAGATGGCCGAGCTGTTGCGCAGTGCACCGGAACTGGCCGTTTATATCGTCGGCCACACCGACAACCAGGGCAGCCTCGATCACAACCTCGAGCTTTCACAGCGGCGCGCCAATGCCGTCGTCGAGGCTCTTGCCGCTCTCCAAGGCATCGACGTCAACCGGCTGGATGCCCGCGGCGTGGCCTCGCTCGCTCCGATGGCCAGCAATGCAAGCGAAGCCGGCCGTGCCCAGAACCGTCGAGTCGAGCTGGTCTTGCAGTAAAAGCAGGCAACTACGCTCACGTCGCTCTAAATATTGGCACCGCCGTCGATAGTGAACTCGGCGCCGGTCACCGAACGCCCTTCCGGCCCCGCCAGCCAGGCCACCAGGCCGGCTACATCATCGGCCTCGTTGTAGCGCGGAATGGCCATCAAGCCGCGTTGGGGGTCGGAGAGTTCGCCATCGGCGGGGTTCATGTCGGTATCGGTGGAACCTGGATGCACGATGTTGACGTTGATGCCACGCGGTCCAAGGTCCCTGGCCATGCCCTTGGTCAGCCCCACCAGACCCGCCTTGCTCATGGCGTACAGGCTGATGCCGGGCCAGGGCACCCGCTGGGCGAGATTGCTACCGATAGTGACGATACGCCCACCCTCCGGCAGGTGTGTCGCCGCCGCCATCACCGCCACGGCCGGTGCTCGCAGGTTGATCGCGATGGTTCGGTCCAGCTCCTCGAGCGTGGCCTCTTCAATCGTTCCTGTGGGGAAGATTCCCGCATTGTTGATCAGAATATCGAGCCCGCCCAGCTCGGCTACCGTGCGCTCGATGGCCGCCTCGATAGCCGCGGCATCAACGTTATCCGCACGAATGGCCAGCGCCCGACCGCCTGCGGACGTGATCTCGTCCACGACCGTCTGCGCCTGGGCCTCACCGTTGACATAGGTCACCGCCACGCTAGCCCCTTCCGCCGCCAGACGCCGGGCGATGGCAGCACCGATGCCGCGGCTGCCACCAGTGATCATTGCCACCTTTCCATTGAGCTGTTGCATGCACCGCCTCCGTTTACGCATATTATGTAGTGATCGATACAAAAACAAGATGGCTAGACACACACGTCGCTGTCAAGATATTTTGTAGTCATCGATACAAAAAAGGAGTTCGACATGCCCCAGCGTGGCAGGCCCCGCCGCTTCGACAGGGAAGAGGCCCTGCGTCGGGCCATGGAAGTGTTCTGGAACCAGGGTTACGACAACGCCTCGCTTACCGATCTGACTCGTGCCATGGGCATCAACGCGCCCAGCCTCTACGCCACCTTCGGCAGCAAGGAGGCGCTATTCCAGGAAGCGGTGAAACTCTATGTGCGCACGGAAGGCAGCGGTATCTGGGAGCAGGTGGAAACGGCACCGACGGCGCGCGCCGCCATCGAACAGGTACTGCGCATAACGGCCGAGGCCTTCACCCGCGGCCCCTCTCCACGCGGCTGTATGATCGTGCTCGCCGCGCCGCAGATGCAGGGTGCCAACGCCCAGGTCTGTGACGCCTTAAAAGCCTATCGACAAGCGAACGGCTGCCTGCTGGAGCGACGCCTGAAGCGAGCCGTCGAGGAAGGCGAGCTGCCCGCCTCGACGAACTGCCGCGCACTGGCCAATTACGTCGTCACCCTGCAGCACGGCATGTCGATCCAGGCCCGCGACGGCGCCTCGCGCGAAACGCTGATGGCGATTGCCGACTGCGCCATGGCGGGCTGGGACGCACTCACCGGCTCCGCACAGGAAGCCTAACGTCTCAGCGGCCTGGCTCCCCGCCTCTCCCTTTATGCCGTTCCCAAGGCGGCACAGGCTCCCATTGCTCGATGAGGAGCAGACAAGTCGGCTCGCCGACGCCAGCCGCGTGATACCGCCTTATCCTTACTACCCTTACTGGAATGGCCAGTTCGCCGAGCGCACTCCTACGCCTGTTTGACCGTCGCCCCAGGTAATGCAATGAGGTGCCAACATGTCAGCGCTATCGATAACCCGCAAATGGCGTCGCCTGGATGAGCCGGGCCTGGAGGTTCTGCACGTTCAACCCGACAACGACGACGTTCTTGCCCTCTCCTCGGTCGTGCATGCAGGCGCCGAAGCATTCGGCTTGTCCTATCTTTGGCAAATCGACCGCCATTGGCGGACCCATCGCCTGGAACTGCACCTCGCAAGCCCCTCGGTAGCGACCCTGTTGATCGAGCGAAGCGACGAAGGCTGGCGGGTAAACGGCCAACCCCGCCCCGATCTCGCCGAATGCGAGGAGATCGACCTGTCGGCCACACCGTTCTGCAATACGCTGGGCATGCGCCGGCTTCAGGGGTCGGGCGAGCTGACCGCGCTTTACGTGGACTTGCCTTCCCTTCAGCTGTTGCCATCTCGCCAACGCTACACAGCCCTCGGCAAGAACCGCTGGCGATACACCGACCTGGGTATCGCCAAGGGGTTCGAGGCCGACCTGGAGGTCGACGACGCTCAAGTCGTCGTCACCTACGAGGGCTTGTTCGAGACGATCGACTAGGCGGCCTCTATGGCGTGGGGCAAGAAGAACCACACCCACCCGCCGATTCACTGGGTGTGGTCTCACCTATCGCGCCGACATGGCGCAGGCTGACGATGGAGACTACGGCCAACGCCAGGATAGCGATGCCACCCACCGTGGCAGTCACGTTCAGCCCGGCGGTGAAGGCCTGCTGGGCTTCCAGCAATACGCCGGGGGGAAGGCGCTCGCCGGCCGAGACGGTGGCCCACAGGCTCTCCTCCACGATGCCGGATACGTCGGCCGTTACGCCATCGGCCATCATCGCGCTGACCTGCGCGCGATAGACAAAGGTGGCCAAGCTGCCAAGCAGCGCCACCCCCAGCGCAACGCCCAGCTCCTGCACCATCTCCGACATGGCGGAGGCCGAGCCGGCCTTGTCCGCCGGTGCGGCCCCCACCACCAGGTCCGTGCCCAGTGCGGCAATGGTGCCCAGGCCGAGATAGACCAGTGAGAACCCGGCTATCGCCAGCCCCACCCCATTGCTATCCACCTCGACGGTTGCCAGCAGCCAGTAGCCCAGCGTGGAGAGCGCCAGGGCGGCCCCCACGACATAACCCGGGCGGATACGGCGGGCAAGCAGCGGTGCCGTGATGCCTGCCAACACCATCGCGAGCGCCGGCGGCCCCATCCAGAGCCCCGCCGCCAGCGGTGTGAGCCCAGCGACCAGTTGCAGGTACTGGGTCACCAGCAGCATTACGCCGGAAACGCCGACAAGACCGACCAGCAGCACGACCAGAGCGGCGCTGAAGGTGCGGCTTCCGAATAGCCGCAGGTCGAGCAGTGGATCGGCCAGGCGCTGCTGGCGACGTACGAACATCAGCGCCATCAGCGCACCCAGCGCGAGGGCCAGTACCGGAATCGGTTCGAGCCCTAACTTGGCGAGCTCTTTCACGCCATAGACCGCCGGCAGCACGGCCGCTAACGAAAGCAGCACGCTGACGAAATCGAGAGGGCCGCTACGCCGGGCACGGTACTCCGGCAACAGCAGCGGTGCCGCAATCAGCAGTACGGCCACCACGGGCACCGCCACCAGAAAGGCCGAGCCCCACCAGAAGCGCTCCAGCAGCACGCCGCCCACCACCGGCCCCAGCGCCATGCCCAGCGCGAACATGGTGGCCCACACACCGATGGCCAATGCGCGCTGGCGTACGTCGCCGAACATGTTGCTGATCAGCGCCAGGGTCGATGGCATCAGTGTCGCGCCGGCCACGCCGAGTACCGCACGGGCGGCAATCAGCATGGCGGCACTGGTGGAGTAGGCAGCGATCACCGAAGTGACCCCGAAGGCCACGGCGCCAATCATCAGCAGCCGACGGCGGCCGATACGGTCGCCCAGCGTGCCCATGGTGATCAGAAAGCCGGCGATCATGAAACCGTAGGCATCCATGATCCACAGCGCCTGGGTGCTGCTCGGCTGCAGGTCCGCCGCCAGAGCGGGCAGTGCCAGATAGAGAATGGTGACATCGAGACCGAGCAGTGCGGTGGGCAATGCCAACACCGCCAGGCCGGCCCACTCCCTGATACCCGCTCGCTTTCGGGCAGAACGTGAATCTGAGGTCTCACTGAGCGCAACCATGCCATACCTCCTGTTCCATAGGGTTGGCATGGTAGTCTTGGCCCATACTGATAGGGTTACAATATAGCCAGTTATCCTATTACTGGCAGTAACTGGTCAATAGTCACTGCTCACTGGCAACTGCCAAGAGAGAAACGCCATGGCCGAACGCAGCCTCGACAGAACCCGCAGCGAGCTTACCGACTTCCTGCTCCATCACCGCCACAAGCTGACGCCGGCCGACGTCGGCCTGCCCTCCACCGGCCGTCGTCGCACACCGGGGTTGCGGCGGGAGGAAGTGGCCACCCTCGCCGGCGTAGGACTGACCTGGTACACCTGGTTCGAGCAGGGGCGCGACATCAACGTCTCGGAGAGCTTCGTGCTGAAAGTCTCCAAGGCCCTCAAGCTCGACGACGCCGAATGCTGCCACCTGTTCCTGCTTGCCCACCGCCGCCCGCCGCCGGTAGAGGCCTACCAGTGGCAGGAGATTCCGGCGCTGATCCAGACGCTAATGGACGACATGGTCAGGCCCGCTTACGTGATGAACCTGCGCTGGGACGTGATTGCCTGGAACGCCACCGCCGATGCCCTGCTCGGCTTCAGCGCCAGGCAACCCGGCGAGCGCAATATGATGCGCCTGCTGTTCGCCGAACCGGAGCTGCGCCGGCGTCTTCCCGACTGGCGCCAGGATGCCTCTCGCCTGTTGGCCCAGTTCCGCTGCGATCTGGCGGCCGCCCCTGAGGACCCCGCCATGCAGGAACTGATCGAGGCACTCGCCAAGCTGTCACCGGATTTCCGCCGCTGGTGGGAGCAACCCAATCATGAAGCCTACCGCTACGGCATCGGTACTATGCTTGACGCCGATTCGATCCCGAGGGAGTACGAACACGCCACGCTGATGGTGGATGAGCACCGGCATCTCAGGATGGTGGTTTATTTCGCTTCAGCTACCTCATCGGGGTAGACGACAAAGGCCAATTTATTGCCATCGCAATCACGCACATAGGCCGCATAGAAACCTTCGCCATATTGCGGCCGATAGCCTGGGGCACCTTCATCGCTGCCGCCGTTGGTCATGGCTATTTCGTATAGCTTGTCGACCTGCTCGGGTGCGGCGAACTGAAAGGCCGTCATGGTGCCATTTCCCACACTGGCTGCCTGGCCATCGAAGGGATAATTAACAAAGAATCTGGGAAAATCGAGTTCGTCTTCTTTCCCATAGGAAACGCAGGAATCGTCTTTCCAGCAGACATCCCAGCCCATTTCAGCGAAAAGTGGGTCGTAGAACGCCAGCGCTTTCTTCAAGTCCCGTGTTCCAACCATGGTGTAAGCGATCATGCTGATATGCCTCCCTTACCGACTCATGTCTCCGAATGGCAGCGTAGCTCAGCCTGTTTTTTACGCCACTGCCCCAGCGCCCAACCCAGGGCCGGCAGCACCAGCATCGCCGAGGCCCAAGCGCAGGCGGCAAAGCCGAAGTGGGTGAAGATCGGACGATAGAGCAGCGCGCCGACGAATACGCAGAGATAGGTGATGGCGCTATACAGCCCCATGATGGCCCCCCTCTGCACCGGGTCGATTTCGGCAAGCTGGCGCATGAGCAGATTCAAGCCAAGATGATTGGCCACGCCCCAGGCAAAGCAGAGCACCATCAGCACCAGCGGTAGGGCGGTGCTCGCCATCAAGCCCAAGTACACCAGCATCAAGCCTGCAAAGGTCGCGCAAGCAGCCGCCGTCGCACCGTAGCGGTCGACCAGCCGACCCAGCGGTGCAGCGGCGCCAAAGCCCACGCCATAGAGGGCAATGGCCAGGCCCGCGAAGGATGTTGGCAGTTGCAGCACCTCGCCAAGATGTGGGCCGAGATAGGTGTACAAGCCATAGAAGGCCGTCATGTAGGCCGCGACGTTCAGCAATACCGGATGAATACCGGGAATACGCAGCGCCTTGAGCGCGGAACTCGGCGTATCACCGCCCTCTTTCGCACCCCAGCCAGGGCAGCGAGAGATGCCGAGGACCAAGCCGATAGCGGCCAGTGCCAACAGGGAGAAGACGGCACGCCAGTGCAGCAGATCGGCCAGTAGCGCCGCCAGGCCGACCCCGACCACCAAACTCAATGTCCATCCCGTCAGCACGAAGCTCAGCGTCTGGCTCTCGCGGCCTTTCGCCGCCACCTGAGCCGTGAGGGTATAGATCGCCGGCAGCGCCACACCCGCCGCAAGGCCGGCCAGTGCCTGGGCGGCAATCAGCGTCCATAGTGCCGGCGAGAGCGCAGCGGCGACCAGAGACGCCGACAGTACGAGCAGCGCCCTCATCAAGGCCCGCTCGGCACCCATGCGATCGCTTAGCGAAGCCAACAGCAGCGCGCTACACGCCGTGGCCAGGCCATAGAGGGCCGCCGCCGTCACCACATCGGCAGCGCTGCGACCTGGAAACGACGCTGCCACCGTAGCGGCGATGGGGCTCAGTGCCAGCGAATTGGCCCCGATCACGGCAATGGCAGCAGTCAACAAGATAACGTGACGAGAGATCACGGCTCGCTCCATATGTAGTTCGAGATTACCATTGAAGAAAGGAACCTCATTCGGGGCAATCACGAAAATGCCGAACTTGGAAAAAACAGAAATCGTTCGGGACAAGGGGCTGGAAGCCCGCCCTCTGGACGCCTTCGACCGAAGAATATTAGGCGAGCTGGCCGTGGATGCCGGACTCAGCTATGCCGAGCTGGGCAGCCGCGTCGGGCTTTCGGCACCGGCCGTGCATGAGCGGGTCAAGCGGTTGCGCGTCGCGGGGCGCATCCGCGGCACGGTGGCGGTGCTGGACGGCCCCGCCACGGGCAAGCCATTCCTCGCCTTCGTGCATGTGGATACCACCGGCGGTAGCAAGAGCCGCACTTTCAGGGCGCTGTCCGAATTGCCCGAACTGGAGGAGATCCACTCGGTGGCCGGCGACACCTGCACCCTACTCAAGGTCCGCTGCGCCAGCAGCCGCGCGCTGGAAGGGCTACTCGCCAGGCTCTACGCCATGCCGGGCATCAAGGCCACACGTAGCTATGTGGTGCTCTCCACCTACCTGGAGCGAACGCCTCAGGCAGGCATTACTGAAGCGCTGGAGGAGGAGTTTCCCGAACCCTCTTCGCCGGCTTCTCGCTGACGTTCACGCTCGAGTAGCGCACGCTTTCTCTCCACGCCCCAGCGGTAGCCCGAGAGCGCCCCGTCACTACGCACGACCCGGTGGCAGGGAATGGCCAGCGCAATGGTATTGGAAGCGCAGGCCCTGGCCACGGCGCGCACTGACTTGGGAGAGCCGATCTGCTGCGCCAGCTCCGCATAGCTGATCGTGGTGCCAACGGGAATCTCGATCAGCGCCTGCCAGACCCGCTGTTGAAACGCAGTGCCACGAATGTCCAGCGGCAGCGACCACCCGACGCCAGGCGCCTCGACGAAGCCAACCACCTTGGCAACCCAGGTGTCGAACTCCTTTCCACCGGGGATAAGATTGGCATTGGAGAAGCGATCCTGGAACTCCTGGAGCAGCTGTTCGGGATCATGCCCCAAGGAAATGGCGCAAATGCCCTTCTCACTGGCCGCCACCAGAAACGTGCCCAAAGAACACTCTCCCAAGGCGAAACGAATCTCCATACCCTCTCCTCCCGCACGGTAGCGCTTCGGCGTCATACCGAGCATTTGGTTCGAAGCGGCGTAGAAGCGGCCACTGGAGTGGTAGCCCGCTTCATAGATCGCCTCGGTCACTGTCTCGCTGCTCAACAGCTCGGCCCGTACCCGCTCGGCACGCCGAGCCACGCCGTAGGCTTTCGGTGTCAGGCCAGTTATCGACTTGAACACACGATGAAAATGGAAGCGGCTCAAGCCCGCCTCATGCGCCAGCTCGTCGAGCGAAGGAAGTTCGTCGGACGTTTCGATGAGCCGGCATGCGCGGGCAACGCTCTCGGCATGGCGCTGGGCCAACGATGTTTCCTGAGGCCGGCAGCGCTGACAGGGCCGATAGCCGGCACGCTCGGCTGCCGGCCCATCGGCATGGAACTCGGCATTTTCACGGCGTGGCCGGCGCGATGGGCAGGTGGGGCGGCAATAGATTCCAGTGGTACGCACCGCATAGACGAAAGCACCGTCCGCCGTGGAATCGCGGCTCAGCACCGCCGCCCACTTCGCTTCATCGGAATCGAAAGTGGCACGTGTATCGATCATCGTCTCGCTCATGACGGGCCTCCGCTGTGGGTTCGGCGTTCACCGTAGGCTCAGGATGACCCTTGGGCTCGATTGCCACACTCCGTCCCTTGCTTTCAAAGCGAGTCCGCCTCTTCACAGCATTCGCAGCATAGCATTGCCCGGTGTTTTCCGATTCAGCGGCAAGAAGCGGAGTGAGGCATCCGGCTCCCTCCCTCAGGGTTCGCCAAGGGGCCGCGAACGACGTCCCCAGCCAACCCAGAGGATACCCAGATGAACACACTTGCCGGAAAAGTCGCCATCGTCACCGGAGCCAGCTCTGGCATCGGCCATGCCGCTGCTCGTCTCTTCGCCAGCGCAGGCGCCAAGGTGGTAGTGAGCGCTCGCCGCCAGCACGAACTCGATGCGCTGGTCGAAGCCATCGCAGGCGTCGGCGGCACTGCCGTTGCCATCGCCGGAGATGTATGCGACGAGCGCTTGTCGCAACGTCTTGTCGCCACCGCCCTGGAGCGCTTCGGAGGGCTCGATATCGCCTTCAACAATGCCGGTATCATCGGGCCGATGGGGCCGCTGCAGGACATGAAATCGAGTGACTGGCACGACATCATGCATACCAATCTGAATGGCGCCTTTCTGGGCGCCAAGCACCAGATACCGGCGCTGCTACAGCGAGGTGGCGGCAGCCTGCTCTTCACCTCGAGCTTCGTCGGCCATACCGCCGGCATGCCCGGCATGGCAGCCTACGGTGCCAGCAAGGCCGGCATCCTCGGCTTGACGAAGTGCCTTGCCGCGGAGCTCGGCCCCAGCGGCATTCGTGTCAATGCTCTGCTGCCGGGAGGCACCGATACGCCGGCCAGCATCACCAACGCCCCCGATGCCGGACCGGAAGTGCTGGCATTCGTCGAGAACCTGCACGCGCTCAAGCGCATGGCCACGCCGGAAGAGATTGCCCGCGCGGCACTCTACCTGGCCTCCGAGGATGCCAGCTTCGTCACCGGTACGGCGATGCTGGTCGATGGTGGTGTCTCGATCAGCCGCACCTGAACGGCAAGCACGACGCTGGCCGGGCTCCACGCCATGGTCAGCGTTACTTGCCAGGAGCAGCCCTGCTTTCAGGGATTACCAACACTTGCCATACAAAATAGCTCTGCTGGTATAGAAATTCACACGAAATAATTCTTATTATCTTCTAGCATGATAACTCTTAGCTCACCCGCCAACGAGGAGAGGACCATGAACCGGATGCACATCAACCAGCTCCGTATCGCCTACGCCGAGGAAGGCCAGGGGCAGCCAGTCATCCTGGTTCACGGTTCCTGGGATACCCATGCCGCCTGGGACCTGATGACTCCAGAGCTCGCTCGCAAGCTACGTGTGATTCGCTACGACCGCCGCGGCCATGGAGAGAGCGAGTGTCCGCCAGGTCAAGGGAGCTATAGCGAAGACGTGGACGACCTGTGCCAGCTGATCGAGGCCATGCATAGTGACACTGCCGTACACCTGATCGGCCACTCCTATGGCGCCACCATCGCCTTGCTGGCCGCCGGGCAATGCCCAGAGCGAGTTGGCTCGGTGCTGGTCCACGAACCTCCGGTTTTCGGCCTGCTCAAGCAAGACCCCGAAGCCAAAGCGCTATTGCCTGTCATCCAACAACACATGGACCAGGCCATTGCTCTGCTCGAGAGCGGACGTCATGAAGAGGGGGCGCGCTACTTCGCCGAGCATATCGGCTTCGGCCCGGGTTTCTGGGAAGACGTGCTGACTGCCGAAATGCGCGCCAGCTTCGTCGCCCACGCTTCCACCTGGCTGGATCAGGCCCGCGACCCCACGCGACTCGATATCGTACCGGAGATGTTTACCCGTTTGCAGGTGCCGGTATGCCTGAGCACCGGCACACAAGGGCTGCCTTGGTATCCCCCTACCATGGCACATCTTTCTCAGCTCATTCCCGACGCTCGACTAGTTACCATCCCAGGCGCCGGGCACGCCCCGCACCTGACTCATCCCGAGCAGTGGGTGCGGCTGAGCCTGTCCTTCATTTGTACTTAGCGCAGCAGGGGAAGTTGACCGCAAATCCGGTCCACCTCCTTTCTCGCCCCAGAGAGCAAAATCCCTCGTGGTATTTGTTCCTCGAACAAGGCTGAGTTGATGCGCAACGTATAATCTGCATAGTCGCTCGCCTCGAACGCAGCGCGCATGTAGGCAAAGCGAATCGGTAATTCCTCTGCGGCATGAAAGAGGCCAGGTAGATCACTTTCAGGAGCGCAGAGAATAGGTAGCGGCACGGTGGTGATACCTTTGAGCAGGACGCCATCGGCTGACGCTGTATCGTTCCCCACCAGGTCGGGCGAATGCTGTCCAAGGCTCATGCCAAGGACAGCAGCAAAGTTGGCGGCAAGGCCAGTAGGTAAATCACTGGCAAGAACGATAACGGTTTTAATCGACATGATGAATTCTCCTGTTGCGCTTCAGGCTCCCAGAAGAAATTCCTTGAATATTGAATAAAAATGATCTTTAGCTCAGCACATCCCTGCTGCCCGGCAGAAAAGAGATAGCGCCCCGGTAAGCACTTACTTACCGGGTAACTCCTACTCCATCTTGCATTGATGGCCGATCCCTTCGGCCGCCGTTTATGCTTCGTGCAGTTTCTGAACCACGGCTATGATGCAATCACATCCGCTTGATCACGTCCTGGCGGAGTAATGACGATCCCGAACTTGCGCGCCAGGGCCTGGTGGCCCAACTCGTTGATAGTGACCACCCGTGAGTGTTTGTGTCGACTTATCCAGCCCAGCTCCAGCATGCGCTCCGCCAAGGCGGCGCCCAGCGCACCACCCAGGTGATCGCGCCGCTCGCTCCAGTCGAGACAATGAAAGGCAAAGCGTCGACGGCGCTTGCGAAAAGAAGCGACCTCGATGCCGAAATCGGCGAACCAGGTCTCCCCTCGTGCGGTGACCTCCACGGCCTCTCCATGTGCCACCAACAACTCCCTCTCGAACAATGCGTCCGCCACCCGCGTTCCCAGCTCCCCCGCCAGGTGGTCATAGCAGAAGCGGGCGGTCCCCATGGCACCCGTCGGGCGCCTGGGGGGCGACGTCACCGCCGCCGGTTTGGCCACTACCATTAAGGCCTCGACGGCATGCGCCACCTCGGGTGTCGCCAGCCGGTAATACTTGTGTCGACCTTGCGCTGTCGACTCAATCAGCCCATCGCACTGTAGCCGCTTGAGGTGCTCCGTCGCCGTTCCCGGCTGCACGCCGCAGCCATAGGCGAGCTCCTTGGCGGTCAACGCTCGCCCTTCCATCAGCAAAGCGAGCATGCCCATCCGGGTAGGATCGCCAATGGTGCGCGCCAGGCGCGGCAGATCCGGCTCATACATGGTTAGTTCACCACCTAACGGTTTATGTCTGACAAGCATAGGCCAAGGAGACACAATGCAACGACATCGAACAATACGGAGCGGGATCACCGCTCTGCTGACGACAAGCCAAAACCGGAGTACCCCATGATCGCCGTTATCTTCGAAGTCATCCCCAAGTCCGGCCGCCGTGACCAGTACCTTGATATCGCCGCCAGCCTGCGCCCGCTGCTCGACGAAATCGACGGTTTCATTTCCATCGAACGCTTCGAGAGCCTCACCCAGCCGGGCAAGGTACTCTCGCTCTCCTTCTGGCGCGATGAGGAGGCCGTGGCGGAGTGGCGCCGGCTCGAACGCCACCGTGCGGCTCAGGCACAGGGCCGCGAGGTTGTCTTCGACGACTACCGGCTGCGCGTGGCCACGGTGATGCGCGACTACGGCATGCACGAACGCGAGCAAGCGCCTGCCGACAGCCGCGAGCGCCATGACCGCCCTTCACGCACAGCGTAAAAGGCGCGCAACAAGAGTGCTTCAGTGAGCCTTTACTACCGTACAAGCTCGACGCCCCCATTTCGGCTTCAAACAATTTCCTGCAATAGAACGAGGCAAATTATTCGCTCCTCACCTCCCCGCTCAGGTTTTACGCTGATAGATATTTATCAGGAGGTCGTCATGTCGTTAGCCAGTGCCCAATCCGTTCGTCGAGTGGTCGCTCAGCACCCGTCCAAGCGCGATGATATCGGTGACTTAATCACCCGGCGGCCGCTACCGGGGCCGCAGCTTGAACAGCTCGACCCCTTCCTGTTTCTTAACCATCACGGACCGCAGACGTATCCGGCCAATAATCGTGGCCTGCCATTTGGCCCGCACCCCCATCGCGGCTTTGAAACGGTCACCTTCATTTTGCAAGGGTCGCTGGCTCATGCGGATAGCGCCAAGCATCAAAGCGTGATCCACGCGGGCGGCGTGCAGTGGATGACGGCGGGCAGCGGTATCGTGCATGCGGAAATTTCGCCTCCCGAGTTTCTGCGCGACGGTGGCCCGCTGGAAATTCTACAGCTGTGGGTCAACCTGCCTGCGCGCCTGAAAATGAGCGAGCCGCGCTATGTGGGGCTGCCGCAGGAAGCAATACCCGCCATTACGCTTTCGGGTGGTAGCGAACTAAGCCTGATCGCCGGTGAGTGGCAGGGAGACGCCGGCCCTATCGACACACTCACGGGAGTATTCATGTCGACGCTGCGGCTGCCTACCGGGGCGCAGGAGCAACTGCCCGTAGCACCTGGCCGGCAGGTGTTTCTTTACGTGGTGGAGGGTGATGTCACCGTAGGCGGCGAGCCAGCCAAGCCACACCACCTGATCGAAGTGGATCGCGACGGCGATTGCGTCGTGATAGAGGCCAGCAGCGACGCGCGCCTACTGTTTGGCCATGGAGAGGTCATTGATGAACCTGTCTACTCCCATGGGCCCTTTGTGATGAATACCCGCGAAGAGATTGTGCAAGCGATCGAGGACTACCAGCACGGTCGCTTTGGTGGGTTGGACATCTAGTAGCTCGATGCGCAGTTAACGGGCTACGTGCTCAATATCGGCATGATCGACCAGGCTCCATTCGCCACTGTTGCGATACAGCCGCTTGCCCAGGCGCGGGTAGTCGGAGACATCCTGGGCCAGCCGCTGCCCCACTACCAGGCACACCAACGGCTCATCGCCGTCGTTGTACATCTCATGGGCTACGCCATTGATGGGGCAGCCGATGAAGTCGCCGGGGCCAATTGGCTGCTTGCAGTCGCCGATGGTGGCCACGCCGCTTCCCGAGAGCACGTAGATGGCCTCCTCCTCGTAGCGATGGCAGTGGAACTCGGTCGAGAAATGGCCGGGTGGCACGCTGATCTGGTGTATCCCGAGCTGGGTCATGCCGACGGCATCGCCCAGCGACTTGTTGATGCGCACGGCCTTGGCATCGAGCAAGTGCACCTTCCTCACCCCCTCCAAGGCTTCGATAGCCTGCGCCGATAGGTACATGTCGGGTCTCCTTTAGTGTCGAGTCGCCGCCAGGGCATTGGCTGATCTTAGCGTGCCCAGGGGCGCTCGACTGCCTCGGCTCATGCCAGGCTTAGGCGGCCAGGCGCGACTCGAGCTCCTGCAGCGTGACATGGCCCTTGAAGTGCCCCTGCCCCGCCGGCTGCTCGCCGCGTTCGATGGCCTCGGCGAACTGTACGGCCGGGTCTTTCCTTAGTTTCGCCAAATGCCGGGCCAGGTTTGGATAATCACTCTCGAGGTCGAACAGGCGATGGTACTCGGCCCAACGCGCGATACCGACGAAGTAAGCATCCGCCATGCTGCGCTCATCGCCCAAAAGCCATTCCCGCTCGGCCAGCAGGCCGTCCAGATAGGCGCAGCCCTCGGCGACCTTCTCGCGGCCCAGCCGACGCAGCACTCCCTGCTCGACGCCACTCAACCCTTGGGATTCGTACAGCCACCACAGCGGATTGAATGACGAGAAGAAATCGGTATTCAAGTAGGCCAGCATCTCGTTGAGGCGGTCGAACTCCCGGCTGCCCTGTGCGAAGCCCAGCCGTGTTTCCAGGTCTCGTGCGGCCAGATGCTGAAGAATGGCCAAGCTTTCGCTAAGAGGCTCGCCATTTTCCGTTAGCAGCGCCGGGGTCTGGAACAGGGGATTAACCTTGGCGAAGAGCGGGTCCCAGGGTTGCTCCAGCATCTCGATGCGGCACAGGCGATAGGGCTTGGCCAGCCACTCGAGCGCCACGATCGAGCCGAACGAGCAGCCTTGCGGTACGCCATAGAAAAGTACGGGTTCCATTGTCTTGCTCCTTGCTGAGTGAGGAAAGCCAGCGCCCTTTGCGTCTGGCCTTGTCAGCAAGGTAATGGCTAAATAGGGCAAATAACGTCCTAATAAAATAGGAACCTTCAGCGTGGCCAATCCCACCGTTCGCGTACTCACCCTGCTTGAGCTGCTGCAGGCCCACCGCCATATGAGCGGCCGCGAGCTGGCAGAGCGTCTGGGTGTCGATCGCCGCACGCTGAGACGCTACATTCAGGCTCTGGAAGAGCTCGGCATTCCCGTGACCACCGAGCGCGGGCGGCACGGCGGCTACCGCCTGATGCCGGGCTTCAAGCTGCCTCCGCTGATGTTCAACAGTGAAGAGGCACTGGCCGTCTCGCTGGGGCTGCTCGCCGCACAAGGGTTGGGGATCGCCGAAACGGCTCCTGCGCTGGAAACCGCGCGAGCCAAGTTGGAACGGGTGATGCCCGCCAGATTGAAACAGCAGGCCCAAGCCCTGAGCGAAAGTGCACGGCTGGAATTGCCTGCGGCCAGAGCGCCGGGAGACGAACGCCTACTGATCTTGTTTGCCACCGCCACCCAAGCACGGCAGCGGGTGCGGCTCGACTACCGCGACGACCGGGAGCAGCATACCCGGCGCGTGCTCAATCCCTTCGGACTGGTCTTTCGCGGTGGCCGCTGGTACGTCAGCGGCTGGTGTCACCTGCGCCGCGACCTGCGCAGCTTCCGACTGGACCGCATTACCGAGGCCACCCCGCTCGAGGCCAGCTTCGAGCGCCCGGTCGATTTCGATCCCGCCGAACACCTGACGAAGAGCATGGCCAGCCTGCCTCGCGCCACCGCCGTCAGCGTGCGCCTACATACCGATCTTGCCCATGCCGTAGCGGAGCTGGGGCGCAGCATCGGCGTCTTTACGCCAGACGAAAATGCCGTATTGCTTCACGCCCGCACCGATAGCCTGATCTGGTTCTCCCGACAGCTGGCACACCAGCCCTTCGACTTCGACGTCATCGAGCCACCCGCTCTGCGTGACGCACTCTCACAGCAAGCCGCACGGCTAAATCGGTTAGCGACAAAAAATGACCGGACGAGTGTCGAAAACGACTACGCTGGATCGACGAAGGGAAGTAACACAAACAACAAAACCCCTGGAGACCCACCATGCAGCTTTCCACCTACCTGATCTTCGATGGCAACTGCCGTGAAGCCTTCGAACTTTATCAGCGCTGCTTCGATGCCAAGCTCGAGGCGATGATCACCTATGCCGAGATGCCCGACAGCGAAGGTATGGAGATACCTGAGGAAGCCCGCGACCTGATCATGCACGCCCGGCTGCGCATCGGCGACCAGATGCTGATGGCCTCGGACAACTCCCCGACCTGCCCAGCACCCTATGAAGGCATCAAGGGAGCTAGCATTTCGGTCGGGGTCGAGTCCGCGGAGCAGGCCGAACGACTCTTCAATGCCCTGGCCGATAACGGCAGTGTGCAGATGCCGCTCGAGGAAACCTTCTGGGCGCACCGCTTCGGCATGCTGACGGATCGGTACGGTGTCGCCTGGATGATCAACTACGACAAGGAGGAGCAGGCTGCCGCCTAACGCAATATCGTTCTGAGCCGCCCAGCCAGCAAATCGATGAATCCACGCACCTTGGCCGCCGGGCGGCGCCCCTCTCGATGCACAATATGCACAGGCAACGGTGGCGCTTCGAATTCATCGAGCACCGTCACCAGCTCGCCACGCTCGAGCTGCGGCGCGATCTGATACGACAGCAAACGAGTTACCCCCCAGCCGGCAGCCGCTGCCTGCACGGCACCGTCGTTGACGTTGATGACCAGGCGCGGCTTGACCCGGTACGACACCCCTTTCTCTCCAGCCTTGGGGAAAAAGGTCCACTCCGGCTGCAGTGAAATACCGCTGGCCATGACGATGCGATGCTGGCCGAGGTCATCCGGATGCTGCGGCCATCCATGACGTTCAAAGTACCCGGGAGCACCGCAAACTACGCGCCTCACCCGGCCGACACGCACGGCGCGCAGCGATGAGTCGGGCAGCTCGCCGATCCGTACCGCCACGTCGAACCCCTCATCGACTAGATTCACCACCCGGTCCAGGAACACCGCATTCGCATTGACCTCGGGATACTCCTCCAGGTAATCGAGCAGGGTCGGCAGAACGAAAAGCCTGCCGAACAGCACCGGCGCGGTCACGTTGAGCTGTCCGCGCGGCATGGCGGCAAGCCCCGCCGCCGATTCGTCGGCCTCCTTGACGTCCTGGAGTATGCGCCGGCAGTCATCGAGGTAGCTTGCCCCCGCTTCGGTCACTCTCACTACCCGGGTCGTGCGCGTCAGTAGACGCACGCCCAGCCGCTTCTCCAACTCGGCAATGGCGCGCGTCACGGCAGGCGGCGAGAGTCCCAAACGACGAGCCGCCCCGGCAAAGCTCCCCTCGTCCGCCACGGCGAGAAATACCGTCATCAGATGAAAACGATCCATTTATAGTTCCATAAAATGAAATAGCTAATTTCATAATACGGATATTCTTCAGGGATTCGAAACTCTTCAAGCTTGTCATGTCTGCAGCCTTCGCTGCGACGCCGCTGGTAAGGCGGGCGTGCAAGCAAGCAAGAGGAACTCTCTCATGAGCCGTATCAACGTCGTCAGTCTGGAAACCGCCAATGCCGAACAGAAGGCTTTGTTCGATGCGATTCAGTCACAACTGGGCGTAGTGCCGAATTTTCTGAAGGTGTTCGCGAATTCACCAAAAGCCCTGGAGGCCTTTCTCGGCCTACATGGGATCGCCAAGTCGGGCCGGCTCGACCGGCGAACCCGGGAGCGTATCGCCCTGGCACTGGCGCAGCAAAACGGCTGCGAATATTGCCTTTCCGCACACACGACGCTTGGACTGGACGTCGGGCTGAGCAGCGATGAGATGGCCGCCAATCGCCGTGGCACCAGCCAGGACGCCAAGGCCGCTGCCGCCGTCGCTTTCGCCCGCGCACTGGTCGAGCACATGGGTGAGGTCACCACGGCCGAGCTGCAGGCTGTGCGCGATGCCGGCTATGGCGACGGAGAGATCGTCGAGATCATTACTCATGTGGGCTTGAACCTGCTGACCAATATCCTCGGCAAGGCCAGCCGTGTGGAGATCGACTTCGATCGGGTCGCCCTGGATTCGGTAGCCTGAGCCCAGGCCGCTGCGGCGCCGTGCAGACTGGACGGCGCCTATCGAGGAGTTTCGCCATGGCACATGCCTTCAAGACACTCACCTATACCCCTTCGGTTCGCGCTGCCCAGGCTCGCTACGGCAGCCGGGAAGCCAGCAAGCCCGTCGACCCGTCCGAGATTGAACGTGACGTTCTCAGCGCACCGGTTCGCGAATTCATCGCTGCCCAGGATCACTTCTTCATGGCCAGCGTCAGTGAAAATGGCTGGCCCTATGTGCAACACCGCGGCGGGCCGACCGGGTTTCTGCAATGCCTCGACGATCGAACCCTCGGCTTCGCCGATTTTGCCGGCAATCGGCAATACATCAGTGCGGGCAATATTGTCCATGACGACAGGGTGATGCTGTTCCTGATCGACTACGCCAACCGGAGGCGACTGAAAATCTGGGGCCGGGCACGCATCGTTCATCAAGAGGACGACGCAGCACTGCTGGCTCGGCTGGAGGAGCCTACCTACCGCGCCCGGGTGGAAAGAGGCTTGGTGATCACTATAGAGGCGTTCGATTTCAACTGCCCGCAGCACATTACGCCGCGTTTCACCGTCGAGGAAGTCAACAAACGCTTCCCCGCCAACAGCCCAGTTTCCGCCTTTTAAAGGCAATCAACGGAGTGATTCCTATGTCACACGACGCCCTCCTGAATCGTCATTACCGTGACGGCCTAATGGCCATCATCATCCACGACTCAGGAGCGACACATGAGCCAGAACACCCTTTTCATTACCCACAAGGCACTGCCCGGCAAGCGCGACGAGGTACGGCACGCCTGGGAGACGCACCTCGCGCCCAGCATCGAGGCGCGCCAGGTCCACGACGCCTATTTCTACTGCTACGATGACAGCGACCCCGATACGATTCGCGTCTTCCAGCGCTATGCCGACGGCGCCGATCCGCAGGCCTTCATGCAGGGGCCGGCCTACGACGCCTATATCGCCGCGGTGTCGCCCCTGCTTGCCCACCCGCCCGTGATCCACGCAGCCACGGTGGCCTGGTCCAAAGACCGGACAGCCATGGTTACTGAGACAGTCTGATGCCTTCTGCCGACCTACTTCGCTTTGAGGAAGCCCGCCCCATGCTGTTGGGGCTGGCCTACCGCATCCTCGGCTCGCGTGCCGACGCCGAGGATGCGGTGCAGGACACCTTCCTCAAGTGGCAGACGGTGGAGCGGGATGTGGTCGAGGCACCCATCGCCTGGCTAACCACGGCCTGCACGCGGCGCTGTCTCGATCTGCTGGGTAACGCCCACCGGGCCAGGGTCGACTACGTCGGCGCCTGGCTACCCGAGCCCATCCCGACGCCCGTGGTATCCGATGCGGAGCGCAGCCTGCAGCTGGCCGACTCGCTCTCCACCGCCTTCCTGCTGCTGCTCGAACGCCTCTCGCCCAAGGAGCGCGCCGCCTACTTGCTGCACGAGATCTTCGACACGCCCTATGTCGAGATCGCCGCCATGCTCGAACTCAAGGAGCCGGCCTGCCGCAAGCTGGTGTCACGGGCACGGGCAAATTTACAGGGGGCCGAAGCACGACACGTCCCGCCGCCCGAACGTCAGCAGGCACTGCTCGATGCCTTCAGGCTCGCCGTTGCCGAAGGCGCCACGGCACGACTTGCCAACCTGCTCTCGGCCGAGGTGCGCCTGAGTGCCGATGGCGGTGGCAAGGTGCCCACTCTACTCGAGCCATTGTATGGCATAGAGGAAGTGCTCGACTTCCTGGCCAGCCGGCTGCGCGGCTATTGGGCTAACTATGAGTGGCACGAGGCCGATCTCAACGGGGGCCCCGGCTTAGTAATGCATCAGAAGGGGAGCGTCGTCGCTACGGTTACCTTTGGCTACGACCACTCAGGACAGGCCACCGACATCTTCATCGTGCGCAACCCCAACAAGCTCGCACGGCTGAGTCTATGAAACTCCTTCAGCGATAGCACGGCAGGCGCTCTCTCTGGATGGAGCGTCCAACAACCCCATGATCCAGTCGCGCACGGCAGCGATGGCCGGCTCTTCGAGCCGCTCAGGCGGGTAAACGAGCTGGAAGGGAGCCGCCTTTACCTCGGGACCGAATGGCTGTACCAGGCGCCCCTGACGCAGCTCCTCCTCGATCAGGTACCGGCTCATCAGGGCTATGCCCTGGCCATCCAGTGCGGCGGTGATGCCGTGGGTTTCGTCGGAGAACATCAGCCCGGCGCTGACGTCGAGCCCCGGGACCTGGACCTGGCGCTGCCAGGCCGCCCAGTCCAACGGCGCGGGCGAAGAGAAATGCAGCAGCGTATGGCGCACCAGTTCGGCCGGTTCACTCAGCTTCAGCAAGGGGCTGCAGACGGGTACGAAGACATTGTCGAACAGCCTCTCCGCGACCAGCCCAGGCCAGGGGCCCTCACCATAGCGAATCGCCATGTCGGCGGTTACGCCATCCAAGGCAACCGCCGCATGGGAGACCTGGATGCTCAGGTCAATTTGCGGATGCGCGTCGCGCAGCAGGCACACCCAGGGCAACAGCCAGCGCGAGGCCACGGCTGGCGTGGTGGAGAGCGTCACGCCATGGCGCGAGGGAGGACGGCGCAGCTTGGTCACCGTTTCGGCGATGGCATCGAAGGAGTCGCTCAGTACGCCAAGCAGTGTCTGCCCTTGGGCCGTCAGTATCAGCTGGCGTGGCCGGCGCACGAACAGAGCCACCCCCAGGCTCTCCTCCAACTGACGGAGCTGGTGGCTTATCGCCGTCGGCGTGACCGAGAGCTCCTCGGCGGCCCGCTTGGCGCTGAGGTGTCGTGCCGCCGCCTCGAAGGCACGCAGGGCTGAGAGAGAAGGCAGTCGGCGCGGCGTCATGGCTGAATTTTATTTTCCAATATCGAAAAAGAATCGTCGTTTGTCGCCCACCCAAGCTTGGCACAAGCTACCAAATACAGCTGAAACAGATTCACTCGAAATAGCCTACACCCCATTAAAGGAGAAATCCCATGACACGTCTACTCCATCTCGATGCCAGCCCGCGCCCAGGTCGCGCCGGAACTCACGATCACGGCTCGCATACCCGCCGGCTGAGCCATCACTTCATTTCCCGCTGGCGTGCCCTGGAGCCGGAAGCCGAGATCGTCCATCGCGATATCGGCGCCAACCCGCCACAACTGACCAGCGTCGAATGGATCGAAGCCGCCTACACGCCTATCGAGGAACTGACCGAACCGATGCGGGCGGTGCTTGCCGAGAGCGATACGCTGGTCGATGAGGTTATTCAGGCCGACATCCTGGTGCTCGGCGTACCCATGTACAATTTCGGCCCACCGGCCGCGCTCAAGGCCTGGATCGACAATATCGTCCGCATGGGCCGCACCGTCGACTTCGACCTGACGTACGGCGCCCACCCTCACCTGCCGCTGGAACACTACGTGCCGCTGCTGGCTGACCGTCCGCGCCACACGGTGCTGCTCTCCTCCCGCGGCGGTTACGACTTCGGCCCGGGGCGTCCCCTGGCTGAGCTCAACCATCTGGAACCCAGCGTGCGCACCGCCCTGCAGTTCATCGGCATCGGCGGCTTCCATGACATCGCCATCGAGCACCAGGAAGAAGGCGGCGAGGCGCTGGCGGCCTCGACTGAAAGCGCCCTGGCGCGTATCGACCAGCTCATCGAGAGCTTGCAGCGTGAGTTGGCAACACCACGCCTGGCGCAGCCGGCCTGATGCCGCATTCTGCGAGATGCCCACACCGGGGCGCTTGGCGCCCCGTTTTACGTTTTCTGCTATGAAGCCTGGCTGACCGCGGCCTTGTCCGTCACCGGGTCGGCCTTGGCGCCGGCCGCTTCGCGCCGTTCCGAGTAGCGGTCCACCAGCGTTTCGGCATGGGGCCGCAACAGCAGGGTGAAGCGCACCAGCTCCTCCATCACATCGGCAATACGATCATAGAGTGGCGAAGGCCGCATGCGTCCGGTGTCATCGAACTCCTGGTACGCCTTGGGCACGCTGGATTGATTGGGGATGGTGAACATGCGCATCCAGCGACCGAGCAAGCGCAGGGTGTTCACCGCATTGAACGACTGCGAGCCGCCGCTTACCTGCATTACTGCCAGGGTACGCCCCTGAGTGGGCCGCACCGCCCCCATGCTCAGCGGCAAGTGATCGATCTGCGTCTTCATCACGCCGGTGATCTGTCCGTGGCGCTCGGGGCTGCACCACACCTGGCCCTCGGACCAGATGGCCAACTCGCGCAGCTCCCGCACCGCGGGGTGATCGTCGCCCGGCACTTGGTCTGGCAGCGGCAAGTCCGACGGATCGAAGATGCGCGTCTCGGCGCCGAAATGGCGCAGCAGCCGCGCCGCCTCCTCCACCGCCAGGCGCGAATAGGAGCGCTCGCGCAGCGAGCCGTAGAGCAGCAGGATGCGCGGAGGATGGCCGAGCGGATCGGGCAGGTTCTGACCGGGCCGCTGAAGTGCGTAGCGCTCGTCCAGCGCGGGCAGGTAATCGGGATCGGATAGCGTGCGAAGCCTCATGTCGCCTCCTTCATGGCGTGAGTTTGCAAAACAAGGAGCGCCACCAGGGCGGTAAGCCCTAGGGCCGAGGAGAACAGCAGCGCCTGGGTACCGAAGCGCTCGATCAGCAAGGCAAAGGCCAGCGGGGCCAGCGCCTGACCGAAGCGCGCCGGCACCATCAGCACCCCCTGGCGCAGGCCGTAGCCATGGGGGCCGAAGATGGCCAGCGGCAGCGTGCCCTTGGCGATGGTAAGGATGCCGTTGCCGGCGCCGTGCAGCAGCACGAATAGCGTGGCCAGCGGCGCTCCCAGGGTTATTACACCGAGCGCTCCGATGGGGTGAGCCACCACCGCCAGCTTTGCCGAAAGCAGCGGGTGAAAGCGCTGCAGCAGCGAAAATTCGAGCAGCCGTGCCGCCACCTGGGCCGGCCCCACCAGCGCCGCAGCGGCAATGGCGGCAGCGGGCGAGAGCCCCGCGATCTGCAACAGCCATGGCAGGTGCGCCGCCATGCCGGTACTCACGAACCAGGTCACGGCGAAGACGAAACCCAGCAGCGCCATGGGCAGCCAGGTCGTCTCCGCCTCGGCCGTTGCCGCTTCGGCTCTGGGAGCGGGCGGCTGTATGCCGAAGGGAATCAGCAGCCGATTGAGAGGCAGGCCCAGCAGCAAGTGCACGGCGGCCCAGGTGAAGCAGGCGTTCTGCCAGCCGAATTCGACGTTGAGCCAACCCGTGATCGGCCAGCATACGGTGCTGGCAAAGCCCGCCAGCAGGGTAATGCCGGTAATCGGGCCACGTGCTTCGCGGCCGTAGAGCCCGGCCAGGGTCGAGAAGGCCGATTCATAAAGCCCCATGCCCATGCCGACGCCGATCACCAGCCAGCCTGCCCACAGCATCAGCGGCCCGGTGGCCAGCCCCAGCAGCACCAGGCCCAGGGCGAATACCAGGCTCGATACCGTCAGCACATCGCGCCCGCCGAAGCGGTCGATGCGCCGCCCCACCGCCGGACCCAGAATCGCCGACACCACCAGCGCCGAGGAGAACGCCGCGAATACCGTACCCGTAGACAAACCGAGATCCTGTGCCATGGGCACGGCAAGGATGGCCGGCAGATAGTAGGTCGAGCCCCAGGCCAGGGTCTGGGATACGCCCAGGGCGACGATTACGCGAGTACGGGCGTTCACTTAATACCTCGACCAACGAGGTATGAGGGCCTGAAAAAACCTCCGATGTTCATCCTTCCCTCTCCTCCTGGTCCATCCGATTCACCGGCGCACCGCCCGCCATGCGGCGGCTCTCGAGGATGCAGTCCGAGGCTTCCAGCCAGGCATCCACCGCCACCTGGAAGGCATCCCGCCCCTTTTCCGTCAGCGCATAGACCTTGCGCGAGCGCCCCTGCACCACCTCGGCGGTAGCACTCAGGTAGCCTCCCGCCTCGAACTCGTTGAGCATGGGATAGACCGTTCCCTCCGACGGGCTGCAGCAGCCCTTGGTGCTCTTCTCCACTGCTTGCACCACCTCGTAGCCATGCATCGGCTTGCGGTGCAGTACGCTGAGCACGAAGAACTTCGACAGCGACATCTTGATCGTGCCGTGCCAGTACGAAGGGTCGCTGTAGTCGGGGATCTTGCGGCCAGTGGCCGCCTCGGTTTTTGCCTTGGTCATGGCAGAAACGTATACCTCGATGATCGAGGCGTCAAGCATCCACCTGTCGAATCCGCCTCCTTCAGAACGACTATCTCGTGCAGCGACAAGTAACAGGAGGAGTCCTCATGCCAGCGCACGAAGAAACATCCCACCCCGTCGTCTCCCGGAAAGAATGGCTCGCCGCCCGCAAGGAGCTACTGACAAGGGAAAAGGAGCTCACCCGCTTGCGCGACGAGCTGAATGCCAGGCGCCGCTCCCTGCCTTGGGTAAAGGTCGAGAAGGAATACACCTTCGATACGCTTGAAGGCCGCAGGACCCTCGCCGAACTGTTCGAAGGGCGCAGCCAGTTGATCGTCCATCACTTCATGTTCGGCCCCGGCTGGGAAGCGGGATGCATCGGCTGCTCCTTCACGGCCGACCATATCGAAGGCACGCGAGTGCATCTCGAGCACCATGACGTCAGTCTGGTTCGGATCTCCCGCGCCCCCCTCGCCGAGATCGACACCTACCGCAAGCGCATGGGCTGGCAGGTGAAGTGGGTTTCCTCTCACGGCAGCGACTTCAACTACGACTACCAGGTCTCGTTCCGGCCCGAGGAGATCGCCAAGGGCGAGGTCACCTACAACTACGCCATGAGCCACGTCTCGATCGAGGATCTGAGCGGCCTCAGTGTGTTCTATCGCGATGCGAGCGGCGACATCTTCCATACCTATTCGACCTACGGGCGCGGTGACGAACTCGTCGACAGCACCTATATGCTGCTCGACATGACACCCAAGGGCCGTAACGAAACGGGCCCCCATCACAACCTGATGGATTGGGTGAGACGCCACGACGAGTACTAGGCTTTGTACGAAAACTGCCTGCGCTCGGCCATGCGGCGTTAAAAATCGGCTCGTGCGCGAGTCCGATCAAAATGCTCATTTACACCCGCCACTCTCACGCCCCATAACGTCCCAGGGGCATCGCCCCATATGCCCATCGGGCCGGCCGCAGCGGTCGTCTTATGGTTGAACTCGGCAGCCATAGCGCCGCCGCACATGGTCGAGATAGCCCCCCGGCGTGAAGCCGGTCACGGCCTTGAAGTCGTGGATGAAGTGCGACTGGTCGAAGTAGCCGGCGGCTAGCGCGGTATCGGTCAGGGAGTTGGCAGCCCCACCCTGCTTGATCAACTCGCGGCTGCGGGCCACGCGCAGCAGCCGGGCGTAGCGCTTGGGCGAGAGCCCCATATGGCGCTGAAAAAGCCGCTCCAAATGGCGCTGGCCGAACGGCAACGCATCCACCAGCGCGGCGATGCTGGCCTGGCCATGGCAGCGTTGCAGCCAGCCAAGCGAGGCTGCCAGCACTGGCTCCTCTGGCGCCCCATGCCGACGCAGCCGCTCCAGCAGGTAGTTTTCCAGCAGTGCCAGGCGCCCGGCCGGGTCGGGAGCCTGCAACATTCGCTCATGGAGGATTTCGAGCTCGAGCCGACGCAGGGCGCCGCCCGGCGTAAGCTCACCTCCGGCCAGGGCCGCCAGGGATTCGCCAAGGAACGGAAACGCCATGCCCGGCAGGAAGCGGACACCGAGCAGGTCAAGCGTTTCCCCTACCGCCAGCCGCGCCGTGCGCCGCTTGGGGCCGTCTACCCAGCAGGCACCGCTCAATCGCTCGCCATCCCGCTCGAGCACGCCACCGAAGTTGAACAACAACCCGGTAGCGCCATTCGGATGCAGCAACTCCACGCCCGCCACTTCGCTGCTGGCCCGCCCCCTGGCCAACCAGTAGCACTCCACGTAGGAGCGCAGGGCCTTGCCGGACGCGAAGCGCTCGAGCGACAAGGCGGATGTCACTAGCGGCGCAGGGCGGAAATCTACCATTCCGCGGCTGCCAGCCAGCCCAGGCTGGGAAACTTCACTCATGTTCAACGCCTTTCAGCGAAAGGGAGGGCCACCCGATGCGCGCCAATCGCAGCACGTGGGGCGCTGCCCATCTAAGCAAAAAGTAGAACGACTCCCAAGATCAAGCGGTAGAGTAGAAGGCACCCCTTTCTCACTTACATCATTCTCAATCTAGCGGAGCCATACATGGACAGAAAACGAATCGTGGTCGTCGGCGGCGGTGCCGGCGGGCTGGAGCTGGTGACCCGCCTCGGCCGGCGCCTGGGGCGGCGCGGCAAGGCCGACATCACCCTGATAGACCGTAATTCGACTCACATCTGGAAGCCCCTGCTGCATGAGGTCGCCACCGGCGCTCTCGACTCCAGCATCGACGAAATCTCCTACCAGAGCCACGCCCGGCTCAGCGGCTACCGCTTTCAGCGCGGTACGCTCGAAGGCCTTGACCGCGACGCTCGCCAGCTACGCCTGGCGCCGGTGTTCGATGACCACGGCGAGGAAGTGCTGCCGGCCCGCACCCTGGATTACGACCTGCTGGTGCTGGCACTGGGCAGCGTGAGCAACGACTTCGGTACACCCGGCGTCGCCGATCATTGCCATTTTCTCGACAGCCCGGCCCAGGCGGAAGCCTTCCGCCACGACATGCTCAACACCTTCCTGCGCTACAGCGACCCCGAGCGGCGAGAGCATCCGCACCTCACGGTGGGCATCGTCGGCGCCGGCGCCACCGGCGTGGAGCTGGCAGCGGAGCTCTACGATGCCTCGCGAATGCTGCACAGCTACGGCTTCACCGAAATGGACAGCCGTCACCTGGACGTCCATCTGATCGAGGCGGCACCGGACGTACTACCAGCCCTGCCCGAGCGTATTCGCGGTGCCGTGCGTACCGAGCTGGAACGCCTCGGCGTGAAGGTACACACCGGCACCCGTGTGGTGTGCGTGGAGCAGAACGCCATCGTCACCGCCGACGAGATGCGCATCGAGACCGACCTCAACGTGTGGGCCGCGGGCATCAAGGCCCCCGAGGTGCTGCGCGAACTCGGGCTTACGCTGGACCGCAACCAGCGCATCAAGGTGGAGCCGACGCTGCAGAGCGTCGACGACCCCAACATTTTCGTCTTCGGCGACTGTGCCAGCTGCCCGCAGCCGGACGGCTCCATGGTGCCGCCACGGGCGCAGGCCGCCCACCAGCAGGCGCAGCGGCTCTACAAGAACCTGGTTGCCCGGCTCGAAAACGGTGAGCTCAAGCCGTTCCGCTACCGCGACCGCGGCTCGCTCATCTCGCTGGCCCACTTCGAGGCGATCGGCAGCCTGATGCGTGGTGCCTCGGCGCGCAGCCTGTTCATCGAGGGGCGCCTGGCCAAGTTCTTCTACGCCTCGCTCTATCGCATGCACCAGCGCGCCATTCACGGCACGGCCAAGACCGCGCTGATCCTCCTCTCGGACGGGCTCAACCGCTTCATTCGCCCGCGCATGAAGCTGCACTGATCCGCCGGGTCGAAAATCTACAATGCCGCCGCTAACGGCGGAGCTAGGGTAGGGACTCCATTCACTGCTGGAGCCCTATCCATGCGCATGAACTACTTTTCCGCCAGCCCCGCCGGCCTAAGGGCTATGCTCGACCTGCAAGGCCATGTCCATAAGGCCGCGGAAAGCGGCGAACTGGGCGATGGCCTGCTGGCTCTGGTCTACACCCGTGTTTCGCAGATCAACGGCTGCGCCTATTGCATCGACATGCACACCAAGGACGCGCGCAAGGCCGGTGAAACCGAGCAGCGGCTGTACGCGCTGAGCGCCTGGCGCGAGACGCCCTTCTACACCGAGCGCGAGCGTGCCGCCCTGGCCTGGGCCGAGGCCAACACCCTGATTGCCGGCCGCGGTATCGACGACGCCCTGTACGAAGCCACCCGTGAGCATTTCTCCGAGAAAGGCATCGCCGACCTCACCCTGGCGATCTGCACCATCAACGCCTGGAACCGCCTGGCGATCAGCTTCGCCGCCGACGCCGGCAGCTACCAGCCCTGACCCTCAAAAATGCCAAGCTTGCTTGACAAAAACTGCAATGACAAACAAGCTTGGCATATGCACAACAACATTCGTTCGCTGCGCAAGGCACGAAGGCTCACCCAGGCGGCCCTTGCCGAAGCCATGGGCGTTTCGCGCAATACCATCAACTCGATTGAAGTGGGCCGCTACGTTCCTTCGCTGCCCCTCGCCTTACGCCTGGCGCGTTTTTTCGACAAACCCGTCGAGAAGGTATTCGATGACAGAGCACCGTGATGCATCAGCCCACGACAAGCCCATGCTCATGCCACTGCTCGGCGTGGCCCTGGGCGTGGCGATGCTCCTGACTTCCTGGCTGGCAGCGGCAGGCCAGCACACCCAGACTCATTTCTATGCTGACATTCTTAAGGGTTTTGGTCAGAAAATATGTCGCTCCCATCCAAGCCTGCAGCCTTCCGAATGGGTGCTCGACTGTCTGGCGCCTGAGACGCACCATTTTCGGCGTTACGGATAGATTCTATGTCTTGAAGGATGCGACGCCGACATTACTCTCGCCTCGCCGAAAGGCAGGCAGCCGCCCCTCGATCCGAAGAGCAACGAGCCGGGCTTCCAGACTTTAGACCTCATTATCGCCAATCCACGTTCCGTGCACACCGGCGGGCACCCAGGCAGGCAGCTCGATTGCAGCGACAGGGCGGGCACCGACTTTTGTTGCGTCCAGAATCCACAGCTCCGCCACGTTACTACGCAGGTCAGTGACATAGGTTAATAACCATCCGTCATCTTCGCCGCGACCCTGTGGGTCGGGAACGAAGCTGGGCTCGCCCGCATAGACACCGGCGGGAAGGTCAAGCACCCAGCGCCGGTCGTACTCCATGTCATATTTGACGATCCCGTAACCGGCGCGCGTCGCGTCGGGGAAAACCACCGCATAGGCGAAGCGGTTCTGCCGCCCGGTGAAGCCGGGGTGAATCATGGGGAATTCAATCGTAAGGTCATCGAGCAGCCCGACACGCGCCGTTCCTTGTCGCGGATCGATTATCCAGCGACTGCGCTTCGCCCCACTGACAGGCGCGGCTCCCTGCGGTGCGGTGCCATTGATAAAGGCTGAGGCTTTCCCCCAAGCGGCTTCGTCAAAGAACGGCCCCTCGACCACAAGGAGGCCATCTGCGTCTTCCCAGGCATTGGAGAAATGCAGCATGTAATAGGGATCGACGTCGATCCATTGCACACTACCCTTGCTGCGGTCACGCGGCATGACGCCGATCCGACCGCGATACTCCCTCTGCCACGTATAGGGGAAGGCAAGGTCGGAATTTAGATCAAGCGCTACGTTGGGATCGAACCAAATCACATAGTTTTCAGTGATGGCGAAGTCATGGATGACAGAACCGTTCGGCCCTTCGATCACCTCGCTATGTACCAGTCGTCCCGAGGCATCCGCCACGTGGTAGGTCAAGTACGGTGGGAGAGGCGAATTGCCGAAGAAAAGCATCTCGCCTGTGCGGGGGCAGATCTTGGGATGGGCCGTCATCATCGTCTTTAGAGCACCGCCAAAATCGTAGGCGCCGATCGTTTCCAGTTCGGGAGTGATCTCGAAGGGAAAATTGACCTCTTGCAACGCTAGAATACGCCCTGCATGCGCGATCACGCTGGTACCGGCTGCACTTGCATGGAGGTCGATCGTCTCGTGATCGATAAACAGCGGTGCCCCCTCCAGCGCCGGGGTTTTAACCCAGCGATTGCGGTACCACTCAGCGCGTCCGCTCGAGATCCGTAATCCGTGGATCATGCCTGAACCATAGAACCAGGCGCCTGGATTGATGCCGTCCTTCGGGTTATGGCCATTGCGGAAGTAGCGCCCTGATAAAGCGGGCGGGATGGCGCCGCGCACCGGCAGGTCAAAGGCCGTCGTCTCCCTGTTAACGGGGCGGAAATGCCCGTCGAGAAAGCTTGGGACGGAACCAGGGCTGCCTGCACCACTACTCTTGGCGAACGCTTCGAAGCTCAGGATGGAGGTTGCGAAT
>NZ_JAFIFK010000068.1 GCF_020832045.1 Halomonas sp.
AAAAATCTGGGTTGTTGGGCGGGGGGTGGTGTTTGTGGATGCCGCGCTAGTGGGGGCGCGATTGTGTGGGGTTAGTAGATAGAAGCGGACCGTTTAACGCGGGCGTGCTCGCCGCAGGCCCGCGTTCTTACCAGGGCAGGACGGCGCTGTCGGTACGCGGCTCGGTGCCGCCGCACAGGGTGCCGCTCGCAGGATCGCGCAATATGATCTGGCCGCGTCCGAAGGGCAGTGAATCGACGGC
Organism: Halomonas sp.; assembly: GCF_020832045.1. Lineage (GTDB taxonomy): Bacteria > Pseudomonadota > Gammaproteobacteria > Pseudomonadales > Halomonadaceae > Halomonas. The sequence continues at coordinate 242 of NZ_JAFIFK010000068.1, forward strand.
CTTGACGATACGGTGGCCACGTCGCGCCAGCGCCTGGGCCAGATGATCGGGAAAGTGCGGTTCTACCTGAACGGTGGTGTCGTGAGTCCACATCCAGCGCGGCAAGTCCAGCGCCGCCTGGGGGTTGAGCCGGTCATCGAGCATGGCAGTCACCACCTGTACGTGGCCCTGGGGTTGCATGAAACCGCCCATCACGCCAAACGGCCCCACGGGTTCACCGTGACGTGTAATGAAGCCGGGAATGATGGTGTGGTAGGGGCGCTTGCCTGGAGCCAGGGCGTTGACATGGTCGGCTGCCAGCGAGAACGAGCGCCCTCTGTTTTGCAGGCTGATTCCCGAGCCCGGCACCACCATGCCGGAGCCGAAGCCCTCGTAGTTGCTCTGGATGAACGACACCATGTTGCCGTCACTGTCCGCGGCGGCAAGGTAGACGGTGCCACCCTTATGGGGGTTGCCGTGGGTCGGCTTCAGGGCGTCGCGATTGATGAGGCCGGCGCGGGCTCGCAGATACCCGTTGTCCAGCAGCTCTTCTGGGCCGGTTTCCATGGCGCTGCGCTCGCTGATGTGATGCAGGCCATCGGCATAGGCCAGTTTGGTGGCTTCGATGCGTTGGTGGAGGAGCTCGACCGGGTCGCGCGGAGGCGCGCCGAGGGTCTCGAGCATGCCCAGCGCCTGCAGCGCGATCAGCCCGCTGCCGTTGGGCGGAATTTCCCAGATCTCATGGTCGCGGTAGCCCACGCTGACCGGCTCGACCCACTCAGGCCTATAGGCGGCAAGATCGCTTGAGCGCAGGAAGCCCCCGTGGCGTTGTATGAAAGTATCGATATTCTCGGCAAGCTCGCCGCGATAGAAGGCGTCGGCCCGGCTCTCGGCAATAGCGCTCAGGGTGGCGGCCATGGCAGCGGAGCGCCAGACCTCTCCTGGCCTTGGCGCTCGTCCCTGGGGAGCGAAATGCTCTAGCCAAGGGGTGAAGGCTTCACCCTGGCAGGCGCTGAAGCGCTGCCAGGCCTGATGCCAGGCCAACCCGGCGACCGGCGATACCGCATAGCCCTGCTCGGCGTAGGCGATGGCCGGCGCCATCAGGGTAGTGAAGGGCAATCTTCCGAAACGCTCTGATAGTGCCGCCCAGGCGGCAGGTGCTCCGGGCACGGTGACCGGTAACGGCCCCAACTGCGGCATTTCATCGTGCCCCATGCCGATTACCGCTTCGCGGGAGATCGATTGCGGCGAGGGGCCGCTGGCGTTGAGCCCGTGAAGGCGTTTTTCGCTCCATACCAGGGCGAAGGCATCGCCGCCGATACCGTTGGCGGTGGGCTCGACCACCGTGAGTGCGGCGGCCATGGCAATGGCGGCATCTATGGCGTTGCCGCCCTGCTTGAGGATCTCCATACCGGCTTGAGCTGCCATGGGCTGGGAAGTGGCCACCATGCCGCGGTGGCCGTAGGTTGCCATGCGGCGTGAGGCAGAGGGGTAATAATGAGGGTCGAAAGTCATGGAAGCCTCGTGAACTTCTTCATGGAGTGTCGAGCAGCACCAGGCGGCCGCGAAGCCGGGACTCCAATGCCGTCAGGTCCACGTCGACATCGCGCGGCCAGCCCACGCTGAGTCTTACTCCTTCACTGTCGTATTCGGCGGCATCGACCGGTACGCCATGCTGCTCAAACCAGGCGCGGGCTTCGGCTTCGCCGGCAAAATCGACCTTGAGCATCAGCATGGTGCGCTCGACTACCTCCCTGCGTGGTAGCGTATCGAGCCCCCGGGCCACCGCTTGGCAGTAGGCACGGGCCAGGCCACCGGTACCGAGCTTGGTGCCGCCGAAGTAGCGGGTCACCACGCAGCCTACCTGGCCCAGTCCGGCGCCTTCCAGCGCCTGAAACATGGGACGACCGGCCGTACCGCCGGGTTCGCCGTCGTCGGAGAAGCCAATGGCGTTTTGCTCGCCGGGTGGGCCGGCAATGTAAGCGCTGCAGTGATGGCTGGCATTAGGATGGACGCGCCGTGCTTCGGCCAGCAGGGCATCGAAAGCGGCAATGTCGGGCACATGGCAGAGCCAGGCGATGAAGCGGCTCTTCTCCACCTCAATGGTGGTTTCATGCCGGGTGCCCGGAGCCAAAGCAGGTACCGGGTAGCGCATCAGTGGGTCAGCTCGGTGCCGCCCTGCTGACGCACCACGCCCATCACCATGCCCAGCACCTGGATGTCGCTGTTTTTCAGGTAAATCGGCGCCATGTTCTCGTTGGCCGGCTGCAGGCGTACGCCGTTCTTCTCGATATAGAGCTTCTTCAGCGTCACTTCCTGCTGGTTGATCAACACCACGGCGGTTTCGCCGTTCTCGGCGCTCTCCTGGCGCTCGATGATGATCACGTCGCCATCGAAGATGTTGCAATCGATCATCGAATCGCCGCGCACGCGCAGGGCATAGGTGTTACGGCGCACCATGCAGGCGGGCGCGTGAATGGCCCCGCCGCTGGGGCAGGCTTCGATGGGCAGGCCTGCCGAGACGTTTCCCAGCAGAGGCACCTCGACGAGGTTGGCCGCATCGACGCTCTCCCAGGAGGCTTCAATGGGCAGATTGGGACGACGGTACAGGTAGTGCATGGAAGGTGTTGGCATTGGCATTTCCCCCCTCTTTGCGACCCTGTTGAAATGTACAGGTACTTGGCATCATATCAGGCGTCGCGTGACTGGCAAGTTCCATGCGCATGAAGCTGCCTTGACCTGGGGCAAGGGTGGCGCCGTGACGCACCTGGATCGGTAGCAGCTAAAAGCCATTCAGTGTAGCATTTCTTACGAATTTACCATTCCTGGAGAGTGCCGTTGAGCCTGCGTCTACAAGCGCAAAGCCTGGCCTGCGAACGTGACGACCGCTGGCTGTTCCGGGATCTGGACCTGGATATCCGAGCGGGCGAAATCGTGCGCGTCGAGGGGCCGAACGGCAGTGGCAAGACCACGTTGCTGAAGATTCTCTCCGGACAATTGGCCGACTATGAAGGCGAGCTGTTCTGGGATGAGCTGCCCATGCGTGAGTCCCGTGAATCCTTTCTATCGAATCTGCTCTATTTGGGCCATGCGCCCGGGGTCAAGGCTGCGTTGACGCCGCTGGAGAACTTGGCCTGGTACCAGGCCCTGGCAGGGCACGAGCTGAGCGAGGAAGCGCGTCTGGAGGCGCTTGAGGAGGTCGGCCTGGCCGGCTTCGAGGACGTGCCGGCCGGCCAGCTCTCCGCCGGACAGCAGCGCCGCGTGGCCCTTGCTCGCCTGATCCTCACGCCGCGTCCGCTGTGGGTGCTCGATGAGCCTTTCACCGCCATCGACCGCGACGGTGTGGCAGCACTCGAGCAACGTCTGGTAGCGCACGCCCGCCGTGGCGGCTGCGTGCTGGTGACTACCCACCATGAGCTGACGCCCTGCGCCGAGCTACGCCGTATCCGCCTGGGCGGGGGAGGGGCCGATGAATTTATCTGAAAGCTCCCTGACCAAGCGGGTCGAGATGGTTCGCGAGGAACCTCGCAGCGGGCTCGCTGTCGCAGTGTGGGCAACGTTGAAGCGGGATCTGGTACTGCTGCTGCGGCGGCGTAGCGAAGTGCTCAATCCATTGGTTTTCTTCGCCCTTGTGATCACCCTGTTCCCGATCGGGATTTCCCCCGATCCGGCGTTGCTGGCCGCCATCGCGCCAGGCCTGCTGTGGGTGGCGGCGCTGCTGGCAGCCCTGTTGTCTCTCGATAGCCTGTTCCGAGCCGATTACGACGACGGCTCGCTCGAACAACTTTTGCTGACACCGCACCCGCTGGCCCTGCTGGCCCTGGCGAAGGTGGCCGTGCACTGGTTGCTTACCGGTTTGCCCCTGGCGCTGATGGCGCCGGTACTCGGGGTCATGCTGGCACTGCCTGCGGGCAGTTATGCGGTACTGGCCATTTCGCTGGCGCTGGGAAGCGCCAGTCTCAGCCTGATTGGTGCCATCGGAGCGGCGCTGACGGTGGGGCTCTCCCGCGGTGGCGTACTGCTGTCGCTGCTGGTGCTGCCTCTTTACATCCCGGTGCTTATCTTCGGTGCCGGGGCCGTCCAGGCAGCCATCTTCGGTGATGGTGTTCTGGCGCATCTGGCGATTCTCGGCGCGCTGCTGGCGCTGGCCTTGAGTCTTGCGCCGCTGGCAATCGCGGCGTCGCTGCGCATCAGTATCAACGGTTGAGAGGTTGACGAGCCATGTGGGCCTTCATAAACAAATTGCGTTCCCCCAAGTGGTTCTACGCCATCAGCGCCCGGCTGCAGCCGTGGTTCTGGGCCGCGGCGCTGATCCTCATCGGCACCGGTACGATCTGGGGGCTGGCCTACGCTCCCGCCGATTACCAGCAGGGCAACAGCTTCCGCATCATCTACGTGCACGTGCCGGCCGCCTTCCTGGCCCAGTCGATTTTCGTCTCCATGGCGATGACGGGGCTGGTGTTCATGGTCTGGAAGATCAAGATCGCCGACATGGCAGCCACCGTGATGGCCCCGCTGGGCGCCGCAATGACGTTCGTTGCGCTGTTCTCCGGGGCGGTATGGGGAGTGCCGACCTGGGGCACCTGGTGGATGTGGGATGCCCGCCTCACCTCGATGCTGATCCTGCTGTTCCTCTACCTTGGCGTCATCGCCCTGCGCGGTGCCTTCTCCAGCCGCGATAGCGCCTCGCGCGCCGCCTCGGTGCTGGCCATGGTGGGTGTCATCAACATTCCCATCATCAAGTACTCGGTGGACTGGTGGTACACCCTGCACCAGCCGGCCACCTTCACCATCACCGGGCGTGCCGCCATGCCGATGGAGATGTGGCTGCCGCTGTTGATCATGGTGCTGGGTTTCTACAGCTTCTTCATCGCCCTGGTGCTGACCCGCACGCGCAGCGAGATTCTGCGCCGTGAATCCAACAAGCACTGGGTGCGTGAGCTGGCCGAGGAGGTGAACTGATGGCTTTCGACACCTTTCAGGAGCTGCTCGCCATGGGCGGACATGCGCCCTACGTGTGGTCGGCCTGGGGGCTGACCCTGGCCCTGCTGCTGGGCATCGTCTTTCATGCTCGCGCCGAGCGCCGTCAGCTGTTGCGTCAGCTGCAGCGCCGGGTTCGCCGCGAAGCGCGCCAGGGCGGACGCTCTGCCGCGCCACAACCGATTCAAACTAGCAAGGGTGGGTGCACCAATGACGCCTAAACGTAAGCAAAAGCTGTTCATGTTCCTCGGCCTAGTGTCACTCGCGGCGATTGCCGTGGGGCTGACGCTTTACGCGCTGCGGGCCAATATCAACCTGTTCTTCAGTCCGATTCAGATCGCCGCCGGCGACGCGCCTTACGAACGTCAGATCCGCGCCGGCGGCATGGTCAGGGAGGGTAGTGTGCATCGCAACCCGGATAGCCTCGACGTCGAATTTACCGTCACCGACTATGTCGAGGACGTACGCGTCCACTACAGTGGTATCCTGCCCGACCTGTTCCGTGAGGGGCAGGGAGTGGTGGTGGTGGGTCAGCTTCAGCAGGGCGGCTATATCAAGGCCGATCAGGTGCTGGCGCGTCACGACGAAAACTACATGCCGCCCGAGGTAGCCGATGCGCTCGAGGCGGCCGGCTATTCACCCGCCGACTTCCAAGCCAAGGCTGCCAAGGTGGCCAAGCGCATCGAAGAGGGCGAGGCGCAAGAAGGCGCGAGCCAGTACTGAGCCGGAGTTTCCATGCAGATTGAGATGATCCCTGAAATCGGCCACTTCGCCCTCGTGATTGCACTGCTGTTCGCTGTGGTGCAGTCGGTGGTGCCGCTGGCCGGTGCCACCCTGCGGCGACCGCTGTGGATGGCCTATGCCCGACCCATGGCGGCCGGGCAGTTCCTGTTCGTTGCCATCGCCTACGCGGCGCTGACGACCAGCTATATGCTGGACGACTTCAGCGTGGTCAACGTGGCCAACAACTCCAACTCCATGCTGCCCTGGTACTACAAGTTCAGCGCCGTATGGGGCAACCATGAAGGCTCGGTGCTGCTCTGGAGCCTGATGCTGGCCGGCTGGGGTTACTTTGCCGTGCGCTACTCCCGTGAGCTGCCGCGGGACATGGTGTCCCGAGTCATCAGCGTGCTGGGTATGGTCTGCGTCGGCTTCCTGCTGTTCATCCTGGTGACTTCCAATCCGTTCGAGCGCCTGCTGCCGCAGATGCCTCAGGACGGCGCCGACCTCAACCCGCTGCTGCAGGACATCGGCCTGATTCTGCACCCGCCGATGCTCTACATGGGCTACGTCGGGTTTTCGGTGGTGTTCGCTTTTGCCATCGCTGCGCTAATTGGTGGTCGCCTGGATGCCGCCTGGGCGCGCTGGGCGCGCCCCTGGACCAATCTGGCCTGGGCTTTCCTCACCGTCGGCATCGCGCTGGGCAGCTGGTGGGCTTATTACGAATTGGGCTGGGGCGGTTGGTGGTTCTGGGATCCGGTCGAGAACGCCTCGCTGCTGCCCTGGCTGACCGGAACCGCGCTGATGCACTCTTTGGCGGTGACCGAAAAACGCGGCTCCTTCAAGAGCTGGACCCTGCTGCTGGCGATTACCACCTTCTCGCTGTCGCTGCTGGGCACCTTCCTGGTCCGCTCCGGTGTCCTGACCTCGGTGCACGCTTTCGCCAACGACCCCTCACGCGGCTTCTTCATCCTGATGCTGCTGGGTATCACCGTTGGCCTGTCGCTGTTGATCTTCGCCCTGCGTGCTCCTCGCGTCAGCCATAAGGTTAGCTTCGGCTGGCTGTCTCGCGACGCGCTGTTGATGATCAACAACATCATGCTGGTGATCATCACTGTCACCGTGCTGATGGGCACCATCTATCCGCTGCTGCTGGATGCGCTCGACCTCGGCAAGATCAGCGTGGGCCCTCCCTACTTCAACGCCCTGTTCGTGCCGCTGACGCTGATAATGTGCATTTTCATGGGCATGGGGCCGGTGGCGCGCTGGAAAGACACCAGCAGCAAGCTGCTGATACAGCGCCTGTGGATTGCCGCTGCCGTGGCCTTGGTGCTGGGCATGGTATTGCCGCTGATCTTTGCCGAGCGCTGGAGCGCGCCGGTGGCGATCGGTCTGATCGCTGCGCTGTGGATCGTGCTGCCAATGTTCCGCGACCTGTTCGACAAGACGCGTCACGCCAGCTCGTTTGGCGCCGGGCTCAAGAAGCTCTCGTTGGCCTACTGGGGCATGCAGCTCGGTCATCTGGGCGTGGCGGTGACTATCGTCGGCGTGGCGATCGTGTCGAACTACAACATCGAGCGTAACGTGCGCATGGGCGTCGGCGACAGCGTCAGCGTGGCGGGTTATACCTTCACCATGACCGAGCTGGCCAGTCGTCGCGGCCCGAACTTCCTGGCCGATCGGGCAGTGATTGAAGTACAGCGCGACGGTAGCCGTCGCACCTTCACCATGAATCCTGAAAAGCGACTCTATCTCGCCCGCGGCATGCCGATGACCCAGGTGGCCCTGCGCCCAGGATTCTTCCGCGACCTCTACGTGGCCATGGGCGAAGATCTCGGTGACAACAGCTGGGCCATGCGGGTGCAGTACAAGCCCTTCGTGCGCTGGCTGTGGCTGGGGGGGCTGTTGATGGCCGCCGGCGGTGTCCTGGCCGTGGCCGACAAGCGCTACCGGCGCCTGGCCACCGCCCAGGACCCGGAGGATGCCGCCGCCACCCGCGGCGCCAAGGCGGAAGACGATCGGCAGGGGGCGACCGCATGACCCGGCGCTTGCTACTGCTACTGCCGCTGATCGGGTTTCTGGGACTCTCCCTGTTCCTCTACCAGGGGCTCTCGCTGAATCCGTTTCATCGCGACTCGGCGCTGATGGCACGCGAATTCCCGGCGTTCGACATGGTGACGCTGGAGGACCCCGAGCGTCGCGTCGATCGCTCGTTGCTGGCCAACGGCGAGGTCACGCTGGTCAACGTATGGGGCGAATGGTGTCCCGAGTGCAAGCGCGAGATGCCGCAACTGCTCGACCTGGCGGCCCGTGGCATACGCATGGTGGGCATCAGCTACAAGGACACCCGTGAGAAGGGGCTCGGTTTCCTGCAGGACTTCGGCAACCCCTTCGAGGTGAATATCTTCGATCCCGACGGCGAGCTGGCCTTCGAGCTGGGCGTCTACGGTGCGCCGGAGACCTTCCTGGTCGACCGCGAAGGCATCATCCGCTATCACCACACCGGCTATATCTCGGCCGGTGACGTTCGTGAACACATCCTGCCGGAGGTGCAGAAATGGCAGTGATTCGATTGGCCCTGGTCGGCATCATGTTGATGCTGATGGCGGGCACCCTACAGGCCGGCGCCATCGAGGTGCGGGAGTTCGACGACCCGGTGATGGAGCAGCGCTACCGAAGTCTGACCGCCTCGCTGCGTTGTCCCACCTGCGAGAACCAGGCCATCAACGACTCCGACGCCCCGGTTTCCGGCGACATGCGCGAGCGCGTATATCAGATGCTCATGGATGGCCGCGCCGATATGGAGATCCGTGACCACATGGTCGATCGGTTCGGCAACTATGTGCTCTACAACCCGCGTCTCGAAGGTCGTACCTTCCTGCTCTGGGGGCTGCCGGCGGGGCTGGTACTGGCCGGCGGCATCCTGGTCGCGCTGGTAGTCCGTGCGCGGCGCAACGCCTCGGCGCGTGAGCTGAGTGCCGAAGAGCGTGCGCGTCTCGACGCCTTGATCAACCGCGGGAGAACAGAATGATTCAGCTATGGCTCGCCTTTGCGCTCCTGCTGCTACCCGCCCTGTGGCTGCTGGTGGCACCGCTGCGCCGGGCACGGTTGGTGCACGATGCCCAGCTCGACTTCGAGACTCACGACAAGTCCGCCGAGCAGAACGTAGCGATCTATCAGCGCCGCCTGGCGTCGCTGCAAGCCGCCTTCGAGCGTGGTGACATCGACCAGGTGCGCTTCGAAGAGGACCGCCTCGATCTCGACCGCAGCCTGCTCGAGGATACCGAGGGGCTGGAGCGTCGGCCGCTTCATTCGCCGGCCGCCGGACGTCTTCTCGTTCCCGTTATCGCGCTGGCCGTGGCCGTCGGCAGCGTGCTCTGGTACCAGCAGCACGGTGCCGAGGGCGATCTCGCCCTGTTCAACGCCTTCCAGGAGAGCGACTCCTTGCCGACGCTGTTGGCCAGGCTGGAACAGCAAGCCGAAAGCCAGCCTGACAACCCCAACGTATGGGCCACGCTCTACCCGATCTATCGCGACTCGGGCCAGGGCGAGGCGGCGCTGCATGCGCTGGAGAACCTGATCGCCATCGAAGGGCGTGCCAGTTCGCTATTGGCGCAGAAGGCGCAGCTCAAGTTCTTCATGGCCGATCGCACCCTGACGGAAGAAGTACAGGCTCTGGTCGACGAAACGCTGCAGCGTAACCCCAGTGAGCCGACCATCTTCGGCATGCTGGGTGTGCACGCCTTCGATCGCAGCGACTACGAGCAAGCGGTCGAACACTGGCGCCGCGCCGTCGCTGGCATGTCCGATTCCAGCTCCGCCCAGGCGCTGCGCGAAGGCATTCAGATCGCTCAGCAGCGTATGGGTGTGGTGCCTGACGAGCAGGAGGCCGTGGCCCAGGGTCCTGGTATTCACCTCAGCGTGAGTCTCGACGAGCGCCTGCAAGGCCTGCTCGACGACGACACCCGCGTGTTTATCGTCGCCCGCGACATGGAAGGCGAGCTGCCACCGCTGGCGGTGGCGCGGGTTACCCTTGGCGATCTGCCGACGACGCTGATCATCGACGACCGCCACGCCATGTCCAGTGAAGCCATGCTGTCGCAGGTCAACGAGGTGCGCCTGCTGGTGCGTGTCACCAAGAGCGGCGGCACCACGCCTGAAACAGGCGACATGTATGGCGACCTGGAAGGCGTGCCGGTGGGCGACGTCGAGGGCGACCCCGTGGAGGTCGTGATCGACCGCGTCATCGAGTAGCCGGGATGCGCCTCACCTCGATTCGCCTGAGCGGGTTCAAGTCCTTCGTCGACCCGGTCACGGTACCCTTCGATGGCAACATGACCGCCATCGTCGGGCCCAATGGTTGCGGCAAGTCGAACATCATCGATGCCGTACGCTGGGTCATGGGTGAATCCTCGGCCAAGACCCTGCGCGGCGAATCGATGACGGACGTCATCTTCAATGGCTCCACCGCGCGCAAGCCGGTGGGGCAGGCCGCCATCGAGCTGCGCTTCGACAACAGCGACGGCACCATGGGCGGCGTCTACGCCCAGTACGCCGAAATCGCGGTGAAGCGTCAGGTGTCCCGCGACGGCCAGTCCAGCTACTTCTTCAACGGCCAGAAGTGCCGCCGGCGTGACATCGCCGACCTCTTTCTCGGTACCGGCCTAGGGCCGCGCTCCTACGCCATCATCGGCCAGGGCATGATCTCGCGGCTGATCGAAGCGCGCCCCGAGGAGCTGCGCGCCACCCTCGAGGAGGCTGCGGGCATCTCCAAGTACAAGGAGCGGCGCCGCGAGACCGAGAGCCGCATGCGGCGTACCCGCGAGAACCTGGAGCGCCTCGAGGACATCCGCGACGAGCTCGACAAGCAGCTCGAACGTTTGCGCCGCCAGGCCGAAGCGGCACGCCGCTATCAGACCCTCAAGACTGAAGAGCACCGACTCAAGGGCGAACTGGCGCTCTTGCGCGGCCGCGCTCTGCGCGCTCGTCAGAGCGAAGAAGAACACCGCGTCCGCGAGCTGGAAACTGCCGTGGAGCGAGAGATCCTCGGTCTGCGCCAGTGCGAGACTCGTCTGGAAGAGGCCAGGGCCGGCCACGACGCCCTGGCCGAAACCCTGGAGGCGCGCCAGGCCCGTTTCTTCGAGACCAGCAGTGCCATCGCTCGCCTCGAACAGAGTCTCGAGCACGCTCGCAGCCGCGAGGGCCAGCTGGCCCGCGACCTGGAGAGCGCGCGCCAGGAGCTGACCGAACTCGACCGTCTGGGCGAACACGACCGCGAGCGGCTGCTACGGCTCGACGAGCGGCTCGAAACCCTGCTGCCCGAGCAGGAGGAGGTGGCCGAACGCCTGGCCGAGCTCGACGCCATGCTGGAAGAAGCCGAGCCCGGCGCTGAAGCCGCGGAGCAAGCCTTCGAAACCTTCAGCGAAGGCTGGCGTGAGGCCAGCCGCGAGGCCGAGCGCAGTCAGGACCGCCTGCGCGAGCTGGAGAGCCGCCTGGCACGGCTCGAAGCCGACGCCCAGCGCCGCCGTCAGCAGCAGCTCGAGCTTCCCGATCTGGCCGAACTGATGGCCAGACGCGACGAACTCAAGGAGCGGCTGGCAGAGTTCGGCCTGGCTCAGGAAGAGGTCGAAGTGCGTCGCCAGCAGCTCCAGGCTGCGCGCGACGAGGCCCGTGAGGTGGCCGCGGAGCTGGAGGGCGAGCGCGAGGCCGAGCGTGGCAGGCGCAGCAGCCTGCAGGGCGAAATGGCCTCGCTGGAGGCGCTGATCCAGGCCGCTTTGAACGACCCCGATGACGCCTTGGCCAAGCACTTGGCAAACCATGAGCTTGGCGAGCTGCCGCGCCTGGGCGAGTCCCTCGAGGTCGAGCCAGGCTGGGAAGCCAGCGTCTCCTGGGTACTGGCGCCCTGGCTCAAGGCGCGCCTGGCCAGCCCCGATGCTTTCCGCACGGCCAGCGCCGAGCCGCCTGCCGAACTGGGTGCGCTTGCATCGCACAGCGACGTGGAATTCGCCACGCACAGCCTTGCCGCTAGAGTGCGGGGTGCCGGTGCCGCCGCGGCCTGGCTGGCAGCGATCCGCTGCGTGGACAGCAACGAACGGGCCTGGAGCGAACGCGAGAACCTGGCGACGGGTGAAAGCCTGATCACACCACAGGGGCTATGGCTGGGGCGCGACTGGGTGCGCCATCGCGGGCAGGGGGCCGGCCCCGATGCGCTGCTGGTCAGCCGCCGACGCCTGGGCGAGGTAGCAACCGAACTGGACGAGGTGGAAACCCGGTTGGCAACGCGGGATCAGGCCATCGAAACCCATCGGGAACGTGCCGCACAGGCCGAGCGTGATCTCGAAGCGACACGTCACGAAGAGCGCCGCCTGACCGGCGAGCAGCAGCAACTGGCGGTGCAGGACAGCGGCCTGGCCAGCCGGCTGGAGCACTTGCAAGGGCGTGCCGGGGAGCTGGCCGAGGAGCTGGCCGGTCTCGACGAGGCCTGCGCCGAGGCACGGCTCGACATCGAGGAAGCCCGAGAGCGCTGGCAGCAGGCCATGGTAAAGCTTGAAGAGGGCGCGGAGCAGCGCGAGCGGCTCGAGCGGGCGCGCAGCGATGCACGGGAGCGGCTGGCAGCGCTACGCACCCACCAGCGCCCGCTGCAGGAGCGCGTTCAACAGCTGGCCCTGGAGCACCAGCGGCTCGCCACCGAGCGAGCCGGCCTGGCCGAGCAGCAAGGCCGTAGCGGCGATACCCGCGAACGCTTGCTGGCACGCTGCGAGGAGCTGACCGAGACACTCGAACTGCTGCGTGAGCCCGACGAGGAGCAGCGCGAGAAGCTCGACGAACTGCTGCATCGGCGCGAGGGCGACGAACGCTCGCTCAATGAAGCCAAAGCGCAGGCTGCCGAGCTGGTGGAGCGCCTGCGCGAGGACGAATTGGCGCGGCAGAGCCATGAGCGCAATCTGGAGGGTATACGCGAGCGCTTGCAGGAGGCGCGCATGCAGGTTCAGGCGCTGGTGCTGAAGGCCGAAACCCAGGACGAGCAGCTCGCTGAGCTGGGCCATCAGGCCGCGGATCTCGAAAAGGACCTCGACCCCAATGCCACCGAGTCGGCGTGGCAGACCCGTCTCGAAGAGGTAGGCGAGCGCGTGCGGCGCCTGGGGGCGATCAACCTGGCCGCCATCGAAGAGTACGACCAGCAGGCCGAGCGGCGCGACTATCTGGAAGCCCAGCAGGCCGAACTCAACGAGGCGCTGGATACCCTTGAGCGCGCGATTCGCCGCATCGACCAGGAGACACGGACGCGTTTTCGCGACACCTTCGAGCGAGTCAACCAGGGTCTACAAGCGCTTTTCCCGCGAGTCTTCGGGGGCGGAACCGCATGGTTGACGCTGACCGGCGAGGATTTGCTGGATACCGGGGTGGCGATCATGGCGCGGCCACCGGGAAAGAAGAACAGCACCATTCATCTTCTCTCGGGAGGGGAAAAGGCACTGACTGCTTTATCGCTTGTCTTTGCCATCTTCCAGCTCAATCCGGCTCCTTTCTGTATGCTCGACGAAGTCGATGCACCACTCGATGATGCCAACGTAGGGCGCTATGCAAAGCTGGTAAAAGACATGTCCGAGTCGGTACAGTTCATTTATATCACCCACAACAAGATCGCCATGGAGGCGGCCGAAAGATTGATGGGTGTTACCATGCAGGAACCCGGTGTCTCACGCCTGGTGGCCGTCGGGGTGGAAGAGGCCGCTGCGTTGGCCGAAGCCTGAAAGGACTTGAAATAGCGCGGCAAACGCGATATCAGAAGACACATCACGGTCATAACGCAGAATAGAAAAGCGAATTGACAGGGAAAGGCGCAGGGTCGAAATGACTCCAGAGCGATAATGCCAGGGCTTGACAAACAAAAAAGTGGCCTTTTTTTCGGCAATCGCGCTATGCTGTTTACGAACATCCATCTGGCATGGCGCCCTAGTGATAGGCAAGACGACCCATGGAACTTAGAGAATGGCTGATCATTCTGGGGCTGGCCCTGGTGACGCTCATCGTTATCGATGGAGTTCGTCGCCTCAAGCGCCAGCGCCGAGTGCCTCGCCTGGACCAGGCAGGGGAGAACAACAACCACGTCGTAGGCCAGGCGGAAACTGACGACGATACCAACCCGGAGCTACCTAACGGTGGCGCTCGGGTCGTCAAGCCGGCGAGCTATTCGCAGGTACAGTCGAAGCCCAAGCTCGAACGTCAGGAACATCCCGGACCCTCACGGGTGCTGGCCGGATTCAGAGAAACGCATGTCGACGACAGCGTCGCCGAGTCGCGCCCTGTCGCTGCCTCGCCCTCTGTTGCCGCCTCGCCCTCTGTTGCCGCACCGCCTGCTGTCGCTGCGTCGCGAGCCGATGCCGGCGATGCTGCGCGCTCGGCTGCACCTGCCAAGGCGGAAAAGGCAACTGGCGTGGAAAGGTTGGCTGCCGAGCCGGTTGCCGAAGCGGTCAGCAAAGAACGCCTCGAGCCTGAGATCACCCCGGCGACTGCCGAAGTCACTCGGGAAGAGCCGGTTCAGGCCAAGCCTGCGGTAGCCGAGCCGACTACCGCAGTGGCTCCGCCCCAGGTCGATGTCGAACGCGAGCAGGCGACCGTCGAGCCAACGCTATCGGCTGAGCTGACCGACGTCGAAGAGCGCCGCGAGCCGACGCTCACCGCTCTCGATGAGTCCGACCTCGAACCGGTGCGGGCCGCTGCCGAGCCCTTGGCTGCCGACCCCGACGACCACGACGTCCATCACGACGAAGACGAGCGCTATCGGCTGGTCGACCTCGAAGGCATGGGGGATTCACTCAAGAGCGGCTCGCGTCGCGTAGGCGAATCGGTGCAGCGCTTCGGTGTCTCCATGCAGCAGCGTCTTGCCAAGCGTCGCGAACTGAAACGCGAGGAGCGAGCGCGCCGTGAGCAGGAGCGTGCCGAACGGGCCGCCCGGGAAGCTCAGCAGCGCCGCGAGGCTGCCGAGGCCCAGGCCGCCAGGGAGGCCGAGCGCCGCCGCCTGGAAGCCGAGACCATTGAGCTTGCCGACGACGACGACCCGCTGTTCGCACCCTCTCGGCCGCGTGCCGCCCAGCACGAAGAGATTGAGTACACCGATCTCGAGTATGCCGAGCCAAGCCTCGGCACGCCGCCGCCCGCGACGGCCGTCAACGACGATGATGACGTAGTTCGCGCCCACCCGACGCTGGCCAGGGCGCTACGCCATAACGTCAACGCCGAGCGCGCTCGTGAGACCCTGAGCCACGCCGATGAAATCATCGTGATCAGTGTGCTGTCCCGTGAGGAAGAGGGTTTCTGCGGCGAGGCGCTACTCGAGCTGATGCTGGCCTGCGGCCTGCGCTACAGCAGCGACATGGGTATCTTCCACCGTTTCGAGACCGAAGATCCCGAAAGCGAGCTGCAGTTCTCGATGGTCAACGTGCTCAAGCCGGGGACTTTCCCGATCGAGGCGATGGACGAGTTCCGTACGCCGGGGATCACCCTGTTGATGCCGTTGCCCGGTGCTGTGGATACCGCAGCGGCCTTCGAGGCGATGGTCGAGACCGCCATGGTCATCGTGCGCAACTTGGGCGGCGAGCTGAAGGACGAGAACCACAGCGTGATGACCGCGCAGACCGTGGGGTTCGCCCGCCAGCGTGTGCAGGAGTTCGAGCGCCGCAATCGCCTCAACCGCTACCAGGTGAACTGACGCCTGATCGTGTGCCATGCCGCACCCGCCGACAACCCCGTGAGCGATCACGGGGTTGTCGTGTTCAGGGGCGGTGAGACCCCTTGAGATTCAAGAGACGCATGAGCCAGCCCGACCAGAAAACCCTCCATGAAGTCGCCAAGCTGCGCGCCGACCTCGACGACGCCAACTACCGCTATTACGTGCTCGACGAGCCGCGCCTCACGGACGCCGAATACGATCGCAAGTTGAGGCGTCTACAGGAGCTGGAGAAGGCGTATCCGGAGCTGGTAACGCCCGATTCACCGACTCAGCGAGTCGGGGCGCCGCCCGATGCCGGCTTCCCTGAGGTGCAGCATGCCGTGCCCATGCTGTCGCTGGACAACGCCTTGAACGAAGAGGAGCTCGAAGCCTTCGTCAAGCGCGTGGCCGACCGGCTGGAAACCGACGGCGAGTCGATTCGCTTCTGCTGCGAACCCAAGCTGGACGGCGCTGCCGTGTCGCTGGTCTACGAACGCGGGATATTGATCAGTGGCGCGACCCGAGGCGACGGACGTACCGGCGAGGGCATTACCTCCAATCTGCGCACGTTGCGTTCGATCCCGCTCAAGCTGCGTGGAGACGTGCCGGAGCTGCTCGAGGTTCGCGGTGAGGTAATCATGAGTCATGCCGGGTTCGAACGGCTCAACGATCGTGCCCGGGAAGAAGACAGCAAGGTTTTCGCCAATCCCCGCAATGCCGCGGCAGGTAGCCTGCGTCAGCTCGACCCGAGCATCACCGCACAGCGCCCGCTGGAGTTCAGTGCCTACCAGGTAGCGCGAATCGAGCCGGATCAGGGCGATACCAGTCATAGCGAGCTGATGAGTCACCTGAAGACTTTCGGCTTTCGCACCAGCACCCTGCTCGAGGTCGTTACCGGCAGCCAAGGTGTCGTCGACTACTGTCGACGCCTGGGCGAGCAGCGCGACAGCCTCGGTTACGACATCGACGGTGCGGTAATCAAGGTCGACGACCTGCGCCTGCAGCGCGAGCTGGGCTTTGTCGCCCGTGCACCGCGCTGGGCCACGGCCTTCAAGTTTCCGGCACAGGAAGAGACCACACGGCTCAACGACGTCGAATTTCAGGTTGGCCGTACCGGGGCGATCACTCCGGTGGCGCGGCTGGAGCCGGTTACGGTGGCCGGCGTTATCGTGTCCAACGCCAGTCTGCACAATGCCGACGAGATTGCCCGCCTTGGCGTGAAGATCGGCGACAGCGTGGTGATTCGCCGGGCTGGCGACGTTATTCCCCAGGTAGTCAGGGTCCTGCACGAACGGCGCCCCGACGATGCCCGTGAGATCGTCTTTCCCGACCGCTGCCCGGTGTGCGATTCCGACGTCGAGCGCCTTGAGGGCGAGGTGGTGGCACGCTGCTCCGGTGGGCTCTTCTGCGCCGCCCAGCGCAAGGAGGCGCTCAGGTACTTCGCCTCGCGAAGGGCCATGGACATCGACGGCTTGGGGGAAAAACTGATCGATCAGCTGGTCGAGCTGGATTGGATCAAGACCCCTGCCGATCTGTTCCGCCTCGATGCCGAACGTCTGGCGACGCTGCCGCGCATGGCGCAGAAGTCATCGGAGAAGCTGGTGGCGGCGCTGGGGAAGGCCAAGCAGACCACGCTGCCACGGTTCCTTTTCGCCCTGGGCATTCGCGAGGTGGGTGAAGCCACCGCAGCCAACCTGGCGCGCCACTTCGGCACCCTGGATGCACTGATGGACGCCGAGCAGGCCGAGCTGGAGGCAGTAGCGGATGTCGGTCCGGTGGTCGCTGCTCACGTCTACACCTTCTTCCGCCAGCAGCACAACCGCGACACCATCGAGGCGCTGCGCCAGCAAGGCGTAACCTGGGCCGAGGAGAGCGTGGGCGAGCGGCCACAGCCGCTGGCCGGCCAGACCTGGGTGCTGACCGGCAGCCTGGAAAGCATGACCCGCGACGAGGGCAAGGAGCGCCTGCAGGCACTGGGCGCCAAGGTGGCCGGCAGCGTTTCCAAGAAGACCACTGCCGTGGTGGCCGGCGAAGCCGCCGGCAGCAAGCTGGCCAAGGCCCAGGAGCTGGGCGTGGAAGTGCTTGACGAGACCGTCTTCGTCGAGCGGCTGGAAGCCTGGGAGCGTGGCGAAGGTGCCGCGGAAGAGGAGCCAAGCGCATGAGCGGACGTTTTATCGAGGTGCCTTACCGCATGCTGCCGGGCGAGACGCTGGACGCCCTGCTCGAAACGTTCGTTACCCGCCAGGGCTACGACACCACCGATACCGGCGAGGGCATGCGCGGCTGGGTCGGTCAGCTCAAGCAGCAGCTCGAGCGCGGCGAGCTGCTAATCGCCCACGACCTGCAAACCGAGACCACGGAGGTGATGACCCTGGCGCAGTGGCGCGCCTTCGGCCGCGATCTGGCCGACGATGAAGAGGAAGGCTAGCAGCTGGAGTCGTCACCCCGATGGGCGTGCCGATCCCGTTCTAATGCCTATCTGCCCTGAATCAGGTCACGAATGATCCGCCGCCCCGGATGTAGATGATCCACCAGCGGCCACTCCAGCGGCAGCGGTTCATCGCACAGGTGTGAGGCGATCAGCTCGGCGCACAGTGGGGCACTGGCCAGGCCACGGGAGCCGTGGGCGGCGCTTAGCCATAGCCCGGGGTGGTAGCGCCCGGGCACGTCCGCCACGCGAGTGGCGTCCTTGGCCAGGGCGGCGTAGTCCTCGCGCCAGGCCCTGGCATCGGGCACCGGGCCGCAGTAGGGCGATTTGTCGGGGCTCGCTGCACGCACGCCCATGCGGCCGGTGAGCCGTTCGGGCGACAGCTCGGTGCCGGCGTCACGTAGTGCCGCGACGAAGTGCGGCAGTCCCCGCTCGAGTTCTGCCAGGTTGGCGGCGTGGTCGGCCTCGCGCTCGCTCATGTCGGTCTCGCCCGGAGCGAAAGTGGCACCGAAGTTGAGCACCCCATCCGCTGCTGGCGGCACGTAGCCCCCGGCGCATACCACCCGCCCCAAGGCAGGAGCGCCAGCGGGCAGCTTCAATTGGCTGACCTGGCCACGTACCGGCTGCAAGGGCAGCTCCGAGGTCTGAGCGAATCTTGCGGCCTCGCTGGCGGTGGCGATCACCACCTGGTCGGCCACGATGCGCTCGCTGTCGGCCAGGGTCAGCGTCCAACCCGCTTCGCTTTCCGTCAGAGCCACCACCTCACCGCGGCGGAAGCTGACGCCGGGCGTTGCGGCAAGCTTCACGCACAGCTCGAGCGGCCTGACCCAGGCGGCATGGGGATAGTCCAGCGCCGAGGTGTCGATGCGGATGCCGGCAGCTGCGCTTGCCGCCTCGGCGCCGAGGCCGCGCACCACGCTATCCGGCAACGGGTGATTCTCCAGAAAGCGAGCGTGGCGCATCTGCTCCTTCTCGCTCAGAGCCAGCTGCAGTACTCCGCATGGACGCCACAGTGTCTGCTCGGGGTCGAGCTCGGCCAGCCAGCGTCGGCTGTGAAGCAGACCGGCCAGATAGGCGCGGCTCTGCAGGTTGGTTTCCACGGCGAGCTTGACGTAAAGCGCCCCCTGCAGATGCGTCCTGCCCAGCTCGGCGCGGTCGAAGCGGTCGATCAGGGTGACGGCAACGCCGCGCCGGGCCAGGGCGGCGGCGGTACTGGCCCCGGCGATACCGGCACCGATCACCGCCACGTGGCGCGGCGGAGGCGATGCCGGTGGACGGAACCACGGCGTGCGCGCGCGGCTCGTATCAGTGGGCGGCGAGGCGATCTCGCCGGCGAGCATCTCGCGCTTGCGCCCGAACCCCGGCACCTTGCGCCAGGCGAATCCGGCCGCCGCCAGCCCGCGCTTGACCACTCCGGCGCAGGTGAAGGTGGCAAAGGTCGCCCCCGGTCGCGAACAGGCGGCCATGGCGGTGAACAGCTCGGGGCGCCACATCTCCGGGTTCTTCGACGGGGCGAAACCATCCAGGAACCAGGCATCCACTCCGCCTTCGAGCAGTGCCAGACGCTCGGCGGCATCGCCGAAGTGCAAATCGAGCGTCACCCGTTCGTCGAGCCACAGCCGATGGATGCCGGTTACGGGCTCGGGCCACTGGTGCACCAGGCGCTGGGCTTTTTCCGCCAGGTCCGGCCAGGCGCCGAGCGCACGGGCCAGCTCGTCCTGAGTCAGCGGATAGCGTTCGGTGGAGACCAGGTGCAGGCGAGCGGCGGCCGGGGCGTAGGTCTCGAAGCAGGCCCAGGCGCAGAGCATGTTGAGTCCGGTACCGAAGCCGGTCTCCCCGATCACGAAGGGGCGTCGTGCCTGCCAGGCTGCCAGACGTCGTGGCAGGTCGTTGCCCTGTACGAAGACATGCTCGGTTTCCGCCCGGCCGTCATGGCGAGTGAAATAGACGTCATCGAAGCGCGTCGAAAGCGGGGCGCTTTCGCCGGTATCGTCGCGCTGCCAGTCGAGGCAGGCACTCTCGAGGGCGGCCAGCGGCGGCAGGGGGGCGTGGGGCAGGGACACGGATTTCTCCAGCACGAGCTTTCCAGCACGAACAGGGCTGCTCAAAAAATGATCGAAGTTGCCGCGGCGGCACGGGGTGGCGCATCGCGCAAGCCATCCGCGGCGTTTCAACAGTGTTATCCACAGAAGCTGTGAGCAATATCCATGTGGATAACCGTCCTCGGAGAGGGGCTTGCTGCTAGGGAAGCACCTTCTTGAACGGCTTGACGGTTACGTTGGCGTAGACCCCGGCGATCATGTAGGGGTCGGCGTCGGCCCATGTCTGAGCGGCCTCGAGACCATCGAACTCGGCCACCACCAGGCTGCCGCTGAAGCCGGCCTCGCCAGGGTTTTCGGCATCCACGGCGGGATGCGGGCCAGCCAGCACCAGGCGGCCTTCGTCGCGCAGCTTCTCCAGCCGTGCCAGATGATCGGGGCGGGCAGCCAGGCGGCGCTCAAGGCTATTTTTCACGTCTTCACTGATGATTGCGTACAGCATCGCAGCGTTTCCTCGGGCAAGGGCGGTGTCACCGCAGATTCCAGCGTGCGTTGACCGACTCTCGTCGGACGCGCACCATGGGCCATCATTCTGACAAAGTTGCCTGCCTGCGTCATGCCAATGCCCCGCCTGCCCGAGCGTTTCGACGGCGACCCCGGCCCCTTTGGGGTCGATCTGCACATGCACTCCACCGCGTCGGATGGTGCCTTGGCACCCAGCGACGTCGTCGCCCTGTGCGCCGAGCGCGGTATCTCGCTGATGGCGCTGTCCGATCACGACACCGTGGCCGGAGTGGAGGAGGCCGCCGAGGCGGCTCGCCGACACGATATGTGCCTGCTGCCGGCGTCTGAGTTTTCGACCCGCTGGCAGGGTATCTCCATACACGTGGTGGGGCTGCTGCCGAATGGCGTGCATGGGGCGCTCGTGGAAGCGCTGGAAGGCCAGGCCCAGGCGCGCGAGGCACGCGCCGCCGTGATAGCCCAGCGCATGGAAAAGCTGGGGCTCGACGATGCGCTGGCCCGTGCCCGAGAGCAGGCCGGCCCCCACCGCCCGCTGGGACGGCCCGACTTTGCCCGTGCCCTGGTGGCGGCTGGCCTGGTGCCCGACATCGCCACGGCGTTTCGCAAGCACCTGGGCAGCGGCAAGGTGGGGGACGTCAAGGCCCACTGGCCGGCGCTGACCGAGGTGGTGGGCTGGATCGTTGCGGCGGGTGGCGTGGCGGTATTGGCACACCCTCTGCGTTACGGCCTGACCCGGCGCAAGCGGGGGCTGCTGCTGGACGACCTGGTAGCTGCAGGGGGGCAAGCCGCCGAGCTGGTCAACGGCTTTCAGAATCCCGATGTCACCCGCGACCTGGCGCGGCAGCTCGACGAGCGGGGCTTATACGCCTCGCTGGGCAGCGACTTTCACTTTCCCGGCGGCTATCTGGCCCCGGGCAGCATGAGTCCCGTGCCGCGCACCGCGGTACCGCCGGTGTGGACACACCCGCGGCTGGCCGACTTCGTTGCGATGGGCTGCGACGCGCCTGCCGCCGGCGCGCTATAGTGGCCAGCAAGAAACGTTAATGTCAGGAACACGACCATGAGTCTCTATCTTCAGATCCACCCGGAAAACCCGCAAAAACGCCTGATCGATCAGGCAGTACAGATCGTTCGTCAGGGCGGGGTGATCGCCTATCCCACCGACTCCGGCTATGCCCTGGGCTGTCATCTGGGTGACAAGAAAGCGATCGAGAAGATCAAGTGGCTGCGTTCACTGGACGACAAGCACAATTTCACCCTGATGTGCTCCGATCTCTCCGACATCGGCACCTACGCCAAGGTCGACAACAGCGTGTTTCGCCTGCTCAAGGCCAACACTCCGGGCGCCTACACCTTCATTCTGAATGCCACCTCCGAAGTGCCGCGCCTGCTGCTGCACCCCAAGCGTCGCTCCATCGGCGTGCGCGTTCCCGACCATCGCATCACCCATGCGTTGTTGGAGGCGCTAGGCGAGCCGCTGATGAGCGTGACGCTGATCCCGGTGGGTGAAACGCTGCCAATGACCGATCCGGAAGAGATCCGCGACCGCTACGACGCCCATCTGGACTTGATCATCGACGGCGGCGCCTGCCACCTGGAACCCACCAGCGTGATCGATCTGCGCGAGCTGCCGCCGACCATCGTGCGTGAAGGGCGCGGTGACCTGACGCCATTCGGCGGCTGAGCGACGCCGTTCCCTGCGTCAGCGCGCCTTGTCGCGCTTCCCCTTGGTGGCGCTGGGGTCGGCGGTTTCCTCATCCAACCAGGTGCCGCACTTGAGGCAATAGAGTGCGCGTTGCTCGTGGCGGTCATGGCCGCAGCCGGGGCAGGCCTGATCGGAGTAACGGTCGGAGCGAATCGAACGGATCACCTCGGCCGAGAACACTCCGGTGGGTACGGCAATGATCGAGTAGCCGATCAGCATGACCAGCGTGGAGATCGCCTGGCCCAGCGGCGTGATGGGCACGATATCGCCGTAGCCCACCGTGGTCAGAGTCACGATGGCCCAGTACACCGCGATCGGAATGCTGGTGAAACCGGCCTCGGCAGGCTCGATCATGTAGACCAGTGCGGCGAACAGCGTGACCAGCAGAAAGACCGTGAACAGAAACAGAAAGATCTGATGCCAGCTGTTCTTCAGTGCTTCTACCAGCAGGCGCCCCTCGCCGACGAATTGCATCAGTCGCAGCACGCGGAAGATGCGCAGCACGCGCAGCAGGCGCACGATCACCAGGGTTTGAGTGCCGGGTATCAGCAGCATCAGCCAGGTGGGCAGTATGGCGATGATGTCGATGATGCCGTAGAAGCTGCGTAGATAGCGCATCGGCTTGTCGAGGATGTAGATGCGTATCGCAAGTTCGAGGGTGAAGGCGAGAGTAAAGCCCCATTCGATCCAGTAGAACCACTCACCGTAGGTCGTGCCGAAGCGTTCGACGGTAGCCAGCATCACCACCAGCACGCTGGACAGGATCATCAGGATCAAGGCGATATCGAAGCCCTTGGCCAGCGGCGTGTCCGATTCGAAGATGATCTGAAACAGGCGCGTACGTACGCCCTCGGCGGCTGGCCGAAATGGCTCGGTCATTTCGTCTCTCCCTGTACTATCGGCCGACTTCCTCATGCTGCCAGGCGGTGCGCCAGGCGCAGCGCCGTGCGCCCGAAGTTCACGCTAAGCCAATCGGGCCGTTCCAGCATGTCGGCCAAACTGCCGGCCTCGCCATGGACCTGGGCGTCGAGTTCGAGCAGCGTCTCCCTCGCCGTTGCCCGCCAGCCATCCTCGCCTGTGTCGGTAAAGGCGTCCAATGCCAGCAAGGCGCGGTGCAGTCGTTGCGTGTCACGCTGGCCTTGCGGCAGCGTCCAGCCCTCGCTGAGCAGGGCGCTGCCGCGTGCGGCCTTGCTCGCTTCGGCGGGACGCAGCGGAACGGTTTCAGCCAGGGCAAGCGCCAAGCGCCAAAGGGCCTGCGGGTCGCCGTCCTTGAGCTCCAGCTCCAGCTCGCGAATAGGCACCCGCCGACCCGCTGCGCGGATTTCGCCCTGATCCAGCGCCACCTCGATGGTGGCGTCGGCCAGCTCCAGACGCCACAGGCGGCGTTCGAAGTCGGTCGTGAAGCGTGGCTCGAGCCGTTGCAGCACCCCAGCGCCAAGCTCGGCGCAGGGCGGAAGTTCGGCCAGGCCGGCCAGGTCGAGCGCATCACCCGCCACCGGCCATTCCCACTCATGCCGGCGGCTGAATCCGCCGCTACCCTCGCCGCTGGTCTTCAGCGTCTGTACCCAGCTGTCGTTGCAGCGTCGCAGGCGTAGCGCGATGCGTGCGGCCTCGAGCTCGCCCTGGCGGGTATCGTAGTAGGTATTGGCCAGGCGCTGGGCGGCGTCCACCCCATTGCGCAACAGCGGGTGTTGCAACAGCAGCTGCGGCCCGGTTTCGCCCAGCGCCAATTTCATCTCGATCTCGTGGCTCATACGAGTCCTGTCTATAACGTTGCGCGAATATTTCCATGACGTGACAGGGTGCCATTCTTTATACTGACGCCGCCATTTCACAAGCGCATCTTACGCCATGGTCAAACCCAACCCGTTTTCGGCCATGTTCGGCCGATCGCCATTCCAGCCTCTGCTGGCCCATATCGCCAAGGCCAACGAGTGTGCCGACCAGCTGCTGCCCTTCTTCGAAACCACCCTCACGGGGGATTGGGAAGAGGCTGCCAAGGTCCGCGAGATCATCACGCAGCTGGAGCACGAGGCCGACAACCTCAAGACCGAGCTTCGCCTCAACCTGCCCAATACCCTGTTCCTGCCCGTCTCCCGCACCGACCTGCTCGATCTGATCACGGTACAGGACAAGATAGCCAACAAGGTGCGTGACATTACCGGCATCATGCTGGGGCGTCGCATGCAGGTTCCCACCGAGCTGGCTCAGCCGATGCGCGACTACATGGGTACCGCCGTGGCCTGTGTCGCCCAGGCGCGCCAGGCGCTCGAAGAACTTCAGGATCTTCTCGAGTCGGGCTTCGGCCGCCATGCATCCGACGTCATGCTCAACATGATTCGCGAGCTGCACATCCTCGAGCAGCAGGCCGATCAGCAGCAGATCGCCATCCGTCGCCTGCTTTTCGATCTCGAAGATCGGCTCAAGCCGGTAGACGTGGTCTTCCTCTACAAGATCATCGATTGGGTCGGAGAGCTTTCTGACCGTGCCGAGCGCGTCGGCAGCCGCCTGCAGATACTCACTGCCCGCTAGGATACCGCCGGCGATCCCGGCACGGTGCTCCACTCTTCCGACAGCCACATAGGAACCAACCCCTATGTCGATCATTGCGCAGCATGGTGAAATCTTCATCATCCTGGCCTGCCTTTTCGGCTTTTTCATGGCCTGGGGCGTCGGCGCCAACGATGTCGCCAACGCCATGGGCACCTCGGTGGGCTCCAAGGCCATCACCATCAAGCAGGCGATCATCATCGCCGTGATCTTCGAATTTCTCGGCGCCTGGCTGGCCGGGGGCGAAGTCACCGCGACCATACGCGGCGGCATCGTCGACCCGGTACTGCTGCAGGCCAACCCGGAACTGCTCGTCTACGGCATGCTCTCGGCGCTGCTGGCCGCCGCCCTGTGGTTGATGATCGCCTCGGCCAAGGGCTGGCCGGTTTCCACCACCCACTCCATCGTCGGGGCCATCGTCGGCTTCGGTGCGGTGGGGCTGGGCATGGAAGCGGTGGCATGGAATCGCGTCGGCACCATCGCCTCGAGCTGGGTCGTTTCGCCGCTGCTGGCGGGCGCCATCGCCTTTTTACTGTTCAAATCGGTGCAGTACCTGATCTTCGAGGCCAAGGACCCCTTCGCCGCGGCCAAGCGCACCGTACCGTTCTACATCTTCCTGGTCGGCTTCATCGTCTCCATGGTGACCCTGACCAAGGGACTGACCCATGTCGGGCTCGACTTCACCTTCGGCCAGAGTCTCATGCTCTCCGTGCTGCTGGGTATCGGCATCATGGGTATCGGCATCGTCATGGAGAACCGCGTCAAGCACGAGCAGCGTATCGGCGACAGCTTCGGCTACGGCAACGTCGAGCGCGTCTTCGGCGTGCTGATGATCTTCACCGCTTGCGCCATGGCCTTTGCCCATGGCTCCAATGACGTGGCCAACGCCGTCGGCCCCCTGGCTGCGGTAATCAGCGTGGTACGCAGCGAAGGCATGATCGATACCGCAGCCCTGGTGCCCTGGTGGGTGCTTGTGCTGGGCGGCGGCGGCATCGTAGTGGGCCTGGTCACCTATGGGCACAAGGTGATTGCCACCGTGGGGACCGGCATCACCGAGCTGACCCCCAGCCGCGGCTTCGCCGCCACCCTGGCGGCCGCCACCACCGTGGTGCTGGCCTCGGGTACGGGGCTGCCGATCTCGACCACCCACACCCTGGTGGGGGCGGTGCTCGGCGTGGGCCTGGCTCGCGGCATGGCGGCGCTAAACCTGCGCGTCATCGGCACCATCGTGATGTCGTGGCTGATCACTCTGCCGGCCGGTGCGGGGCTGGCAATCATGTTCTTCTTCACCTTCAAGTGGATCTTCGGTTGAAGCGCTAACTTGGCAGAGCCTGCCACGAGTTGGGCCGACAGCGGCGACACCCAAGTGGTGCCGCCGTTTTCGTCGCTCTGATATAGTCGAATCCGATAGTCTCCCCTTCCACCTGCTGCCGGAGAGCGGCCTTGGATACTCGTTTCCCCTTCGTCGACTGGTTCCGTAACTCTTCCCCCTATATCAATGCGCATCGGGGCCGAACCTTCGTGATCCTGATCGAGGGTGAAGCCATGGCGCGAGGCCGAGGCGAGCAGCTGATCCAGGATCTGGCGCTGCTGCATACCCTCGGGGTGCGGCTGGTGGTGGTTTTCGGCATTCGTCCCCAGGTGGAGAAGGCGCTGAACGAGGCCGGCATCGAGCCTCAGCGCCACGAAGGGCGCTGGGTTGCCGACGAGGCGGTCATGACCTGCGTCGAGCGGGTCGCCGCCGAGCAGCGCCTGTGGCTGGAGGCGCGGCTGTCGCTGGGCCTGCCCAACACTCCACTGCACGGCGTGGAGCTCACTGCGGTGTCGGGCAATCTGGTAATGGCCAAGCCGTTGGGCGTGCGCAATGGGGTCGATTACGATCACAGCGGTGAGGTGCGCCGGCTGCGCGTCTCGGCGGTACAGGGGCTGCTCGATCGCGGCTCACTGGTGCTGCTGCCGCCGCTGGGCTTTTCCAGCACCGGCGAGGTGTTCGATCTGGATGCCTCCGAGGTGGCCCAGCATGCGGCCATGGCGCTGGCCGCCGACAAGCTGATCCTGATGGGCGAGGCGCCCGGGCTCTACGACGAGAACGGCGCCATGCAGCGTCAGCTGAGCCCCGACGAGGCCGAGCCGTTGCTGAGCCAGGCCGAGCCGGGCAGCGAGCAGGCGCGCCATATTGCTGCTGCCTGCGCCGCCGCTCGCCACGGCGTGGCCCGTACGCACCTGCTCTCCTGGCAGGACCACGATGCCCTGCTCGGTGAACTCTTCACCCGTGACGGTGTGGGCACCATGATCACCCGCCACCGCTACGAGCAGCTTCGCCCGGCCGAACTCGGCGATATCGGCGGTCTATTGGAGCTGCTCGAACCGCTGGAGCGGCGTGGCATGCTGGTCCCGCGCTCGCGGGAACGCCTGGAGTACGAGATCGACGACTATCTGGTGATCGAACGCGACGGCATGATCATCGGCTGCGCCGCACTGCACCGTTTTGCCGATGCCGACATGGGTGAGCTGGCATGCGTGGCGATCCATGTGGGCTACCGCGGCGGGGCTCGCGGCTCGCTGCTGTTGTCGGGAATCGAACGGCGAGCCAAGCGGCTAGGGCTGGCGTCGCTGTTCGTGCTGACCACACATACCGCGCACTGGTTCGTCGAACATGGCTTTCGGCCCTCGGACATCGAGTCGCTGCCAATGCTCAAGCGCGATACCTACAACCACGCCCGCAAGTCAAAGATACTCGTCAAGTCGCTGGTATAACCCCCTACAGCCGCCGCCGGGAGTAGTCTCTCGGCGGCGGCTGTCGCTTTGAGGCAACGGGTCCTTACTTCTTGTCTCAAAAAGGCAACATCGTATCCATATGTTTTTTAATGAAAAACGAAGCGGCTTAATATTGGTGTCTCCGATTGGTGACGAAATATAGGCTCAAGAGGGCCGTTTCACCTGCCGCCTTCTGCATAAAGTCATCGTGCCAGCTTTGTTTCAATTTTAAGCTATTGATATATATGGAAAAGAACGATTTTTGGCACGCTACTGGCAATACATAGGGTGAGCAACGAAGAAGTGATTCAAACGGCTCGAATCACTTCGGATCGTCGAGAGGCTCGGGGAAACACCACCCCCCCATGCCCTGTGCTACCCGGGCATTCACGACGATCGGCGTTCGCTCCGCGATGTGTAACTTAGGTTGCGATGAGACGGGTACCGCCGACAGGCATGGAAGGGTACCAAAAGGGCAAGGATGCCCCGGCAAGGATGCCTCATCCCCCTCGGGGGATCGAATTACGGGTCAGCGCTGACGGCACTTCGTCGCGGTGGCGCCAAAGATCGAAGCAGAGCGGTTCGCCGCTCGCCTGTGCCGATGCCCCTGGTGGCGATGAGTCGGTATTAGGGCTTCGGGACCTTCGGGTCCGTCGAAAGTATGGACATGGTTCGACCAGGCGATCGATGCCTATATTTTCACCCCTTCAGTTCCCTGCGTACTTGGGCCGGCACTTGCCGGCCTCTTTTTTTCCGCAGCGATAACGATTGGAAGCATTAGTCGGGCGCGTAACTCTGTTATCCTTCAGGAACGTACCATGCTGGTTCCATACCCTCTCCTGAATAGAACATTGGTCATGACCAAACGGGTCTCGCGCCGCTGGCGTCCACGCTCATTGCTGCAGCTAGTACTATTGGCGTTCCTGGTGGTAATGCTGCCGCTGGGAGTGCTTATGTACCAGGCCGGGCAAGCCTTGTCTGAGCTTTCTCATCTGGCAGACATGAGTGCGCGTCAGGCGGTCGAAGAGAGCCGGCGCTCTCGGGTACTCAGCAATCTGGCCGTCGAGATGGAGCGCAGTGCCCGGCAGTATGCCGTGCTGGAGCAGGAGAGCCTGCTCGAGCTCTACGCCGAACGCCATTCCGAATTCCGTGAGCTACTGGCCCAGCAGCGGCGCTTCCTGCCCGGCGACCCGGACGTGCTGGCACTGGAAGAGCAGCTTCTCCTGCTCTCGCAGCTCCCCGAGCTGGAAGCCGAGTCGATGGAAGTCTGGCTCTCGTTGTTCGTTCCCTTCGCAGAACATACCGAAGCCATGCGTCGAGCCACCAACCGCCAGATCGATGCCAGCATCGAGCTGATCAGCGCTCGTGCCGAGGCGGTACAGTCGCGCCTGTGGCTGCAAACCACGGCGCTGGTATCGGCAAGTTTGCTGCTCATACTGCTGTTCAGCTGGCTGATCATCCGCCCCGTACGCCAGCTGGAGCGGCGTATTCTCAGTATCGGCAGTGGGGTGGAGACCAACGACCGCGACACCATTCAGGGCCCTGCAGAGCTGGTCCAGCTGGGCGACCGGCTCGACTGGCTGTCGACCCGGCTCAGCGATCTCGAGGCGCAGAAGCAGCAGTTCCTACGCCACATGTCCCATGAGCTGAAAACGCCCCTGGCCAGCGTGCGCGAAGGCTCGGCGCTGCTGGCCGACGGCGTAGCCGGCGAGATGAACCCCCGTCAGCGTGAGATCCTGACGCTGATCGATGCCAGCGGCAGCGAGCTGCAGCGGTTGATCGAGCAGCTGCTGGACTACAACCTGCTGCAGCACAATCAGCGTATCACCCTCGAGCGGGTGGACCTGGCCACACTGGTCAAGACCACCCTGGCCAAGCATCGGCTGGCACTCGAGAATAAGGGCATGCGGGTTACCGCCTTCGACGGCCCGCTGGAGTGGGTGGTGGACCACACCGCGGTAGGCCGCATTCTCGACAACCTTGTCTCCAATGCCATCGCCTACGGAGAGGATGGCGGCGACCTGCTGATCCGTGCTCATGCCGGACGCGACCACCTGATTCTCGACGTGGCCAACACCGGCGAGCCGATTGCCGAGAACGACCGGCCGCTGCTGTTCGAACCCTTCTACCAGGGTCGCTCGCGGCGCAAGGGGCCGCTCAAGGGGTCGGGTATCGGGCTTTCGGTGGCATCCGATTGCGCACGCATTCAGAGCGGTGCCCTAGCGCTGGTCGAGGACAGGGAGTTTGACGTATGTTTCCGCCTAACCCTGCCGCGACAGGTGGTCCCTTTGACGGAACAGCAGACACAACAAAAAACGGAGCCCGTTACAGTGGGCATAAGTGCAAGGAGCGAGGAACGATGAAGGTGAAGTTGACACTCTGTGTCGGTGGCTTGGCATTGGCGCTCAGCGGCTGCCAGTACCTGCCCGAACATGGCCTTGCCGAGCCGGAGGAAGAGATGCCGACAATGGCTGGCTGCGAGGCAGGAGAGCCCACGTTCGACGATGGAGCCTGCCTGCTGCCCAACTGGGTGGCGTTCGGGCTGGCGTCGCAGCGTGGCGATGGCGAGTGGCGTCGCCAGGCCCTGGCCGAGATCGAGGCGGCCCACGGCCGCAGCGAGGCCGAGCGGGAGCTGGCACGGGCCGTGGCCCTGGCCTGGGGCAGCGAACGCGAGTGGCGCGAGGCGACGGAGCTCTACCAGACTCATACCCAGGCCGCGCCGGAAGACCTCCAGCCGCTGCTGCGCTACTGGCGCAACGAGCTGGAAGGGCGGCGCTCGCTGTCCGGCCAGGCTGGCAATGCACGCGCCCAGGTGGCCAACCTGCAGCGCGAGAACAGCGAACTTGCCGAGAAACTCGAGGCGCTGACCGCCATCGAGCAGAACATGAACCTGAGACAGCAGTCGCCCTGAGCGATAGCAGAGCGATAGGGAGAACAGACGTGATGGAAGCGGCCCGATTGTCCGATACACGCAAGAGTGAGGCGCGCAGGTCGACGACACGTTCGTCGGCGAAGTCAGCCAATGCCCACGTTTTGCTGGTGGATGACGACGTCAGCCTGTTGCGTTTGCTGGGCATGCGCCTGGAAAGCCGTGGCTATCGAGTCACCACCGCAGAAAGCGGCGCCGAGGCACTGCGCAAGCTTGACGCCGAGCGCCCCGATATCGTGCTCTCCGATCTGCGCATGGACGAGATGGATGGCATGGCGCTGTTCCAGGCGATCCAGCGTGAAGTACCCGGGCTGCCGGTCATCATCCTGACCGCCCACGGCTCCATTCCCGACGCCGTGAACGCCACCCAGCAGGGCGTGTTCAGCTTCCTGACCAAGCCGGTGGACCGCGACGAGCTGTTCAGCGCTCTCGACGAAGCGCTGGCGCACATGCCCACCGGCGGCAACGCCGAGAGCGACGCCTGGCGGGCAAGCATCATCACCCGCAGCCCGGAAATGGAACGGGTGCTGGAGCAGGCGCGCATGGTGGCCTCTTCCGATGTCAGCGTGCTGATCACCGGCCCTTCCGGCTCGGGCAAGGAGCTGCTGGCGCGGGCCATTCACGATGCCAGCCCGCGGGCCAGCAAGCCGTTCGTGGCGATCAACTGTGGCGCCCTGCCCGAACAGCTGCTGGAAAGCGAACTGTTCGGCCACGCCAAAGGTGCCTTCACCGGTGCGGTGAGCGACCACAAGGGCCTGTTCCAGGCCGCCGAGGGCGGTACGCTGTTTCTCGACGAGATCGGCGACATGCCGCTGCCGCTGCAGGTCAAGCTGCTGCGTGCGCTGCAAGAGCGTCAAATCCGCCAGCTCGGCTCGACCCAGTCGATTCCGGTCAACGTGCGCATTCTTTCCGCCACCCACCGTGACCTGAGCCAGGCGATGCACCAGGGCGAGTTCCGCGAGGACTTCTTCTACCGCCTCAACGTGGTCAACCTGAAGCTGCCGGCACTCAAGGACCGCGCCGAAGACGTGCCGCTGCTGGCGCGCCATCTGGTGGCTCAAGCGGCAGAGCGGCACAAGCCGTTCGTGAAAGGCTTCTCGCCGGAAGCGCTCAACCTGCTGGCCACCTGCGCCTGGCCGGGCAACGTGCGACAGCTGGTCAATGTGGTGGAGCAGTGCGTGGCGCTGACGCGCTCGCCGATGATCCCCGAAGCGCTGGTGGCCCAGGCGCTGGCGGCTGAGGACAGCGCACTGCCAACCTTCAACGACGCTCGCGCCGGCTTCGAGCGTAGCTATCTGGTCAAGGTGCTCAAGATCACCGAGGGCAACGTAACCCAGGCGGCGCGTATCGCCGGGCGCAACCGTACCGACTTCTACAAGCTGCTGGCCCGCCACGAGCTGGAGCCGAGCACGTTCAAGGCCGACTGAAGACTGAAGGGAGCGCACGCTTCCTTCATTTCAGCCGACGCTTCACTTCTACCTTCAAACGCCCTTCGCCCAGCCGTGCGGTCAACACCTGACCGGGCTGGGTGTCGGCCGCTCGACGTATCACCTGGCCTTGCTCGTCCTGCACAATGGCGTAGCCTCTCCCCAGTACCGCCAGCGGGCTCACCGCCTGCAGCTGGCGCGCCAGCCCGGCCAGGCGCTCGTGCTGGCGCGCGACCTCGCGCTGCATGGCTTGTTCGAGCCGAGCGCTGGCCCGGCTCAGGCGCTGCTCGGCGCGGCTCAGTTCGCGCTGCGGGTGACAGGCGTTAAACCGTCGCTGCAGGTGTGCCAGCTGGCGGCGCTCGGCAGCCAGCCGCATGGACAGGGTGCGCAGCAAGCGCGCATTCAGCTCGTTCAGGGTACGCCGGTTGCCGGCCAGCACCTCACCGGGGTGGCGCAGCCGGGCCCGCAGGTGGTCGAGGCGCTGGCTTTCCCGCTCGATCCGGGCCTGGGTGCAGCGCACGAGTTGGCGCTCCAGCCCGACCAGGCGACGCTCCAGCTCGCGCCTGTCGGGCACCAGCATCTCCGCCGCGGCCGAAGGGGTAGGCGCGCGTACGTCGGCGGCCAGATCCGATAGCGTGGTATCCACCTCGTGGCCCACCGCCGACATGACCGGCAGCCGCGAATGGAAGATCGCCCGCGCCAGATGCTCGTCGTTGAACGCCCACAGGTCCTCCAGGCTGCCCCCGCCGCGGGTCAGCAGCACTACGTCCTGGCTTGGGTCGAGCGCCTGCTGGCGGTTGAGCAGCCCCAGGGCGGCGATCAGCGCCGGTGCCGCCTCACGGCCCTGCACCGGCACCCCGATCAGCGTGACCCTGGCCTGCGGCCAGCGCGCCTTGAGTACCGCCAGCACGTCGCGAATGGCCGCGCCGCTGGGTGAGGTCAGCACCAGCAGGTGGCGGGGCGGGCAGGGCAGGGGGCGGGCATTGGCGAACACGCCTTCGGCGGAAAGGCGCTGTTTGAGCCGTTCCAGCGCCAGCAGCAGTTCGCCTTCACCGGCCTGCTGAACGGCGTCGGCGATCAGCTGATAGTCGCCGCGTGGCTCGAACAGCGATACCCGTCCGCGTACCCGCACCCGGTCGCCGTCGCGCATGGGAGCTGCCACGAAGCGGGCGCGATTGCGAAACAGCGCACAGCGCAGCTGCGCCGAGGCGTCCTTGAGGGTGAAATAGAGATGCCCCGATGCCGGCCGCGATACGCCGGAAAGCTCCCCTTCCACCCACACCTCGCCGATGCCTTGTTCGAGCAGGGCGCGGGCGCGTCGGTTCACTTCGCTGACGGAAAGGGCACTATCGTTGGCTTGGGGCATGAGCCAGGAATTCCTGAGCCATTGGGTAAGGCACCAAGGCTAGCATGACAAATGCCGGAGCTGGGCATGTGCCTGGCAACCGGCATAGAAAACGCCGGGCATGGAGCCCGGCGCGAGTCACGTCATGGGAGGGATAGTTCTCGTCCGACGTTTATCAATCGAAATCGTCGACGATATCCTCATCGGTATATTCAGCGTCATTGTCAGCGTCATCGCGGGTAGTGCGCTCGCGGTCGGCGCCGTCGGTAGCACCCACGGTGTCGCCATCGGCTTCGCCGTCACGGAAGGCGGTGTCGCCATCGTCGCCTACCTGACCGGTACCGGTGGTGCCGGTGGTCTGCCAGACGCCTTCCCGGTCACCACGCTCTTGGGTACGACGGTCACGCTCGTCGTTGAACCACTGCTCGTCATACTCGGGGAAGTTCTGCAGCTCGTCTTCAGTGGCGTCGACCAGAATGCGGTGGGTCACGCCGCCCTGACCAAAGATACCGTCGTCATCGCGCTCGGTTTCCATCGAGAAATGCTCGATGCCGACAACAACGTCGTCACCGCCCATGCCCCACAGGCCGCCGGCGTTCACGATCAGCGCGCTGACCTGCCCATCGTCA
This sequence comes from Halomonas sp., assembly GCF_020832045.1. GTDB lineage: Bacteria > Pseudomonadota > Gammaproteobacteria > Pseudomonadales > Halomonadaceae > Halomonas. The sequence continues at coordinate 33,964 of NZ_JAFIFK010000068.1, forward strand.
TCCAGCAGGATGTTCTCGACGGTGCCGACTTCCTCGTCGGTGTCGGCGGCGTGATAGACGTCAGCACCAATGATGTCGTTGGCAGAATAGAGCCCCTGTGCTGACCGCGTCTCGTCTGCAACCGCCTGAGTACCGAAGGCGAGGCTACCGGCAATGGCCGCTACGGCGATAGTCAGTGTGCGCTTCTGCATGTTAACTCTCCTTGACCTGTCCTTAGACCTTGGATTTGCTTTACTTCACTTCCACTGGGCGTGCTCGGAGCCGGGCTCAGAGCTTGTTGGCCCAGTCATCGACCTGGCGTTCCGCTTCCTCGCGCTCCAGGCCATAACGCTTTTGAATCCTACCTACCAGCTCATCCTTCCTTCCGCCGACCTGATCCAGCTCATCGTCGGTAAGCTCACCCCAGCTGGTGCGGGCCTTGCCTTTCATCTCTTTCCATTTACCTTCGATCTGATCCCAGTTCATCTCTGTCACTCCTATCCGTGAGTGGACCCGTCGTGCACTTCTTAAGCTAGTTCACGCTGTTGCCGTTGTAAGTCAAAGTATGTTTCGGAATGTTTCATAAGGTGACTGACTCGCTTCCGTGTGTGGAGGGAGATCGCATTGCCCGTGCCTTCCGCCGGGCGTTATAATGGTCGATTAACTTTTCCCTCCCCCCACCAGCACTGGGTGTTGCCGACTATGCTACGTATGGCCCAAGAAGCTCTTACGTTCGACGATGTATTACTCGTACCCGGCTACTCGGAAGTCCTGCCCAAGGACGTCAGCCTACGCACGCGCCTGACCCGTGACCTCTACCTCAACATTCCCCTCGTTTCCGCCGCCATGGATACCGTGACCGAAGCCCGCCTGGCCATCGCCATGGCCCAGGAAGGCGGCATCGGCATCATCCACAAGAACATGAGCATCACCGCTCAGGCGGCCGAGGTGCGCAAGGTCAAGAAGCACGAGAGCGTTATCGTCAAAGACCCGGTAACCGTCGGACCCAAGGCCAAGCTGGAAGACCTGCTCTCCATGGCTCAGGAGTACGGCTTCTCCGGCTTCCCCGTGGTAGAGGGCGAGACCCTGGTGGGGATCGTGACCGAGCGCGACATGCGCTTTCAGCCCAACCACGGCGACAGCGTTTCCGACATCATGACCCCCCGCGAGCGGCTGGTGACAGTGAAAGAGGGCACCGGGCTCGACGTGATCAAGGCCAAGATGCAGGAGCACCGCGTCGAGAAGATGCTGGTGGTGGACGACCAGTTCCACCTGCGCGGCTTGGTCACCTTCCAGGACATCGAGAAGGCGCGCACCTTCCCCAGCGCCGCCAAGGACGCCGACGGCCGCCTGCTGGTGGGCGCAGCGGTAGGTACCGGACAGGAAACCCCGGACCGTGTCGCTGCGCTGGCCGAAGCCGGCGTCGATGTGATCATCGTCGACACCGCCCACGGTCACTCCCGCGGCGTAATCGACCGCGTGGCCTGGGTGAAGGAACACTTCCCGCAGATCCAAGTGATCGGCGGCAACATCGCCACCGCCGCCGCTGCCCGGGCGCTGGCCGAAGCCGGTGCCGACGCCGTCAAGGTAGGCATCGGCCCCGGCTCCATCTGCACCACCCGCGTGGTGGCAGGCGTGGGCGTGCCGCAAATCACCGCCGTTTCCAACGTTGCCGATGCGCTCAAGGAGTACGACATCCCGCTGATCGCCGACGGCGGCGTGCGCTACTCCGGCGACCTGGCCAAGGCCATTGCCGCCGGCGCCAGCGCGGTGATGGTGGGTGGCCTGCTGGCCGGCACCGAGGAAGCCCCGGGCGAGGTCGAGCTGTTTCAGGGCCGTACCTACAAGGCCTACCGCGGCATGGGCTCCATGGGTGCCATGGCCCAGAGCCAGGGCAGCGCCGACCGCTACTTCCAGGACAAGGACGCCGGCGCCGAGAAGCTGGTGCCGGAAGGCATCGAAGGCCGCGTGCCCTACAAGGGCGTGATGAGCGCCATCGTGCATCAGATGATGGGCGGTCTGCGCGCCTCCATGGGCTACACCGGCTGCAGCAACATCCAGGAGATGCGCACCAAGCCGGAGTTCGTGCAGATCACCGGCGCCGGCTTCGCCGAATCGCATGTGCACGATGTGCAGATCACGAAAGAGGCTCCAAATTACAGAGCAGGGTAAATCACTGCTTTGATTGATACTGCGGCGGGACTCATCCCGCCGCACCCTTTTTGCATCCGGCCCGCCGCCATACGTTGCCAGTAGAGACGCCCAGATGACCGACATTCACGCCCACAAGATCCTCATCCTCGACTTCGGCTCCCAGTACACCCAGCTGATCGCCCGCCGCGTGCGCGAGATCGGCGTGTACTCCGAAGTGCGCGCCTTCGATATCACCGAGGAAGAGATCCGCGAGTACGCGCCGAACGGCATCATTCTTTCCGGCGGCCCGGAATCCACCGTCGCCTCCGGCTCGCCCCGCGCGCCCCAGTGCGTATTCGAGATGGGACTGCCGGTGCTGGGCATCTGCTACGGCATGCAGACCATGGCGGTACAGCTCGGCGGCGCCGTGGAAGGCTCCGACAAGCAGGAGTTCGGCTACGCCCAGGTCAAGGTCGACAGCGACGACGACCTGTTCCGCGACATCAAGGACCACGTGGACCACGACGGCAAGGCGCTGCTCGACGTGTGGATGAGCCACGGCGACAAGGTGGCCCGCGCGCCGGAAGCCTTCACCGTGACCGCCTCTACCCCGAGCTGCCCCGTGGCCGCCATGAGCTGGCCCGAGAAGCGCTTCTACGCCGTGCAGTTCCACCCCGAGGTGACCCACACCCTGCAAGGGCAGCGCATCCTCGAGCACTTCGTGGTTGGCGTATGTGGCTCGGAAAAACTGTGGACCCCGGCCCGCATCATCGAAGACCAGATCGCCCGCGTGCGCGACCAGGTCGGCGACCGCCACGTGCTGCTCGGCCTCTCCGGCGGCGTGGACTCCTCGGTAGTGGCGGCCCTGCTGCACAAGGCGATTGGCGACCAGCTTACCTGCGTATTCGTGGATAACGGCCTGCTGCGCAAGAACGAAGGCGACCAGGTAATGGAAACCTTCGCCCGCCACATGGGCGTGAAGGTGATCCGCGTAGACGCCGAAGCGCTGTTCCTGGGTAAGCTGGAAGGGGAGAACGACCCGGAAGCCAAGCGCAAGATCATCGGCAACACCTTCATCGACGTGTTCGATGAAGAGGCCAGCAAGATCGAAGGCGTCGACTTCCTGGCCCAGGGCACCATCTACCCCGACGTGATCGAATCCGCCGCCAGCAAGACCGGCAAGGCCCACGTGATCAAGTCGCACCACAACGTCGGCGGCCTGCCCGAAACCATGAAGCTGCAGCTGGTCGAACCGCTGCGCGAACTGTTCAAGGACGAAGTGCGCAAGCTCGGCCTGGAACTCGGCCTGCCCTACGACATGGTGTACCGCCACCCCTTCCCGGGGCCGGGCCTGGGCGTGCGCATTCTCGGCGAAGTGAAGAAGGAGTACGCCGACATCTTGCGCGAAGCCGACGCCATCTTCATCGAGGAACTGCACAACGCCGACTGGTACCACAAGACCAGCCAGGCCTTCGCCGTGTTCCTGCCGGTCAAATCCGTCGGCGTGGTCGGCGACGGCCGCCGCTACGAATGGGTCATCGCCCTGCGCGCCGTGGAAACCATCGACTTCATGACCGCAAGATGGGCCCACCTGCCGTATGAGCTGCTGGAGAAAGTCTCCAACCGCATCATCAACGAAATCCGCGGCGTCTCCCGCGTGACCTACGACGTCAGCAGCAAGCCGCCCGCGACGATCGAGTGGGAGTAATCACATGTTAGGAAGTGGCTGGCACTAACCAGCGATGATATAAGCCCATGTTTTCAGGGGATGTTTTGTTTTTTGTCTTTGGGGCTGTCTGGCAACTTTTGGCTGTGGGAAACGCCTCTTGAGCGTGGTATCCAAGGTGGTATTAGTGGAAGTGGGGCTCTTCTGTGGCACCATGAGTACGAAATAGTCTAGGGGAATTTCATCGACTTTGAGAATCTTCTAGGCTCTTTTGGGAACAAAGGATCCAATGGGTAGGCCAATGGCAACAGAGTGGACGCCGGTAGACGAGACGGAATTGGCTACGCAGCTCCGCACACGCGGTTTGGTTCGTACTGTTGCTGATCGGGAGTGTTGGCGTCGGGACGATCGCTATTCTGTGTGGATCGAGACGCTCGCGACCATATTGAACGCTACTGACGCGCCCCCGATTGACCACCATATCGAAGAAGCGCTGGCGGAGCTGGCGGGACCGCGCTTCTTCCTCATCCAGAATGTTCTATGCGATCTGATTCCCCATCTGAACGTAGATCAGGACGTCCTTCTCGCCTTCATCTCGCGCCTGCTTGATGCAGGTGGTGGCAACGACTTGGCTGCTGGCGCTCCGAGTACCGCTTTTGGAGAATGGACAAAGAGGGACCCAGCGAGATCTTCCAAGGTTTATGAAGCAGCACGTACCGGTGATAATCTCGCTCTGCGTCAACTATACTCGGTTCTCCTAATGAACGCTGATGCCGAGGAAGGCCTGATTTTCGCGCAAGCTCATGAGCGGGAGGCGAAGCTTGCAGCCACCTCGGCTTTGGGTGCCATGGAGTTGGGTGAACGCTACGGTGAGGTACTCGACACACTGCTCCAAGGCGCGTCCAGCAACGATGAGGATATTGCCCTGCGGTCCGTCGAAGCGGGTTACCGCGCTGCTGCAAAACGGAAAGTATACGCACCAGCCAGTTTCGACGAACAACTCGAACGGATCCTTCAGACGAGGAGTCCCACCGCGATTCACTTGGCGGCGGATCTTCTGTGGCTTCACCGGGTGGGCCTCTCAGAAAGTGCTATAGATCTGTGTCTTGATGCTGTGGCAGACGTTGATCCAGACAATATCGTCACAATATCGCATATCGACCATGCCACTTATCAACTCGTAGGCGCCGAGCGTGTTGAAAAAGTGGTTTACCTGCTTAGTGAGTTATTCGATCGTTCACAGGGGCGGATTACGCTGGACGCGTTCCAGAGTACGTACCACGCCCTCAAGCAGGCAGGCGCAGACGTGCTTGGTAGTGCGGTTGTGTACTGGCTGCTCAATGGGGATGTATACACTCGTAAATGCGTGGCGAACGAAGTGTGCAGTGTTGGGAACGATGACCCACCGTTCTCAATCCCCGCGTCGTCCCTGCCAACGGAGCCATCGGATCAGCTTTTTCTCTGTCGCAAGGCTGTCGGATGGTTCTTTATCGATCCGCTGGCCGCGGTTGTCATACCATTAGCGGTACTTCGCGATGGATCTCCGGATATCGCTAGTGACGTCCTCAGTCTGATCTACGACCCCTTGCTCCTGAGCTATGGGGGCAAGCTGAAGGACTACCTTGAGCGCTACGTCGGAGACGGCGGAGCGAACGGCTCTGGTATTACTGAACTGCTCGCACGAAAGGCCGCATTTAAGGACGCGATGGAGGGTATTGAGCGTTTGGTTGAATTGCACCCCAGCGAAATGCAGCGCGAGGCAGAGCGTGTTCAGTGGAACGAGAAGATGGAACGGGGCATGGAGCAGGGGAGGCGAAAATCTATATTTGAGGATATCTTCACCAAACAATACATTCTGTATGGCCGCTCGTCGCTGACGCCGATTCATACCGGTGAGGGTGCCACGCATCTAACCGAGATCGAGATGAAATCGTTCTCGATCTCGTCCGAGTTGCCTCTCCTCAATATTGTTGACCCGGTCGGCCTCGACCACATGCTGGTCCACTTCAAGCTTGAGCCGCGAGAACAACGATGAAACTTGTCGTGACACACTATCTGCGCTCGCTACGCGAACGCGGCGAACTCGACGCTATTTTGCCCGATCTTCTGGCCGAGAGTGGGTTCGAAGTTTTAACCCGTCCCCGTCGTGGCACGCGGCAAGCTGGTGTCGACGTCGCTGCAGTCGGCCCCAATCCAGATCGCGATGGTGCTCGAAGCCTGTTCCTGTTCACGATCAAGTCTGGAGATTTGACACGGGAGCATTGGGACACAGGTCAGCAGGCCGTGCGCCCCTCGCTCAACGAGATTCTGGATGATTATATCCCTAACCGTATCCCGCCGCATTTAGCGGATATGTCCATAGTCATTTGTATCTGCATGGGTGGCGAGATGCGCGAGGATGTTCGCGCTCAGTGGAGCGGCTTTTGCCGGACGAACGAAAAAGCCAACGTTCACTTCGCCGAGTGGAACGGAGATCGTCTCGCGGATCTGATCCTCAGCGGCATGTTACGTGCAGAGTTAGTTGAGAGCGAGAACCGAGGAGTGTTTCAGAAGGCGCTAGCGATGCTTGACCAGCCCGACGTCTCTTATCGGCATTTCCGCCACTTGCTCGATATTATCTTCACTGAGCCGAAGAACCAGACAGAGCGGACACGCCAGCTACGCAAGGCCTACCTGTGTCTTTGGATACTCTTTGTATGGGCCCGCGACGCCGATAACCTTGAGGCAGCGTATCTAGCATCTGAGCTGGTGCTGCTACGCAGCTGGCCGCACTGCGATAGTACCCGTCTGCGCAAGGGTTCGACGCGGCAGGAGCGGCTGGCTCATTTCGATCAGGTCTTGCAACTACACATCATCATCGCCAACCTTCTTCTCGTCGAGAAAATTGGGCCGTTCGCCGATAAGCGATACGCGCTTTCAATGGCCGTAAATTCACGCAACGCGGTTGACATCAACATAGCGCTGTTCGAGACGCTGGGGAGGTTGTCTCTACACGGACTATGGTTGGATGCCATTAGTGCCACGCAGGACGAGGCGTTTGCGCAGGCAATGAGTGAAGGGTCGGATCAGGTGCTTAATATAGCGATCGGGATGCTGAACGCGAACCCGGCGCTTGCCGCCCCCGTTCGCGACGATTTCTCGATCGAACTGGCCCTGTTTATGCGTCTTGCAGACGTGCGTGGCCGTCTTCGCAATGTCGCCGGCTACATCCGTAGCATCTCCGATCACCTGTGCAACGGACTGACAATGCGGCAGCACTATCCGACGCCGATGACAGATTATCGAGACGTTCTCGCCCATCCCAGAGACCGCAGCGATGCATACTTCGAAGAGCATACGCGAGCGGGGATTCTTTACACTTTCGTACTCGCTTGGCTTGCGATGATCGGAGATCAGGAACGGGCAGAACGCTTGCGTAGCACGTTGTTAGAGCACGCTCCGCACATGACCCACCAAATCTGGGTTCCCGACGGACGGATGAAGTTTTCTGGGATGGTGATCGAGATCACGGGTTGTCGGTACCAGGTTTGCCACTCGACGGCTCGCTAGAGGCCGTCTTTGAGCTCCTCAATCGCGTAATGAAGGAGCATCCGCTGCATGAGCGAGTGAGTGCTGTGCGAATTGGCCTGTCCCCTATCCTGCTCGCGGCCTGCCGCCACTATCGTATGCCTGTGCCACCGCACGTTTGGCAAGGTCAGGATCGTTCCGCACCGGACAGTCCCACCCCTGACCAAGCCGCACCGGATCCGGGGATGTAGCAATCGCAAGGTGGGTAGTCTTTGGTACGAACACTATCTGCTGCAAGACAGGCCCGACAAGATGAAAGTCGAAGGAACCAGATTCCACACTAGCTCAGCGGTGTTCCCATCGCTGAAGTTCGTCGGCGACGGCCGGCACTACGAATGGGTCACCGCCCTGCGCGCCGTAGAAACCATCGACTTCATGACCGCAAGGTGGACACACCTGCCGCCAGTGACGGTCGAGTGGGAGTGAAAATGCATCTTTGTGGGACTATCGATAGTCACCGACAAGGCTGAGGAAAATTATTTTAATAACAATAAGCTATGGGTGGTCAGGCTTCATCTGCAAGGCCGCTGTTAGCAACGACCTGTACGCAGCAGTATGTTGTCCATGAGGTAATGATGGCGTATGAGCTGCTGGAAAAAGTCTCCAATCGCATCATCAACGAGATCCGCGGCGTATCGCGCGTGACCTACGACGTCAGTAGCAAGCCCTCCGCGACGATTGAGTAGAGTGAGGCGCTCCTAGGTTGAATGCCTGACATGGATAAGCTGAACGAAATCAAGGATCTACCCACGGGCAGGTCCTTTTCTTTGCATTTCGTTACAATATTTAGTTAACTCAGGTTAAGGTCGCCGAGAGGACTGCCGATATAGCAGGAAGGTACAACGCAGACAGAGGCTGTCGCAGGGAAAGATGCTAGGGGAAAGGAGCAAGCTTTGCCACTTTGACAGACGGTGACAAGAGTGGCCGCAAGTTACCTTCAATGAGTAATTAATTCATAGGCTGAGAGTTCAAGATGGAAGAAAAAGTTTTTTTCAATCAAGGGAATGTGAGCGTAAGCAACAGTCGGTTTATTGTCGACGGACAGACCTATGCAATGAGCAACGTGACTTCTGTAAAATCTGGCTTCATACCTCCAGATAGAGGTGCCGCAAAAATTATTGCCCTTATAGGTTTGGGTTGTTTGTTCGGGAGCGGATGGGTGTTCGTAGCCGGCATAGCAGCGCTAGTTATAGCTGTTCTGGTCTGGATCGGAAATAAAGAAAAATACTCTGTGATCTTAAATACCTCATCAGGTGAAAATCAGGCATTGGTAAGCGAAGATGAATCCTATATAACCAAAATAATTTCCTCATTAAATGAAGCAATAGTTAGTCGCGGCTGATGTGTGTTGTGACAGTATCCACCTCACACCTGCTCTAGTGTCTGCCTGTAATTAAGCAGTGTTTTCTGCCATTTTCCTGGGCTCCTTCATCGTCGAGGGGCCATTCTGGAGGGCGATCTAGAGCAGTATGCGCTTTATGTTGCGGCCCTTGCCAGGGCCGCTTTCTTTTAAAAATTAAGCCACCGTGGCCGAGCGTTGCTGATAGTTGCTTTCCTTGGCTTTATCTCCGCCTGTCTCAGCAATATCAATCCCCTTTGAGGTTTCTATTGCGTATTCGAGGAGCTCAATTACCTGCTGCGGCCTCTCTCGCTGGCCTAGAGCGATAAAGCCAATAATAGAAAATGCAGCAGCCAAAATTATCGGTAGCCAGAGCGGAAAACTAGTGCCTTCCTTCATCAATGTAGATGCGGAAATTGAGGCGGCTGCTAGCGCAGGGAAAAGTCCTAGCTTTCGGAGGTTGCCAGCGAGTAAGGAGACACGATTTTCTGAGATGCCCCAGCTTTGTCGATATTGAATGAGTGCATATTGCAAAGTGCTTGTGTCGAATTTCTGTAGCTGAGAAAGAAAGGGTAAATCACCGTGCAGGTCATGATTTAGTCGCTGCATGATGGCAGAGTAAGGGTTTTTACGTTGTTTCCACAATATTATTGCGATGCCGATAATAATGGTAAGCAAGTAGGTGATAGATAGCCCGATATTGATTATATAAAGGAGAAAGGCAGCTTGGTTGGCTTGAGGCGAAGTGTCGAATTCTCTTGTATAAAATATCAGTGCAACAAGAACTAGCAAGGATGAAAGATAGGAAATAATTAGGGTGTGTTCCGCTAGCTGAAAATTTTTGGATGGCGAAAAAGCATTTTCTCTATGCTTTGCCAAGGTCATTTCATTTAGTAGAGAGAAAAGCTCATTTAGTGAAGCTGGTTTGATCATGGCCAACTGTTTCCCTGGGATGTAAAGTATAGCATGAAGTGACTTCAGTGTTCTCGCATAAGGACTTGGTCTAAATAACTACCATCTATAAGAGAATTAATGGTCGTCTCGGACATTTGGACTGCTAGCTCTCCCTTTTCTGTTTCCTGCTCTAGATATTTTTCAATCAGCTCAGCCGCAGCATGGCTATCACCTAGAATGGCCGCTCCCACCCAGTTGGCATGGATTTCTCCATCTTCCTCGTGCCGCTCGGCGTAACCTTCCTCGACTGCTGAGTAGCACTCCCTCGCGCTTTCATTACTCTCAACCTCTTCTATCAGCATGCAACGAAAAAGGGGGAGAGAGTCGTTGCTAGGTGCGATTTCATAAGCTTGATCCACAGTGCTTAGAGCAAGCTCGTAATTTCCTTCATAGATGGCAATCTGAGCCCTGTTTATCAGCGCATAATGATTGCTTGGATCTGCCTCAAGCGACTGCGCTATAAGGGCCTTTGCTCTTTCTAGTCTCTCGTTATTTTTTTCCGCAATGCCGAGAGCTGTTTCCTCGTTGGCTTGTCTCTGAAGCTCGATAGAATCGCTGTCAATATCATTGCCTCTACCTTCCTGGCAGGCAGTGAGCAGAAGGGTCAGCGCTAGGGCGAAGATTGTTTTTCGCAGCATACTATTACTCAATTACCTGAAGGGAAAGCATCTTGCTCGTACTGGGTGGGATCGGTGCTGCTGACCCTGCGCTGGTCTGATATTGGAAAGTACCACGCAGGTGAAGAGAAAGCATCTTGCCGGGCTGTGGCTCGGGCAAAGAAAAGGTGGCGTGGCCTACCGGTCTATAATTGAATTCATCCGGCCAAGCATTGATTCCGTCATTTTGAAGAACTGCTGATTCCAGTAATTGATCGCCATCCTTGAGTTCGGCACGCATGCCTAGAATGACCGAACCTCCCCCTGGGATTTGTGCTGCGATTGCTGCACCACGTGCCGATACATGAAGGGTGTTATCTCTGATCGTGACATTGACCCTAAAGATATATCCGCCATTGCTGCCAACACCTTCGACGAAGAGGTAGGCTGGCTGATTCATGATCACTTCGGTTTCAGAGGCTACATACTCGTATTCAGCTTCAGGAGAGTTTTCGGCAAACGAAGCCCTGATCGAGTCATCTTGGCGACCGGTCATTCCTAGCGAAGTTGAATGGGCGATCAGGCCTGCTGCCGGCGTGCTCGCGCTGCTGGGCGAACCGACCTCAGTGCTGCAACCGGTAATGACCTGGCCGCCACATGACGTGGCGCTGCCCTGAATGGCGGCGGGTGAGCCCTCGATGGGATACCACGCCACACCGGAGGTAATGCTGGCGCCGCAGGAGCTCTTGTCACCAACCCTGGCGATGGGAATGCCGTCCACCTTGGCCGTGCCTGCACCGGAAACGATGCGATGCGGCCCACCCTTGCAGGAGCAAGCCACCTTGTCGCCAACCTTCGCAAGATCCATGGATTTACCCTCTATCCCATGCCCATGGTGCGGTTATCGATTATCGCTAGCTTTGGCGACTTGGCTACCGCTGGATGAGAATTTGAGAAATGGCTTACGGTAGACGGAGAAATGGCTTACAGCGCTAGCACCGAGTTCTTCGCTGGGAAATGGTGGCGCCGTGGGGTAGGAGGGGGTAATTATCTCGGCGCCGGCTTCAAGCAGAGCGTAGGAACATAAAACGGGCGCCTCAAGGGCGCCCGCTTTCGTTGTGGAGTAGTGACCTAACCTTCAGAAGCGATCGACGCGGAACGGTGCCATATCCACCGCGGGTTCCTCGCCATCCATCATCTGGGCGAGCAGTTCACCGGTGGCGGGGCCGAGGGTGAAGCCTTGATGGCCGTGTCCGAAGGCGAGCCACATTCCCTGCTTGCCGGGGGCCGGGCCGATCACCGGTTTCATGTCGGGCATGCAGGGCCGTGCGCCTTTCCAGGGCTGGCCGTCGCGGCGCTTGCCCAGCGGGAACAGTTTGCGTGCCACTTTCTCTGCGGCGGCCAGCTGCTTGTACTGGGGCGGGGTGTCCAGGTCGGCAAGCTCGGCGCCGGTGGTCAGACGAATTCCGGCGCGCATCGGCTCGAGCAGGAAGCCTTTCTCGGCGTCCATCACCCAGTGGTTGAGCTTGGCTCCCTCTTCGGCGGAGTAGTGCATGTGGTAGCCGCGCTTCACGAACAGCGGCACTTTCATGCCGAGTCTTGCCAGCAGCTCACCGGACCAGGGGCCCATGGCCACTACTACTTCCTCTGCCTCCAGGGTTCCCTCGCTGGTCTTCACCTGCCAGCCACCCTCGCTCTGGAGCACGTCTTCGACGCTGGCCTGCATCACCTTGCCACCCTGTTCGGCAAAGCTGCGGGCGTAGGCCTGCACCAGGCCGCCCGGGTCCGAGACCATCCAAGGCTGGGTCCAGTGAATCGCCCCGATCAGCCCCTTGCTCAGGTGCGGCTCCTTGGCGTAGAGCGCTTCGGCGTCCAGCACTTCATACTCAACCCCGAAGCGCTCGTGGTTCTCCTGAGCCTCTTTCTGGCGCTCCTCGAACTCCTTGCGGGTGCGGTAAAGCTCCAGCCAGCCGCCCTTGCGCACCAGCGCCTCGGCGCCGGCGGCTTCGATCATCGGCGCGTGGGCATCCTGGCAGCGCACGATCAGCGAGGCCCACTCGCGCACGATGCGCTCGTAGCGCTTACCGCTGGAGTTCAACCAGTAGTCCAGCAGCGGGCCCGCCGCGTTCAGCATGCCGCTGGGGCGGTAGCGGATATCCACCTGGCGGTTGGGCACCACTCGCAGCAGGGTGCCGATATCACGGGGGAAGGGGTAGGGGCGTACCGCCTCGCGCTGGATGATGCCGGCATTGCCGAAGGAGGTCTCAAGCCCCGGCTCGCGGCGGTCCACCAGCGTGACGTCATGACCGCGACGTACCAGATGCCAGGCCACGGATACGCCGACCATGCCGGCACCAAGAACGATGATATTGCGGGCCATGAAGGTCTCCCTGCCGATGGATATGGAGAGCTCCACCACGGGGCAGAGCCTGTCATGGGCGGAGTGTATCAGCACTTCCCAGAAAGTCGGCTACCTACTGAGAATAAAGGTTAAGATTCTGTGCCTTTCCCTGGAAACAGAGCATTTGTCCGAGAATTGTCTGGTGTGTGGAGTTATTTGTTTGTTGGGCGCCTGGGGCCTGCTTACGCCATTATCGGCTAATGTAGGAATAGTGTAGATGCTGCACCAAGGGCCGCCAGGGTCCATCCAACCACCCCCGACTAGGGTGCTCCAGCCAAGCGGTGGCGTACTCGAAGCGCAGCGGTTGGGCGTCATGCAGTGCCGCGGACCTTCGCCTCACCCTCAGTCAATACGCTCCATGCCTTGCGCCTCAGTGCTTGGTCACCTGCCGTCATCACCTCCAGCAGTTGGCGCTTCTCGGCCAGATAGACCCTGGCGAAGCCGCGATCCCGTGCGACGATGCTGGCGGAGTTGTCGATCAGGTCGGCGTATTTGATGGTCTGCGCCTCTGGGGAAATCGTCGCCAGCCTGTCATGCTCCAGCGCCTTGCGGTGGGCGCGGTTGCCGAGTTCCGGATCGATGAATTGATCCGTCAGCTCCAGAACCAGCGCGGCGACCCGCTGACCGAAGCACTCCTCGATATCCATCGCCGTCACGTCGGTATCCTCGAGCACGTCGTGCAGCAGGGCGGCGGCGATCATCTCCAGTGTCGCCGTCTCGACGGCTGAGACGATCTTCGCCACGGCCACCGGGTGGTGCCAGTAGGGCTCGCCGCTGTACTTGCGTCGCTGGCCAACGGCTTGATGGGCGGCCCTGCTGAACAGCGCGGCCCGTTCGGTTATGTCGTCCATTTCGGGAACTGTCTCCGCTCCACTTTCACCTGCCTCAATCGGGCGGGATCTTCTTCATGCGCTCCTCGGCGCGCTTCACCGTTTTCATCTTTTCCGGTCGCTTCATGGCTTTCCAGTGGCGTATCTCTTCCACGGTGCGGCCGCAGCCGACGCACAGATCCCCTTTCAGTTGGCATACCGAGACGCACGGGCTTTCGATCTTCTTCGCCATTCAATGCCTCGTTGGCTTGGTGCGTAATCGGCGCTGCCAGTCGCCACCGTGCTCGCGCTGACACGCCTCTTCGCTGTCGAAATCGAGATGCCGCGAGACATCGCCGACATCGAGGCCGGCCTCGGCCAGTGCCTCGGCAGTCAGGTCGGCGATATAGCGGCGGGCATCGCCCTTGAGGGCATTCGCCAGGTTGGGGTGGGTATCGAACACCCAGGTGATCACCAGGCTCTCGGGGAAGCGCTGGTAATCGACCTCGTGGGTCAGCCAGCAGAAGCCGGGCAGTTGGGGCTTGGCCTGCTCACAGGCGTGGGTCAGCGAAGCGGTTAATCGGCGCTCCACCTTGCCGCGCTCTTTCTTGGCAATCATTCACTCTCCCAAACGCTTACTCCAAAACGGATAGCCTGCCACGGGAAGCAATCCCGCGGAGCTTTACGGTACCAAGAGCCAAAAGAGCCAACCATGCGGCATTGAAGCGAGGCTTGCAAAGCTCGCCATCAATGCGGCTGCGCCAGGATCTCATTGAACTCCAGCACGTTACGGTCGGGGTCGCGGATGAAGCAGACGCTGCGGCGTCCGTGGCCCATCATGACCGGCCCTTCGGTGATCTCGATTTCTTCGCGATTCAGCCATGCCACCAGGTCGTCCATGCTCTCGACGATGAAGGCGGCGTGGGTGTAGCCGGGCCGTTTGATCGGCGCGTCCAGCAGCACATTGCCTTCATCGGCAAGGGTGCCGTTGTAGATCAGGTGGATGCGCATACCGGTGGGGTGCACGAGCCCACAGGCCTTGGCCTCGGGGGCGAACTCGCCGGGATCGCGCTGGAAGCCCAGCTTGGCGTAGAAGGCTTCCGCGATGGCAAGGTCGGTAACGCGGATGCCGATATGGTCGAGACGTAGCGTGTCGAAACGCATGATAGTCACTCCTGTTGAAAATAAGAGGGGGTCAGGCTTCGAGCCCGGCGCGGGTGCGCTGGAAAGGGATGAATCCGGGCAGGCCTTCAACCCGGCGCAGCCAGGCCAGGACTCTGGGGTAGCCGGAGAGGTCCACGTTGCCCTCGGGGGCTCGTTCGACGTAGCTGTAGAGCGCGACGTCGGCGATGGTGGGCTGCTCTGTTGCGGCGATCCAGCGTTGGCCTTCCAGCGACTTTTCCATCACGGCAAGCGTGGCGTGAGCGCGTTCGATCACTTCCTCGGCGCGGAAGGGCGCACCGAATACGGTGATGAGCCGGGCGGCACAGGCGCCATAGGCGATCTTGCCGGCCGCCACCGAGAGCCAGCGCTGTACCTGTGCCTCCTCGGCGGGATCGCTCGGCAGCCAGTGGGAAGGGCCGATCCTTCTCGCTACATAGACGAGGATCGCCAGGGAGTCGGCGATGACGATGCCGTTGTCGTCGAGTACCGGCACTTCGCCGAAGGCGTTGAGTGCGAGGAACTCCGGCTGCTTGTGGGCGCCGGCCGCGAGATCGACTTCGATCAGCTCATGCTCGACCCCGGCGAGGGAGAGAAACAGGGCGGCGCGATGGGCGTGCCCGGATAGGGCGAAGTGGTAGAGCTTCATGGCAATTCTCCTCCTGTAGACGAGTGGCCTCTGCTGGCTTTTGCATTCTGGCTTGTGCTGCAAGGTGAGAGAATCCGTCAAAATCGCACTTCATCATTGCGGTTTCTGACGATAATACTCAGTGGCGAGCTAACGAGATGGAGAGGCGCACGATGGACAGGCTGCGAACGCTGAGAACCTTCATCTGCGTGGCGGAGCAGGCGAGCTTTGCCGAAGCGGGGCGGCGGCTGGGCATGTCGCCCACCACTGTGTCGCGGACCATCGCGGCGCTGGAGGCGAATCTTGGGGTTCAGCTGTTGATGCGTACCACGCGCAGCGTTCGGCTGACCGAGGAGGGCGCGCTGTTTCTGGAGCGCTGCCGGTCAGGGCTTGCCGAGATCGATGGGGCCTTCGACAGCGTGCGCGGCGGCCGCTCGACACCGCGCGGCACCCTGACGGTGACGGCGCCGGTGATGTTTGGCCGGCTGCACGTGCTGCCGGTGGTAGTGGAGTTGCTGCGGCAGCATCCCGAGCTTCAGGTCCGGCTTCTGCTGCTTGATCGGGTGGTGCGCCTGGTGGAGGAGGGCATCGACGTTGCCGTCCGCATCGCCGAGCTGCCGGATAGCTCGCTGCACATGCTGAGAGTCGGCCAGGTGCGACGGGTGCTGAGTGCGAGCCCGGCCTATCTTGCCGCACGTGGTAGGCCGGCGTCGCTGGCCGACCTGCGCGAGCATGACGTCATCTGGCTCGAGGACGAGGCGGGGCTGCACCGCGGCTGGGGACTGGAGGAGACACGGCGAACCGGCGGTCCCGCCAGGCTTTCGGTCAATCACATGGACGCGGCCATTGCCGCTGCGGTGGCTGGGCTTGGCGTGGTACGAACGCTCTCCTATCAGGTCGCCGAGGATGTCGCGGCGGGGCGGCTCGAGACCATCCTGACCGACGATGCCGCGCCTGCATTGCCGATTTCACTGCTGTTTCAAAGCGGCCGCCGTGATCACCCGAATGTGCGCGCCTTCATCGATGCCGCCAAGCAACACCTGCAGGGCGTGTCGCTGTAGCTGATAGTTGTAAACGGTTCACCCGCGTCTCTCCGATCAGCCTCATGGTAGAAACTGCCGTATCAGCTTCTCTCGGTCCATTTCCATTATCGCCCCAAGCATTGGCTCTTGACCGGCTCCGTTGCTGGCCTGCCATTCCAGCAACAGCGCCTCGGCCTCGGGGGATTCGGCCAGGCGGGCCGCCAGGATGTGGTTGGCATCCGGCTGGTCGCTGAGCGTATCGTTCGTGACAAAGGCGACTTCCGCACCTGCATAGCACCCCAGCACCTTTTCCGTGTCGCCTTCCAGGCGTTCATACACCATGCAGCGCAGCAGCATTCCTTCCTTGTTCAAGGTGTTATCGTGAAGCGTATCCAGGTCTTGCCTGGCTTCTTCGTAGCGGCCCAGGGTGGTGAGCAGATTTGCACGTCTGCTGCGCAGCTTGGTGTCGTCTGGGTGGCGCTCTAGCCCTTGGTCGAGAATGGCCAAGGCGTTAGTGAGCTGTTGCTCATCACCCGGTGCCTCCATGACCGCGGCGTCGGCGCGTTCCAGATAGTGTGCAGGCGGCTCGCCATTAGCCGGTGGCAAGCAGCAGAGCGACTAGCGAGATGCTGCCAATCTTCGATGGGTTCATCCTGATCCCTCGGTGGCATGTCCATGACGTACAGGATAAGTATTACCTGCAAAAGACGCTCGTGCTTAGTTGATTGCGATGAGATATGTCTTACAACGACAGGGACCTATGGCCAGGCGGGAACGGGTTTGTGTCGTCCCTTTTAGAAGGTGTGCGGCTCACCAAGCGCTTCAGGCACAAAATACGTTAAGCTGAATTTCGCCCATAACAACGAACGACCAATGAGCCATGGAGGCTTGGTGATGGAGTGGTGGACCTGGATAACCTACGTAGGCGTGATCACTGCCTTGATCATCTTCCCAGGACCCGTGGCACTGTTGTGCACTACCCACGGTTTGCGCTTCGGACGCCACCGCGCTTTCGCTACCGTTCTGGGCGGTGGGCTGGCGTCCCTGGTGCTGATGGCGCTCTCCGCGTTGGGCCTGGGGGCCGTGCTGGCTACGTCGGAAACGGCCTTCTTCGTGCTGAAGCTGCTGGGCGGGGCTTACCTTATCTTCCTGGGGCTTCAGGCCTGGCTGACCGTGCCGGATGCACCATCCACTCAGGCTGACGTGCCGGAGCCTAGCGGAGCCAGATCCGTTACCGCCTTGTTCCGCCAGGGCTTCCTGGTAGGCATCGGTAATCCCAAGGATCTGCTGTTCTTCGCCGCGCTGTTTCCCAACTTCATCACCGTCGGCGAGCCGCAGGTGATGCAATTCGTAATTCTGGCGCTGACCTGGCTGGTGATCGACACTACCTTGATGACGCTTTACGCCACTTTGGGGGCGGGGGTGGGGCGCTGGTTCGATAGCCCCGTCAGGCTGAGGGCGTTTCATCGCACCACCGGCGGGCTTTTCCTGGGGGCAGGGGGCACGCTGATAGCTACCAGCGCTTCTCGGTGAACTCAATGCTCATGGGGCAGGGGGAAACATGACCAAGGAGGGTATCCATCGGGGACTCATTTTGGCCGAAATGCTGCTGCTGGCGCTGCCGGTCAGCGTGATCTGCCTGTTCCTCGGCCTGGTCCTGCTGCTCACGGTGGGGTTCCCCTGGGGCGTGGAGGAAGTGGCAATCATGCTCTTCGTACTCATCGGCACGCTGGGAATCGTTGGCTTGTGGAATGTCGCGATAGCGTTCTTGAAGTGGCGCGAGTGCTCCCTATGGTGGTGGCGAGCCGCCTGCGGGGGCGCGGGGCTGGTGGTTGTCGCCACCTTGCTCGTGGTCCCGCTCAGCTTGGGCTGGGAGCCAGCGGAGTGGATAACCGTGGTCGCCTTGGGCATCCTGGCCAGCCCGCTGCTGGTGCCTTTTATCCATCTTTTCTATTTGCAGTGGAAAGCTCGATAATCAGCGAGGCTTAGGAGTCTATCGATAAACGCAACAAGGCCCGCCGAGGCGGGCCTTGTTATCGAACCCTGAGGTTCGACAAATCGTTTAACCGTTAGGTTATGCGATTTGCTTGATATTCGAGGCTTGAAGGCCTTTCTTACCCTGGGTCACGTCAAAAGAGACGTTTTGACCTTCTTGCAGGGATTTGAAGCCTTCTTCCTGGATTTCGGAGAAGTGGGCAAAGACGTCATCACCACCATCGGCCGGAGTAATGAAGCCGAAGCCTTTGGAGTCATTGAACCACTTAACTGTTCCAGTCGTCATAATCGTATTCCTTTCGCGCTACAGCGCCTTACAATATTCCTGGTGTTACCCAGATGTTTTAGCGGGTAAAACAAGGAAAAATAACAGGGCTGCCGAAAGAATCCGAACGCTACTGAAACTATACCGCTTGCTTACCAACTGAAGCCACGGTGTCATGCCTGCTCTTCAAGGTCAAAGACTTTCGCCGTCGTTTTTTATCTTCTGCGTGAAGAGCATGTTTTCGTTGAAGTTAATAAAAAATAAAAAAGTTGCTCTGACCCTGCCAGCCCAGCGATGGATGACAGGACGTTGCGCAATGACCGGTTCGGCTGGCTGGGCTTGTATCGTCCCGCTTGTGTTATGATGTAACAAAACATGTGGTGAGCGCAGCGGCTGCTGCGCTCATTGCCCCCGAACGGTGACCAATATGAGCTTCGATACCCAGGATTTGATCCCCGTAACCGTGCTGACCGGCTTTCTCGGCAGCGGCAAGACGACGCTGCTCAACCAGTTGGTGCGCCAGCCGTCGATGAAGGATGCGCTGGTAGTGATCAATGAGTTCGGTGATATCGGCCTGGACCACCGGCTCGTCACCGAGAGCGATGAGCACAGCGTGGTGGAAATGAGCAGCGGTTGTTTGTGCTGCACCATTCGCGGTGACTTGAGCCGCACCGTGCAGAAAACCTTCGATGCGATAGAGCGGGCGGGCGGCGAGCCCTTTTCGCGGGTCATCATCGAAACCACTGGGCTTGCCGACCCGGCACCTATTCTGCACACCCTGATGACCGACTATTGGCTGGCCCATCGCCTCGCGCTGGACGGGGTGATCTGTCTGGTGGATGCCGCCAGTGGCGTGTCGACACTGAATGCCCATCGTGACTCGCAGCGCCAGGCCGCCATTGCCGACCGGTTGGTGATCACCAAGGTGGATCTGGTGGACGAGGCGCGGCTGTCTCGGCTTGCCGAGCATCTTTCCCGCATCAATCCCGCTGCCGAACAGCTGCAAGTGCGCCATGGCGAGGTGGCGGCCGAGCAGCTGACGGGAGGTAGCCTTGCCAAGCAGCAGCGCCGTGCGGACCAGTGGCTCAGCGCCGCTTCCTATGCACAGGTAACGCCCGCTGCCGGTTCGGCGCCGATGAATGCCGGCAGCTTGGTCTCGATGATAGCGCCGACATCCAGCCCCTCGCTGACCCGCCATGGTGAGCAGATCCGCTCCTTCTGCTTCACCGTCGAGCAGCCTATTGCCGCGGAGCTTCTCGAAGACTGGCTGGATCTGCTGATGTCGCTGATGGGTGAGAAGATCCTGCGGGTCAAGGCCATCGTCAAGATTACCGGGCGCGAGGAGCCGCTGGCCCTGCATGGCGTGCAGCATATCTTTCACCCGCCGGAGCCGCTGCCGGTCGAAGCGTGCAGTGACGGTATCTCACGCTTCGTGTTCATCACCAACGGCGTCGAGCCCGAGGCCATTACCCGTCTGTTCGACTATTTCCAGCCGGCCCAGGCAACATAAGCCGATAGGAGCCTTGTACCGGCAAGGTGGGTCTTAATGTATTCTGTCTGGCTGTAATGTTATTACATTGCATAGTGGTAGGGCGGACGTGGCCACTGCCGGCCCCGGCTTAACCTCACTCCCATCGCAAGGATCGACGGTGAACACAATGACACCCCCCTTTTGCCCCGGGGCCGTTGCCGCGCGCATCGGCCCTGTGTGCCTGAGTGCATCGCTCCTGCTTCTGATCGGTCTGCCCATGGCCGATGCTGGGGCACAGGAACTGACGAACGGCTCGGAGTACGAACTGGAGGCGATCACCGTGATGGGCACGCGCGAGCGTGCCTATCGCAGCGTGGTGGCGCCCACGGCCAACAAGAGCGACACCTTGGTCAAGGAAACGCCTTTCTCCATCCAGACGGTGACCCGTGAGCTGATCGAGGATCGTGGCGTCACTACCTTCGGCGAGGCCGTGCGTACCGTACCCGGCGTTACGCCGCAGGTGGGCTGGGGCGGCAGTAACGACCGCTTTCGCCTGCGCGGTTTCGCCACGTCGGCGAACCTGAAGAACGGCTTTCGCCGCAGCGTGTTCGCGCCGGTGGACGAGCTGGTGAACATCGAGCAGATCGAGGTGCTCAAGGGGCCGGCCTCGGCACTCTACGGACGCTTCGAGCCGGGCGGGGTGGTCAACCTGGTCACGCGCAAGCCGCTGGAAGAAGCGCAGACTCGCTTCGACCTGACCGGCGGGCGCTACGATTTCTACCGTGGCACCTTCGACACTACTGGGCCGCTGAGCGATACCGTCAGCTATCGGGTCACCGGGGCGTGGCAGGATAGCGGCAGCTTCCGCGATTTCGTCGAAGCCGAAAGCCAGTTCATATCGCCGGTGGTGAGGTGGCAGCCCACGCCGCAAACCACACTGACCGCCGAGCTGGAGCTAGGGCGGCGCGTCTCGGCGTTCGATCGGGGCTTCGGCAACAGCCCGCTGTTTCTCGAGGTGCCGATCGACACCAACTATGCCGAACCGGATACCCGCCTGGAAAACGAGAGCGTACTGGCATCCGTGGTGCTGGAGCATGGTTTCGAGAACGGCTGGGAGCTACGCAGCGGGATGCAGGCGTCGTGGGCGCGAACCGATGCGCTGTGGTACCCCTATAGCTTCAGCCCGATCAGCGGGGCCGATACCGACGACCCTCAGGTCAACCGCCGCCGACAGCGCAGCATCGACGAGCAGACCGACGCTTCGGTGATGGCGGAAATGTCGCGCCGCTTCGATACGGGAGCAGTAGGACACCGCGTGCTGCTGGGCGCCGATTACAACTACGACGAATGGGACTTCGAGGCCCACGCTTTCCTTGGCCCCGGGGGCTTTCCGGTCATCCTGCCGATAAGCCTGTACGATCCGGTGCACGGCCAGGCCCCCAGCGGCCCGCTGGAGCCTTACGATGCCTCGCGCTACGACAGCCACAATATCGGGCTCTACCTGCAGGACGAGTTGCAGCTCGGTAGCCAGTGGCGGCTGCTGTTAGGGGGGCGCTTCGATCGTTCACGCAGCGGTGCCCGCGCCGAGTACCTGCCGGTGGAGGGGCGCCTGACGCGAACCGACGAGTCGTTTTCACCGCGGGTCGGCTTGACCTGGACGCCCAACGAGGAGGTCTCGCTGTATGCCAGCTGGGCGCAATCCTTCCTCACCGAGCCTTTCAACGGCATGCTGCGTGAGGGAAATTTACCTGAGCCCTCGCGGGGGCGGCAGTCGGAGATAGGCGCCAAGTTCAGCCTGCTGGACGGTCGCCTGGAGCCCACGCTGGCGCTGTTCGACATTCGCCGTCGTAATGGTGTGGTGTCGGACCCGGACGACTTCAATTACGTGATTCAGGTCGGTGAGCAGCGCAGCCGCGGCTGGGAGTTGGACGTCCCTTATGCAGTGACGCCGCAGTGGCGGTTGCTGGCCAGCTATACGCAGCTCAAGGCGGAGATCAGCGAGGACAGCGACCCTGAGCTGGTCGGCAATCTGGTGGCCAATGCGCCGCGCAGCTCGGCGAGCTTCTGGTCGACCTACGATTTCGCCGGCCAGGCCTCGGGGCTCAGCATAGGGCTCGGCGCCATTTACGTTGGCGCGCGTGAGGCCAACACCGCCAATAGCTTCGAGCTGCCTTCCTACACGCGCTGGGATGCCAATGCGATTTACCGCTTCGGTGAAGGGCAGCGCTACCGGGTGCAGATGATGGTGCAAAACCTGGGCGACACGCGCTACTACGATTCGGGCGGTTCCTTCGTGCCCACCTTCCCCGGGGCACCGCGCAGCGTGTTCGCTACGGTAGGCATGACGTTCTGATGAGGAGCCACCAGCGAGGCAGAGGCTAGCAAGAGTGGCTAAAAAAGTGGCTAAAAGAGTGGCTAAAAGAGGGCGGGCCGACATGCGCCGGCCCGCCCTCTTGCTTTCCGTCCTGGGCTGAGTTGAGCAGGACCACCCTCAATGGCCGTGGTCGTGACCATGGGCCGCGCCGGTACCGCCTACGGCGACGATGTTGAACGGGGTGCCTTCGACTGCCACTTCGCCAGCCTTTTCGAAGCTAACCGCATCCACCAGGTGCAGCTTACCCGCGAGCGGGTCGGTCACGACGACATTCTCACCGGCAACCGCCACGCGTGGGCGCGGGTCCCGCCAGTGTCCATCCATGGAGTAGGGGTCGGTGAGCCGCAGCGAGTGGCGGATCTCGCCGGCAAGCACGTCGAGCTGGTGGAGCTGGCCATCTTCGGTGAACACATAAGCGTAGCGGGCCCGGATAGGATCGACGGCGAAGTGCACGCGACGAGTGGGCAGCTCGACCAGGCGGAAGGCCTCCTCTTCGCTGGGGTCGATCAGCATCACGGCGCTGTGGCCCGAGTCGTCGACATAGTTGCCCAGGAAATATTGCAGCCCGCGGCCGCCGAGCAGGGTGGTGGCCTTGCCTTCACGAAATGCCTCAGCATAGGGCAGGTGTTCGATGGAGGGCGCGCCATCTCCCGAACGCACGATCAGCAGGCCGGTTGCGCAGGCGAAGGCCGTCAGGTTGCCCGTTGTCGCCTCACCGTGAAGGTCGGGGCATTCGGCCAGCTCTCCCACTCGGGTGCCGTTGCGGTCTTGTACCCGAATGCCGATGGGCAGTTTCGAGGGCCCCTCGGGGTGTGGCTCGGAAACGATGTCGAAGTTGCCGTAGGGCACCACGACACCGTGATGGGGCGCGCCCGCGTCCACTTCGCGAAGCTCGACGCTTCCCGTCAGTGCATCGCGTTCACGGAACACCCTGGCGACGCCTTCCTTGTCGAAGAATGCGGCCCAGTGGCCTTGGTGCTCCACGAAGTGCACCGGGTATTCTCCCCTGATTTCGGCTCCGGTCAGCCGTGGTGCCTCGATCTCGATGTCGGCGTGGTCGCCATGGTCGTGAAAGGCGATACCCGTGGCAATGACAGTAACGACATCGGCCGTACCCTGCACCGCATACACGGTTTCACCGCTGTGGCTGCGATAGAGCGATGCCGGGCCGTTAACCTCGAAGGTTTCCAGCAGCTCGCCTTCAATGGCATCTATTGCGTGCACTACCGGCTCGCTGTGGTCGGCGACGAACAGCCGCCAGGCCGTCGCCTCCTCATGGGCCTGAGCGCCGCCGGCCGCAAGGCTTGCCGCTAGAAGGGAGACGCTCAGGCTCCAGGTCGATCTTTTCATGTGTGCTTTCCTTGCCTCGGGTAATAGTGGTCATGGTCATGAAAACAGCGACGGTCCGGCGGCCGGCCTCGTGGTGGCGTACCAGGCCAGCGAAAGGCCCAGCCACACCAGGGCCACACCGCCTGCCATGGCCAGCCAGCCCCCCAGTTTGCTCAGCCGTGCCATACCGCCATAGCCGTGCTTGAGGTCGTGCTTGAGACCGTGCTTGAGATAGAGCCGGGTAACCCAGTCCCGCGCCAGTACGCTGGCCAGGGCCAGGGCGGAAACGGTCATCGCGGTACCCAGCGCCATGGTCATCACGGCAGCCGCCCCCAGCGCCATATGGCCCATCAGGCTGGCCGCGCCCATGATCAGTACGGCGCCGCTGCAAGGGCGCATACCGATGGCTGCCACGGTGGCTAATGCCGTGCGCCAGTCGCCGACCTCTTCGGGTGACACGTGATGACGTGCGCCGCAACCGCAGTCACTGCCATGCAGATGGGATCCATGGGCCTGGAGGGGCGCCTGGCTCTGGTGTGAGGCGTAGAAGTGGAAGGTTGCTTGCCCCTCGGCAGCATGGACGGGAGCTGTGCTTACCGCGGCTAAGCGTGAGGCCGGCGCAGCCGGGGCGAGCGCCTGAGGCGATACGAGTGAGGCGCCGGAGTCCGGCGGGGTCGCGACGCTAGCGCTGGCGTTACCACGCAGCATTCGCCGGGCACGCAGGCACAGCCAGATTCCCAGGATGGCAACCATCAAGAAACTCGCCAGTTCCAGACCGGCTACGCTCCCCATGGCCTGACGGGTCAGCCAGCCCAGCCCTTTTACCAGAACCAGCACCAGGGCGATGGCGGTCAGGCCTTGCAGCATGGCGGCACTGAAAGAGAGCCCCAGGGCGCGCCGGACGCCGCCGCCCTGGGAGAGCAGGTAGGTCGAGAGTACCGCCTTGCCGTGGCCGGGCCCGGCGGCGTGGAAAACGCCATAACCGAAGCTGAGCGCCATCAGCCACCAGCCGCTCGACCACGAGGGAGCTGCCGACCATTGGGTAATCGCCAGCGTCAGGGCGCGATGAAGGTCGCGCTGCCATGCCAGCAGCTGCAGGCTAATCCCTTGCAGCACTTCCTGCTGAACGAGTAACAGGACGAAGCCGGCACCCAGCAACAGCGCCCCCAAGATCCATCGATAGCGGTAGAGCTGACTTCGAGACCTCGCGATGGGGCCGGGGGTAGTGGTGTGGGAGGGGTGGCGAAGCGAAGGTGATGGCTTGCTGTAGCGTTGTGTCATGCCTGATCCTGCGGTTCGGAAATCTTAAAGTGTTATGTTATAACATATGCGCCCCGGAAAGCGTAAAGGTCCCGATTCGATGAACAGGTTACTGTTGGAAGATATCGCCACTTCGACCGCTGCGCGGCTTGGCACGCTGAGCTGGGTCGGAATGGAGCAAATCGCACTGCCGTTTCATGTTGCCGGGCAGGGAGTGACGGGCTTTGCCTCGGCCGGTGTCAGCCTGGACGATCCCACCGCACGTGGCATTCACATGTCGCGTCTCTATCTGGCGCTGGCCGAGCTCGAATCCCGCGAGCTTTCGTTGGCGCGGGTGGCCGCGGTGCTGGAAACCTTCCTCGACAGCCACCACAGACTTTCGCATAGCGCCTTTCTCGATCTCAGCGGTGAAGCGATGCTCAAGCGCCCGGCGCTGATCAGTCCGCTGGCGGGGTGGAAGCGCTATCCCTTCGCCCTGCGCTGTCGGCGCGACGAGCACGGTTTTCACGCTACGCTCGAGCTCACGGTTGGCTACTCCTCTACCTGCCCCTGCTCGGCGGCACTATCGCGGCAGTTGATCCAGCAGGCCTTCGACGAGGATTTCACCGACATGCCGGTCAGCCGAGAGGCGGTGCGTGCGTGGCTGGGCAGTGAACAGAGCATCCTGGCCACGCCTCACAGCCAGCGCAGCCAGGCGCATCTCTCGGTGCGCCTGGGAGACGGCCAAGATGAGTTGCCGCTGCTGGCTCTAGTCAACGTGGTGGAGCGGGCGCTGGGCACTGCGCTGCAAACGGCGGTGAAGCGTATCGACGAGCAGGCATTCGCCCTGGCCAACGGCCAGAACCTGATGTTCTGCGAAGACGCCGCACGCCGCCTGCACCATGTCCTGCGCAAGCAGTCCGGCATCAGCGGCTTTCATCTGCGCGTTGTGCACGCCGAAAGCCTGCACGCCCACGATGCCGTGGCGTGCAGCGAGTGGAATTGGACTACCCCACTTCTCGACGATATCGGCTAGCCGCCAGGAGCGTGATGCAACTCTTCAATACCTTGACCCGTAAGAAGGAGCCGCTGCGTACCGAACGACCCGACCGGGTCACGCTGTATGTGTGCGGCCCTACGGTCTACAACTTCGCCCACATCGGCAATGCCCGGCCCGCGGTGGTGTTCGACGTGCTGGCGCGCCTGCTGCGCCAGCGCTACTCGGAGGTCGTTTACGCGCGCAACTTCACCGATGTCGACGACAAGATCAACGCTGCGGCGGCAGCGGCAGGGGTGCCGATCGGCACGATCACCGAGCGCTACATTGCGGCCTATCACGAGGACATGCAGGCGCTGGGTGTCTCGACGCCCGACCTTGAACCGCGCGTGACCGATCATATCCCGGCCATCATCGAGCTGATCGAAACGCTGATGGCGCGCGGCCACGCCTACGAGGCCGAGGGGCACGTGCTGTTCCATGTCGCTTCCTACCCCGACTACGGCAAGCTCTCTCGGCGTCGGCCGGAGGACATGCTGGCAGGAGCCCGGGTGGAGGTGGCCCCCTACAAGCGCGACCCGTTGGACTTCGTGCTGTGGAAGCCGTCAAGCGAGGATCAGCCGGGCTGGGACAGCCCCTGGGGCCGCGGTCGGCCCGGCTGGCACGTGGAGTGTTCGGCCATGATCGGCCGACACTTGGGCCACACCATCGATATCCACGGCGGCGGCCAGGACCTGATCTTCCCTCACCACGAGAATGAGATCGCCCAGGGCACCTGCGCCCATGGCGTGCGCTACTGCAATACCTGGGTGCACAACAGCTTCGTCACCGTCGAAGGGCAGAAGATGTCGAAGTCGCTCGGCAACGTGCTGCTGGTGCGCGACCTGCTCGAACAGGCCCCCGGCGAGGCGGTTCGCCTGACGCTGCTGTCGACTCACTACCGGCGGCCGCTGGACTGGAATGCCGAACGCCTCGACAGCGCACGGCGCATCTTGCGGCGGGCCTATGCGGCGCTGGCCAAGGTGGGGGCTCTCGAGGCGGCGTCGGTTGGACCTGACGCTGTGGTGCTCGAGGCGCTGGAGAACGATCTCAACGTCTCGGCGGCACTGACTCGCCTGCAGCAGCTCATCGCCGAGCTGGAGCGTGCCGAGTGCGGAGATGAACTGACTGAACTCAAGGGCCGCCTGCTCGCTTCGGCCGAGCTGCTTGGGCTGTTGCAGCAGCCCCCCTCGCAAGCACTGCAGGCGTTGGGTGACAACGTGCGGTGCAAGGCACTGCCGGTAGCTCGAATCGAAGCGCTTATCGCGGAGCGCAACCGCGCCCGCGATCGGCGCGATTTCGCCCGGGCCGATGCGCTGCGCGGCGAACTGGAGGCACTCGGCGTGACATTGCGCGACACGCCCAAAGGGACTGACTGGCAATTGACAGCGGCGGCCAGGGCAACGTCGTGCTCGAAGCCGAGCGAACCGGAGCTTCCACCTTCCCACTCTACCTGCAGCAGGTCGTGGTGATGTCGATTACCGAGGCTCAGGCCGGCTGCCGCGCCCCCGATCTTGATGCTTGTCTGCGCGAGCAGGCGGACCGCCTGCAACGGCTGCGCGACAATTCCCTTGCCGAGGCCACAAAATGAGCGGGTCCCACGAACACGCTGGCGCGATCCGAAAAGTGCACTGATGCCACGCGGCTCATCGTGCGGATGGCCGACTCAGCCTGCAGCGACTGGTAGACTTGGCAGCCAAACGCACTATTACCGATGATGGGATCGTCAGCATCAGCGGTTGGCCGCCCTACCATGGCAAGCCGGTGACCGGCTGGCCAATCGCCACCGTGGTACGAGGCCAAGCGGTAGTGCGTGACCAAACGCTGGTCGGTAACCCCAGGGAGAGCCCATCAGGTTTTTGGAGGTGCCGCCCGGCAACGATTGAACGCCACGGGATTATGCTGTCATATTCCGGCAACACGATCGGCAACCCACATCGGAAAATCAGGATTCAGCATGCCCTTACTTGATAGCTTTACCGTTGACCACACGATCATGAATGCCCCGGCCGTACGCGTCGCCAAGACCATGCAGTCCCCCTCTGGCGACACCATCACGGTATTCGATCTGCGCTTCAATAAGCCGAACGAAGAGATGATGGGTGAAAAAGGCATTCACACCCTTGAGCACCTCTTCGCTGGCTTCATGCGCAACCACCTGAACGGCAAGGATGTCGAGATCATCGATATCTCACCGATGGGCTGTCGTACGGGGTTCTACATGAGCCTGCTGGGCAACCCCAGCGAGGAGCGTGTAAGCGAAGCATGGCTTGCGGCGATGCAGGACGTACTGGGCGTCAAACGGATGGAAGACATTCCGGAGCTGAATGAATACCAGTGCGGCACCTTCGTGATGCACTCCCTGGAAGAGGCCCAGGAGATCGCGCAAGGCATCATCGAGCGAGGCATCGGGGTCAACAAGAACGCCGATATCGCACTGAGCGGCGAGCGGCTCAAGGCGTTGGGCAATCCAGACGCATAGTGTCATCAAGAATTGCCGATGACCGCCCAACAGCGTTTGAGCCTGACGCGTGCCGACGCCCGCCGCCTGCTGGTGCGCTATCACTTCCAGCTGGCGCCGCTGGAGAATGTCGTTCGTCGCTTGGGGACCGTTCAGTTCGATCCTCTGGCGCCGGTCGGCACCAACCCGGATCTGGTGCTGCAGTCCCGAGTACCCGAATACCGGCGGGGCGACTGGCTGCATGCGGCCTATGGTCAGCGGCTGCTGGTCGATGGCTGGGACAAGCAGGCCAGCCTGATACAGCCAGGTGATTGGTGGGCCCAGGCGCCGTTCCACCTCTGGTTCGAGCAACGCTGGCGGCAGCATGGCGTGGACGTCGAGTCGCCGGAGGCCCTCGCCTTGCTCGATCAGGTCGAACGCCACGGCCCCGCCACCAGCCTCGAGCTTGGCGATCAACGGGCCGACCCCGCATTGCGTGGCAGTTGGTACGGTCCCAAGCGCTCGCGCCATCTGCTCAAGGCGCTGTGGGATGCCGGTCGCTTGATGACGCACCATCGAGTGAACGGGCGCCATGCCTACGACTTACCCGAACGGGTGCTGCCTTCGGCCGAGGTCGTGCCGGGTGCCACGCAGGACGATGCCCTGCAAAGGCTGGTGGTCCGTCGTGTGCAGGCCGTCGGCCTGCTGCGACCCACCGCCGATGCCGCCGTGTGGTTGTTGCCCTGTTCGCGTGCGGAGCGCAACCGCATCGCCGCACGGGCAATCGCCGCGGGAGAGTTGGTCGAACTCGACGTGGAGGGCACGGGCTACTGGGCCACGCCTGGGGCGCTCTCGGCCTTGGAGGAGGCATCCGGCTCTGCCGGTTACATGAGCCAGGATGTGCGCTTCCTCGCCCCGCTGGATCCGTTGATGTGGGACCGCGGCGGTATCGCCCGGGTCTTCGGTTTCGATTACATATGGGAGGTCTACAAGCCTCAAGCCCTGAGGCGCTGGGGGTACTATGTGTTGCCGGTGCTGTGGGGCGATCGCTTCGTGGCTCGCTTCGACGCCAGGTGCCATCAGGGCACCTTGACCCTCCTGGCCTGGCATTGGGAGCCCGATATCCTGCCGTCCAGGCTGCCGGTGGGCCTGCCCGAGGCCTTGGAGCGGGCCGCCAGAGAGTTTCTTGCCTACCTTGGCGCTACTCGTCTCGTCCTGCCCAGGGGGCTCGGCCAAGAGGCCCGTCGCGCCTGGCAGCGGGCGGTCAATTGATCCTTACGAGGTAAACCCACCGCAACAGGATAACGCTGGTTGCGGTCGCGAGGCTCGCCTTCGACTGGACGAAGCGCTGGCGGGTGAGCTGTACTACCTTCAGCCATCGGTGCGGTTGGCCTGTTGCCGCAGGTCGACCCAACCTGAACAGCGCTGCCTGAAGGAAAAGGCAGCGGGTCCGCTTCGATCGGGAAGATGAGTATGCAAGGAATGGGCGCTTGGCGGCTGCTGGCAGTATGGGTCGTAATGGCCATGGCCATTCTCATGGCCGCCCCCGGCATGGCGCAAATGCCTGAGGGCGTGGGCGAAGACGACAGCGAAAGGGAAAGCGAAGAGAGGGAGTGGTTTCCCCTCGATGCGTTGAATACCGGGCTCGATGAGACACCCGATGAGGTACGGCGACAGACGCCGCGCGAGTCGATTCGCAGCTTCATGCAGCTTACCGCTAACCATGAATACTCCGCTGCGGCCCATCTGCTCAACCTTTCCGAGCTGGATGAAGCGGAACAGCAGCAGCAAGGTGCCGAACTGGCTCGCCAATTGGCTTCGGTGCTCAAGCGCGGCGAGTGGATCAACGTCTCCAACCTTCCCAGCCGTCAGGATGCGGCCATCGAAGACCCATCCGGCCAGAACCCCCGGGCGGGGGAGCCGCGCCGTAGTCTCGAGCTGGCATCGTTGGAGGTCAACGGCGATGCCTACGAGATTCGCCTCGGCCGCTATCGCGTGGAAGAGGAGGACCCGGTCTGGCTGATCTCCGAGGATAGCGTAGCGTCGATTCCGCTGCTTTATGAGGAGTTCGGGCCCTCACTGCTGGAAACCTACATACCCGAGCGCTTCAAGACCTCTCTCGGCATGCTGGAGGTATGGGAGTGGATCGCGATACCGATCTTCCTGCTGCTGATCGGCCTGGTGGGCTGGAGCATCTTCGGATTGGTCGGCTTGCTGTCGTCCTGGTCCCCCAATGGGGTGCTCAGTATCTTCGCCGGCAGGATTCGTGGGCCAATGGCACTGCTGGTCATGGCCTTCGTCGCCCAGGTCCTGCTCGACTACGTGGTCTCCTTCACGGCTGTGGCCACCACTTTCATTCGGGTATTGCTGATCATCCTCATCGCCTGGGGGGTCGGCACGATCGCTCTGCGCCTGGTGGATACGGTGCTGCTCAAAGTCACCCGGCGCTTCGTCGGCGAGATCGACGATACCAAGCCGAAGGATGAGCGGCAGTTGCTCACGTCGCTTTATGCCCTGCGCCGGGTCATCATCCTGCTCACCGTCGTTGCGGTGGGCGTCTATGTGCTGAGCCAGATCCAGCTCTTCGAGACGCTGGGCATGTCGCTATTGGCCTCGGCCAGTGTGCTCGCCGTACTGGTGGGCATTGCGGGTCAGGCGGTGCTGGGCAACATTCTCTCCTCGTTTCAGGTTTCGCTGGCCAAGCCGATTCGTATCGGCGACCTGGTCATGTTCGAAGGCCAGTGGTGCTACGTGGAAGGCATCTTCTACACCTTCATTCGTCTGCGGATATGGGATGAGCGGCGCTTGATCGTTCCGGTGACCTATTTCGTCTCCAAGCCATTCGAGAATCTCTCCATCAAGAATGCCAAGATGTACCGTCAGCTGGAGCTGGTATTGCATCTTAGCGCCGATGTCCAAGTCATCCGGGAGAAGTTCGAGGAGTTTGCCAAGGAGGAGGAGAACGTGGTCGAGCACCACAAGCTGTGCTGCTACGTTACGGGACAGACCGAAAAAGCGCAGACGGTGACCTGTTACCTCATGGCCTCCGACCCCTTCGCTGGCTGGATAGCGGAGATGCAGATCCGCGAGCGACTGATGACGTTCATCCGCAACAATCACCCCGAGTGGTGGCCGCGCGATATCGTGGTGCTCAGCCAGCAGGATATTGCCAAGGACGGCAAGCCTGAAAAACCGCGCGTGCGGGTGCCAGTCGAAGGAGAAAACAAGGGTGATGGGGCCGTCGAGTGAGGTCGGTAGTGCTTGACTGAGAACCGCAAGCGACAGACAACGAGGCGTCGTCTAATAGGGAGAGAGCAGGATGTCGTGTCGCAAGGTCTTTGTGGTGGCTTCAGGCCTGGCGGTTCTGGCCGGGTGCCAGGCGCAGCAGGATCCGGCCGATATGGTCGGTATGGGGCATGAGCCCGTCGAGGCGCATTTCGTGGAGCCTGACTGCCCAGGGGAGCAGTGCGCCGAGGTGGAGGTGCGAGCATTGCACTTTCCCGGTTTGCCGGAGCTGAGCGAGGAGCTGCGCAGGCGGCTGCTGGTGATGGGGCAAGGGGTTACCGATGGCGAGACCGAGTGGCCAAGCGACTCCTGGGACGCCTATGCCGAGGCCTTCTTCGCGCTGGCCAGGGAGCATCGCCGCTATGCTCCGCCACACGCTTCCAGTCAGGCTTCGCTCGAGGCGAAGGTGCTGTCCCGGCATCATGATCTGCTGGTCGTCGAACTCGACAGTTATGTCTACCACGCTGGGCAGGCCCACGGCATGCCGCTGACCGAGTTCATGGTCATCGACGAGCGCCTGGGCCAGGTGGTCACACTCGACGATATGCTGCTCGACGGCCAGGTGTCGGCCTTTCAGGAGGCTCTGGCTCGGGCCCATGAGCGGTGGCTGAGAGATCAGGAACTGGACGAGGCGTTCGCCGCCAGTTGGCCATTTCATCCAAGCCAGAATGTGGCGCCGCTCGAAACCGCCTGGGTGGTGAGATACAACGTCTATGAAATCACCCCCTACGCCCTTGGCCAGCCGGAACTCCACATCCCCCTTGATGAGCTCGAGGGTATCGCCAAGCCGCGCTATCTCGGTCGAGAATAGCGTTCGATACTGCACAGTAACCACGCAGGAAAATAACTAAGATGGCCTCCATTCGCCGTGAGCTGGTGGCGTTGATCGAGCGCGGCGCGATACCGCGTGAACAGGTAGCGCGTGCGGTTGCGCTTTCCGGACTTCACCCTTCGGGACGGGCCTGGCGGGTGTTCCTGGATCGCCTGCTGCTGTGGCTGGGCGCGCTGGCGCTGATCTTCGGCGTGCTGTTCCTGGTGGCCTACAACTGGGCCGAGATGGGTCGCTGGCTGCGTTTCGGCCTCGTTCAGGCGGCGCTGGTGACGGCCATCGTCGTGTACGGATCGGTCAAGGGGCGCGGTGTGGTGGCAAGAGCCGCCTTGATGGCGGCTTCGCTGCTGTTGGGTGTGCTGCTCGCGCTGTACGGCCAGGTTTACCAGACTGGCGCCGACCCTTGGCAGCTGTTCTTCTTCTGGGCGGTGCTGATGCTGCCGTGGACCCTCGTGGCGCGCTTCGATGCTCTTTGGATCCTGTGGCTGGGCCTGCTCAACCTCTCACTGTCGCTTTATTTTCATGCCTGGGGCGGTGTTTTCGGCCTGTTCGTCGGCGATATGGGTGCCCTGAGGGGGCTTTTCATTCTCAACACGACGGCGCTCGCGGTATGGGAGCTGGGTGCACGGCGCTGGCGTTGGCTGTCGCTGGGCTGGCCCACGCGGCTGCTGGCGCTGGGTAGCGGCATACCGCTCACGCTGCTGGTGATGATGCGACTCGTCGATGAGCGGGTGGCCTTATCGCCGTCGCTGTTGGTGTACCACCTGTGGCTGATGGCGCTCTACATCGTCTATCGCCACTGGCGAGCCGATCTGTTCATGCTGGCAGGAGGCTGCCTCTCGATCATTGTCGTGGTTATGCTGTTTCTTGGCCGGCATCTGCTTTGGCAGGGCGGAGCGGGCAGCTTCCTGTTCTTGTCCATGACGGTGCTGGCCTTGGGTGCCATGGCGGTGTTCTGGCTCAAGCGGCTTCATCTGGAGATGTCGGCATGACCCGTTCGCTCGAGGAAAGGCTCGCTCGTGGCGGCGTGAGCGTGGCACCGGCCGAGGGCGCGCCGCCAATCGAAGCGCCCTGGTTCGTGCGTGCCATCCAGGCGTTTTCGGGCTGGCTTGCTGCCCTGTTCCTGCTGGGATTCATAGGCATGGCTGCCGTGTTCGTGCTCGACAGCAGTGCGGCAGCCGCCACGCTGGGGCTAGTGTTGATGGGCGGCGCTTATGCGTTGCTGCGGAAGACGCGAGGAGACTTCATCGAGCACCTGGCACTGGCTGCCAGCCTGGCGGGGCAGCTGCTGGTGGCTTGGGCGCTGGCCTCTGCCCTGGCGGGAGTGAATGCCGGAGTGTGGTGGGCGCTGACAGTGCTGCAGTGCACTCTCGCCCTTGTCATGCCGAGCCTCACCCACCGTACCTTTTCGGCTTTCGCCGCGAGCATGGCGTTCTATCTGGCGCTGACGGAAAGCGCTTCCGCACCTTCGCTGTCAGGTGGCCTGGTGCTGCTGGCACTCACTGTGCTATGGCTCGACGAGTTTCGCTGGCCGGCTCACATACGCCAATGGCAGGCGCTGGGCTACGGCCTGCTGTTGGGGCTGGTAGCCATCCATGCGGTCGGCTACTTCGGACAGTCGCTGCTGTTGGGGCGCTACTTCATAGGAACCGGCTTGGATTGGCTGGAACCCTGGGCTGGGGATGTCCTCGGCATACTGGCGCTGGTATTGCTCATTCGGCATGTCTTGCAGCGCCATGTCAGCGCTGTCGTTCCAGGCATGCGGGTGGCGGCCTATGTCACCGTGCTCGTGTTGGCGCTGCTCTCCCTTCACGCTCATGGCCTGAGTCATGGCCTTGTGGTGCTCGCGCTAGGTTTCGCCATCGGCAATCGTGTCATTATCGGGTTCGGCAGCCTGCTGCTAATGTTCTCCATTACCAACTACTACTACTGGTTGGATGTCACGCTGCTGGCCAAGGCCCTGACGCTATTTGCCCTCGGTATCGCGCTTCTCACGGCACGCTGGGTACTGCGGCGCTGGTGGCGAGTCGGTGCGACTGCCGCAGCGGGCACGGGGGTCGACCAATGAAAACGACTGCCAAGCTGAACATGCTCGTCGTCGTAGCCGCCACGGCGCTGATCCTGGTTTTGGTCAACATGGCCATATGGGGCAAGGAGCGCCACCTTGCTGAGGGCCAGGCGGTCTATCTCGAGCTGGCACCGGTGGACCCTCGCTCGCTGATGCAGGGCGACTACATGGCGCTCAACTTCGAGGTCGGCAACCGTATCCGAGATGCCCTTTACTCTGCTCGTCTCGAGGGTGGCGAGCGGCAGACTGCCAATGGGCACGTGGTGGTGCGCCTCGACGACCGCGGCATTGCCCACTTACAGCGGCTGGGCTCCGCAGAGGAAGCGCTGGGTGGAGATGAGATGCCTCTGCGCTACCGCCTGCGCAACGGCCAGGTGCGCTTCGCCACCGACGCCTTCTTCTTCCAAGAAGGCCACGCCGAGCGCTACGAGCCTGCTCGTTATGGCCAGTTTCGCGTCAATGAACGCGGCGAGCCTTTATTGGTTTCCTTGCACAACGATGAGCTGGAGCTGCTGGGGGAGATGGAGCGGTAGGGCATCTTGGCAATAAAACGCAGAGACTTGATGGCCTATGGGCCCACGTTGAACTAGCTCAGCCCGAACAGCGCATGGGCCAGGTGCCCGCTGAGGAAGGCGAGGCCGGCAGCGGCGCCACCCATGCATAGGGTGCGAAACCCTGAACGCAAGATCGGCTGCTGGTAGACCAGGCTCTTGAGCGTGCCGATGCTGAAGAACATCACTCCGGCGATACAGAGGCTGGCCAGGAACTGGGTGACGACATCCAGGCCTGGTAGCGCATAGGGCAGTAGCGGCATGGCGCCGACGATGATAAAAGCAAAGAAAGTCGTTAGCGCGGCGCGCAAGGGGTTCAATCCGACAGGCTGCAAAGAGTGCTCTTCCTTGAGCATGGTATCCACCCAGACGTCGTGATTATCGGTCAGGGTCTCTACCACTCTTTCCAACAAGTCTCCTTCGAAGCCTTTCGCACGGAAAATCTGGCGTATCTCTTCTCGCTCCCCATCGGGGATGAGCTGAATATGGCGATATTCGCGACGAGTAACGCTATTGATGTGCTCCTGCTGCGCTTGGGAGGCTTCGTAATTGCTGACGGCCATGCTGAAGCCGTCGGCAAGAAGATTGGCGCAACCGAGAACCAGCGCGACCGTAGGGGAAAAGCCTGCGCCGAATGCACCTGAAATAACAGCGAAGGTCGTTACGCAGCCGTCGATGCCACCCAGTACGGCATCGGGAATGGAACTCGCTTGCGGTGGCTGGGACAGGCGTTCCTTCACTGCATCGGGTTGATGTTCGGGCTCGAGCTCCTTACGGTCATCTGCCATGGCAGCCATCCGCAGAGGGTCTTCGCTTTCCCCATTCTAAGGGGGAAGCAGGTACATCGATGCACGTCGCTGATGGCATTTGGGGCATGCTTCTCTTGTCGCATATGCGGCAGTGGCCGGTTTGTAGCCATTCCTTTGGCCGTCAATCTGAAGCTAGTTGATTAATCCTACAGTACAAAGAACCATCGGTGGTCAAGCAGCCGATCGAAAGGAGGGCCGCAATGTTTGGACCTGACCCGACCACCCGGCATCCCATGGAAGGGAGAAAAGATCACTCAGCATCTTCCGCTCATCGTGGCGGGTGATGTCGAGGCGCTTCAGGCGGCACCCTGCTCGCCGCGAGCGCCAATCGGTGAACGGTAAAAAGCGGCGCCGCCATGATGATGGTTGCGCCGCTTTCAGTGGGGAGCGACCTACGGCTCCACGATGATCTTCACATGTGACTTGTCGTTGAGCAGCGTCTCGAAGCCTTTCTCGACGATGTCATCCAGCGCAATGCGCGCGGTGATCAGGTCCTCGGCGCGGTAGTAGCCCTGCTCCATCAGCGCCATGACGGCCGGGTAGACGTGCCGGTAGGCGATGATGCCCTTCATGGTGCGCTCCTTGATCACCAGGTCGTTGGGTTGGAAAGCGGCTTCGCTTTCCCAGATGCTCACGACCACCGTTTCGCCCCCGGCGTGGGTGCTGTTGATGGCCTGGCTGAGCACTGCGGGGATACCGGTGACTTCGAAGGCGAAGTCCGTGCCGCCGCGGGTCAGGTCATGAAGCCGTGCCACTACGTCGCCTTGCTGTGGGTCCAGCGCCGTGGCGCCCAGGTCGGTGGCCTTCTGCCGCCGTACTTCGGAGAGCTCGACGGCGTAGATATCGGCGGCGCCGGCGGCCTTGAGAGATTCGATCACCATCAGGCCGATGGGGCCCGCGCCGAACACCACGGCGCTGTCGCCCGCCTTCAGCGAACTCTGGCGCACGGCGTGCAGGCCCACGGCGGCGGGTTCCACCAGCGCGCCTTGCTCGTAGGAGAGCGCTTCGGGCATGCGGTGGACCATGTGCTCGCCGACCACGGTGTACGCCGAGAAGCCACCGCCGCCTCCCGAGAGCCCATGGAAGCCCAGTAGCGGCGTAAGGTTGTAGCGCTCCATCAGGTAGCTGCCGTCTCGGTGGGGCGACAGGATCGGTTCGATGGCGATGCGATCTCCAATTTTGACCCGGGTGACCCGTTCGCCCACCTCGACCACTTCACCGGCAAACTCGTGGCCCATGATGATGGGCGCGCGCTGCTGGCTGAGCGGGTGCGGTTCATCGACGGGAATGAAGATGGGGCCGGCACTGTACTCGTGCAGGTCGCTGCCGCAGATGCCGCAGGCGGCGACCTTCACCTTGACCTGGTGCGGGTCCTCGATTCGGGGAACCGCTACTGTTTCCACACGCAGGTCCCGTGCGCGATACCAGACGGCCGCTTGCATGGTGTGCTTGTCGTCGTGCATGGGATGACCTCGATGTTCTTGTCATGTGGGCCGGCAAGTGCCGGCCCGTGATGTCAGGTGGTGTCAGGCCAGGTGGTGCACTTCCTGCTGGCCGTACACCGGCGTGGGGATGCCCTCCATGCGCGCCTTGAGCTGCAGCGCCAGGTAGTGGGAGTAGTGGCGCGACTGGTGCAGGTTGCCGCCGTGGAACCACAGCGCCTGCTGCTGCGTGGGCTTCCACATGTTGCGCAACTCGCCTTCCCAGGGGCCGGGGTCCTTGGTGGTGTCGGAGCCGAGCCCCCAGCACTTGCCGACCTTGTCGGCCACTTCCTGGGAGATGATGCGAGCGGCCCAGCCGTTCATCGAGCCGTAGCCGGTGGCGTAGACGATCAGGTCGGCGGGCAGCTCGGAGCCGTCGCTGAGCGTCACCGAGCGAGGGTTGATGCGCTCGATTCCCACACCGCTGCGCAGCTTGATGTCGCCGTTGGCCACCAGGTCGCAGGCACCCACGTCGATGTAGTAGCCGGAGCCGCGGCGCAGGTACTTGAGGAAGAGACCGGAGTCGTCGTCGCCGAAGTCGAGCATGAAGCCGGCGTCCTCCAGCTTCTTGTAGAACTCGGCGTCGCGCTCGCGGATCTTGTCGAAGGCCGGGCGCTGGAAGTCGGGCAGCAGCTTGTAGGGAATCGAGGCGAAGATCAGGTCGGCCTTGTCGTGGGTGATGCCGTTCTTCACCGCTTCCTCGGAGTAGAGCGGGCCGAGGGCGTGCTCCATCAGCGAGTCGGACTTGACGATATGGGTCGAGGAGCGCTGGATCATGGTCACGTTGGCGTCGTTCTCCCACAGCGCCGCGCAGATGTCATGGGCCGAGTTGTTGGAGCCCACCACGACAACCTTCTTGCCACGATAGGCATCGGGCCCAGGGTGCTGGCTGGAGTGCTGCTGCTCGCCTGCGAAGGTCTCGGCGCCGGGGAAGTGGGGCACATTGGGTACGCCCGACATGCCGGTGGCCAGGATCAGCTGTTTGGGGCGCAACGTGACGCTTTCGCCGGCGCGGTTGACCTGCACCGTCCACTCGCCGCTGGCCTCGTCGAAGCTGGCGCCCTCGCATTCGGTGGAACTCCAATAGTTGAGTTCCATCACCTTGGTGTACATCTCCAGCCAGTCGCCGATCTTGTCCTTGGGGGCAAACACCGGCCAGTTCTCGGGAAAGGGGATATAGGGCAGGTGGTCGTACCACACCGGGTCGTGCAGGCACAGCGACTTGTAGCGGTTGCGCCAGGCATCGCCGGGGCGGGGGTGCTTGTCGAGCACGATGGTGGGCACGCCGAGCTGACGCAGCCGTGCGGCGAGCCCGATACCGCCCTGGCCGCCGCCGATGATCACGCAGTAGGGCTGGCGAGTGTAGCCGAGCTCGCGTTCTTCCCGCTGGCGTGATTCGAGCCAGGTCTCGCGAGTCTTGCTGGCGCCGTGCTCGGCTCCCATGGGCCGCCGGGTACCGCGCGGTTCGGGATGGTCCTTGAGCTCCTGCATGGTGGTCAGCAGGGTCCAGCACTTGCCCTCCTTGAGGCGCAGGAGGCCCTTGCCTCGGGCCACGCCGGTCTTGAAGGTGAACCAGGCCTCGGTCACGCCGCCCGCCTCGGTGGCCTCGCCGTCGAGCTGCCAGTTGGTGGGGCGTGTCTCGCTCAGGGTGGCGTTGAGCATCGACTGGATGGCGTCCTTGCCTTCCAGTGTCTTGAGGTTCCAGGTGAAGGCGACCAGGTCGCGCCAGTAGCAATCCTCATTGAACAGGGCCATGACCCGCTCGATGTCTCGGTCATCGAGCGCGTTTTCGAATTCGCTCAGCCATTGCTGGACGCGGTGAGTCGGCGTGGGTGTCGTCATCGTTATTCTCCGCTTGTTGTTGGGGACACCCTGAGTCAGGAGCACGAACCGTGCCAGCTACGGGTTCTTGCGTGGCAATCTTTACAACTATTTGAAAAAGCTGGTTTCTTCGAGTGAAGAAGTGCCGGATGAGCGCGTGGAACTGCCTTGCCGACATGTAACGCATGTGACAGCTGTCACGTGAGGCAAGCGGACCTGTCGTTACACCTGTAAACCCCCGACCAAGGACGCAGGTGAAGCCGATTGACTCCTGCTCGGTACGGCATAGGCTGGAAGTCTGCTCTGCTGACAACCACATCTGCCCACAACAGCTCTGTTCATAACCGTTCTGTTTACAACAACAAGGTCACCGTCACAGGAGCGTGGCAAGGTGGCACCGGAGGCAGCGATGCAATTGCGCAACGAGCAACGCCAGCACATCGAGACCCTGATCCGGCTCAGCGAAGGCCAGCCGGCGGACCTGGGCGGCTGCCG
This sequence comes from Halomonas sp., assembly GCF_020832045.1. Lineage (GTDB taxonomy): Bacteria > Pseudomonadota > Gammaproteobacteria > Pseudomonadales > Halomonadaceae > Halomonas. Next base: position 73,707 of record NZ_JAFIFK010000068.1, read on the forward strand.
CGACGTGATCCGGCGCTCTTGGGAGCGCTGTGTCGGCGAGTATCGACTCGACCCCGGCCGACCCCGCCCCGTGCGGGTACTGACCCAGCAAGCGCTCAAGGAGCACCGCGAGCCGGTGGACGAACTGCTGCACGTGGCCCGGACCGGTGTCGATCAACTCTTTACCCAGATCGCCCCGCTGGGCTATGTGCTGCTGCTCACCGACCGCCAGGGTATTACCGTCGATTTCCGTGGCCAGCGCGACCGGGAGTCCGACCTACGCCGGGCGGGCCTCTACCTCGGTGCCGATTGGGACGAGCGCTACGCGGGCACCTGTGCGGTGGGCACCTGCGTGCACGATGCCCAGGCCATCACCTGTCATCAGAGCGAACATTTCGATGCCACCCACATCAGCCTGACCTGCACGGCGGCGCCGATCACCGACCCGCAGGGCAACGTGATCGCGGTGCTGGACATCTCCGCGCTGCAGTCGCCCCGTGCTCAGGAGAGCCAGAACTTCGGCCTGCCACTGGTCACGCTGTATGCGCGGATGATCGAGGATGCCTACTTCCTGCATCGCTATCGCCACTGCCTGATGCTGCGCTTCGATACCGCCCGTGAGTTCGTCCATCTCAATGGCCGCGGCCTGATCGCCATCGAGGAGGATGGCACGGTCATTGCCGCCAACGGTGCCGGTCGCGCACTGATCGACGCCCATCTGCGCCGCTGGCCGCCGTGGTCGCCGGGCTGGATGCCGACGATCACCCAGCTGTTCGATGGCGAGCTCGGCGAGTTGCTGGGCATACCGGCGGCCAGTGACGACGGCATTCGGGCCTTTCGGGCGCGCGCCAACGACACCACTTGCTTCATCACCCTGCTGGAGCCGCGCGGACGGCGCCCGTCCGCATGTGCCGTGACGCCTTCGCCCACGCCGGTTCCGGCGCTGGACCGGCTGGCCTCGGACGACCCCGCTATGCATCGCGTGCTCAAGCTGGCGCGGCGGTTGCGCAACGAGGAGGTCAGCGTCTTGATCACCGGCGAGACCGGCACCGGCAAGGAGGTGCTGGCCAGGGCGCTTCACGACAGCGGCACGCGTGCCAAGGGGCCGTTCGTGGCGGTGAACTGCGCGGCGATTCCCGAATCGCTGATCGAGAGCGAGCTGTTCGGCTACCTGCCCGGCGCCTTCACCGGTGGGCGCAGCAAGGGCATGCGTGGGCTGATCCAGCAGGCCGACGGCGGCACCCTGTTCCTGGACGAGATCGGCGACATGCCGCTGACACTGCAGACCCGGCTGCTGCGTGTGCTGGCCGAGCGTGAGGTGATGCCGCTGGGAGCCGAGAGGGCGATACGCGTCGACATTCGCGTGATCACCGCCATCCACCGCGACATGAGCGAGATGATCGCCCGGGGTGGTTTTCGCGAAGACCTCTACTACCGCCTGAACGGTGCTCAGCTGCGGCTGCCGGCGCTGCGCGAGCGGGCCGACAAGCACTACGTGATCCGCAGCGTCTACCAGGCGCTGCTTGCCGGGCGCGAACGGGAGGTGCGCTTGCGCGCCGACGCCATGAGTGCACTGCTGGCTCATGCCTGGCCGGGCAATATCCGCCAGCTCAAGAACGCCCTGGCCTTCGCCCTGGCCACGGTCGAGGGCGACGAGATCACGCTTCACGACCTGCCGGAGGAGTGCCAGGGGCATCTCGGCGCCGCACCGCAGACGATTGCGGCCGCACCTGTGGGAAGTTCTGAAGAGGGTCGGGCGCTACACGACCTGCTGCGTGCCAGCGGCTGGAACGTCAGCCTCGTCGCGCGGCGGCTCGGCGTATCACGGCCCACGATCTATCGGCGCATGCGCCGCCATGGCCTAGTACCGCCCAACTGGCGCGAGTCCGACTCGAAGCTCGAACGTTAACACGCTATCTTTGTGGCTATTGCGTGCCTCCTGTGCCCAGAGCCGGGGCGGGGCGCTTCGTCACTTGTATAGCGGAGTTTTCATGAGCCAAGAAAACGAGTACATACCGCCGAAGGTGTGGAAATGGGAGAAGGCGAGCGGCGGTGAGTTTGCCAATATCAACCGGCCCATCGCCGGCTCCACCCACGACAAGGCGCTGCCGGTGGGCAAGCATCCGCTGCAGCTCTACTCGCTGGCCACGCCCAACGGCGTGAAGGCCACGGTCATGCTCGAGGAACTGCTGACACGGGGCCACGCCGGCGCCGAATACGATGCCTGGCTGATCAAGATCGGCGATGGCGATCAGTTCGGCAGCGGCTTCGTCGAGGTCAACCCGAACTCGAAGATACCGGCTTTGATGGACCACAGCACCACGCCGCCCACCCGGGTATTCGAGTCGGGCTCGATTCTGCTCTATCTGGCCGAGAAGTTCGGCGCGCTGCTGCCCCGCGACCCGGCCGGGCGCACCGAGACCCTGAACTGGCTGTTCTGGCAGATGGGCAGCGCGCCCTATCTCGGCGGCGGCTTTGGCCACTTCTACGCCTACGCGCCGACCAAGATCGAGTACGCCATCGATCGCTTCGCCATGGAGGCCAAGCGTCAGCTCGACGTGCTGGACCGGCGCCTGGCCGAGAGTCCCTATCTGGGCGGTGACGAATACACCATCGCCGATATCGCCAACTGGTGTTGGTACGGGCAGCTGGCGCTGGATCGTGTCTACGATGCCGGCGAATTCCTGCAGGTGCAGGAGTACGAGCACGTGCAGCGCTGGGCCAGGGAGATCGACGCTCGCCCGGCGGTGCAGCGTGGGCGCATGGTCAACCGCACTTTCGGTGAGCCTGAAGAGCAGCTGCACGAGCGGCATACGGCCAGCGACTTCGAGACCCAGACGCAGGACAAGTGCTAGCCCATGCAGCCAAGACCACTGGAGGAGGGCGATCTGGAAGGCTGCGCAACCCTATTTGCGCAGGTGTTCTCTGCCCCACCCTGGAGCGAGCCATGGAGCATCGAACGTGCCCTAGCACGGCTCGAGCATTTTCATGCATCGCCCGGTTTCGTCGGGATGCTGGTGTCCGGCGAACGAGGTGAGGTCGCCGGCTTCCTGTTGGGCAACCTCGAGCCCTATGTGGAGGGCCAGCTGTTCTACCTGCGCGAGATGTGCGTTGCCACGCACCGGCAGGGCCAGGGAGTTGGCTCGCGGCTCTACCACGCCCTGGCGCGGGAGCTGGCGTCAGGCGATGTCCGTGCGGTCTACCTGGCCACGGGCCGGGCCATCCCCGCGGCAGACTTCTACCAAGGGCTCGGCTTTCGTCGCAGCGAAAGCATGACCTTCTATGCCAAGGGCTTGAAGGGAGAGTGAGCGAGCATGCTTGGCGTGATATAGCTACATTGGACTCCCTCAAGGCGCTCTGGCATGCTTCGCGCTCCTTGAAACCCGCTGGGAAAGAGCCATGAGTGCGCTGCCGAACTGCCCCGCCTGCCAATCCGAATACACCTATGAAGTGGCCGACCTGTATGCGTGCCCCGAGTGCGGGCACGAGTGGTCTGGGCAGGCTGAGAGCGAGTCCGCTGAGGCGAAGGTGGTGCGCGATGCCAATGGCAATGAACTACAGGACGGCGACAGCGTCACCGTGATCAAGGACCTCAAGGTCAAGGGCACATCGTCGGTGGTCAAGGTGGGCACCAAGGTGAAGAGTATTCGCCTGGTAGACGGCGACCACGACATCGACTGCAAGATCGACGGCTTCGGGCCGATGAAGTTGAAGTCGGAGTTCGTCAAGAAAGCCTGAGGTGATAGAGACTTCCTATCGGGTCAATAGCCATACTCTTTTAGAATGAGGCTTATACTAAGTAGCAAGTCTCATTAGCTTCAAGGAGGTGGCTTATGATGAATCGTATTGGAACGTTGCTTTTTCTGGTAGGGCTCGGTGTTGCAATCGTGATGATTTTTCCCCTTGTCGCGGCGCTGGCCCTCTCTGTGTTTACGGGCCTGGAGCCGACCTACTGGAGTCACTTCTTCTCGGGTAGCCTGCTCTTCGTCGTCATAGCTGGTCTGGCACTGTTGGCCGGTAGAGGCGCGCAACGGGCTCTTGTCCGTCCTTGAGCGCTAAGTACCAAGCCAAGCCAATGCAGGGCCGGGGTAAGCCCCCGGTCCTGCTTCGTTTCATTGACTCAGTAATCGTCAGGTTCGCTTACGGCCTCTTGTGCGATCAGGGCATCAGCCAGTGCACGTGAGGCAAGGGCGAATTCCACACGAGCTGAGCTGAGCGCGCTCAAGTCCTTACAGGTACCGTCTCGCTCCATTCGGTCGAGATGGGTTTTGGCAATGACCAAACGCCTGCAAAGAACCTCATTGCTGGGCGCCTCTCTCGCTGCATTGGATAGATCGACCTGCGCATTGAGACTATTCATTTTTTTCTCCCCTACGCCATGCGAAAAAGCGCTTCGGTTCTTACGGCCGGTCGCTTGTTATGAATATCGTCCAGAATGAAAAAAACTGTAGCTTTTATGGCACGGGGAATAGCGTGGCTGGCCTGAGAAAGGCGTGGGGCGATATGGCGAGGGCGATATGTAGCGGTGTGCTGTAGCTATTGAATGGCGGTGACCATGACTGGTGCCACACCGCGGTTCAGCATGCCGAGTTCGCGTGCTGCGCGCTTGGACAGGTCGATGATTCGTCCTTCGACGAAGGGGCCGCGATCGTTGATCAGTACTTCCACTTCCTGACCCGTATCGGCTCGGGTGACGACCACCTTGGTGCCGAGGGGAAGGCTGGGGTGGGCTGCTGTCAGCGCCTGCTGGTCGAAGGGTTCGCCGCTGGCTGTGGTAGCGCCTTGGAAGCGATCGCTATAGAAGGAGGCGATTCCCTCTTCCTGAACCTCGGCTTCATGAGCCGATGCGTGGACGGCTACTACTGCGAGCATCCCCGCCATGCAGCAAGCGAGCAACTTTTTGGGTCGAGCTCCCATGGTTTTGCCTCAGGTAGGTCGTGTTAGCGGTTATCGCTTTCATCGATGAGGTGCTGGTGAGCGTTATGGATAGTACCCTTCAACCGGACCTGAGGCAACCCGGTAAAAAACAGCCCTGACAAGTTCGCCGCAGAAGTCGGCTTATTAGGCGGTGTTTGACGATGATGCTTCAAAGCACCCTTCAGGCCCTTTGAGCCTGTCCGGTCCAGACCGGGACATGGTCTTTCAAGGAGATGAGGCGCAGGGGAGCGACACAAGCTGTCTGATTGCGTCCGGCCTCCTTCGCCATGTAGAGACCTTCATCCGCTTGCTTTACCAGCGTGGACTGCTTGGCGTTGCGTACCGGTAGCATCGCGGAGACACCGATGCTGACCGTGACATGGCCGGCCACGGGGGAGTCGGGGAAGGGGATGGCTCGCTCCGTGAGCATGAAATGGATGCGTTCAGCCATGCGGTTGGCGCCTTCGAGGTCGGTATGGGGCATCAGCACCACCATTTCCTCGCCGCCATAGCGTGCAACAAGATCGCCAGGCCGGGCAGCAGCTGCCTTGAGGACACTGGCCACTTCACGTAGGCAGGTGTCGCCTTTTTGATGTCCATAGTTGTCGTTGAAGCATTTGAAGCAGTCGATATCGATCATTAAAAGGCTGAGCGGTTGACGCTCACGCGCGGCGCGTTGCCATTCCAGTTTCAGTACACGTTCGAACTCGCGGCGATTGGCAATCCCCAGCAGGCCGTCATGTGCGGCTTGTCGAGCGAGCTTGGCATTGGAGGCCTCGAGGCGCTCACGCTCATGCAGCAGTTGAAGTTCGCGAGCGCGATAGGTGCGTTGCATGGGCAGCAGAATCAGCGAGACTGTCAACATGATGCCGCCCGCGAACGCGACGAGGGCCGTGCCGGTATGCAAGCCTTCTGCACTTAGGGAGGCCAAGAAATGAACGATACTGGGAAAGAGACTGGTTTCGTCAGGTACCACACCATGCAGGGAAAGTACCGCGTCGCTAAGCAAGGCGACCAGCAGCACGAGGCCGGCCAGGCTTGGGGGATTGCTCAACGGAGACTGTGATTTTATGTTCATGGCCACTCGTCTCGCTCCTTGCTGGGATTGGATAACCCGTTCTTGACTTCCTGTGCTGCTGTCGGAGCTGCCAACTCCTCTGCGTTGTCGAAAAAAAAGGGCCGCAGAGCGGCCCAAGTACGCAGGGAACTAAAGGATAGAGCTAACGCAATTGCGTGCCATCGGCCGATGGAAACCGTGAAACTCGGTGGACTCCTTTCCACATGATGCCGGTGCCTGGCAATCGAGTTTCTGGGTACGAGATCGGCCGTGCCGGCCATTCGTACCACTCTGTTCTGTATGCTGCGAAAATGGTGCCATAAATTTCCATTTTGTTAAAAAACATGAGGTTATTTTCTTTCCTGATTGAGGTTTGGGCAGCGACAACCGGGATCGGGGTATTGTGCGGTCGATTTATGTTGCGGTATGGCGACACAAAGCGCGATGTCTGAATAAAGCCAAATAAAACAATGGTTTGAGTGTATCCATTTGGAGACATCGTTTGCGACGCAATACTCTACCCGAAGCGATATGTCGCTTCTCGGCAGGGTGCTAGACCGCCGGCATCGTTCGGGCGAGACTGCTGGTAGTGTCGATTGCCTATGAATTCATCATGACGAGGAGAAACCCGATGGCGAGCGTATTCACCCGAATCATCCACGGCGACCTACCCGCGGAATTCGTTTGGTCAGATGAGCGATGCGTGGCGATCATGACGTTGAACCCAATGAAGCCCGGTCATCTGCTTGTCATCCCGCGCGAGGAGATCGATCACTGGGACGACATGCCGGCCGAGCTGAGCGCTCATCTCATGCAGGTGTCTCAGAGCCTGGCCAAGGCGCTGAAGCGGGCTTTTCCCTGCGAGCGGGTGGGAATGATGATCGTCGGTCTCGAGGTGCCTCATGTGCACCTGCACCTGGTACCGCTTGATTCAATGCAGGACATACGTCTCGAAGGGCTGGCTCAAGCAGGCCCTGAGGAGTTGGCCGACAATGCCGATCGTATTCGTAGTGCCCTCACGAATCACTGACCCATGTATACGGGGAAGCCGTGTATGTCACATGGTAATGACATGGTGTCCAGCTCGGCTTATCAGACGCTGCTGGCCAAGGTAGGGGAGCTCGAAAAGGCTGAGCGGGTGCAGCGAGCGCTATATGCCATCTCCGACCTGGCCGGTGCTCAACTGGAGATGAGCGAGACGCTCAGGCGTCTGCACGACATCATTTCCGGTTTGATGTACGCCAAGAATTTCTTCATCGCCCGCTACGATGATCTCACCCAGCATGTCCGTTTCCTCTATTTTTCGGATGTGGCAACCTCGTTTGCGGATGTGGCGGCGGCGGGGATGGATACGGCGATTCCGCTGGACGAGCTCGAATATAGCCTCACCTGGTACACGATTCGTCTGGGCAAACCGCTGCGCGGTTCACTCGATAGCATCGGAGCGGAGCTTCCCGGAGAGTTTCGGCCGCTTGGCGTGGCAGCCAAGGATTGGCTGGGTGTGCCCATGCTGGAAGGCAGTCAGGTGCATGGCATCGTCGTGGTGCAGCATTACGAAGAAGCCGGAGTATACGGGGCGGACGATCAGGCGCTCCTGAGCTTCGTTGCCTCGCATATTCTGACGACGCTGCAACGGCGCGAGAACCTGGAAAATCTGGAACAGGCGGTTGCATTGCGCACCAAGGAGTTGGCCGACGCCAATGCCAAGCTGCTTCAGGAAATTGCGCAGCGCAAGCGTAACGAGTTGATTCAGCGTGCGCTTTACCATATCGCCGAGCAAGCGGGCGACACCGGTCGGGAAAAGGATTTCTATCGTACGATCCATTACCAACTGGGAAACCTGCTCTATGCCGATAACTTCTTCATCGCGCTCTTGGTCGACGAGGGCGAGGCGATCGACTTCGCCTACTATGCCAACGATTACGATCCGCCGAGTCTCAAACGGCGTCTGCGCGACGGTTTGACCGAGTACGTCTTGCGTCAGGGTGCGGATGTGCTGCTCGACAAGAGCCAGATCGCTGCGCTCGAGGATGCTGGCAGCATTACCATCAATGGGCGTCGTCCCCACTCCTGGTTGGGAGTGCCGCTACGCTGTGAGGGGCGGGTACTGGGGGTCATGGCCGTGCAAAGCTATCGCGACGACACTCTCTATCAGCCCGAGGATTCGGAGCTGCTGCGGTTCGTGTCCAGTCAGATTGCCAGCAGCCTGGAGCGCAAGCGCGCCTTGGCGTCTCTACGTGTGGCCAAGGAGACGCTTGAGCACAGGGTGCGGGAACGCACCAGTGAGCTCGAAAAGGAGATCGCCACCCGCAAGGCCGTGGAGCAACAGCTCAAGCATGAGGTAATGCACGACCACCTGACGGGACTGCCCAATCGGGCCTACCTGCTGGAGCGACTCGAGCAACTCTCATCGCGGCGTAGCACCGGTGTCGACAAGCGGAACTTTGCCATCATGTTTCTGGATGTCGATCGCTTCAAGGCAATCAATGACGAGCACGGCCACATCGTGGGAGACATGGTATTGAAGGAGATCGCCCAGCGTCTTTCATACAGCGTCAGGCCGCCCGGCCTTGCGGCGCGCCTGTCAGGAGATGAGTTCGCCATTCTGCTGGAGGGAATCGAGCGAGAAGAGGAAGCGGTCACGGTCGCTTCTCGCTTCCTGCGAACCCTGGAACGTCCGATTTCACTCGCGGGAATCAGTCTCGAGGTCTCCGTGAGTATCGGCATTGCCAGCCATGGAGAGGGCGAGATGTCGCACTCGGATTTGCTGGGGCGAGCGGACAAGGCGATGTATCAAGCCAAGAGCGAAGGGCGCAGCCTATATCGCCTTTCCCCCTCTCGAAAGTGAGCCTCGCTTCAATGCGCGAACCACGGCGCCAGTGTCCGCCATGGCTTACAGCCTGCGGTGTCAATATCCGATACCACTTCCAAGGCGCTGGTCTACTATGGATGCTTTCTTGAGCCCGCTGCGTTTTTGGCGGGCGCTCGCCGTCCAAGAGCCAGGCTTATGGAGGACATGGTGGAAGAGTCGCAGCTTTTGGAGACACGGCGCCAGTGGTACGCCGCGTATGTCGATGGCAACGTCGGGCAGTTGGACCACATCGAGAGCGACGACTTCGTCGTGATCTGCGAGGCGGGGTTGGTAGGGAAGCTGGACCAGCTCGGCAGCATTGCCGAGGCAGTTGCGAGGGACCGGTGGTTTTCCCGCGGCAGTCGCGCCGAAGATGAGGTCGTAAAGCTGTTGCCGTTCGGCGATCTGGTGTCGATTTTCGGTCAGGGACGCGTTGTCGGCGATGTCCGTGCTCGTCCCCCTCTCTTTTTCAGCGAGCTTTGGCAGAAGCTCGATGGCCAGTGGCGCGTTTTGTCACTGCATTTCACGGTGGCTGCCGATCCAAAAGGCTGAAGGCCGCCATGCCGAACCACGCCGACGGATATACCGACGGCGTGAATTCCTCTCTCAGTCACCGCGCTGAATGCAGTTGGCATACAGGCTGACGGTGGCGGGCCAGTCGGTGAAGATGCCGATGATGCCGACATCCCGCACCAGGGCGTCGAGTGTGATCAGCTTGTCGCCTTCACGCCGAATGACCTCTTCCGTGGTCTGGTGATACCACTGTCCACCTTCCGCCAGCGGACCGGAACGCTCCAGTGTCCAGGTTATCAGCTCGAGCCCCGCTTCCTTGGCACGCTCAGCGTACTCCGACGGTACGATGCGACTCTCCTCTTCGCTGAATCCGGGATTGGCAGCCAACAGCATCCAGGTTGGCGGCGCCAGAATGCGCACTCCCTGTTCAGCCAGCTCTTCCATGGTCGGTGACCAGGTCTCCGGGTCGGTATGGTCGAAGCCTTCATCGCCGTAGCGTCCATCGAGATAGACCGCCTGCTCGCCGAACTCGGGCTCGTGCTCAATCCAATAGAGCACGTCATCGAGATTGAAGGACTGGGCGAAGACATCGCCGGCTGGCACATCCTCTGCCTTGTACTCGTCGATCAGCTTCTGGGCGTAGTCCTCCTGGCTCATGCCATTGAAGGGCATTTCCACCTCGGGTTCCTTGAGCTCGGGCGTCATCTTCACGCCAAGTGCCTTGAACAGCGCGACGGTGTCGGCATGGCTCATCAGTGTGCCCCGGGTGGCATAGAGATCGGTGCGCCAGGCGGGCGTGCCTGCCAGGTACTCTTCTATGCTGCGAGCTTCGCGGTTGGCGCCTTCCATGGTGCCGCGCAGGGAGCGAAATTCGGCCAGGGTGATGTCGCTGGTGCAGCAGCGTATATCGGCGGCATTGGCTAGTTCTCCGCTATCTGGATCGACTTCCGGCGGCACGCTACATTTTTCGGCCAGATCCGTCTCGACGATGTTAGTAGTGTAATGAAGGTCGCACTGGGCGTGGCGACACACGAGCTCGTTGTCGCTGGTGAAAGTCACGTCACATTCGACGATACCGGCACCGCCCTGTACCCCGGCCAGGTATGACTCGAGGGTGTGCTCGGGAAACTGCAGCGGTGCACCTCGATGAGAGATGACCAGATCGTCAGGCTTCCAGTCGGTGTGCTGGCCGGCACATTCGAGTAGCTCGGCCTTGAGCTCGCGCTCGCGTTCGGTCTCTTCGCTCATGTCATGGATCAGGAATAGCGGCCGTGGACCGAGCGTCACCTGCCGGGCGGCCTCCAGCAAGGCATCGCTCCATTCGGGGGCGTTATCGTTGGCGTTCTGCGCCATCGCTGGGCCGACTATCAACAGGCTCAGACAGGCCATGGTGGGGAGTGTCTTGTTCATTATGAGTCTCGCTATCTTCCTTGTTGGCGTGGGCCACCGATCGCTGCCGGGAGCCAAATTTGAGCGTAGCCATGCGCAGCGAAGCGTGCTAGCGCTCCGTGAATGCCAGGCGCACCGCCAAGGCGAGAAAGCTCGCTGCGAAAACTCGCCTCAGCCAGGAAAGGACGCCCGGGCGTGTGATGACCCGCTGGCGGGCGGCGGCGGCGCTGACGCCATAAAGTATGAAGACCGTTAATGTCATCAGCATGAAAGCGAGGCTCAGCTCGAGCATCTGTTTCAGCACCGCTTCGTCGGAACGGATGAATTGAGGCAGGAAAGCCAGGAAGAACAGGGTGAGCTTGGGGTTGAGAAGATTGAGCAGCACGCCGGTGACGACCAGTTGCCGGGCTGGTAGGGCCGTAAGGCCTGCTGCAGGAGCAGGTTCATTGCGAGACCTTAGAACGCTCCACGCCACGTACAGCAGATAGACGATTCCCAGAAGCTTGAGCAACTGAAAGGCTGCCGCGCTGGTATGCAGCAGCGAGGCGAGGCCCGTCATGGCGGCAAGGATGTGCGGCACGATACCGAGCGTACAGCCGAAGGCGGCGATGATGCTGGCGCGCGTGCCATGGGTGAGTCCCGTGGATAAGGTGTACAGCACCCCAGTCCCGGGAGAGGCAACGATGACCAGCGAGGTAAGGATGAATTCCAGGCTCATGGGCAGGCTCCGATGGGAAACCCTGCCATCGTGACGCTATGGGTCAGGCCGTTCTTGAATGAAATTGCAGCTCAGGTGGGTGCGAGGGCGCGCCGATAGCGGCCTGGAGAGAGCCCGAACTGACGATTGAAGGCACGGCTCATGTGGCTCTGGTCGGCAAAGCCCGCTGCCAGGGCGGCCTGGCTCAGCGCCTGCCCGCTGGCGATCAGGCTCCGGGCCTTTTGCACGCGGCGTTGCAAGAGATAGGCATGGGGAGTGGTACCCAGCGCTCGGGAGAAGCTGCGCAGCAGCTGGTAGCGGCTCAGGCCCGCCATCTCGGCCAGCTCACTGAGGCTGACGGGCAGCTGCGGGGCGTCATCGAGACGCTGACGAACCCTGGCGATGGTGCCGGGGATGCCCTGACGATCAGGTACCGTACGAGAGCCATGGCGAGAAAAGGCTGCCCCTAGAAGCTGGCAGCTCAGCTCGTCCACCGGCAGGCGTTCCGCAGGTGCCGTCATGAGCCGACCGAACATCTGCCGTATGAGCACCTTCAGCAGAGGGTCGTCGAGGGCGGGCCGGGTCAGCTCGGCGTCGTCATCGTTATCGAGGACTTGCCGCACCAGAGTCGGGTCGAAGTAGAGCATGCACCAGCCACGCAGCGTGCCGGCCATGGGCGCACCGTCATGCATCTCGCCCGGGTTGACCGTGATGATATTGCCCGCCACCGCGTCGACCCTACCGACGCCGCTCCAGGAGCGATGGCCACCAGAGACGATCAGGCCGACCCCGTACTGATCATGGGCATGACGAGGAAATGTCCGGCACGAGGTCAGGCTCATGGCTACCAGCCCATCGAGCCCGGTGGGCAAGGCGGTGACGTGATGACATTCTTCCGTCATGCTATTTCCTGAGCCAGAAGTGGCCGAATCGATGTGTTGGCTGGCCGGGACATCGACTAAAGCGACATAAAAAGCCTCAGGAAGCAACGCTCCTTCCTGATAGGCCGAATATAGTAACGGTTAATTATTATCGCCGATAACGGCTAGAGCAAATTACTCCGTACAAGGAAAAGAAGTGCTGCATGTCACTCGTTTTTGCTCCCGTTAGGGGAAGCGTCGACGTGGGCTCTGTCGAGATAGAACCACAGGGCGGCGTAAGCGGCCTGTGCCCGGCGGGCATGCTGATCCCAGAAGCGCAGGACTTCATCATCGTAACGTGCGGGGGAGTAAGTGGAGTTTGTCATGAGGCGGTCCTCCTTAAGGGATTACCACCTCCCAGCATAGGCTCTTTTTGCTGCATTGCAGCAAATAATATGTAACTTTTCCTATCCTGCAATCAAAACACCCCACCAGGATTTACCGAAATGGGGTGCGTTTGTTGCGACGAGCTTGATGCTTCAGCGCTGCGTATTCTCCTCAAACAGTTCAGCCTTGGCCTCACGCATGACGTTCTCGCATGCGGCCTGATGTGCAAGCTGGGTCAGCAAGCTCTGAGTAACGGCAAAACCTTTGCCCAGGCAGGTGTCCACCTCTTCACGACTGACTGTGGGAGTGACTTCATACTCGATCTTGATCGTTCTACCGCTACCGTCCAGCTTGTCGGCAAGATTACGAATAAACCAGGCGAGGCGTTCACGCCAGCCAGCCGTACCTTCCAGTCCTTCGTTGACACTGAACGTGCACTGCCATTCAGGTTTATAGACTCGCATGAGTGCCTCCTGTCCTGGCTTGATTAGAAATGATCGATCGTGATGTTCACTCCGCTACTTCGACGAAAACTGCTTTTACAGCATATCAAACTTGTACTCGGCTTACACGAACTGTGCCGTTTCGCTCCGCTAAGATCTTGCTTACTGACATCGTGAAACCACTGCGCACGACTCTACTATCGGCACGGCGAGCAGAAACCTGAGCGAATCATGCTTATGACTGACGTCTGCCTGAGCGCAGGAAGGGGGGCGCCAGGCAGGCTGCGATGCAAGATTAACGGGCAACTTGAAAGCGAGGCTAGCTCGAATGGGAGGCCGATAAATTACAGTCGTACCAGCATCTTGCCTCTGTTGCCCCCTTCGAAGAGCTGAAGGAAGGCGTCGGGTGTGCTTTCCAGCCCCTCCACCACGGTCTCCTCGTAGTCGATCTCGCCCTTGGCTACCTGTGGCCCCACCTCCTCCAGAAAATGGGGGTATTCGGTCCAATGGTCGAAGATGATGAAACCCTGCATGCGCGCGCGCTTGATCAGCAGGTTTGCCAGGTTGCGCGGCCCCTGAGCCTGGGTTTCGTCGTTATAGCGTGAGATCAGCCCGCATATGGCGATACGGGCACCCACCTTGAGATTGTTCAGAGCCGCTTCGAGGCAGGTGCCGCCCACGTTTTCGTAGTAGACGTCGAAGCCCTCTGGACAGGCATGCTTGAGGTCGTCGCTGAGCTGCTGGGTATCCTTGCCCTTGTAGCTGACCGCACCAATATCGTGCTGCTCCAGCCAGGCAAGCTTGTCGGCGGCACCGGCGATGCCGACGACCTTACCGCCTTTCGCTTTGGCCAGCTGAACGGCAAGCGACCCCACGGCCCCACTGGCAGCGCTCACCAGCACGTTATCGCCCTCGCGCAGATTGGCGATGCGATTGAGCCCCGCCCAGGCCGTCATGCCCGGCATGCCGAGCACCCCCAGGTAAGCCTGGTCGGGCACTTCGATGTCGGGCAACGGTTCCACCACGTCCCCCTTGAGCTGAGCCAGGTCTCGCCAGCCGGCCATGTGGCGCACTTTGTCGCCGACTTTGAAGCGGGTATGGCGTGACTCGATCACCTCACCAATGGCAGCGCCATCTAGCGGCTTGCCGAGTTCGAACGGGGCGATGTAGGTCTCCGCTCCGCTCATGCGGCCGCGCATGTAGGGGTCGACCGAGAGCCAGGTGTTGCGTATGCGAATTTCATCCACGGCGAGCTCGGGTAGCGCGTGGCTTTGCAGCTCGAACAGCGCCTTGTCCGGCAGGCCCTTAGGATAGGCGCTGATGGAAAAGTAGCGTGCCTGCATGTCATCTCCTCGACGTGGCGTGCTGCCGGCTTTGAGGGCGCATTCAGCCGGGCGGTCCCTGCTCGAAGAGTTCGGCCTTGGCATCTCGCATTACGTCCTCGCAGGCTGCCTGTTGGGCCAATTGGTTGAGCAGGGTGTGGGTGACCTCGAAGCCCTTCACCAGGCAGGTATCGATCTCCTCGGCGGTCACTTCCGGCTCGATATGGCATTCGATGGTCACGGTGCGGCCTTTGCCATCGAACCTGTCGGCCCAGCGGCGCATGCGCCATGCGAACCGCTCACGCCAGCTTGCGGCTATGCCGGGGGCTTCGTTCACGGTGAAGTTGCATTGCCACTCCGGCCTGTAGATTTTCATGAGAACCTCCCGTTCCGGCTGGGTCACTCCGTTGTTTCTTCCTTGTTCCGTCCGTGACGGTCGGAATGTTCATACTTCTAGCATAGAAGCTATATGCGCTTGGGACAGGTAAGCGAATGTGTAGCCGGTAAGGTCCTGCCACGCCCAGCAAGCGTTATTGGACCAATGGCGACTCTCTGTCCATGGTTAGGGTATCGGCCAATTCACACTTCATGGATGGAAACGTGAACAAGTTAGCTTGGCGAACCGGCATCGCGGTTGGGGTCGTGCTGTTGGCCTTGGCGGCGGCTGCCCTTTTTCTCGAATCCGCCTGGTTCCGTGGCTGGCTGGAAGACCAGGCCAGCGAACAGCTGGGGCGCGAAGTGACGATCGGCGACCACACCGTCGATTGGGGGCAGCCGCTGACGTTGCGGCTCAATGAGGTGCAGGTTGCCAACGCATCTTGGGCCGAGGATCCCATGGCCAGCCTCGATGAGCTCTCGGTCACCCTCGCGGTAGGCGCCTTGCTACGGGGACGGATCGAACTGGAAAGACTCGCCGTCGATAGGCCCGATATCCTGTTGCTGCGCCGTGAAGACGGCACCACCAATATCGACGATCTGTTGGCAAGGGAGCCAACCGAGGAGCAGGAGATTCCGCTCTGGCCTGAAGCCTTCAACATCGACCGGGGGCGTTTGATCTTTCGCGATGAGGGCGAGCAGATCGAACTCGAGCTGGCCTTCGATACGCCGGGAGAGAGTTTCGATGAGCTGAGCGTGGATCTGCGGGGAGAGGGCAGCGTTCAGGGCGACCCTGTCGCTTTTCAGGGCCTGCTGCACCTGGAGATCGAAGAGCGGCGTGGCGCCCTGGAAACGTTTCAGGGTCGCATCGGTGAAAGTCGCCTGCGCGGCGCCGTGGCGCTCGACCTGGGGCGCGACGTGCCACGTCTGATGGCCGACCTACAAGCCGATACGCTCGATCTGGACCGCTGGAGCGGCATGTTCGGCGCTGACCCCCAGCCTCCGGAGCGCGAGTTGGCCGAGCAGCAGCGCACGCTGGCTCAGCGAATGGACGTGTTGCGCTCCTTCGAAGCGGAGGTCGACCTGGCCATCGGGCAGCTGCAGTTCGTCGAGCGCAGCCTGCACGATGTCGCGCTCAAGGCATCGCTCTGGGATGGCCAGCTCTCGATCGAGCACCTGCAGGCGAGAGAGCCTCTAGGCGATGGCAACGAGCGGCAATTGGCGCTGCAGGGCCGGGTGGATGCGGATGAAGAAGGCCAGGCGGCTGCCATTGAGCAGGGACACTTCCACTATCGGGACACTGCCCAGGGAATCGCCATCGAGGCCGTCTTCGAGAGACCCGATGATGGTGGTGAGGGTCAACGCCTGGCGGTACGGGGCGAAGGCCGCTTGCAGGAAGACCCCCTCGATTTTCAGGGCCTGCTGCAACTCGATGTGGAAGGGCTGCGCGGCGGTATCCATGACCTAGAGGCAAACATTGGCGACAGCCGCCTGGAGGGCCGGTTGGGGGTCGATCTGGGACGCGAGGTGCCATGGCTGGCGGCCGAGCTGAAAGCCGACGCTCTCGATCTGGACCGCTGGGGGCTGTTCGAGCAGCAGCCGGAGGAAACGGCCCCGCAGGAGGAGCAAACGGGGGATGCTGGGGAGTGGGATCAGGGTTTGGCCCAGTTCCTTGCGGGGCTCGCGGATTTCGAAGCGGAGCTCGACCTGGCCCTCGGGCAGCTTCATTACGCCGGCCAGACTCTCCACGACCTGGTCGCCGAGGCCAGCTTGCAAGACGGCCGGCTCACCATCGATCAGGTCCGGGCGCACCAGCAGATCGATCAGGAGCAACCTCGCTCCCTCTATGTTCAGGGTTGGCTGGAGGTTGATGAGCAGCGCGTGGCAGGTCATCTGAGTGCACAGGCGGACCGTATCGACCTGACGGCAGCCTTGGCTCCGTTCTGGGTCGGCGAGGTGGGGACGCTCGATGGAACGCTCAACACCCGGATCGTCGACGGTGGCTTGCTACTCGAAGATACCGCCCTCGACTATCAGGCCCCGCAGTGGGGGCTGTCGCTCGCCTTGACGGCCGATACGCGCACGGAAGGCGTCGAGGGGCACCGGGTGCACCTCCTCGGCGAGGGGCGATACGAGGAAGAACCCTTTGCCTTCGACCTATTGATCGGGCCGTTGCTCGACCTCACCGATCCGGATATTGCCTATCCGGTCTCCGGTGAGGTGGCCAGCGGCGACACTCGGCTGCGGATCGACGGCAGCGCGGTGCAGCCTTTCGCCCTTGAATCGCTGGAGGGCAGCGCTCAGCTGGAAGGGCCCAGTCCCTCGGAGCTGACCGATCTGACAGGTATCAACCTGCCGGAGCTGCCGCCTTACCGGGTTTCAGGCTACGTGCGTTATCAGAACGACCTGCTCAACATCGATGGCCTGGAAGGCGGCTTCGGCGACAGCGATGTGGCCGGCGACGTGCGCCTGCGCTTCGGCGAACAGCCCCAACTGTGGGCCACGCTGGTTTCCCAGCGGCTGGAGGCGGACGACCTGCTGCCGATGCTGGGTATCTCGCCGGAAACGGGGCCGGGTGAAACGGCATCTGTCGAGCAGGAGCAGTGGGCGGCCGAGGAGGAGCGCGCCGAAATGCTCTTCCCCGATCGCGAATGGGATCTCGAGGCGCTGCGCAATACGGATATCGTGCTCGACTACGAGGCGGTCGACGTTCAGGCGGAGCACGTGCCGTTCGAGAACCTGTCGTTGGCCCTGGAGCTGGAACAGGGCGTGATGACGGTCGAACCGCTGCGGCTGGGACTAGGCGGCGGGCAGGTCCGTGCCTCCTGGGTGCTGGATGCACGGCAGGCTGCCATCGAAGGTAGTCTGCAACTGGCGCTGAGTCAGGTGAACCTCAGTGCTCTGTTGGACGAGGCAGGCCTGCCCGAGGTGGCTCGCGACACCTTGGGCGTGATCGGTGGCCACGGCGATTTCCACTACCGCGGCCGCTCGATGCATGAGGCCATGGCTGGGCTCGATGGCGAGCTGAAATTGGCCATGTCACAAGGTTGGCTCGATATCATCGCCGCTGAGCTGCTGCCGCTCAATGTGGCCAACGCACTGGTGGCAGCCCTCGGTGGGGAGGATCAGGTCCAACTGGAGTGTATCTACGTGCGTCTCGTCGCCGAAAACGGCCTGGTCGATCTGAATGAGTTCTTCATGGCCACCGAAATTGCCCACTTCGAGGGCGCTGGCGCCATCAATCTCGCAACGGAGCAGATGGATATGGCCTTCCAGGGGCACAATATCGATCCCACGCTGTTCACCGGAAATTCTCCTGTGGAGCTAAAGGGGTCACTGCGCGATCCGGAGGTGAACGTCATCACACAGGAGCTGCTTGCCCGCGGCGCGCTCTCGCTGCTGGGAGCCATCGTGGCACCGCCGCTGGCAATCCTGCCATGGATAGACCCAGGCGGTGGCGAACGAGTCGGGATAGGCTGCGAACAGGCGCTTGCCGAATTCCAGGAATAACCGCACTCCTCCCAGGCACACTTGCCCGTGGCACCTTAACGCGTTTCGTGCCAGGCCTCGTGGCCGCAGCTGCGGCAGTGGAAAAGGGCCTCGAAGCCGGAATCCGTCTCGTTCGACCGGCGCAGCGTACCTCTTCGATAGATAAAGGAGCGCAGCGAGCAAATCGGACAGCGAAGTTCTTCGTGACGAGGTGCATGAGGCAGGTCGCTTAATGTGTGCTCCGAAGGCAAGGCGCTGGCCTCTCTCATGAGGTCATCCAGCTCCGCTTGCAAAGCGCTCACCATGCCATGCGCCTCTTCGGCCTCGGCGGGGGCGGCCAGCGCGGCCAAGCGTTCGATATCTCGTTTCACCGCATCCAGGCGCGAGGCAATATCGGTCATGGAAACTCCTGCGTCACGATTGCGCGTTCCATCAGCATAACCCGGCGTTGTCAATATGACATGCTGTGGCGATGAGCAGGACGGAATTATGCCCTGCGTCATGACGTGACTGTGCCGAAGCAGTATTTCAGTGTCTTGTTAACGCTTCTTTACGATACGCTAGCACTGGCGCGACGCGGCGCGGTGGCTCCGCGGTGGCTCCTGTCGGATAGTCAACGCGGTGGACGAGGTGTGAATGAACAGGCCAGAGAAGGTTCTGGTGGAGAAGCACGACATCACCACACGAGGCGATGCGCCACCGGGAATGGAGGGCGCCTTTCAACGTGGCTGGCGCAACCTGATGACGTCGGGCGGCCGTACCTCGGAGAGCAGTCCCGACTACCTGCGCATTACCCTGCTCAACCTGGTGCAGGGCACGGCCATTGTCGTCTGGTCGCTGTTTCTGGTGCTGATGCTTGCCGGCCTCGTGGAGTTTTCGTGGGGCCGCGTGCTCATCGATACAACAGGGCTGCTGATCGCCTTCGGTGTCATCCTGGGTCTGCGCCGCGGCATTCCCGTCTCACTGGCGGTGCATATCACCCATGCCTTTCTCTTTTTATGCCTGTTGGGCCTCTCCTTTGTACGAGCCGACAACCCGTTGACCATGACGTTGCCGCTGATCTACCCCGCTCTGGCCTTCTTGCTGCTAGACGACATACGCCGCGGGCTGGCCGGCACCTTGATGATGACGGCAGGGCTCAATATTTTGCTTTCCTCGGGGCTCGGGCCGGAACTGCGCGACAGCGCCGTGCTGCTCGACGGGGCCGTGACCATCACCGTGGTGATGGTGTTCCAGGCAGCGGTCATGGCGCTCTATGTGCATCATCGTAAACAGGCGATTTCCATGCTGCGGGCCGTCAGCGTGCAGCTCAATGAGTTGGCGAGTCACGATCCGCTGACGGGGCTCTACAACCGACGCACCTTCGTCGAGGTGATCGAGCGTGAGCTTGCGCGCCGGGACAACGACGTCCGCCAGTTGGCCTTTTTGCTGTTCGATATCGACCGCTTCAAGGCCTATAACGACCATTTCGGTCATCCCCAAGGCGATGAATTGCTGAAGCGGCTGGCGGTTACGGCCAAGCGAGTTTTTTCGCGGGGCGAGGATGTGGTATTTCGTCTTGGTGGCGAGGAGTTCGGCGTCGTCTTCCAGACCGAGTCGCCGGAGCAGGCCGCGGATATGGCCGACCAACTCCTTGCAGCCGTCGAAGCCATGGGTGAGCCGGCGCCGGCCGGGCCAAACGCGACCCTGTCGGTTTCCGCCGGGCTTTACCTGGTGAAAAAGGGGCACGAGACCTCTGCCAACCGGATCTACAACCGGGCTGACCAGGCGCTGTATCGGGCCAAGGAGGCAGGGCGGGCGCGCTGGTTTCATGCCACGCCGTGAGCCGCAGCCCTAGCCACCGGGGCCGTACTCCAGGCATCTCTCACCTATCGGCGGCCCAAGCAGCAGCGCTCGATTGAGATCGCGCATTGCACTGCGCAGCCCCTCCTCCAGCACCGGATGGTAGAAGGGCATCTCCAGCATGCGTTCGACCCCCATCTTTTGCTCCAGCGCCCAGGCCAGCAGGTGGGCGAGGTGCTCTACCCGTGGTCCAAACAGCTCGGCGCCGAGAAACTGACCAGAGCCGTGTTCGGCATAAAGTCTCATCAGTCCGCGATTCTGGCTCATCACCACGGCGCGCCCCTGATCCTCGAAAGTTGCTTCGCCCTCGGCGACACCGTCGCACCCGAAGCGCTTGACTGCCTCTTCGAGACTCAGTCCGACCGTGGCCATCTGCGGGTCACTGAAAGCGATGGACAAGGGCGTGCTGCGACGCCCGGCGCGGCGCTCAGGGTAGCGTCCGGCGTTATTCCCGGCTATCCGACCCTGCTGATTGGCTTCGTGCAGCAGGGGCAACTCCTGGCTGGCGTCACCGGCAATGTAGACATGGCTGGCCTCGCCATCTGCGCGGCGGCATTGCATAGTGAAGCGGTTATAAAGGGGAACGCCATTGTCATCCAGCGCCAGTCCGGCGTTCTCCAGTTGGAGCCCTTCGAGAAAGGGGCGTCGCCCGGTAGCAGCAAGCAGATAATCGAAGCGCTCGATCAAGCGCTCCCCGCTCTCCCGTTCAAGGAAGGCAATTTCCACTTGATCCCCGGCGCGCCGAATGGTGTCGACTTCGGCAGATGGGTCGAGATAGAACTCCTCGTTGAAGGTACGCTCGGCATAGTCACGCAGCGCGGGGTCCTGAAAGGGGCCGAGTGAACCGCTCTTGCCGAACAGGCGTAAACGTACCCCAAGTCGACTCAGCGCCTGGCCGAGTTCCAGGCCGATGATGCCGGCGCCGAACACGGCAAGCGAACTCGGCAACGTCTCCCACTCGAATACGGTGTCGCTATCGATCAGGCGATCGCCAGCCGGATGAAAAATGTCGGGGGCGTGAGGCTGCGAGCCGGTGGCGATGATGATGGTGCCAGCCCGCAGGTGTTGATTGCCGACGCAGAGGGTATGGGAGTCCACGAAGTGGGCCCAGCCAGATACCAGATTACCGGGTTCTATCTGCTGCATGGAGTCAATGACGCCCTCGACGAAGGCGTCGCGCTCACGCCTCACCCGAGCCATCACCGCTCGCCCATCGACCCTGACGTTGCCGACCTCAATGCCGAAGCGCTTCGATGTGTTTACCTGATGGGCTGCCTCTGCGGCCGCGATGAGCAGCTTGGAGGGCATGCATCCCACGCGAGCGCAGGTCGTTCCAGGCTCACCGCCTGCTATGAGCACTACCTCATCCGAGTACTGCCTTGCGCTTTGCCAGGCGCTCAGACCAGCCGTACCGGCCCCGATAACGGCCACGTCGACATCGCGTACCTGCATGGCGTCCCCCTTGGCATCAAGAATCGGCTAGCGTCTAGGCTTCACTGAAGCCTAGACGCTAGCCGTCGGCCAAGGCCACCTGGAGGGAGAGTGCTCAAGACTTGCGATTATGGGCAGGTTTGTCCTTCTGGCTCGCCGAAGCCATTTTTTCCAGCTCTTTTTCGTCCATGGATTCATACATCTGCTTCGATGCGCCTTCGAGCTCGCTGACCTTCTTCTCGCCACGCTTGGCGGCTAATGCAGCTCCGGCTGCCATTTGCTGGGCTTGTGATTTTGCTGGCATGGGTGCCTCCCTTCTTTGGACGAAATGATCGTAGCGTTACCAAATACCGAACTCTACGAAGAGATATCAATGAGTTGTAGTAATGACCTATCAGGTAAATTAGCCGGCTTTACTCGGGCGCGCCGTTTCAATCCGTTACTTATTCATGCGGAACGTATTCAAACACAACGTTTTTTAATCGAGCAAACTAGTTGAATTCGTTAATTGCTAAAATAGGAGAGACTGGAGTTGCAAATCTGTTTTGACTGGTAGGGCATGCCGTGGTATTCGAAAGCTACGGCAAAAAATAACAATTACGATCTGGCGTTTAATACAGACGATGGCAAGGGACACCTGTAACGACTTAACGGATTGAAATCCAACGGATAGCTCCGTTGCATCCGCAGGGAAGGGAGACGTATGCGCCAGCTCGTCTTACATGGTCGCCCCCACGGGGTGGTCAGTCAGGTTTGCTATGACGATGTCACCGGCCTGGTGACTCGACGTCAGGCTGAGATTCACTTGAACACGCTGCTGATAGAAGCCGCCACCCGGAAAAAAAGAGTGGGCGTGCTGCATGTCGACATCGACCGCTTGAAGGAGATCAACCATTCCCTTGGTCGCGCCATGGGGGATGCCTGCCTGAGGCAACTGGCCCAGCGCATCGTCGAGGCCATTGGCAATCGCGGCCATGTGAGTCGTATGGACAGCGACGAACTGATGGTGGTACTCCCCGACATTGAAAATCTGAATGACGTAATCCCCATCGTGGAAAACCTGTTGGCCCATGCCCGTCGGCCGCTGAAGCTCTCCGGTCAAGCGCTCCTCGCCAGCTGTTGCCTTGGCGTTGCCCTCTACCCCGAGCACGGCGAGACGGTCAGTGAACTCATGCGCCATGCCAACTTGGCCCGGCGCAAGGCCCAGGCGAGGGGCGCCGGACAGTACTGTGTATTTTCACCGGATCAACTCAAGGCCGGTACCGATCGTCTGCAACTGCGCTGCGACTTGCACAAGGCATTGCCACAGGGCGAGATGGCACTGCAATATCGCCCTCTGATCTGCGCGCGCAGCGGACAGGTCGTGGCGATAGCGGCCCAACCGCGCTGGCATTCGCCGCGTTTCGGCATTCTCGAGCCGGCAAAGTGGATCCCGGCTGCCCGCGACAATGGGCTGTTGAATGACATCTGCCACTGGGTCTTGATCAACGCCTGCCGACATGCCCGCTCTTGGTATGACGCCGGTTCGGGGCTCAGGGTTGTGATTGGCGTGCCGGCCGAAGGGGTGGCGGGCGACATGCTGATCGAGCGTGTCGAACAGGCCCTGGACGCGAGTTGCCTGCCACCGGACCTGCTCGAGATCGAATTGACCGAGAGCGGGCTGATGCGTGACCCCCACCATGCCAGCAACATGCTTGCGCGCCTTCACACCATGGGAGTGCGCCTTGCCATCGACGGTTTCGGCAGCGGCCACTCCATCCTCGGTCACCTGGGCCTGTTTCCTCTCGATACACTCAAGCTCGACGCCTTGTTCATCCACGACTGTCTCGACAATCCTCGCCATCAGGCCATCATCCGTTCGGTCATCGGCATGGCGCACGACTTGGGGATACGCGTCGCGGCGAGCGGTGTGAGTTCACGCCAACAGGTCGATTTCCTGCGTGAGCTAGGCTGCGATCTGCTGCAGGGCAGTCTGTGGTCACGCATGGAGTACAGCGAACCTCTACCGCCGTTGCCCTGACGTTGGGGGCAGAGAGCCCAGGGTGTGGTTGCGGGCAAGCCGGTTTCGACCGACCATGAAGTCTCGACAATCAGACCACGTCCTTCAAAGGAGCCGCCATGCCCATCGTCACCATCCAGCAGTTCCCACGCGAGCTGAACCAGAAGCGCGAACTGGCGCGCCGTATCACCCAGGCTTTTGTCGAGGTGTACGGCACTTCCGAGCAGAGCGTGCAGGTCTTCTTCAGCGAAGTGGATGGAGAGAACTGGGCCAAGGCGGGAGAGATGGGCTGTGATCGCAGTCCGGGGCAGGGCTGAGAGGGAGAGACATCATGCGACTTCAGCACCTCACCTGGCAGGAGGTCGAGACCTACCTGAGGCAAAGAACCGATATCATCGTGCCGATCGGCTCCACCGAGCAGCACGGCCCCAATGGCCTGGTTGGCACCGATGCCATCTGTCCCGAAACCGTTGCCTGGGAAGTCGGTGAGCGATATGGGGTGCTGGTGGCGCCGACTCAGAGTCTGGGAATGGCCCAGCATCACCTGGCGTTTCCCGGCACGATCAGCCTGCGCCCCAGTACCTTGATTGCCGTGCTGCGCGACACCTTGCTCTCGCTATCGCGTCACGGATTTACCCACGTCTTCTTTCTTAATGGCCACGGCGGAAATATCGCCACCCTGAGTGCCGCCTTCGCCGAGGTGTATGCCGAACGCAGCCTGCTCGATGGCGATGTACGGCGTGGCGAGTTGAACCTCACCAATAACAACTGGTTCGCCGGCCCTCGCGTGCGCAAGCTGGCCGAGTCGCTGTACGGGGATGCCGAAGGCACGCATGCCACTGCGTCGGAAGTGGCGCTCTCGTGGTTTGCCCGACCGGACGCGGTAAAACAGGTCGAGATGTCGCCGCGTCTTGCGCCGCAAGGCAGCGCCCAGTGCGACGCCGAAGAGTTCCGTCGCCGTTTTCCCGATGGCCGCATGGGCTCCGACCCTAGCCTCGCCAGCATCGAGCACGGCCGGCGCTTCTTCGAAGCCAGCGTGGACGACGTGTGGGAAGCTTACCGGGCCTTCACCGGCCGTGAATGAAGGAGGGCGATAATTGCTGCGCGTGGTCTCCTCCCTGGTCGGCATCTATGCACTCGTGGTGCTCCTGGCCTGGTTCTTTCAGGAGCGTTTGCTCTTTTTGCCCCACGTCGGGCGTGAACACGTTGCCACCCCTGCCGAGCGCGGCTTGGGCTGGCAGCAGGTCGATCTGATCACCGAGGATGGGGTCAATCTGGATGCCTGGTGGATTCCCACTGACCGACCTCGTGGCAGCCTGCTGTTCCTGCATGGCAACGCCGGCAACATCTCCCATCGGCTCGACTCGATTCAACAGTTCCACCGCCTGGGGCTTTCGGTGCTGATTCTGGATTATCGCGGCTATGGACGCAGTGAAGGGCGCCCATCCGAAGCGGGTACGGCGCTGGATGCCAGGGCGGGATGGCGCTGGCTAACCGAGCAAGCCGGTGCACCTGCCGATGAGATCGTACTGTTCGGCCGCTCGCTGGGGGCGGCCGTAGCGGCGGAGCTGGCGGCTTCACTGGAAGCGCAGAACCAGCCGGCGGCGGTGCTGCTGGAGTCGCCGTTTCGCTCGGTGCCGGCACTCGGCCAACAACTTTACCCCCTCCTGCCGGTGCGTTGGCTGGCAACGCTGGACTACCCGACCGAACGCTACGTCACCCGGATCGAGGCGCCGCTACTGGTGATTCATAGCCGCGACGACGAGATCATTCCCTATACCGAGGGTGAAGCGGTATTCGAGGCAGCCAATGAGCCCAAGCAGATGCTTCCCATCATGGGCGGACACAACACCGGTTTCGTCGAGAGCGAGCCTGGATATTCAGCGGCCATCGACCAATTCCTGATCCGCCTGGCGGGGTTGGAAAGACACCCATCCGATTGAAACTGACATCGTGGAATTGCCCTGGCTATGTAGGTTTTCTGAGTAGCTGGGTAATGTTTCGTTCCCGCCTGCTGTACTAGCGTGACGTTTGAGGCTTCCGGCTCGAAGCGGCATTGACAGCCTACCTACGCCGACTATTTTGCGAGTGTGGCCAAACAATTCTCTGTACGAGTACCGGCGACATGGAATCCCCCAGATGGGGGAGTGAAACAGGCAATACATGGAGGTGGCGAATGAACGATACCCCTAGCCGTACGAGCTCAGATTCCGATACTGACAATGGCAGCGGCCGGCCCGGCATCGATCGCGACGAACTGCGTCACCACGCAGAAGAAGCTCGCGATGAGCTGCGCGATGCAGCCAAACAGCAGGCCGAAAGCCTGTTAGATCGTCAGAAGGCTGCAGCGGCCGATCAGGCCGAGAAGGTCGCAGCGGTGCTGCACAAGACAGCTGATGAGTTCGAACGCCAGCAACAGCCCTATTTTTCCGGTTGCGTCAATGAATTGGCTCGGCGATCCGATGCCTTCTCTCGCACGTTGCGTGAACGGGACCTGGAAACCTTGTTGGAGAGCACCCGCCGGTACAGTCGTCAGCATCCGGCACTCTTCCTTGGCGGAGCGATTGCTGCTGGCTTCATGCTCTCGCGCTTTCTGCGCAGCTCCCATGAAGTGGATGGTCAGCACCACTGACGTCTTGACGCCAGTGAAATGGAGGCGCTTGCGCTGAGCAGCGCTTTTGCCAGTAGCCAAGGAGGCGAACTCTCATGGAAGCGGAAAACAGAAGCCGAACCCAAGACTCCTCGATCGGATCTCTCTTCACGAGCCTCGCTCGGGAAGTGACCGCCTTGGTGCGTAAGGAATCCGAACTGGCCAAGGTGGAAATGAGCGAGAAGACCGGCCAGGCGCTAGGGGCCATTGCCTCGATAGCCATTGCCGGCGCTGTTCTAATGTGCGGTTTTCTTGTGCTGCTTGCCGCCGCGGTCTTCGGCCTCAATGTCGTTCTTCCTCCCGAGACCACGCCGTGGCTCTCCGCACTCATCGTCGGCGGAGTCGTCGTGCTGGTGGGCCTGATAATGCTTCAGGCGGGGCGCAAGAAGCTGAAGCAGGAAAACCTGATGCCGACCCGCACCATGGCGAGCCTGCGGCGGGACAAGTCTCTGGCCCAGCAGCATGAAGAGGTGATCAAGGAGGAGATGAGATGAGCCAGGACGGAAGGCGACGTTCCGACGAGATCGAGAACGAGATCCACCAGGCGCGGGCGCGTCTGGACGATACCCTTCACCAAATCGAAGTGAGACTTTCTCCCGAGAGGCTTATGAACATGACTTATGACTATTTGCGTCAAGGCGGCGGTGAAAGGATTGCCACAAGCCTGGGCAGGACGATCAAGGAAAATCCGCTGCCCGTTCTGGTGACCGGTATCGGGCTAGGCTGGCTGGTTTTGGCTCAGCGCAACTCGCAGCACGATCGCTCCCACGAAACGCAGCCGCGTCATGCCGGCGGGTATCCAGGCTCCACCATTCCCGATAGCGGTCATGACGGTAGGCACGACAGCCTCAGTGGAGCGGGAACCACCACGCTGGGGCATGATCCGGCAGCCTTGGGAGCGACCCCCAGACACGACTCCGATTCACAGAGCCACGGTGGCGGGATGACCAGCAAGGCGCAGCACATGGCCGAAGAGATGCGCGAGCGAGCCGAGCGCGTGGGCGGTCAGGTCAAGGAGCGCGTTCAGCACATGGGCGATCAGGTTCGCGATCGCGCTTCTCATTTCGGTGAGCAGAGGCATGCCGCGATGCACGCCGCATCGCAGCGGATGCATGAGGCCAGCAGTCAGACGAGCCACTTCGTCAAGGACCACCCCCTGGTGGCGGGTGCACTGGGCGTGGCCGTAGGGGCCGTGCTGGGCAGCCTGTTCGCCCCGACACGGTTGGAAAACGAATATCTTGGCGACCTTCGCGACCGCGCCCTCGACCGCGCCGAAGAGGCTGGCCAGGAGCAGCTCGAACGTGCCGAGGAGAAGATTCACCAGACCGCAGAGCGGTTGAAAGACGAGGCTCGCTCGGCCAAGCCCTCGAATGCCCCTCACTACGGTGAGAACGACTCGAGCGAGGAGCGTTTCGCCAAGGCAGGGTCGTCGAAGGTCGGTACCGAGAGCGGTATGAAAAGCGGTATGAAGAGCGGCATGGAGAGCGGTATGAAGAGCGACCAGAGCGAGGCGGCGAAGAAGGGTGGTTCCAGCACTACCCCATCGACGGCTTCCACCCCATCGACGCCTTCCACACCTTCCACCTCGTCGGGCAGTGGTACAACACCCAGCAAGGGCAGTTGAACCGAAGCCCCATGCAAGATGAACAGCCGCGGGGCCCCCCCCCGGGCCGGGGGGGGCGTTTTCTCACTCGGTGATTTCGGCGTTGTGATAGACGTTCTGAACGTCGTCCAGGTCGTTCAGCGTATCGATCAGCTTTTCGAACATCGCCACATCGTCACCCTCGACCTGTGTCACGGTCTGAGGTACGAACTGAATTTCGTCGACTTCGAACTCGATCCCACTGAAGGCATCCAGCAGCGCCTGTTTAGCCTTGGCATATTCGGTATGCGGCGCGAAGACGGTAATGCGGCCCTCTTCGTTCTCGATGTCGGTGACATCGACATCGGCTTCCATCAGCGCTTCTAGCGCGGCTTCCTCGTCGCTACCGGCAAAAGCGAGGATGGCGCAATGATCGAACATGTGGCTGACGCTGCCCGGGGTACCGAGCTTGCTCTTGGCCTTGTTGAAGCAGCCGCGTACGTCACCGAAGGTGCGGTTGGGGTTGTCGGTGAGGCAGTCGACGATAACCATGCAATTGCCCGGACCGAAGCCCTCATAGCGGGCCGGAGAGTAATCCTCGCCGCCGACACCGCTGGCCTTGTCCAGCGCCTTCTCGATGACGTGGCCGGGTACCTGGTCCTTCTTGGCGCGCTCCATCAGGCCGCGCAGCGTCAGATTGCCGTTGGGGTCGGTGCCGCCCTGCTTGGCGCAGACGTAGATCTCACGCCCGTACTTGCTGTACACCTTGGTCTTGGCGGCGGCCGTCTTGGCCATGGATTCCTTGCGGTTCTGAAAGGCCCTGCCCATAAACGTTGTCCTGTCGAATCGGATACGAGGCTGGATTCTACGAAACCGTCCCGGCAGGGAACAGCCCTATTTCAACCCGACAGGTGCTGTCGTGATACGGATCATGTCTACACTGACAGCTGACACGTCTCATCGGTGGAGGCATCGCCATGGATCAGCATCAATACCGCCATGCCTTGTCGGCACAGCTCGCGACCAGCGAACTGGCCTTCCCCGACGCTGAATTCGATACTCGCCTGGCGCGGGTGCGGGCTGCCATGGGCCAGGCGGGTCTCGACGCCCTGCTGCTGACCGACCCGGCAGATATCTACTACCTGACCGGATACAACACGTTCGAAGTGTCGGTACATGTCTGTCTCGTCTGCTCGCCCGAGCGGCTGGTACTGCAGGTGCCCTCCATCGAAACCGGTCCGGCGGTGGTCACGGCCCGTGTCGATGAACTCCTGGGTTATCGCTGGGAGGGTATTGGCGAGGTGATCGAGCCGCTGACCGAAACCCTGGCCCCGTTTCGTGCCATCGGCCTGGACCTTTACGGTCCAGGGCTTCGTCATGGCATCATACGGGAGCTCCAGGCGCGCCTGGGCGTCGAGCGCTTTCGTGACGACGGGGGCGAACTGCTCGACAGCGTCAGAATCGTCAAGAGCGAGGCGGAACTCGCCTGTTTGCGCGAGAGTGCCCGGATCACTTCGCTGGGGCTCAAGGCGGCGTCGCGGATCGTTGCCGCCGGTATGGCTGACAGCGATGTGGCCGCCGAAGGTGCGCGTGCCATGCTGGCCGCAGGCAGTGAGTTCATGAGTATGCAGCCCATCGTCACCGTTGGGCGGCGTATCAGTGTCATTCACCTCAATCATCAACGTCATCGTATCGCTCCCGACGATCCCGTATTTCTCGAATTCGGGGCAGCCTACCGCCGCTATACCGCACCGATGATGAAGACGGTCGTGGCGGGCAGGGCAAGCCGAGAAATGCTGGTGATGAGAGATGTCTGTCGTGACCTCTACGAGACGCTGATCGCGCAGATGCGGCCCGGGAGCACCTTCGATGACGCCGCGCGGGCCGCGCAAGCGGTTCTCGAGCCGCATGCCGAGCGGGTGTTCTTCTCGGGGGTCTTCGGCTATGCCGTGGGCGCTCAATTCCCGCCCAGCTGGGTCGAGGGCAGCGGGTACATCGCCCGCGGCCAGCAGCGCCTTTTCGAGGCCGATATGGTCTTCCACTTGCCGCTGTGTCTTCGTATTCCTGGCCGGTGGGGAATCGGCATCAGCGATACCGTGATGGTAACGCCGGAAGGTGGCGAACCGCTGACCGACAACGACTGGCAGCTGCACGAGTGCCTGGCGCTCTGAACGGCTATCCCATCACTCGTGGAGGAGGCTAGGCGTCACGGGCTCGCCGTCAAGCTCGCTGGCACGACGATACGCAGGGCGGCTGCTGACACGCGCCCAGTAGTCGGCGAAGGCGGGACAGGGCCCGAGGCCGCCGTATTTCAACCCCCAGCCGATATGAGCGCCGAGATAGACATCCGCTGCGGTGAACCGGGGGCCGGCAATGTACGCTTGACCGCTGATGGCAATTTCCAAGGTGTCCAACACGGCTTCGATGCTGCCGTAACCGACGCGGCCCTGTTGCTCGACATTGGGTTCCATGCCCAGGTCGCGGTCCGTCATGGCCGCTTCGAGCGGACCGGCGGCAAAAAACAGCCAGCGATAGTAGGCGCCGCGTTCGGCCAATGGCGGCGCCAGCCCGGCGGCGGGGAACGCATCGGCCAGGTAGGCGCAGATGGCGGCACATTCCGTCACGACCGAGTTGCCATGGCGAATGGCCGGTACCTTGCCCATCGGGTTGACGGCAAGAAATTCCGGCGACTTCATGGCAGGACCGAATTCGACGATTTCCGTTTGGTAGGGCGCGCCGATCTCCTCGAGCATCCAGCGAGCGATACGGCCGCGCGAGGCGGGGTTCGTGTAGAGAATAAGCGAATCAGTCATGGCGGATCCCTCCAGGCGTGCATAGCACACGATAGCAGGTCCCGTCCTTAACGTAACTGCACTGTTAAACGATGATTCAATCAGGGTCGAGCAAACGTGCTCCCGCTCCCTCCGTGGCCAAGGTGTCATCAGGGTTGCGCAGCGGACACTCCCCCATCGAGAGGCAACCGCAACCAATGCAGTGGTCAAGCTGGTCGCGCAGGTGAGTGAGCCGGTCGATCCGTTCGTCCAGCGCCTGGCGCCAGCTTGCCGAGAGCCGTTGCCAGTCGGCGGCGGTCGGGGCGTGGTATTCCGGTAGGGTATCGAACGCGGCCCTTATTTCGGCCAGGGTGATGCCGGTGCGCTGGGCGACCTTGATGATCGCCACGCGGCGTAGTACATCCCGGGTGAAGCGGCGCTGATTGCCGGCGTTGCGGCGACTTCTTATCAGCCCCTTGGCCTCGTAGAAATGGATGGCGGAAATCGCCAGTCCGCTGCGCCTGGCGACGTCTCCGACGCTGAGATCGGTTGCCGGCACCTTCCGTTTGGCGGCTGGATTGCGTGGCGGCGCCTTCAACGTATCGCCGGTGATGGGACCATTCATGCAGCAGTGCCTCGTCAGGTCTTATTAAACTCAACTTGATATATTAAAAGCGCTGATGCACAGCATCATGAAGATTGATTGTGCACCCGCAGAAAATGCTCGTATCGTTTCCAGTTCATTTTTGGCCGCACGACGCACTTGACCTCAATTTAACTTTAGGTTTTAGCCTGTTCCCTGTCAGCTGATTCATAGAGCTTAACGAAGTTTTAAACAGACCGTTCTTAAGTTTTCTTGACGATGGAGATGTCATGTTTCGCTACTTCGAGACGCGGGTGAACCCCTACCCTTCGGGGCAGACCGGTACGCCGCCCAAGGGATTGTTCGCGTTCATCCTGCACTTCTCGCGTCCGGTACTGCCGCTGCTGGTGGCCATGTCGCTGGTCACGGCGCTGGTTTCGGCCGCCGAGGTAGTCTTCTTCGGCTATATGGGGGAGCTGGTGGACTGGCTTGCCAATGCCGAGCGCGAAGGCTTTTTCGCCGAATATGGCTGGCGCCTGGCGGGCATGGCGGCGCTTGTCGTCGTGGGGCTGCCCCTACTGGTGCTGCTACAGTCGCTGCTTTCCCACCAGGGAATTTTCGGTAACTACCCGATGCTCGGTCGCTGGCTGGCGCACCGCCACATGCTGAGTCAGAGCCTGGCCTTCTATCAGGATGAGTTTGCCGGCCGGGTGTCACAGAAGGTGATGCAGACGGCCCTGGCGATCCGCGAGACGGTGACCAAGCTGGTCGGACTGTTGGTCTACGTGCTGGTCTACTTCGTCGGCGCCATGCTGCTGATGGGCAGCGCCGAGCCGTGGTTGATGCTTCCGTTGGTGGCATGGATGGCGGGCTATGTCGGCATTATGTGGGCCTTCGTGCCGCGGCTGCGGCGCGTCTCCATGGATCAGGCCGATGCCCGTGCGCGCATGACCGGCCGCATCGTCGACAGCTACAGCAATATCCAGACCATCAAACTGTTTGCCGATACTCGCCGCGAGCAGGCCTATGCTCGCGACGCCATGGAGCAGTTCATGGTCACGGTTCACCGCCAGATGCGCCTGGCCACGCTGCTCTCGGTGTGCCTGACGGTGATCAACTCCTTCCTACTGGCCAGCGTAGCCGCCATTGCCATCGGCGCCTGGTACTTTCAGGCCATTTCGCTTGGCGCCATCGCCGTGGCCATTGCCTTGGTGATGCGCATTCGCTTCATGTCGGACTGGATCCTGTGGGAAGTGGCGGGGCTGTTCGAGAACATCGGCACGGTACAGGACGGCATCAATACCATCGCCCGGGAGCCTACGATCAAGGACCTGCCCGGAGCGGCCACGCTGCACGTCCCCCACGGCGAGATACGTTTCGATGCCCTGCGCTTCGGTTACTCACGTCCCGACGGCGACGACAGCCGAGTATTCGACGGTATGAGCCTGACCGTGGCGCCGGGGGAGAAGATCGGACTGATCGGTCGCTCCGGCGCCGGCAAGTCGACCCTAGCCAATCTGCTGTTGCGCTTCTACGACCTGGAGGGCGGACGCATCCTGATCGACGATCAGAACATCGCCGAGGTCACCCAGGAGTCGCTGCGTCGCAAGATCGGCATGGTCACACAGGACACCTCGTTGCTGCACCGCTCGGTGCGCGACAACATCCGCTACGGTAGCCCTGACGCAACCGATGAGCAGGTGCTGGAAGCCGTGCAACGGGCCCATGCTGAATTCATTTTCGAGCTGGTCGACCACAAGGGTCACCGCGGCCTCGATGCCCATGTCGGCGAGCGTGGCGTCAAGCTTTCCGGCGGCCAGCGTCAACGCATCGCCATCGCCCGGGTGCTGCTCAAGAATGCGCCGATTCTGGTGCTTGATGAGGCGACATCGGCACTCGACTCCGAGGTCGAAGCGGCCATACAGGAGCAGCTCGACACGCTCATGGTGGGCAAGACGGTCATCGCTATCGCTCACCGCCTGTCGACCATTGCCATGCTCGACCGACTGATAGTGATCGATGAAGGAAACATCGTCGAAAGCGGGACCCACAGTGAGCTGCTCGCCCGCGATGGTCTGTATGCCTCGCTGTGGCGCCGTCAGTCGGGTGGCTTCCTGGGGCTGGATATCGATGAGAGTGAACAACGCCGTGAACGCCCGTTGGACGTGGAGTCGTGAACGGGAACACCATAGCTAGAGGAGGGATGGGTATGCAAGGTGTTGAGCGGGAGGTCATCAATCCACGTGGGGTGCCCAATACGCTGCAGTACGGCTTCAGTCAGGCCGTGATGGTGAAGGGCGGATACCGGGTGCATCTCTCGGGGCAGGTGGGCGTCGATGCTCACGAGTGCCTGGTAGGCCCGGATCTTGAGGGTCAGACCTTCGCCGCCCTGGACAATATAGAAGCCATACTCGCCACGTTGGGCGGAGAACTGTCACATGTGGTGATGCTGCGGATCTACATCGCCGAGCCCGCCCGCTACGATCAGGAAGGGGTAGTCGATGCACTGCGATCGCGCTTTCCCCACTCACCCCCGGCCTCCTCCTGGGTGATCGTCAGCGGTCTCTCCGAGCCGGAGTGGCTGGTCGAAATCGAGGCCGAGGCGGTGCTTCCTGATTTGCCTTGAGCTTACGCCAGCGCCTGCTCCGCCTCGGTTTCCGGGGTAAGTGACGGTGGCTGCCAGGCATCGCTGGGAGGCTGCATGGTGGTGCGCATTCGCTCGACCACGAAATCGACGAAGGTGCGTACCTTGGGCGAGACCAGTCTGCCACCGGGGAAGACGGCATGCAGCTCGACTACGGGTCCCTCCCAGCCTTCGAGGATACGCCGCGGGCGGTTCGAATCTGGGCTCATGCAGGTGACGAACTCGTTGGCGAGCATGATGCCCTGACCGTCCTCGAGCATGCCGCGAAGAGCGAAGGGGTCGTTGGCGATGGCTATTGGGTCGACTTCCACCTCGACGCTTTCGCCGCTGATACTGCGGTGTAGTTGCCAGACGTAACGCTGGCCACGCTGTTCCGTGGCCTTGGCCAATACCGGGTGCGATGCGAGTTCCGCCGGCTCGCGGGGTTCGCCATAACGGGCGAGGTAAGTATCACTGGCATAGACGTACGAGTGAAAGCGTGCCAGGGAGCGTGCCACCAGGCTTGAGTCTGGCAGGGCGCCGACCCTAAGGGCGACGTCGATCTGATTGGCGATCAGGTCTAAACGTTCGTTGGAGAGCACCAGCTCAATGCGCACCTGAGGATACAGCTGGCGGAAGTCGCGCACCAGAATCGAGGTGAACTCGGTGCACAGGGTGAAGGGCGCGGTAACCCTGAGCCAGCCTCGCGGGCTCTCCTCGAGATGGTGTACCGCTTTTTCCGCCTCGCCCAGGTCATGGGCGATGCGATTGCAGTAATCGAAGTAGATGGTGCCCGCCTCGGTGAGGCTCAGGTGGCGGGTGGTGCGGTTGAGTAATCGAGCTCCCAGGCGTCTTTCCAGGTCCTGAACCTTGCGGCTCACCGTCGTCTTTCCGAGACGAAGTTGTTTGGCAGCAGCGCTGAAGCTGCCTTGTTCCACGACCTTGGCAAAGATCAGAGCGTCATTGAGGTCTTGCAGCATGATTATTGTCCTTTGCCGTGCACACGGCCTCGGGGAAAACACTGCGTCCTAGGAAATACTATGAAAGGCAAGAACGGTGACACGGAGACTGTCCCGCCAAAGGGACAGTATTTCCCTGATCGCCAGACTAATCAAGTTCCCGGTAACACTATAAGGTGGCGCATTGCGAAGTTGCCGTCGATTAATCACGCCGCCGAACGATATTAATAAGTTAAGGAAATATAGCCGCCAGAGCGAATAACGGATGGCTAACTTCGTGTTGATTATAGGGAGAGGGAATATCATGAACGTCTACAAGATGTTCGAACGTAGAGGGAGCCGGCGAGCGCTCGTGGTTACCGCCATGATTGCCGGCCACCTTGTTCTTAGCGGATGTGAAAGCCAAGCCGATACTCAGGCTGGTGCCGAACAGGGTCCACCGCCGCCACAGGTCAGCGTGGCCCAGGTGTTGGTCGAGGACGTCGAGCTATGGGATGCCTTCACCGGCCGTATCGAGGCGGTGGAGACGGTCGACCTGCGCCCACGGGTTTCCGGCTATATCGAAAGCGTCAACTATATCGAAGGTGAAGAGGTCGAGAAGGGGGACGTGCTGTTCGTCATCGACCCGCGCCCCTACCGTGCCGAGCTGGAGCGGGCCGAGGCCGAACTGCAGCGCGCCAGAGCGCGGGCCGAGCTGGCCCGCAGCGAAGCTGCCCGGGCCGAGGCGCTGTCCCAGAGCCGTTCGATCTCGCGCGAGGAGCTGGACCAGCGGCGCTCTGCTGCGGCCACCGCCGAGGCAGACATCCTGGCCGCTCAGGCCAGCGCCGAGACGGCCCGGCTCAACATGGCATTCACCGAAGTGCGCGCCCCCATCGGCGGACGTGCCGGCAGGGCGATGGTAACGCCGGGGAACCTCGTTTCCGAGGCCTCGCCACTGACTCGCATCGTTGCCCTGGATCGGGTCCACGTGCACTTCCACAGTGATGAGCGGGCCTACCTGCACTACGACGCCATGGCGCGCAACGGCAGCCAAGCCAGGTTTCGCGATGGCGGCATACCGGTACGCGTGGGCCTGGCCAACGACGAGGGCTACCCCTATCGCGGTGAGGTCGACTTTGTCGACAACCATCTCGATGCCGAAGCCGGCACCATCCTCACCCGTGCCGTACTCGACAACAGCGAAGGTCGCTTCGCCCCCGGCATGTACGCCCGCGTACAGCTGCTGGCGGGCAGCGCCGAGGACACCCTGCTGATCGACGACAAGGCGGTGCTCACCGACCAGGACCGCAAGTATGTCTACGTGGTCGACGGCGAGGGCCGGGCCATGCGTCGCGACGTGCAGCTAGGCCGCATGGTAGACGGCCTGCGGGTGGTGGCTTCAGGCCTCGAGCCGACAGATCAGGTAGTGGTAAGCGGTGCCCAGCGGATCTTCTTCCCCGGCATGCCGGTGGCGGCGGAGAGCGTTGACATGCGCGGGCCAGGTGCGGCTTCCGGCGAGTACGCAGCGATGCGCTGAGCCGGGCGCACCGGAGCCTTACGACTCCACATAACCATAACCCCTGACTGATGTTTTCGGGGCGGGCGACCAGCCCGCGCCGGAAGGGAGTCTTGTCATGAATTTCGCCAAGTTCTTCGTCGACCGGCCGATCTTCGCCGCCGTGCTGTCAATCCTGATTTTCATTGCCGGCGCCATCACCATCCCGCTGCTGCCGATCAGCGAATACCCCGACGTGGTGCCGCCCACCGTGCAGGTACGGGCGGTCTATCCCGGCGCCAACCCCAGTGAGATCGCCGATACGGTGGCCACGCCGCTCGAAGAAGCGATCACCGGGGTCGAGAACCTGATGTACATGAAGTCGGTGGCCGGCTCCGACGGGGTGCTGGCGATGACGCTGACCTTCCGTCCCGGCACCGACCCGGACGATGCCCAGGTACAGGTGCAGAACCGGGTCAGCCAGGCGCTGGCGCGGCTGCCCGAAGCGGTGCGCCGCCAGGGTGTGACCACTGACAAGCAGTCGCCCGACCTGACCATGGTGCCGCAGCTGATCTCGCCCGACGGGCGCTACGACAGCACCTACCTGCGCAACTACGCGGCGCTGCACGTGCGCGACGAGCTGGCACGACTGCCCGGCGTGGGTCAGGCAATGCTGTTCGGTGCCGGCGACTACGCCATGCGAGTGTGGATCGACCCCGACCGTGCCGCCGCCCGCGGGCTCACCGCCGGCGACATCATCGAGGCGATCCGCGAGCAGAACGTGCAGGTCTCGGCCGGCCAGCTCGGCGCGCCGCCGACTCCGACCACCTCGGACTTTCTCATTTCGATCAACGCCCAGGGTCGTCTGACCACCGAGGAGGAGTTCGGCAACATCGTGGTCAGGGCCGGCAGCGGCGGCCAGATCACCTACCTCTCGGACGTGGCACGCATCGAGCTCGGCGCCGCCGAATATTCGCTGCGCGCGCTGCTCGACAACCAGCAGGCGGTGGCGATCGGTATCTTCCAGGCCCCCGGCTCCAACGCCATTGCGCTCTCCGATGCGGTACGTGAAAAAATGGACGAGCTGGCGGAGCGCTTCCCCGAGGGAGTGGAGCACACCATCGTCTACGACCCCACGGTGTTCGTACGCGACTCGATCAAGTCGGTAATCAAGACCCTGCTCGAAGCGGTGCTGCTGGTGGTGCTGGTGGTCACGCTGTTCCTGCAGACCTGGCGCGCCTCGGTGATTCCGCTGCTGGCGGTGCCGGTGTCGATCGTCGGCACCTTCGCCGTACTCCACTTGCTCGGCTTCTCGATCAACACCCTGACCCTGTTCGGCCTGGTGCTGGCCATCGGCATCGTGGTCGACGACGCCATCGTGGTGGTAGAAAACGTCGAGCGCAACATCGAGGAGGGGCTCGCCCCGCTGGCGGCGGCCCATCAGGCCATGCGCGAGGTGAGCGGGCCGATTATCGCCATCTCGGTGGTGCTGTGTGCGGTGTTCGTGCCGATGGCCTTCCTCGAGGGCGTCACCGGCCAGTTCTATCGCCAGTTCGCGGTGACCATCGCCATCTCCACGGTGATCTCGGCGATCAACTCGCTGACGCTGTCGCCGGCGCTCGCCGCGCTGCTGCTCAAGCCCCACGATGCGCCCAAGGATCGCCTGTCGCGGCTGATCGATTTCCTGTTCGGCTGGGTGTTCCGCCCCTTCAACCGCTTCTTCAACGCCAGCTCCAAGGGCTACCAGGGCGGTGTGGCCCGCAGCCTGCGCCGACGCGGCGTGGTGTTCGCCGTCTATGCGCTGCTGCTGGCGGGTACCGGCGTGATGTTCCAGGCGGTGCCGGGGGGCTTCATTCCCACCCAGGACAAGATGTACCTGATCGGCGGTGCCAAGCTGCCCGAGGGCGCATCCCTCGACCGCACCGAAGCGGTGATCCGGCGCATGACCGACTTGGCGCTGGAAACCGAAGGCGTGACCTCGGCGGTAGCCTTCCCCGGGCTCAACCCGCTGCAGTTCACCAACACGCCCAACACCGGCACGGTGTTCTTCGGCCTCGATCCGTTCGAGTCGCGCTCGCGCAGCGCCGACGAGATCGTTGCCGAGCTCAACGGCAAGCTCGGCGCCATGCAGGAGGCGTTCAGCTTCGCCTTCACCCCGCCGGCCATCCTCGGTATCGGCTCGGGTTCGGGTTTCTCGCTGTTCATCCAGGACCGCGCCGGGCTGGGCTACGGCGAACTGCAGCAGGCCGTCGATGGCTTCAGCGGCGCGCTGATGCAGGCGCCCGGCATGGGCTACCCGATCACCTCTTACCAGTCCAACGTGCCGCAGCTCGACCTGCACGTCGACCGGATCAAGGCCAAGACCCAGGGCGTGGCGCTGACCGACCTGTTCGAGACCCTGCAGGTCTACCTCGGCTCGGTCTACGTCAACGACTTCAACCGCTTCGGCCGCACCTGGCAGGTGATGGCCCAGGCGGACGGCGACTACCGCATGGACGTGGAGAACATCGAGCGCCTGCGTACCCGCAACGCCTACGGCGAGATGGTGCCGATCGGCAGCATGATCCGCATCGACCGCACCTTCGGCCCCGATCCGGTGATCCGCTACAACGGTTACCCGGCGGCGGACCTGATGGGCGAGGCCAACCCGCAGGTACTGTCGTCGAGCCAGGCCATCCAGGTGGTCGAGCAGCTCGCCTCGGCAGTGCTGCCGGCGGGCATGTCCTTCGAGTGGACCGACCTGAGCTACCAGCAGGTCAACCAGGGTGGGGCAGCGCTGGTGGTGTTCCCGCTCGCCATCCTGCTGGTGTTCCTGGCGCTGGCGGCGCTCTACGAGAGCTGGACGCTGCCGCTGGCGGTGATCCTGATCGTGCCGATGTGCATGCTCTCGGCGCTGATCGGCGTGAAGCTCACCGGCGGCGACAACAACATCTTCGTTCAGGTGGGCCTGGTGGTGCTGATCGGCCTGGCGTGCAAGAACGCCATCCTGATCGTCGAGTTCGCTCGCGAGCTGGAGATGCAGGGGCGCGGCATCGTCGAGGCGGCGCTGGAGGCATGCCGCCTGCGCCTGCGGCCGATCATCATGACCTCGATCACCTTCACCGCGGCGGTGGTGCCGCTGATGCTGGCCGGCGGTGCCGGCGCCGAGGTACGCCAGGCGCTGGGCACAGCGGTGTTCGCCGGCATGATCGGCGTGACCCTGTTCGGCCTGTTCCTGACCCCGGTGTTTTACGTCGCCCTGCGCAAGCTGGTCACGCGTGGGGAGGCCGAGCCCCGTGAAGCTCAGCCCGTGGAGGGTGCCTATCATGCATAAACGTGGCATGCGTAACCTGATGCTGTTGCCGCTGACCCTGGCGCTGGCCGCCTGCGCGGTGGGGCCGGACTACCGCGCGCCGGCGCTACCCGAGCCCGCCGCCCTGGTGCGTGCCGAGGCGGAGCTCATCACGCCCGAGGCCGTCGAGCGCGACTTCTGGCGCAGTTTCGACGATGCGCTGCTGAGCGAGCTGGTCGAGGAGGCCTTCGACGCCAACCACGACCTGCGCATCGCCCTGGCGCGCCACGACCGCAGCCTGGCGCTGCTGCGCCAGTCGCGTCGCGACCTGGCGCCCAGTGTCACCGCTCAGGCCGGCGCCGCCCATCAGCGTGCCAGTGCCGACCAGATGCCCCAGGCGACGCGCTCGCAGCGCGACTTCGAGAGTTATGACGCCGGCGTTGCCGCACTGTGGGAGCTCGACTTCTTCGGCCGCGTACGGCGTGCCGTGGAGGCCCAGCAGGCGGAGGCGGAGGCCTCGGCCGCCGATGTGCGTGCCATGCAGGTGGTGGTGGTCGGTGAGCTGGTCGATCAGTACGTGCGTCTGCGCGGCCTGCAGGAGCAACTGCGCGTGGCTCGGGCCAACGCCGACAACCAGCGTGAATCGCTGGCGCTGGTGGATGCACGGCTGGAGGCGGGGCGCGGCACCGAGTTCGACAGCGTACGCGCCCGGGCGCAGTTGGAGAGCACGCTCTCGCGCATACCGGCGCTGGAGGGCGAGATCGCTGCCGTCACCCATCGCCTGGCGGTGCTGACCGGTCGCGAGCCCAGCGCCTTGGTCGCTCGTCTGGAAACGCCCGCGCCACTGCCGGCACTGCACGAGCGGGTGGCAATCGGCTTGCCCGGTGAGCTGCTGCGCCGTCGCCCCGACATCGCCGCAGCGGAGCGGCGCCTGCATGCTGCTACGGCCAGCATCGGTGTGGCCACTGCCGATCTCTACCCACGCTTCACGCTGAGCGGCCTGCTCGGCACCCAGGCTGCCAGTACCGGCGACCTATTCGGTCGCGACAGCCAGACGCGGCTGGTGGCACTAGGGGTGGACTGGTCGTTCCTCGACAGCGGCCGGGTACGGGCGCGCATGGCGGCTGCCGATGCCGACGCCGAGGCCAACCTGGCGCGTTACGAGCAGACGGTGCTGCTGGCGCTGGAAGAGGCCGAGACGGCGCTTGCCCGTTATGCCCAGTCGCTGCGCGAGCGTGAGCACCTGGAGGCGGCTGCCACAGCCAGCGCCGAGGCGGCGCGTCAGGCGCGGGTGCGCTTCGAGGTCGGCGTGATCGATTTCCTCGAGGTGATCGATGCCGAGCGCTCGAGGCTGGAAGCCGAGAACGGCCTGGCCCAGAGCAGCGTACGTGCCGCCACCGCCCTGGTCGGGCTCTACCGGGCGTTGGCAGGCGGCTGGGATGAGCGCATGGACGAACCTGGGCTGGCATCCTCCTAGCCGAGCCTGGCCAAGCTGATCCACCTTGCGAAGACGAGCCGGCATGGCGCCACGCGCTTGCCGGCTCACTCTGTCGTATTGTCCCCCAGTAAGCACTTGCTGACCCCGCCTTGCCGATAGGGCGACATCGTTCGCCGCTTTCTGCTATTCTGGCCACCTTCTTTATATCCTCGGCTCGTGCCTTTCGGCACTCCCGCATTGCTTGCCGCCTCGGCAACCGCTAATAATTTCGCAGGTTCTTTCGTGTCCGATACTCCCAATGACGGGGCCTTTGCCTCGCTGCCGCTGGCGCCAGAGCTGATGGCCAATCTCGATTCGCTCGGCTACCACGTCATGACCCCGGTTCAGGCCGAGAGCCTGCCTCCGCTGCTGGCAGGCCGTGACGTGATCGCCCAGGCCAAGACCGGCTCGGGCAAGACTGCGGCGTTCGGCCTTGGATTGCTCTCGCGTCTCATGGTCTCGCGCTTTTGCGTGCAGGCGCTGGTGCTTTGCCCCACCCGCGAGCTGGCCGACCAGGTGGCCGGCGAAATCCGGCGGCTGGCGCGCACGCTGCCCAACGTCAAGGTGCTGACCCTGTGCGGTGGCGCTCCCTTCGGCCCTCAGCTCTCTTCGCTGGCTCACGGCGCCCATGTGGTGGTGGGCACGCCCGGCCGTGTGGAAGAGCACCTGCGCAAGGGCTCGCTCAACCTCAACGTTCTCGAGATCCTGGTGCTGGACGAGGCCGATCGCATGCTCGACATGGGTTTCCAGGCCAGCATGGAGGCGATCGTCGCCGAGACGCCGGCCAGCCGTCAGACTCTGCTCTTCAGCGCCACCTACAGCGACGAGATACGGGGCATCGCCGAAGGGCTGATGCGTGACCCGGCCGAAGTGGCGGTGGCCGAGACTCATGATGAGAGCTCCATACGCCAGCGCGTCTACCGTGTAGCGGACGAATCGGAGCGTTTTTCGGCGCTGCGCGGACTGCTGCTGCAGTATCGGCCACGTTCCAGCGTGGTGTTCTGCAATACCCGGCGCGAGACCCAGGAGGTCGCCGACGCCCTCGGCGAAGCGGGCTTCAGCGCATTGGCGCTGCATGGCGACCTGGAGCAGCGTGACCGCGACCGCATTCTGGTACTGTTTGCCAACCACAGCGTCTCCATTCTGGTGGCCACCGATGTGGCGGCACGCGGGCTGGATATCGAAGCGCTGGATGCGGTATTCAACTACCAGATTGCTCGTGACCTCGAGGTGCATGTGCATCGCGTCGGGCGTACCGGTCGTGCCGGCAATTCCGGTATCGCCTGTACACTGGTCACCGAGCGGGAGACCTACCGGCTCGAGCGCCTGGTCGAATTTCTTGGCGAGCCGCTCGAGGAAGCGCCATTGCCACCACGCAATGTGCTGGCGAGGGAGCCTTTTCTGCCGGAAATGGCCACACTGCAGCTAGACGGCGGCAAGAAGCAGAAGGTGCGCCCTGGCGATATCCTCGGGGCCTTGACCGGAGATGGTGGCATTGAGGGCGCCCAAGTGGGCAAGATCAAGGTGCTGGAGCGCAGCGCCTATGTGGCCGTGCAGCGCGAGGTCGCCAAGGCGGCGCTCGCCCAACTTGGTACGGGTAAGCTAAAGGGGCGCTCGTTTCGCGCCCGGCGTGTCAGCCACTGATAGATGGCGGACGGGCCGCTGAGGGTTGCCGAGACAGAAGAGGGGGAAAGGTGAAGGTACCAAAGCGATTGCAGCCGCTGATCGATGACGGCTTGATTGATGAAGTCGAGAGCCAGCTGATGAGCGGCAAGGAAGCTCAGGTCTATGTAGTGCGCTCCCATGGGGAACGCCGCTGCGCCAAGGTCTTCAAGGAAGCCAAGCAGCGCAGCTTCAAGCAGGCGGTGCAGTACCAGGAGGGACGCCGCGAACGTAACAGCCGCCGTTCACGGGCCATGGCCAAGAAGACCAAATACGGCCAGAAGGAACAGGAGCAGGCCTGGCTCAACGCCGAGGTCGATGCCCTCTACCGACTGGCGGCGGCGGACGTGCGGGTGCCGCAGCCCTTTGGATTCATCGACGGCGTGCTGCTGATGGAGATGATCATCGGTGCCGATGGCCTGACGGCTCCGCGACTGGACGACGTCACTCTGAGCCCCGAGCAGGCCCGTGAGTACTATGACAAGATCCTTCGCGACGTGGTCAAGATGCTCTGCGCGGGTCTGGTGCATGGAGATCTCTCCGAGTTCAACGTGCTGCTGGCCCCCGACGGTCCGGTGATCATCGATCTGCCCCAGGCGGTTGACGCTGCCGGTAACAACAGCGCCGAGTGGATGTTCGAGCGAGACGTGGACAACATGCGCCGTTACTTCGGCCGCTTCGCCCCTGAGTTGCTCGACACCGATTACGGCAAGGAGATCTGGGCGCTCTATGAAGCCGGCGAGCTACACCCGGAGAGCCAGCTCACAGGTTGCTTCGAGCACGACACCAGCACCGTGGACGTAGACGAGCTAATGACCGTGATCGACGATGTGCGTGAGGAGGAAGCCTACCGCCAGGGGGCACGTAACCGCGGCGACGAGCCCGGCGTAGAGGAGGCTGCCGAGGAGTGGCAGGAATCCCAGCGGGAGCGTTGAGCCTGGGAGCCGTGCCGTCGAGATTCGGCAGGCTGCGGTTGAACCCACGCTATAGTGGCGATAGCAGGAGTTGACTAGGCTGGAGGGGAAACCGACGGATACGGTGCCGGCACGAACTGGCAGGGGCCCTCGATGCGCGATGACCTACAACAACCTCACTACGAGCAGGCGCGTCTCTATGCGCTGCGCCAGCTCAACCTGCTGGACACGCCACCCAGCGAAAGCTTCGATCGCATTACGCGTCTGGCCAGCAAGTTCTTCGGCATGCCCATCGCGGCGGTCTCGCTGACCGATGCCGATCGCCAGTGGTTCAAGTCGCGTGTGGGGGTCGAACATCGGGAAATCCCGCGCCTCAAGGCCTGCTGCGGTGAAGTGGCCGATGAGTCCAAGGTACTGGTCGTGCCCGATCTACTCCAATCCCCCACCTATCGTGATAGC
Source organism: Halomonas sp. (assembly GCF_020832045.1). Classification (GTDB taxonomy): domain Bacteria; phylum Pseudomonadota; class Gammaproteobacteria; order Pseudomonadales; family Halomonadaceae; genus Halomonas. The sequence continues at coordinate 117,683 of NZ_JAFIFK010000068.1, forward strand.
TTGCTGGCCGAGTCGGGTATACGCTTCTACGCAGGCGCTCCCTTGCAGACTCAGGATGGCTACACCCTGGGCGCCATGTGCGTGCTCGATACCCAGCCGCGCGAGATCAGCAAGGAGGAAGTGGCGCTGCTCCAGGACATGGCCGCCATGGTCATGGCTCAGATCGAACTGCAGCATGCCTTCGGCCGTATCGACCCGCTCACCGGATTGCCCAATCGCAGCCAGCTTGCCGAGGACCTGGAGGATATGGCGCGCGACGCACCCGGTCGACAGCAATATGCATTGTTTACCGAGGTGCTCGATAGCAGTCAGGTGAGCACCCTGAACCGGGTCATGGGACCTACCTATGTCGATGACCTTTCCCGTCTTGCCGCACGCGGCCTCGAGGAGGTGCTGGGCAAGGACCAACGTCTCTACAGCGTCGGTCTGTGCCAGTTCGTCCATCTGGTGGACGACCGCAATGACGACGAGTTGATCGAAGGGGCGTTGCGTCTGCGCGAGACGCTGCTGTCCCTGGAGCTGCTCCGTGAAGCCCCGATTCTGGTGCACCCGGTAGTGGGAGCCGCACCGCTGTGCCTGGGTCAGGACAAGCCCGCCGACGTGCTGCGAACTGCCCACAGCGCCTGCCAGGACGCGCGCCTGACGGAGGCTGGCGCCGGGCTCTACTCCCAGGCGCTGGATGCCAGCCATCGGCGCCGCTTCATGCTGCACTCCGACTTCCGGGCCGCGTTGAATGCCTCGGACCAACTGCGCCTGGTGTATCAGCCACGTATCGAGTTGAGTACCAACCGCTGCCTCGGCGTCGAAGCCCTGCTGCGCTGGCGTCATCCCACGCTTGGCGAGGTTTCGCCGGCCGAATTCATTCCCCTTGTCGAAAACACCCCTCTGGCTCGTCCGTTGACGGCCTGGGTGATCTACTCCGCCATCGCCCAGGCTGAGTCCTGGCACCGACAAGGACTGGCCATTGGTGTATCGCTGAACGTCTCGGCCTGCAATCTGGAAGAAGCCGATTTCGCCGAGCGGTTGTTGTCCCAGATCCGCCAAGCCGACCTGCCGGCCTCGGCCATCGAGCTCGAGCTGACGGAGACGGCCTTGTTCGAGCAGGGGCGCGGCGCCTGGCAACAGCTCGACCGGCTGATCGAGGCGGGTATCCGAATTGCCATCGACGACTTCGGAACCGGCTACAGCAGCCTGGCCTACCTGCAGGATATCCCTGCCCAGGTGGTCAAGATCGATCGCTCCTTCATCAAGGGAATCGATGACATGCCGCGCAGCCGAACTTTGGTGGAATCGATGCTGAGCATGGCGCACAACCTGGGCTACCGCGTGGTGGCCGAGGGTGTGGAAACACAGCAGACCTACGACTATCTGCAAGCATTGGGCTGTCACGAAGCACAAGGCTTTCTGATGTCTCGTCCCCTGGAGGGGGGCGACTTCGAGCGCTGGTTGGCGTCAAGCAACCATTGATCGTGACGAAGCGCCCGGCAGGCGAACTGCCGGGGACGTCGTTCAGACCAACATCGGAGCCGGCAGGGCCGCGCTGTGCTGCATGCCAGGCAGTCTTTCGGCGGCGCCCTGAAGCTGGAATTCACCGATGGCTGCATTCAGTGAGCTGGCCACCGCAGTGAGCTGTTCGGCCAGACGATGCGCTTCACCCAAGGAGTGCGCCGAATGGTGCAGTGACGATTGCATCTCGCTGACGCTGACCTCGAGGTCTTCGATGCCTTGGTGCTGCTGCGAGGTGGCGCTGTCGATATCGGCCAGGCGAGAGGCTACATCGCGGAACGCATTCAGCATCTGCTGCATGGTGCCATCCACCTCCTGAGTCTGCGCTACGCCGTGGCGTACGCTCTCGTCGGTCTGTCGTACCCGTTCGCGTATCCGCCCGGCGGTCTCGCTGGTGCGGCTAGCCAATGTGCGCACTTCACTGGCCACCACGGCAAAGCCGCGACCGTGTTCGCCGGCCCTTGCGGCTTCCACCGAGGCATTGAGTGCCAGCAGGTTGGTCTGGAAGGTGATGTCGTCGATTTCACCCAGCAGGCTGGCAATGCTGCGGGCATGAGACTCCAGTACCTGCATGGCGGCATGCAGCGCCGTGGCCTTCTCGCTGCCTTGGCGTGCGGCGCCTTCGGCCTCGCCGGCCAGTTGCCTGACCTGGGTGGCCTGATCGACGCTCTCACGGGTAGTTGCGGCCATTTCGGTGGCCGCCGACGAGACCCGCTCCACTTGGGCACTGTTGTGGCTGGCCTGACTGCGCACGTCGTCATGAGCGCTGAACAAGCCTTCACTCAGTACGTCTACCTGGGTGGCCGCTGCGCTCGCCTTGTGCAGGGTATCGGCGAGCTTCTGCTGCATACGTGCCATCGCGGCGATGGCGGGGCGACCGAGCTGGGCTTGAGTGAAAACCGTATCGAGCCGGCCGCTACCGGCGCGCTCGGCGAATTCACACACGCTGAGACTGTCGTCCAACATGCTGCGCAACTCTCGGGCCAGATAGCCCAGCACCACGACCTGGGCCACCACGGCACCGGCGTGCATCAACAGGCATTCGAAGAGGCCTGCCACCTCGCCATGGCTGCCCAGACTCTGATAAAGCTGAACATGGCCATGGTGCTGCAGCCAGGTGAAAAGCACGTGGTGCACGGCGATGACCACTCCGCCGAAAGCGATCACGCGCCAGTCGCTGTAGAGGATCAGCACGGCCAACATGATGAAGATGCTGAAGTGCGCCTCGATCATGCCGCCGCTCTGTTCGATCAAGACCATCGAAAGGCCCATGAACAGCGCTGCCTTGGTGAAGCCGTTGACGATATGGCCGGGCCATTTCCACTGCACCAGGGCGGCAAGGGGAAAGGCAACAACGCCGAAAACGAGAGCGACCCAAAGTGTGCCCGTGGCCAACCCGAGGCCCAGGCACAGCAGCAGGAAAGCGGATGCGGGAAACCACATGATGTGATCGGTACGCTGATGATGACGCGAGATACTGATGGCGGGTTGGGACATGGTAACTCCAGGAACGGGAAGCTAGTCGTTAGCAAACTTTGTATCTTGTTTTTCTTATGTATAATGCCTGTACAAAGATTGTCCCTACTGATATCGGCCAACGCTCAGTCAACTTTAGTGTTTCGGCAAGGTAAACATTCTGATACAGGAAGAGAGGCGATTTACCTGCCACACTGGCTCGGAACCCAACGGAAGCGAGCCGTATCCCGATGCGTTGTAAACCGAAGAGAAGCCAACCGATACCAGGCCAAGGCTGGCCTTTCGCCCTCGTCCTGCTGTTGGTACTGCTGCTAGCGGGTTGCCAGACCCTGCCGCCGGAGCCACCCGACGAAGACAAGGCGGCCATCGACCGCATGCTGGTATTGATCGACGAACGGCTCGACGTGGCACCGGTGGTGGCGCAAGCCAAATGGAACAGTGGCGCTCCCATCGAGGCGCCGGAGCGTGAGGCGGAGATTCTCGATCAGGTGGGCGAGGATGCCGAAGCCGCCGGTGTCGATGCGGACTTTGCCCGGCGCTTCTTCGACAAGCAGTTCGAAGCCAGCAAGCAGATCCAGCGGCGTCTGCACCATGAATGGCTGCAGGAGGGGCGCTCACCGTTTGCCGATCCGCCCGATCTCGCCGAGGAAGTGCGCCCGGTGCTCGATCGCCTGACGCCGCAGCTCATCGATTCGCTGGCCGAGATGCAGCGTATTGCCGATGTCGAAGGTGCGGGTCGCTACCTCGAGCAGCGCGCAGCGGAGTTGGTCCAGGACGATTTCGACGGCGAACCGCGTGATGTGGCGATCACGCCGTTGAGAGAGCGCTTCGCACCATAGCGGACTAGCTACAGCTGCCAGACCCGGGGGTGCTCGGCCTTGAGCGCCCCTTGCTCGTCCCAGTCGCCCCAGCCGGCGAAGGGTATCGGTGCCTCGCCGTCGAGGCCTTCCAGCCGCTTCGCCCAGGCTGCCTTCTCGGCTTCCAGTCGTTCACGGAAGGCAGCCTCATTCTGATAGCTCAGCCCACCACCCTGCACCCCATAGGTGACCTGGGGTGGCAGTACCTGCACCCCGAGGTAGTAGAGCGAATAGTGGATCGGCCACAGTAGCGCCACGATATGGCCGCTCCTGCCGTGGCGGGTGAAGGTGGGCGCCGGCGCGCCGGTGGTCACCGAGAGCATCGCTCTTTTCTCGGGGAAAAGCCCGCGATCGTAGCGCATCCGGCCGGAGTAAAGCCCACCGTAGACGAACACCCGGTCGAACCAGCCCTTGAGCATGGCCGGCTGGGCATGCCACCAAAGCGGGAACTGCAGGATCACCAGATCGGCACGTTTCAGCCGCTCGACCTCGCGCTGCACGTCGGTGGGCAGGCTACCGCTCTCGAAGGCCAGGCGCTGTTCGGTCAGGGGAAAGAAGGTGTCGGGCTCGGCCCGCTCGGCGTAGTGAGCCGGGCCCTCCAGCGGATCGAAGCCTTCGGCATAGAGATCCGAAACTTCGACGCTGTAGCCCTGCTGCTGCAGGGTCACGACGGCAACATCCTTCAGAGCGCCGTTGAAGGAGCGCGGCTCGGGGTGGCAGAACACGATCAGGGCGTGGCTTTCGGATCTATTCATTTCAGGGCTCCGGTTCGTTGGCTACGAAACATGCCTAAAGGCTATGCTGTGCGTTGCTGAACTGAAATTCCCCAAAGATGACGATGAAGCTTGCATGAATGAAATGGTTTTGCACTGGGACGATCTGCGCGTGGTGCAGGCCATCGCCAAGGCTGGCTCGCTTGCCGGCGCTGGCCGGGGGCTTGGCGCCAGTCATGCCACGGTATTTCGGCGGCTGAACGCCATCGAAAGCCGCCTGGGTGTGGCGCTGTTCGAGCGCTCGCGCTCGGGTTACGCGCCGACCCCGGCGGGGGAAGATCTGGCGGCTGTTGCAGAGCGGGTCGAGGCCGAGGTTCTGGGTGCCGAACGGCGCGTGGTGGGGCGCGACATGCGCCTCTCCGGCACGATTCGGGTCACCACCACCGATACGCTGCTCGTGGGCTTGCTGTCGCCGATCTTTGCCGCTTTCCAGCGTGCGCATTCCGATATCGTGCTCGAGGTAGCGGTCTCCAACCAGCTGTTCAACCTCTCCCAGCGCGACGCCGACGTGGCGGTGCGGCCCTCATCGTCGCCACCGGAGCATCTGGTGGGGCGGCGGGTCGGCTCCATCGCTCAGGCCGTATATGCCAGATCCGACACCCCTGAGGCCTGGGTCGGTCCCGACCGTCACCTGGGCTATGCCGCACTCGACGCCTGGATGACCATGAACGGAGCGAACGAGCGCTGCCGTTACCGCGTCGACACCATGCTCGGCATGCTGGCCGCCACCCGCGATGGGCTGGGCCGTGCCGTGTTGCCCTGCTACCTGGCCGACGTCGAGCAGGCGCTCGTGCGACTCGGCGAGCCGATCCCCGAACTCGCCACCGACCTGTGGCTGCTGACCCACCCCGACCTGCGTCGGGTGGCGCGCATTCGTACCTTCATGGTCTTCCTGGCCGAGGCGTTGACGTCCTGTGAGCCCAGCCTGGCAGGCCAGGCAGCGCGGCAGTCTCACTCGGGGAGCGCATAGGCCATCACGCTGTCTCCCAGGCTGGTCTCGGCCTGGAAAGCGCCGCCGGCGGCAATCACCACGTACTGACGCCCCTCGTGCATATAGGTCATCGGTGTCGCCTGGCCGCCTGCCGGCAGGCGCGCCTCCCACAGCATGTCGCCGTTGGTGTTGTCGAAAGCACGGATGTAGTCGTCCATGGCGGCACCGATGAAGGTCACGCCACCGGCTGACGTGACCGGGCCGGCACTGGTGGGCGCCCCCACGGTCATCTTCAGACGACTTGGAATACCCCAGGGGCCCTGATCGAAGCTGGTGCCAAGCGGCCGGGACCAGACCAGTTCGCCGGTGGCGATATCGGTGGCACTGAGAAAGCCCCAGGGCGGTGCAGCACAGGGCATGTCCAGCGGTGAGAGCCAGGCACCGCGCTGTGCCGCGACCGGCGCGCCGAGCATAGGCTGAGCCTCCTGGTCGATATAGCTGGCATCATCCTCGCCGATAGAGGCGATGTTCTCCATCTCGTCGGCTTCCTCACGCGGATAGAGCACGATTCGCGCCGGCATGCGGTTGCTGTTGACGATCATCAGCCCATTCTCGAGATCGAAGGCAGCGCTGCCCCAGTTGATGCCGCCGAGAATGCCCGGGAACTGCAGCGAGCCGCCGGGGTGGTCCAGGGTTGGTGGGGTGAACATGCCTTCGTAACGCATGCGCTCGAACTGGATACGGCAGTAGAGATGATCGATGGGCGTCGCCCCCCAGGTGTGGGCGCCGCTGAAGTGCTCGACTTCCTGGCCGGGTATCGAGCCGAAGTTGGGCATGTCCGGCGAGAAGCGCTGCACCTCGGCGGTCCAGTCGCCTTCGATGGCGCCCTGGGGCACCGGCCGCTCCTCGATGGGCAGCAGGGGCTCGCCGGTTTCCCTGTCGAAGACGAACACCTGCCCGTACTTGGTTGCCTGTACCACGGCGGCGCGGGGGCCGTCATCGGTGGGGAAGTCGATCAGCGCGGGCTGGGCGCCGAGGTCGTAGTCCCACAGGTCATGTAGCACCGTGGTGAACTTCCAGCGCACTTCGCCGCTGTCGGCTTCCACCGCCACCAGCGTCGAGGTGAACTCATCCTCTTCGGGGCTGCGGTCGCCGCCGTACTGGTCGTTGGTGGGGTTGCCGGTGGGCAGGTAGACCAGCCCCAGCTCCTCGTCGGCCGAGATCGGCGCCCATACGTTGGGCGTGCCACGAGGATAGAGCTCGCCTTCAGGCGGCTGCTCGTCCGGGGTGGTCCAGACCGAGTCCCAGGTCCACTGCCACTCTCCGGTGATGGCGTCGTAGGCGCGTACGGCGCCGGAAGGTGCATCGCGGCGCTGGTTATCGGTGACCTGATGGCCCACCACCACGACGCCGTTCACCACCGTCGGCCCCGAGGTGTTGGAGAGCAGCCCCAGCGCCTGCGGGTCCATGCGATCGTTGAGGTCCACCGTGCCGTTGTAGCCGAAGTTACTGCAGATCGAGCCGTCCTCGGCATCCAGTGCCATCAGGCGGCCGTCCAGTGTGCCAAGCAAAAGGCGACGAGGGCACTCCTCGATCGGTTCGGGAGCCTCGAAATAGGCCACCGCACGGCAGGTAGTCGAGAAAACATGTTCCTGGGCCTCCACTGCCACTTCAGGGTCGAAGTGCCACTGCTGTTCGCCGGTGCCCGGGTCCAGGGCGAACACCTGATTGCTCTGGGTGCAGACATAGAGGCTGTCGCCGATCTTCAGCGGGGTGTTCTGGAAGGCATAGGGGGCGGCGTCGCTGGGCGGCTCGTCGCCAGTGTTGAACTCCCAGGCCACCTCCAACTGATCGGCATTGTGCGGCATGATCTGGTCGGCCTCCGAAAAGCGCTGGGCCAGGTTGGTACCGCCGTAGGCAACCCAGTCCGTGTCATCCGGGGCACTCTGTTGACGGTTCTCCTCGGCGGCCAGAGTGGTGGGAGCATCGGGGCCGGAGTCGAAGATGAGCCACAGCACCGCCCCGGCGTAGCCGACGATGATCAGCACGCCGAGCAGCGGGCCGGCGTAGGGCAGGGGAGGCTGGTAATAGCCGCGACGGTACAACACGGGCAGCAGCAACAGGGCGACAGCCAGCAGGCCGGCCATCAGCCCGGTACGTGCCAACAAATCGATATGCCAGACCGGCATCCACCCCTTGATGGCAATTTCCCAGAGCGACCAGGCAAAAGTCGCCGCGACGGTTAACGCATATAGCCACACCCCTCCAGGCAAGCCAAGTAAGAGCATGACGGCAGCAATCAGCGTGGCTAGACCGGCCAGGAGAAAATAGATCGTGCCGCCGAGGTAGAGCAGGTAAGCACCACCCAGCGACATGGCCAGGCCGAGCAGCAGCAGAACATAGGCAAGAACGGTGACGGCCCAGCCGGCCACACCTCGTGAGGAATGCGCATCCATGGCAATACCTGTGGTCAGGGGCGAGTAGGTCGGCCCGATTGGGGGCTCGCTTAAAGCTAGGCCACATCGAAGTTGGGTGCCATGAATGCCGGGGAATGGTTAAGGGGGGCCTGTCATTTTGGGGCTACAGGGTAATTACCTGGTATTCGTACAAGAAGAGTGATGAAAAGCCAGGAGAAGCTTTGTTGATGTGTACTGCGAAAAGGTGATTATGGTGAAACTCTCTTCCCCAGCGGCCGGGAAACCGCTACCCACGGAAGCCAAGGCCGCCTACGACATCATCGTTCGCGAGCTGGGCGAGAGCGTCGTCGGTGTCTATCTGTTCGGCTCGGCGATGGCGGGCGGACTGCGCCCCAATAGCGACGTGGACCTGCTGGTCATCGTCAGTGAACCACCCGGCGAGGAGGCGAGAAGACGCCTGGTCGAGGCATTGATGCGGATATCCGGCAGTCCTGAAGACGACGGCACGCCCAGGCCGCTGGAAGTGACGATGCTCTGTCGCCGTGTGCTGGCGCCCTTGCAATACCCAACAAGGAGCGAGCTGCTCTACGGCGAATGGTTGCGGGAGGAGTTCGAGCAGGGGCGCATACCGCCGGCGGCTCCCGACCCCGACCTGACCGTGGTGCTGGCCACCGCCAGGCAGGCCAGCCTGCCCTTGAGGGGGCCTGAACTCACGGAGCTGGTCGCACCGATTCCCGAGGCGGACCTGCGGCGGGCGATCCTCGACTCGCTGCCTGATCTTGTCGCCGGCCTGCATGGCGATGAGCGCAACGTTCTGCTGACCCTGGCGCGAATGTGGATGACCCTGGAGACGGGAGAGATCGCTCCCAAGGACGTGGCCGCCACCTGGGCGCTGGAGCGCCTACCCCCGGAACATAAGGCCTCGCTGGGGCTGGCGAGACAGGGCTATCTTGCAGGAGGCGGCGACGACTGGTCACAGCGCAAGCCACAGGTGGAAGCGCTGGTGGGTTATATGAGGCGAGTCATCGCTTGACCGGCTGCGGGCCTGTTACCCTAATCTATTAGCAAGCTCATTTTTTCTTTTTTTGAATCAGCAAGGAGCACCCCATGAAGGTCGTGACATTAGGCAGCGGCGGCGGGCTGGATCAGCTGCAGGTCGTCGAGCGAGAGGCACCCGGCGAGCCGGGGCCGGGGGAGATCCGCGTGCGGATCCATGCCAGCTCGCTCAACTTCCACGACTATGCCGTGGTCGCCGGAATGATTCCTACCGAAGAGGGCCGTATCCCAATGTCCGATGGGGCGGGTGTGGTCGAGGCGGTGGGTGAGGGCGTCGAGGAGTTCGCGGTAGGCGATGCGGTGGTCTCCACCTTCTTCCCCTACTGGCTCGACGGCCCGGCGCGGGTGGCGGATTTCAAGTCCACCCCCGGCGATGGCCTCGACGGCTACGCCCGCGAGCAGGTCATTCGCCCGGCCACCTGGTTCACCCGCGCGCCCAAGGGCTACAGCCACGAAGAGGCCGCCACCTTGACCACTGCAGGGCTCACCGCTTGGCGGGCGCTGGTGGTGGACGGCAATCTCAAGGCCGGCGACACGGTGCTCACCCTGGGCACCGGCGGCGTTTCCATCTTCGCCCTGCAGTTCGCCAAGGCCATGGGCGCGCGGGTCATCTCCACCTCGTCCTCCGACGAGAAGATCGAGACGCTCAAGAAGCTCGGCGCCGACCACACCATCAACTACAAGGCCGAGCCGGAGTGGGGCAAGAAGGTCCAGGCGCTGACCGACGGCCAGGGCGTCGACCACGTGATCGAGGTGGGCGGTCCCGGCACTCTGCCGCAGTCCATCGATGCCGTGCGTATCGGCGGCCATATCGCCCTGATCGGCATCCTCACCGGGCGCGGCGGCGAGATCCCCACTGTCAAGCTGATGGCCAAGCAGGCACGCCTGCAGGGGCTGATCGTCGGCAGCCGCATCCACCAGCAGGAGATGGTGCGCGGCATCGAGGCCTGCGGCGTGCGCCCAATCATCGACAGACGTTTTTCTCTAGAAGAGATCGCCGATGCCTTCCGCCACGAGGAATCGGGACGCCACTTCGGCAAGATCTGCCTGTCGTTCTAGGCGGTCGGCACCGGCGCGGCCAGCTGCTGCAGCGCTTCCTGGGTGGCCGCGTCCGCCGGGAAGAACGACTCGATGGCGAGTTCTTCGAGTGTGATATCGAGCGGCGTGCCGAACACCGTGGTGGTGCTCAGCAGCGACAGCACGCGGCCATCCGGCATCGCCAGCTCCAGCGGTACGACGATGCCACCGTGGTGTGATGCCGCCCTCGCCAGATGGGGGCGTGCACCGGCAGGTACCGGATAACCCTTCAATTCCTCGGCGAGTTCGACGAGCGCCGGGTCGGCGGTGTTTTCGGCCTGGCGACCCAGGCGCTCGAGAATGTGGGCGCGCCACTCGCAAAAGTTGATGATGCGCGATGCAAGCCCCTGGGGATGCAGCGTGAGTCGCAGCACGTTGACCGGCGGCTCGAGCAGTGCGGGCTCGACGCCGCCGAGCAGCGCTTCGAGCGGTCGATTGGCCATCAGCAGGAGCCAGTGGCGATCGACGGCCAGCGCCGGGTAGGGGGCGTGGCTCGCCAGCAGCCGCTCGATCACGCCGCGCACCGTGCCCAGCTCGGGTGCATCGATGTCGCGTTCGCCGTAAGCCGGGGCGAACCCGGCGGCAAGCAGCAGCCGGTTGCGCTCACGCAGGGGAACGCCCAACTGCTCCGCCAGGCGCAGCAGCATCTCCCGGCTGGGCGTGGCCCGTCCGGATTCGACGAAGCTCAGGTGGCGCTGGGAGATGTCGGCCTCGGTGGCGAGCGCGAGTTGGCTCAGCCGCCGCCGCTGGCGCCACATCTTCAACAGCTGTCCGGGGGTGTGAGAGTTCATGAAGCCAGATTAGCGCCAAGCGATATGCCTGGCTATTACCTCTCAGGTAATCGCCAGGCTGCGCGAGGCGGGCGAAGCTGTCGAGGCAAACCCACCACAGGAGCACTGCCATGACCGCCTACGCCATCGCCCGCCTGCAGGACGTCACCATGGGCCCTGAGATCGTCGAGTACCTGGAGAAGATCGATGCCACTCTCGCGCCCTACGGCGGCCGCTACCTGATCCATGGCGGCGCGACCCAGGTACTGGAAGGGGGCTGGCAGGGCGATACGATCATGCTCGGCTTCCCTGACCTGGCGCAGGCTCGGGCCTGGTATCGCTCCGAGGCCTACCGCCGCATCCTGCCGCTGCGCACCGCCAACGCCGTGGGCGACGTTATCTTGGTGGAAGGGGTCGCCGATGGGCATCGGGGCATCGACATTCTCGGCTGAGGGGCCGCTCTGCCAAGGCGAATTGGTCTCCATTTTTCCAACATTCCGGCTGGCTATTCTCCAGCGCTTCTCCGACAGTACGGCGTATGGAGCCCGCCTTGCTGGCGGGTGAAAAACTGCTTGTCGAGGGAATGAGAATGAAAAGGCGCTTTGCCATCCTGTTGGGATCGCTGGCCCTCGTGCTGATGGGCTGCACGACCATGGAGGGTTCAACGGTGCACGACGAGCCGTTGGTGAATACCTACTGGAAGCTGACCCAGGTCGGCGCTACGGCGCCCGAGGCGGTGTACAACGAGCGCGAGGCACATTTCGTGCTGCACACCGAAGAGAACCGCGTGGCGGGCTCCACCGGATGCAATCGCCTGATGGGTAGCTATCGGTTGGAGAACGAGGCTCTCCGCTTCGGTGCCCTGGCCACCACGCGCATGGCCTGCCTGGAGGGAGGCGAAACCGAGCAGGCTTTCCTGGCTGCGCTGGAAGCGACAGCGACCTGGCAGATCGAAGGCCAGACGCTGACCCTGCGCGATGGGTCAGGCGCAGCCGTGGCGCAATTCGAAGCGGTGCATCTTTATTGAGAGATGATTGAACGCACGAATTCACCCTTGGCCCGAGTATAGGCTTCTCGATCCTCATGGTGCCGGGATGCCAGCTCGCGCTTGAGAGCGGCGTAGCGAGTGGCCTGAATCGGATCGGCGCGCAGCGCATCGCGAAAGGCGAGGCGCTGGCGCCACACCTCGCCGTTATGTACTACCACGTGCAAATGATGAGTGCGTCGGCCGTGGGCATGGCGCATGAGCCAGCGGCGGTCGCTCAGGCCGGCGTTGAACTCGACCGAGGTCACGTAGCCGTTATCGAGTAGCGGCTCGAACAGGGCGTCGGCCACGGCCATGGAGCCAACCCCGGCCATGACGTCGATGATGGGCTTGGCCGGCATGCCTGGAATGGCGGTGCTGCCGATATGCTGCACGTCGAGCAGTTCGGTCTGGAAGCGCTCCCACAGGCGGTCTCGTTCGGCGTCGAAGCGTGCCGGCCAGACGGGATCGTACTCCACCAGGTGTACCGGCTCGTCAATGGCCTGCTGCAGCGACTGGGCTTCGTTCATGAACACTTCCTGTAGCAGAGGTAAGCGAGACGCTAGCCGTATTCTGTTCGTGCTGCTGGCGCAGTGCACCGGGCGGGTGGCCATGGATGCGTTTGAAGGCGCGGCTGAAGGCGGCGGTACTGCCGTAGCCCAGGCGATAGGCGACGGTTTCAATGGGCTGTCGCTCTCGGCCGATCCACTGAGCCGCCAGGCGCATGCGCAGCTCAGTCACGTAGCGATGCGGCGTCATACCCGTTACCGCAAGGAAGCGCTCAGCGAACACCGAACGCGAACTGCCCATCTCGGCGGCAAGCTCGGCTACCGTCCAGTGTCGCCCCGGCTCGCGGTGTAGGGCGGCAATGACCCGGCCCAGGCGCGGGTCGCGCAGCGCCTCGATCCAGCCGGTGGCATCGCCGCAGCCGCACTCCACCCAACCGCGCACAATGAAGGCGGCCATGACGTCGGCAAGCCGTGCCAGAATAGCGGCGAAGCCCGCGCGCTCGCTTTTCGCCTCGCGCTCCATCGCCTCCAACATGGGAAGAATCTCGGGCTGGCGTTCCAGCAGGGTGCCGACGTACATCACCTCGGGCATCAGTGAAACCAGGGCGTGCATGCTACCCAGGTCGAACTCCATGCAGCCGCTGAAGGTCAGCGCGCCGTCCTGGGTGCAGTTCTTCGGGCAGGCGCGAATCGCGCTGACTGCCTCACACAGCCTGGCGCTTTCGAAGGAGGTAACGTCCTGGGCCGGCTGGTCGGGGGTGGAGAGCAGGGCATGCAAACCGCCGCGTGGCAGCAATAGTGCATCACCGGTCGAGAGGGTATGAACACTGCCGCTGGGGCTGCGCAGGTAGACGGGGCCACGGGCCACGAAGTGGAACTGCGCCCAGCCCTCCACCTGGCCGAACTCGACCCCCAAAGGCGGCGAGAGCTGGATGCGGCGATAGGCGATGCCGCGCAGGCGCATGCCCAGCAGCAGTTCGCTTACCAAGTCGCTGGGCAGTTCCGGCTTGGGCATCTCGCGCTCCTTTCCTCAAAATCCGGATGAATGATCAAGTATTCAAGAGTATCTAGCATAGATCGTCCGAGGCGACCCCACTAGTCTTCTCTTTCCTGACGAACGCTTCTCTAGGAAGGGGAACGAGCAATGAACGAATCGGAATCGCGGGCACGGCCCGCATGGGGGGCGGTCATCTCGATGGCCCTCGGCGTGTTTGGGTTGGTCACGGCGGAGTTCCTTCCCGCCAGCCTGCTCACACCCATGGCGGCGGATCTGGGCATTACCGAGGGTATGGCGGGCCAGGCGGTGACGGTTACCGCGGCAGTGGCGTTGTTGACCAGCCTGCTGATTTCCACCGCCACGCGGCGTTTCGACCGACGCCATGTCTTGCTGGGTTTTTCCATGTTGCTGGTGGCGTCGAATCTGATCGTGGCCTTCGCTCCCAACCTGACTATCCTGCTATTTGGCCGTGTGCTGCTCGGGGTCGCCTTGGGTGGGTTCTGGACTATGTCGATTGCGACCATGATGCGCCTGGTACCCGACGATCTGGTACCGCGAGGCCTGTCGATCATGTTCAGCGGCGTTTCCGCGGCAACAATCGCCGCCGCGCCGCTGGGCAGCTACTTCGGCGACTTGCTCGGCTGGCGCGATGTGTTCCGCATGGCGGCACTACTTGGAGTGCTGGCGCTGGCGGTACAGTTCATGACCCTGCCGCGTATGGCGCCGACCGGCCTGACCCGCCTGCGCACGCTGTTCGACGTGCTGATGCGGCCTCGAGTCGGCCTCGGCATGCTGGCTGCGGCTCTGGTCTTCACCGGACACTTCGCCTTCTTCACCTACATTCGGCCGTTCCTCGAAACCGTAACCGGGGTGGGGGTCAATGGTGTGGCCACCATCCTGCTTGGCTTTGGTGTGGCCAATTTCTTCGGTAATTACCTGGGCGGGTGGATGGTCGAGCGCAGCTTGCGTCTGACCATGATCATGATGCCGCTGCTGATGGGAACCCTCGGGGTGTCACTGGTGCTGCTGGAGAGCACACCAGCGATGGATGCCGCGCTGGTTGCGATATGGGGGCTGGCCTTCGGCGCCATTCCGGTCGCGTGGTCGACCTGGCTCACCCGTACGGTGCCGGACGAAGCCGAGAGCGCCAGCGGCCTGCTGGTAGCGGCTATCAACCTGGCGATCGCCACCGGAGCGGCCGTGGGCGGGATCATCTTCGACCTGGGCGGCGCGCTGAACGTCTTTGCTGCCAGCGCTGCCGTGCTGTTGCTGGCAGCTCTGATGATCCTGGCGGGCGTTAAAGCGCGGCCACTGGTTACCGCCTGATGTATGCCTGAATCTGGATTCGTCACAGCAACGCAGCCCGCTTCGGTGGGCTGCGTTTTTGCCATTTCACCCATACGCTGTTAGCGTGGGAGTATAGAAGAACCAACAATGGAGCAAGTGACATGGATTCCGCCGTCAACACCATCGTGGGTCAGGCCCTAGTCATGCAGCAGGCCCAGGCCGCGCAGCAGGTGCAGCTTGAAATCTACAGGGAAGCCCTGGACATGCAGAAGGATCAGGTCGCTGCCCTGATGGCCTCGGCTTCTCTGCAGCCGCAGCTGGCAAGCGACGGTATGCTTGGCACGCTGATCAATACCTACGCTTGAGCTTCATTCGCAGGCTTTACAGCCCAAGCCTGCGAACGTAATACCCTTATCTTAGCTGCCGCTATGTCTCGTACTCGTCGTGGCGCCGGTTCCACACGTAGGGCGGCGTTTGCGGCCAGCCCGCTGGTGAGTCCTCCCAGCTCTCCTGGCGACCGTAGGGCGTCAGGTCCAGGTAGCTCCACAGGCTGCCCAGGTACTCCACACCGCGCTTGCCACTGAAGTAGGTGCGAAAGACCCGCTCGCCATCACGCAAGAAGACGCTGATGCCGTGTCGCTCGCCGCGGTCGGTGTCGGGAGCATCGCAACAGCTCGTCACACCCATGTCCCGATTGAAGTCGCTGCCGAGCGAAGAGACCCACCTAGGGTGTTGCCAGCCCATGCGCGCCTGGTAGCGCTGGAGCTTTTCCAGCGGTGCCCGGGAAGCCAGCACCAGGGTGGTGTCGCGGGCGTTGAGATGGGCGGGGTGGGTCATGGCGTCCACCACCCAGGAGCAGCCGTCGCAGCCGGCATTCCAGTCGGGCCCGAACATGAAATGATAGACGATCAACTGGCGGCGCCCCTCGAACAGGTCGAACAGGGTGGCTTCACCCTGTGGCCTGTCGAAGACGTAGTCGGCCTGCACCTCGACCATCGGCAGGCGCCGCCGTGCGGCATTGAGCCTGTCGCGCTCACGGGTATGGGCCTTCTCGCGGGCGATCTGCTCTTCCAGCGCGGCGTGCCATTGCTCTTCAGAAACGACTGGGGGTAGGGCGGTCGAGTCCATCATCATCGTGCCTCTCTTTTCAGGTCAGGTTGGGCTGCCCCAGATTGAGTTGCCAGGAGACGCCGAAGCGGTCGTTGAGCCAGGCGAAGCGGGTGCTGAAACCGTAGTCGTCAGGGGGCATCAGCATCTCGCCCTGTTCCGACAGCTGCGTGAGAAGACGCTCGAACTCTTCACGGTTCTCACACTCGACGAACAGCGACATCGAGGGTGTGAACGTGAAGGGATGCGAGATGTGGCTGTCGATACAGGTATAGCGCCGGCCAGCCAGGGTGAATTCGGCCTGCTTGACGCTGCCTTCCCTGCCTGGCTCCTCGGGACCATAGAGCTCAAGTCGGATGATCTCTGCATCGTCGAACAGCGAGACGTAGAAGCGCATGGCCTGCTCGGCATTGCCCTCGAACATCAGTTGCGGGGTGACATGATGCGGCATCGGTACTCCTCCTCATGACGTTCGAAGGTGGGCCAGAAAGGGGTGGGAGAACGGCCATGCAGCACGCTTTCCAGCACGGTGAGATGGGTATGCCAGCCGCCGGCGACATTGACCATAGTGTCGTCATCGGCGAGGCGCCGGTGTGTCACGATCAGGCGTACCTGATCGCCGGCCTCGCTAAGTTCGAAGGTGACCTCCGACGGGGCTTCGCCGCCGCCGCCCCAGGTCCAGGCCAGCAGGTGGGGCGGTTCGCAGCGCAGCACCTGGTGTTGTGTCGTGAAGCTGCCGTCGTACCGGCGAAAGCGCTTGGAAGGTGGCGTTCGGTCGGGTGTCAGCTCGGTATTGTGGAAGTGCAGCGAGAAGCTACTGCCTGCGCGCGGTTCCATGGTGCCAGGGGCGAGCCACCGGCCGCGCTTGTCGGATTCTGTGAGGAAGGCCCAGACCCGCTCGATGGGCCCCGGCAGCAGGCGCTCGAAGCGGATGCTGTCCTCGGCGATGGCCTCACCATAGCCGCTGTCATTCATCTTTTCGTGCCTCCTCCGCCGTTGCGTCATGGGGTTCAGCCCTGAGTGCCGCTTCCAGCGCGTTCAGCCGCTGGTTCCAGAAGCCTTCGTAGAAGCTCAGCCACTGCTCCGCTACCGCCAGCGGTTCCGGTTGCAGCCGGCAGTAGTGGGCGCGCCCCTCGATGCGCCGCTCCACCAGCCCGGCTTGCTCCAGCACACGCACGTGCTTGGAAACGGCGGCTAGCGAAATGGGGAACGGCTCGGCCAGCTCGCCGACCTTGCGCTCACCGGCTGCCAAGCGCTCGAGCAGCAGGCGTCGGGTGGGATCGGCCAGGGCCTGGAAGATTCGATCCAAGTTCGTTTCATTATATTCAACCATCTGGTTTATATAGGTGTGGTCAAGGCAATTGTCAACCTTTTGGTTGAATGTCTGCGGCTATGAGAGCGATTGAATTTTCTCTGCTTTACCTGAAGCTAACTTGAGGTATTAGCCTGCGCTTAACGATCGCAACCGATAGAAAAGGAGAAACGCCATGCAGGCTCTACCAAGCACTCAATTCCTTCATGAGTCGGCCCGCTGGGAGACGTCTGCGCTCGATCTAGACGCCTACCTGACTCGAATCGACTACCGAGGGCCCGTTACGCCCAGCCTGGAGACATTGAAAGCTCTCCAGCAGGCGCACCTTGCCGCGGTACCGTTCGAGAACCTAGAGATCGTCACCGGCGGCGAGATCCGCATCGATCTCGAAAGCCTTCAGGACAAGCTGGTACGGCGTCGACGCGGCGGCTATTGCCATGAGCAGAACACCCTGTTCGCCACGGTGTTGGATCGGCTTGGCTTCGAGGTCGCCGGGCGCAACGCGAGAATGCTGATGGGTGACGACGCGCGCACGGTTACTCCGCTTGGCCATACGATGCTGGTAGTGAAAGCGGAAGGCCACGACTGGCTGGTCGACGTCGGGGTCGGCAATGTCGGGCCGCGTGAGCCGATCCTGCTCGAGGTGGGCAACGAGGTGAGCCATGGCCCCTGGGGGTATCGCCTCGAGCGCTCGCCGCTGGGCTATTGGCTGCTGCGCCACAAGCGCCTCGGTGAATGGTTCAACATCTACCAGTTCAGTGACGAACCCTGCTACCGAGCCGATTCTGGCGAATACAATTATCTGGCGTCTCGTCACCCGGCATCCCCGTTCGTGCGCCGGATAGTCGCTCAGCACAACGGCGCCGAGGTACGGCTTGCGCTCACCGATCTCGAACTGAAGATATTTCGGCCAGGCGAGGAGCCGGAGCTGCAGCGTGTCGCGGCCGGCGAGTTGCCCGACGTGCTGCGCCAGCGGTTCGGGCTGGTACTGGACCCCAAGCAGGAGCGAGTACTTCTGCGACGAGCCGAAACGCTCGTCGAGAGCACCAGCGTGGGTGAGCAGCTAGGCACCTGAGAGTGGCCTAGCAGCGCGAGTCGACTATCGCCGGCATGAGCCGAGTCAACAATTCCTGCCTCGTTCCACCTTGTACTTCTCGCGGCGCTGAGCCAGGGCCTGTTCGGCGTCTTCTTTCAGTGGCAGGCTCGAAGCCCACCGGATGTCGTCGCGCCGGTGGTTCATATCCTCGAGCATGTGATCGTCATGAGCCAGCAGGGGCAGGTAGCGCTGACGAAACCGTCGCCGACGCAGATAGCGGTGCAGGAGGGTCTCGATGGCATTGATCAACCCGAGCGGTGGCATGGCTGGCATGTAGAAGTCCGGCTGGGGCGGTGGTGTGGAATCCTTGGTATCCGTCGGCTGGGAATGGTGATGCAGCGGTTCGTACTGACTCATGTCGCACCTCCTCACGGGCCGCCACAGGATGGCTGCCGTGCTCTCGCTTGAAGTGAGTGGAGGGTCGCGACCTCTTGCAGGAAAGTGTCGCGCTTGCCATTGGATCAATCCAACGAAAAAGACTAGAGTCACCATTAAGATAAATTGAAAGGTGTGGCCATGACTCAGCTGCCCCCCACCCTCCCTTCGCCGCTGCCGTTGCTCGATACCGACGTGCTGCGTACCTTCGTTGCGATTGCCGAATGCGGCAGTTTCACCCGAGCCGCCCGCCAGGTGTTCCGTACGCCCTCGGCACTCAGCATGCAAATCAAGCGCCTCGAGGAAACGCTTGGGCATACCTTGTTCGTCCGCGAGGCCCGTCAGGTGCGCCTGACGCCCGAGGGAGAGACGTTGCTTGGCTACGGGCGTCGGCTGCTCAAGCTCAACGAAGAGGCGGTCACCCAGTTCCTGACACCCAGCGTGGCGGGGCGGCTGGGCTTCGGTTCCACCGATGACGTGGGGACGCGCATCCTCCCCGGTGTGCTGGCGCAGTTCGCCCGCTCGCACCCGGCGGTACAGGTGGACGTCGTGGTGGGGACCAGTCGCGATATGCTCGCCCGCCTGGATGCTGGCGAACTCGACTTGATACTCATGACCGCCGGCAACCCGGGGCAGGAGATACGCGGTGAGATCGTGCACAGCGAACCACTGGTCTGGGCGGGACGGGAAGGCGGGCTTGCCGTGCAGCGCTCGCCGCTACCGGTGGCTCTGGCGCAGCACGGCTGCGCCTGGCGTGGCATGGCGCTGGAAGCCCTGGACCGGGCCGGCTTGAGCTACCGTATTGCCTATTCTTGTGAGCACTGCGCCGGCCAGGAGGCCGCCATGCTCGCCGACCTGGCGGTGGCGCCCTTTCCGCTGAGCCTGGTGCGACCGCCGTTGCGGCGCATTGCCTCGGGCCTGTTGCCGCCGCTGGGTGAATATCAGCTGGCGATGGTTAGGCGGCCAGGCGCAGATTCGGCATGCGAAACGCTGGCTGGGCATGTCATGGCGGTGTTCCGGGAGCTATGACATGCCCCTCGTGACGGTTCAGCCACGCTCGGCACGGATTCGGTAGAGCTGGCGTTTGATTTCCGCGCGCTCCAGGATCAAGAGATCCAGAAGCTCGTCTCGCTTGTTCCGGCTCAGCCCTTCATCGCTCATCAGGCCGTCGAGCAGGGTCTCGATATCGGTTTCTTGTTGGGTTTTAGGAACGGAAACGGTGCTGGGGATCAGGGAAACGAACATGGGCGCGTACCTCCACTAACTACCCTGGGTATGACGGTTTGTAGTTGTCAGGGCTTTCTCGGACTTGTTGTCATTGCATGGTGGAACTGCGCTGCGGGCCGAGTCAAATTCGCAAGCGCTAGAACCATGCCGTTTCACGCATTATGGTCAAAAAATCGCCCAATAGCGTAACGCGTCTATCCTCCCATCATGCTCAGTCTTCCGCGGACTATTTGGGCCGGTAGAACAAGAATGCATCGGTCTCTGCCGTGAGCAGGAACACGTTCGCCCAGTAGGGGTGTACGGTGCGGTCATGAAAATAGAGGGCGCCATCGGTGTAGTCAGGAAGCTCTCCGTTCAACGCCAACCTCGCCACTTCCCTTGATACTTCGTAGGCATCGTTTTCCACCACTTCGTTGGGGCGGCCATTGCACCACCAGGAAAACTGGCAGGGACTCTGCTTGTAGCCTTGGGTAACCACATCACAGATGGTATTGGGAAAGTTCTCGTCAGTCACCCGATTGATCACCACATTGGCTACCGATTCCATGTCGCGCCCAGGCACCCCCTTGGCCTCCCAATAGATGGTGCGCGCCAGACAGGTGAGCGGCTCCACCAGCGGATCACTGCCCTCCGGATCGATCAATTGAGCTTCATGCTCACTGAGCGGCTCGACCAATTCGCTGACTTCTACATCAGGAGCCACTACCTGTTCCAGTATCTCGGCCTTGCGTATCGCCGCTTCGGCCAACAATTCAGTGTCGGCAAATGCAACTGTGACGGACAGTGTCAGGACAAGCCAAACGGGCAGCAAGTTGATAGGCATCGAAGAACCTTTTTATGTCGTTATGGTTCGGTTCTATAGCTTGTGAAGGCAATGTGACGAGTATAGTCGCCCGAAAGCCCCGGCTGTCGGGGCCTAGGCATGGTTTTCATGCTACGGAAGGGAACAGCCGCTTTGGTACCCACCACAGGAAAAACGCCATACCAACGAGTTCCACCAATGACTGGAACACAATGGCGACTGCAGCCAGTTCATAGGAAGCAGGAAGGGCAAGAGCCAGGGGCAGCACGACGAAAGAGTTGCGTGTGCTCAGGCTGAAAGCGAGCACGCGACCCTGGGCAATGGGTAGCTTGAAGGCGCGGGCGAGCAGGCGAGCCAGCAGCGCAGCGGCGATCAGAAAAGCGGAAAAGGCCAGCAACAACCCGCCGAGGATGGGCAGCGAATTGGTGACGGCACCCACCTGAGTAGCGGCTATCGAGAACACCACCAGGGCCAATAGCGGCACCGGAAGCCACCCCAGCCGCTCGACGCCGGCGGTACGGCGGGGGCTGCCCTGGGCCCACCGTTCGGTGAGAAATGCCAGCAGCAGTGGCAGCAGGATTAGTCCGCCAAAGGCCATCAACAGTTCTCGCTGCACTACGGCGACCAGTACGCTCTGATCCAGAAATAGCCAAAGATAGAAGGGAAGCAGTGCGAGCTGAAGCAACAGGCTGATCGGCGAGAAAGCGATGGCGTACTGTGTCTTGCCGCCACCCAGGTGGGAAAAGGTGATGAACCAATCCGTGCACGGCACCAATAGTACCAGCAGCACGCCCAGGCGCACCGCCGGCTCAGCGGCGAACAGGCTCGCTAACCCCCAGGCGACGAGCGGCAACAGCAGGAAGTTGCCCATCACTGCGGCGGCCATGAAACGCGTATCGCGCCATGCGCCGCGCAGTCGAGTCAGCGGTACCTGGGTGAAGGTGACGTAGAGCAGTGTTCCCAGCAGCGGCCAAAGCGCTATTTCCAGCACGCCGACCTGGTCCGGCAATACACCACCCAGCGTCAGGCCTGCCGCTATGGCCGTCAGATAGACCAAGACCTGATATTTTTCGAGTACCTGGCGTGTCAAAGGGACTGCCTTGTCAGTTCGGGTTGGGCCAATGTCGAAGTGCCTGGTCGATGCGCGTCTTGAATCGGCTTACCTGATCGGAGGAGAGCCGCTCGCTCTTGTATAGCGACAGCATCTTGAGACGGCAGGCAGGAGCGCAGGTTCGCACGATGGCTGTTTTCAGTACCCGTTTTATGGGTTGCCGCAGCACCAGCCTGTCGACCCACCAGGGCGAACCCAGGGACGTGACGACCAGCATGTGGCGCAACCGATTCAGGCGAGGCGTGATAGGGCCGTAATCGTCGGCATGATCGTAGGCCACGCCAGGCGCCCAGACGCGATCGAACCAGCCCTTGAGAATGGCGGGAAAGCCGAACCACCAGGTCGGGAAGACGAGGACGACAGCCTCGGCCGAGAGCAGCCGTTCAATCTCCGCGCTTGCCTGCTGCCCTGCATAGTGATCGAAGTAGCTATGGCGCTCTTCAACCGTCAGGGCAGGGGCAAAATCTCTGGCATAGAGATCTTCGATTTCGACCGTGTGACCCGCGCGTTCGAGAAGATCGATGATGTGAGATGTCAGCGACGAGCAAAGGCTTTCAGAAAGAGGGTGCGCTTTGACCACCAGGCAGTGCATGGGCTTCCTCGGGGCAACAGGCTGTAATGCCGAGATTAACAGAATGCTCGCGGCCTGGTGGGTCATGCCTTGACCTAAACTTTGCTTGAGGTTTTACGCTCCTGCTGTATAGCCACACAAAGGAGGCAAACCATGCGACGCGTGCAACCGGATATCTGGGAAACCGAGGTAGCAAGTCCTTTCGCCGGGCTGACCGTTCACGCTTACCTGCTGACCCGGGACGAGGGCAATGTCCTTTTCTACAACACCGGCCATCAGCATGAGATCGATAAAATGGCTGAGCTGGGCGGCGTGGCCTACCAGTACCTGAGCCACCAGGACGAGCTGGGGCAAACGCTCAAGACCATCCATCAGCGATTCGGGGCCAAGCTGGGCGGCCACAGTGCCGAGCGGGATGAGTTTTCCCGCTATCGCAAGCCCGACATTCTGTTCGAGCGGCGCGAGATACACCTGGGCATTGTCGAGGTGATCCCCACCCCAGGCCACAGCCCGGGGAGCACCTGCTTTCTGGTGTCCTCGCCTCATGGCAAGCGCTACCTGTTCACCGGGGATACTCTCTACCGTGGCAAGAAGGGCGATTGGCACGCCGGCTTCATTCCCGGGCACAACGATGAAAAGGATCGCGAACAGCTGGCCGAGAGTCTGAGGCTGCTGCGTAAAATCGAGCCGGACGTGGTGTTCGGCAGTGCCTTCGTCGGTGAGGTTGGCTACGAGGAGATGGCGCCGGGCGACTGGCCAGGCCATGTGGATGGTGCCCTGGGGCGCTTGCTGGGTTGAGATTATTACGCCGCTGGCGCCGCCAGGCTCATCACCCGTGAGGTGAGCGTGGCCGTGTCGAGCATCAGCATGGTTTCCTGTTCGCCATCCAGGGTGGCGATACGCTTGCCGCGGTCGATCCACGCTGCCGAGCGGCCACCGCCAGTCGCTCCATCGCAGGGCCCCACGCAGTTGGCCATTAGGATCGTCATGGCGTGTTCGCGGGCGAAGGTGGCGTAGTAGGCATAGGCTTCGTCCATTCCCGGTGCGAATTTGGCCACGCTGGCCAGGTACACGTCCGCTCCCAGGCTTGCCGCCATGGCCGCATGGTCGGGCAGCAGCGATTCGTAGCAGATCGCCAGCGCCAGGCGGTGTTCGCGGGTTTCGATGAGCAGCGGCTTATCGCCGGCCGAGAAGTAGGGCAGTTCGTCGTCGTGCAACCGCTGCTTGGCATAGGCCTGGCGCCCCGAATAGGGCTGAAACACCACCATGCCGATCCGCGGTTTGGTTGATGTGACAAGTGGCAGCCCCACGCCGATCACGATCTTATGGGTATCGCTCAGGCGCTGGAACACCTCCAGCCGTGGGTCTTCCGGGTGAGTGGCAAGCTCTTTGGCCTGTGTCGGCTCGTAGCCGGTCAGCGAGAGCTCGGGGAAGAAGATCAGCTCGGCATCCTGCGAAGCGGCCAGCTCGACGAACTCGACATGGCGTGCCACGTTCCCTTCGATATCTCCCGTTATCGAGGCGTACTGCACCGCACACAGCTTCATCGGCCCGCTCCCTCTCGCCTGGCTCTCTGGTAAGCGTACGCTATTTTTCGAATCCACCCCAGCGGCCGGCCATCGATAGCGGCAAGCCCCAGGCCGATCAAGCCCATCCCGGTAAGGTGCCTTGGCTCGAGCCGTTCGTCCAGGAAGAGAAAACCCAGCAGAATGGCGCTGGCTGGGATCAGGAAGGTGACCAACAGCAGGTTGGTTGCCCCCGCAGTGGCCAACAGGCGGAAGTAAATCTGGTATGCCAGCGTGGTGGAGAACAGCGCCAGGCCAAAGACAGCCGACCAGGTCTCCGGGCCCGGCCAGGCCTGTTGCCAGAAGCGCTCCACTATCAAGGCCGAGGGCAAGAGCACCATCGCCGAGGCCGTGACCTGGCCGCATGCGGTAACCAGCGGCGAGCAGCCAAGGGAGCGAAACCGACGCCCGAATACCCCGGCAAAAGCATAGGAGAGGGCGCCAGTACGGCGGCCTGGGCCCATGAGCGGTTGGCTGAACCTTCATGTACCTCCAGACCGAGCATGTAGGCAACGCCGAGGAAGCCGATCACCACTCCCGATAAGCGGCACAGGGTAAAGGGCTCGTCGCGGGTCAGGAAGTGCGCCACCACGATGGTGAAAAAGGGGGTGCTGGCATTGAGAATCGATGCCAAGCCGCTGGCGATATGCCCCTGCCCCCAGGCGATAAGAGTAAAGGGGATCATGTTGTTGAGCAGGCCCATGCCGAAGAAGGCCGCCCATAGCGTCGGGTCGCGCGGCATGCGCTGGCCCAGCAGCAGAATCAGCGCGTGCAGCGCCAGCGCTGCCAGCCCCACGCGCAGCGCCACGATGGTCAGCGGCCCCAGCTCCTCGACCGCCACCCCCACGAAGAAGAAGGAGCCGCCCCACAATACAGACAAGGTCACCAAGAGTGCCCACTCAATCGGGCCCATGGTGCGGTTGATCGTCTTCATTGCTGCCACTCCGGCTGGTAGGTAATGCCAACCTAGGGCAGCAGGGCGACGAGGGAACTCCGCTTCTTGCGCTGGAAGTGGGAATACGAGAAGTGGATGCTGGAACGGACGAAGACGCCCGGCGAGCTGGGCTCACCGGGTGTCCAAGTGGTTGTCGATCGGAATGGCTCAGCGCTTACGCAGCTTGGCCAGCTCGCTCTCGGCAACGTCGACCCTTACGGTGCCCTTTTGCACCAGTAGATCGGCGACGATGGCCACTTCATCGCCCTGGGCACCGGCCATCAGGGCAATGTTCTTGGCGTGTAGCGCCATGTGGCCCTTCTGAATGCCGGTGGTGGCCAGGGCCTTCATGGCGGCAAAGTTCTGCGCCAGGCCCACCGCTACGATGATACGACCGAGGCGTTCGGCCTGGGTCACGCCGAGAATCTCCAGACAGTAGCGAGCAGTGGGGTGCGAGCGAGTGGCTCCCCCGATCAATCCAACCGGCATCGGCATTTCCAGCGTACCGGTGAGATTGCCTTCGCCATCTTGTTCCCAATGGGTCAGCGAGCGGTAGCGCCCCGTGCGTGCGGCATAGGCGTGGGCGCCGGCTTCCACGGCACGGGTGTCGTTACCGGTGGCCAGCACCACGGCACTTACTCCGTTCATGATGCCCTTGTTGTGAGTGGCCGCCCGGTACGGGTCCAGATCAGCAAAGCGGTAAGCGGAGAGCATGCCGTCGCGCACCTCTTCTCCACCGATCTGGTCCAGGCGCCAAGTGGCCCGAGCCCGAACCAATCGCCGGTCCGCCAGATTGGAGAGGATACGCAGCCGGCTCTTGCCACCGCTCCACTCCGCCAGTGAGGGTGCCACCGCTTCGGCCATGGAGTTCACCGCGTTGGCGCCCATGGCGTCACGCACGTCTACCAGCAGGTGCACGATCAACATGTCGTCCAGTACACGCACCTCGAGATCGCGGAAGCCACCACCGTGCTTGAGCAGTACGGGGTCGGTGGCGTCGCAAATCTGGCGGATCTGCTCGCGCGCCTCCAGCAACTTGATGCGGGCAAACTCCGGGTTGGGCACGTCGACGAGCTGGACCTGAGCGATCATCACCGGTGCGGCGGCATCGGTAGTAAAGCCGCCGGCGTCGCGGCACTGGCGCGCTGCGTTGCACACCGCAGCCACCACGGAGGACTCCTCCGTGGCCATCGGCACCAGCTGTTCCTCGCCATCGATGATCAGATTGGTGGCGATACCCAGAGGGATGTTCAGGGTGCCGATCACGTTCTCGATCATCGAATCGGCGGTGTCCGGCGCGAGGTTACCCATGTTGCCGAGGTGTGCCACGCTCGCCTCGTCGAGGCCGGCAATCTCGGCTACCTTGGCGAGCCGCTCCTCAGGCGACAACTGATAAAAGCCGGCGATACGGGAAGTGCTATGAGCCATGTCGATACCTATCAAAAACATTGAAAGACGATTCGCAAGCAAGCCGTGAGCCTCAGGCCAGCAACCCCATCAGCCAAGGCGCGGCATAGAGCGTCATGAACTGCACGCCGTAATTCACACCCCAGCGGTTCAGCAGGCCCGCCACCAGGGCCAGCACCATCACACCGAGAATCCCCATCACTCCCGCATCCATGTATGCCAGTAGCATCACCAGGGCGAAGAACATGGCGAGGAAGGCCTCGTGGGGGATGTGGCGGAAGACGAAGATGCAGATCTGGCGGGCGTAGCGCACCGCGATGGGGTAGGTGATCAGCAACGCGACGGCAGAGCCGAGAATGCTGGCGATGGCGATCTCCGAGAAGCTCATCAGGTGGTGCGCGTTCTGCTCCAGCGTCAGCACCGGCGGGGCGTTGAAGAAGGCGTTGCCCGGTCCGATGGCCATGGGGCTCATGGGAATGCCCAGCGCCGCCAGCGGGATGAGAATGCCGGCGATATAGGCGGCGTTGGTCACGGCATCCATGGAGGAGAGCGCTCGGCTGGCCTTCTCGACGGTGCCCTTCACCCAGCTCGACATGACCTCGCCGAGGAAGATGGTGATCCCTACCGGACTCATGAAGAAGGTGACCGAACCCAGCACCGAACTGGCGGCGGCGGAAGTGGTTTCCTGCCGCGTGAGGATACGGAAGGGGTTGGGTATCCGGTGCTCCTCCTCGGTCTTGTAGATCTGGATGGTCTTGGGCTCGGCCACTGCCATGGCCTTGCGCTCACGGTTCACCAGCAGCTGGGCCAGGTTGAACATCATCGGACCGATGGTGATGCCGAGGAAGAACGAGATGAATACCACCCGACCCTCGGGAATCACGCCCATGCCCCAGTAGAAGTGGCGCAGCGCCTGGATCAGCGCCGCCAGCACCAGGATGCTGACCAGGCTGATGACTTTCTCCCGACTCATCAGCGCCAGGAACACCGCCCCGCCGAAGAATATCTGGCTGGCGTACTGGCCCAGTACGTCGGCCAGCGGCGTGAGCAAGAAGGCGAGGAACAGGCTGATCGGCACCGCGACCAGGGTGCCGATCACCGAGCCGGAGGCCATCTTGCGAATGGCCAGGGTGGCCTGTCCTTCGCGCTTCAGCGTCATGGCGTGTTCCACCATGGGCGCCGACATCACCCCGCCGGGGATGCCCGCTACCGACACCGGAATGGAGTCGGTGAGTTTCTTGGCGACAATGGCCGCCATGAAGAAGGAGAGCACCACGGGCAGCGGGATGCCCGCCACCACCAGCGCCAGCGTGACGGGGGCCAGTACGGCGGTTTCATCCGTACCCGGTGCCACGCCGATGGCGGTGTAGACCACCACCGCGATGAGCGCGGCTATCAACATCTGCAACAGCAGCATCGGATCCATGCTCACGCCTCCCCTTCGATGTCGAGGCGGCGCTTGGGACGGAACAGCAGCGCGCTGATAAAGAAGCCGACGATGGCGCCGGAGATACCCAGCACTAGCGGGCCGGGCGCCGGCCACGGCGCGAGCACAAAGCCGCCCAGGCTGAGCAGTGTGGCGATGGAAAGCGAGATGAGCAGATCCCTGCCCGAGACCGTATCCTCCCAGACATTCAGGTAAGCCCTGTCTTTGGCTGGCATGCGTAACTCCAAGGGTGTCGTTATTGTGTTGTAAGCCGTTGCCGGCATTGCAAGCTTCGGGAAAACGAACGAGCAGCATAAGGTACAGTTGATGACATTGTCCCAAGTACTGTACCGTCGCCGTGAAGGGTACAGTTTGCTGCGAGGTAGGCATGACCAAATCCGGCCAGATCGCGGAAGCCTTGCTCAGGGCGATGAACGAAGGGCGGCTGGCACCTGGCGCCAAGGTGGCCTCCATTCGCGAGGCGGCCCGGCAGTTCGGCGTGGCCAAGAACACCATCATCGACGCCTACGATCAGCTCGTTGCCATGGGGCGCCTGCAGGCACGCCACGGCTCGGGCTTCTTCGTCTGTCAGGCACGCCCTCAAGCCACCGTGGAAGAGCGCGAGAGCCTGACCGAGGCGATCGACAGTGTGTCGCTGTTGCGCGAGCAACTGGTGGGTAGTTTTGCCGTTCGCGCTGGAGATGGCCGTGCCCCGGCGACGTGGATGGGCGGCCTCGATCTCGCCCGGGCGCTGAAGCGGCGCGGGCCGGAACAGGACGAGACACACTTCGAATACGGGATGCCGCAGGGCTTCGAGCCGCTGCGGGACGCCATCGCCAGGGTGCTGGTGGGGCGCTCCATCCACACCGGCCACGAACAGGTACTGCTCACCTTCGGTGCCAATCACGCCTTCGATCTGATCATCCGCCACTTCGTCGAGGCCGGTGACAGCGTGATGGTGGAAACACCGGGCTACTATCCGCTATTCGGCAAGCTGCGCCTGGCGCGGGCCAAACTGGTAGGCGTTTCGCGCACGCCGGAGGGGCCGGACCTCGAAGAGTTCGAGCGCAAGGTGCGCCAGTATCGGCCGCGGCTGTTCTTCCTGCAGCCCAATGCCCACAACCCCACCGGCACCAGCATGTCGCTGAGCAACATGCATCAGCTATTGAAGATCGCCGAGCAGTACGGCGTGGTGCTGGTGGAAGACGACGTATTCGCCGACCTGCTGCCCCAAGGGAGCGCGCACCTGGCGGCGCTGGATGGGCTGGAAAACGTCATCTATGTGGGTACCTTTTCCAAGACGCTCTCCACCGGGCTGCGCTCGGGCTACATCGCCGGCAGCCGTTCCCTGATCCGCTCCCTCACCGATATCAAGATGCTTACCGTGGTCAACTCCTCCACCTTCATCGAGTCGGTGATCCACGAGCTGATCGTAAAAGGGCGCTACCGCCGCCACTTGGTGCAGCTTCGCGAGAAAGTCGCCAAGGCCAGCGCCAGCGCTCGCCGCGCCCTGCGTGAGGTGGGTATCGACGATGTCAGCGGCCCCGGCGGAGGCTACTATCTCTGGGCCCGGCTGCCCGCCGGTATCAACACCCTGGAGCTGGCCAAACGCGCCACGGAAGAGGGCATCTTCATCGCTCCCGGTGGCATCTTCTCGCTGCGCCCGGACGGCATCGACGGCACCGCCATGCGCATCAACGTCGCCTACGCCAACGACTACCGCTTCCTGGAGTTTCTGAGCAAGACGCTGGGATAGACTCTCCCGTACCTTCAGGACTTCACGCGAATATCTGCAGCGCAAGCGGCAGCCAGCGTCGTACTGCGTGCGAGAAAGTCCGTGATGAGACGCAGCTCATCCTCGCTGTACCCGGACCAGAGATCGAACATACGCTGCTGCATCGGCCGGTAAACGCGCGCAATCGGCTCGATCTCATCCTTCTGGACCACGACCACCGTGCGTCGCCGGTCGCGTTCATCCGCTTCGCGTTTGACGTAGCCGGCCTTCTCGAGCCGATCGATAAGTGCGGTAGTGGCTCCCGGCGTAAGGCTGGTTGCGCGTGCAATATCACCGGCGAGTGCGCGGCCTTCCATGGTCAAGAGGTCCAGGACCTCCAGGTCCGTCGTATGCAGACCGAAGCGGTCGGCCACCACGTGGCTCGTCAGCACGCTCTGTGCTCCCAGCTTTCTGATCCGCTCGCCAAGAGCCTCCAGCAGCATCTGTTTTGACTCGTTGCTTGTGTCGGACATGAGTGCCTAACCCCCAAAACGCGCTGCAACGATGACAGCACCCAGCAAGGCTGCGCAGGTAGCGAGGTCGAAGGGCAGCCTCAAGAGGCTGCGACGCACCCAGCGCTGCGCATCGTGCTGCTCGACCGTGGCTGGGTCGGCGCGCTCGAAAGCAAGGGCTCGCGGGATGAAGTCAAACGCGGACCACAAGCGCATCGCCGCGTGACTCAACAGCGCCACCAGCAAGAGCAGGCGCACCGGCGGATGCGCCCATGCCAACACCAGCGAAGCCAGAAGCAGCAGCTCGAAGGAGAGGTGAGCGGGAATCCAGAATCGCTTGCGTGATACGCCGCCGCGGTCAGGTTGGATGAGTTCAGGACGCTTGGGCCAGGCTGGGTCGATGACGGAATACTCGTACGCGCCACCGCCCAGACGAATAAGGGCCAGCGCAGCGGCCAAGGCTAGAATGATGATCATGGGTGCTTTCTCCACGGTTCAGGGACAACTTTAGTGGAGATAGTTTAATCATCAAAATACTTTATCATAAAGATATTTTATCATTGAAATAAATCCCCAAGTGCCTGAGGGATGCTATTCGTTACGGTAGGTGGTGGCCCTGATCCCATCCAATCTAGCCTTCCCGCTGCATCTTCTCTCGCCTATCCACTTCTGCCGCCGTGGGTGGGTCCATGGCAAAGTCGCCTGTCTGTACCGTGCCTTCGCGCTCATACCGGGCAATCACGATGCCGTTGGGCGACACCCGCTGGGCGGCGAGCTTGAACGCCGCCGGTGCTGCGCCAGCGTCGAACAGTTTCTTGCCGCTCCCCAGCAACAC
Organism: Halomonas sp.; assembly: GCF_020832045.1. GTDB lineage: Bacteria > Pseudomonadota > Gammaproteobacteria > Pseudomonadales > Halomonadaceae > Halomonas. The sequence continues at coordinate 148,357 of NZ_JAFIFK010000068.1, forward strand.
GGGGAAGGTGAACAGCTTGAGTTCATCGACGAGATCGCTGGCAAGCAGCGTGTGGACCAGCTCGGTGCTGCCCTGGGTGACGAGTGCCGGACCGTCTTCCTGCTTCAGCCTGGCAACATCGGCCGCTGCATCGCGCAGCGCCACCGAGTCTTTCCAAGTCAACTCCAGGCCCTTTCGGGTCGCCACGTATTTGTTGATAGAGTTGAAGGTCTTGGCGATGGAATCATCCGGCCCTTCCTCGGCGTAGGGCCAGTGCGCAGCGAAGATCTCGTACGTCTTGCGCCCGAGCAGCAGATCGAAGGGCTGATCGAACAGCTTGTCGATCTCCTCGCCGAATACCTCATCCACCAAAGGGGCGACCCAGCCGCCGTAGCGAAAACCGCCGGTCGGATCCTCTTCAGGCCCGCCGGGTGCCTGCATCACGCCGTCCAGTGAGACCATCGCGCCAACGATCACTTTCCGCATGAGTTCATCCTCGTGGTTTGCTTGCGTACCCAGTCTTCGAACGAAGTATGGGGAGATCGACAAACCTGCGATAAACGGCGGCGAGGGCTTGTTGGGTGTGCGCTTCTAAAGCTCAGTCCGCTGCGTGTTTGCGAGCCACCGCCAGCGCAGGAGGATGTGCCAGCGTTTGGTAGACAACGCAGTACCGCTCCGTCAAACGCAGTAGCGTGTCGAGCTGCTCTTCCGAAGCATCGGTGTCGAGGGTGATTTGTAGCCGAATGCTCTGAAAGCCGACGGGCACTTCCTTTGATACGCCAAGCGTGCCGCGGAAATCGAGATCGCCTTCCGCCTGGAGCGAGGCATCCCGCAACTCGATACCGAGTGACGTGGCGACGGCGTTCAGCGTCACCCCAGCGCAGGCCACCAGCGCTTCGAGCAGCATGTCGCCAGAGCACGCACTCTGACCGCTCCCGCCCGTGGCGGGATGCAGCCCGGCTTCAACGAGTGCCTTGCCCGTCTCGATTTTGCAGCTCACGCCTTCACCGAGACGCCCTTGGGCGCGCAGGGTGACGAGAGCGGCATCCGGTACTTCGCGATAACGCTCCTTTAGAGGCGTCTGGGCGGAGCGCAGCTCTTCAGCCTTCATGGCACTCTCCTAATATTTGTTTTTGCGGCACGGCAGCCGTACGTGCCAGCTGCCTGAAACACCTCCTCAAAATAGGCTAAGGTACTCAAGCTGGCCAAAAGCGGATCTTTGGCACATTCGTCCCTGACAAGATCCATTTGCCAACGACAAACCCGGAGCCCGCTCATGTCTCGCGCCATCGAAATCCCCGCCGCCGACGGCACCATCGACGCTCATGTCTTCACGCCCGAGGGCGTCAAGGGCCCTCTACCGGCCGTGGTACTGTTCACGGATATTGGTGGCCTGCGCCCCTGCTATCACGCGAAGGCCCAGCAGGTAGCGGATAACGGCTACGCCGTATTGATGCCAAACGTTTATTACCGCGATGCGCGCGGCACCGTCGTACCGGAGGGTAAGTCCTTTCGCGATCCGGACGTGCGCCCGACGCTGTTCGAGTATGCCGGCCGACTCACGCCCGAAGCGCAGTCCCGCGACTTTGCCGCGCAGCTGAAATGCATCGATGACGAACCAGAATTCGCGGGCGGCAAGATCGGGGTGGTGGGCTACTGCATGACCGGCGCCTTCGCGCTGCGCATGGCGGCCGAACACCCTGAACGCGTTGCCGCCGCGGCCGGTTTCCACTCGGCCAACCTGGCAACCGCTGGCGACCCGAAGAGCCTCGTGCACGTGGTCGGCAGCATCGAAGGGCGCGTCTACCTCGGCCACGCCGACAAGGACGAACTGCTGCCACCCGACCAGATCGCCCGCATTGACGGAGCGCTGGCCGCTGCCGGCGTGCACTTCATCACCGAGCTCTACAAGGGCGCCGCCCACGGTTTCACGGCCAGGGATGCCCCCAGCTATGACGCCGCCGCCGATGCATTGCATCACAGGAGGTTGGTGATGCTGTTGGAGGAGGCGTTGTAGCGGGAGTAGTCTTGTTTATCGGCGGCCCCGTTGAGTGGGGCCGCCGTTGGCATAGCCGCTATTGGTCAGGGTGGTGGGGAGGTTTGCATTCGGTCAAAAGCAGAGCTTCGAAGATTTCTCATGTAACGACCCCAAGCAGGGGCGTATTTTTGCGTTTTTGAGCGCAGCGAAGCAAAATATGTCCCGCTGCCTTGGCTCGTTAGGTGCGGCCATAGTCAGCTCGCAGAACGCCTGTAGCAAAACGCCTTGTTTGAAATAATCTTAAAGGAAGTGCGCTAGAGTTCATGTCAAATAGAGGTTTTCCTGCGCCAAGGAAGACAGGGAAAATAAAGAACCTGAACTCGTCCACTAGGTTCTTCCTTGAGAACGCCTGCACTAAGCTGGCACTACCTATAATCATCAAGTCCTTTCCGGGTGTATGTTTCAGACTTTCTATTTCAGATGCCGCGTCAGGCCCCAGAGTGCGAGAATTGCTCCATGTCAATTCGGTTAAGGTAGTGGAGCACACCAGTTTCTCCATTGAGTTCATAGTCTCATAAAGAACCTCGGATTCTGCTGCAGGCGTAGGCCAGTAATCTGCGAGGCTTTGGAATGTGGTTTTCCCCATCACGAAGGCATCAAGGGCGTGGTATTGGTCAGCAAGGTCATGCTCCATCTCGCTGTTAAAGCCTGACACGACGAAGTCCATTTCCTGGCCAGGCGGACCAGCCATGAAACCGTCGAGTGATATAAATTCAAATGCTATAAGTTTTTTCATGAGGTCTCCTAATATTGTGGTCTGTGTAACATAGTCGGACGGGGACCTTCATTTTCGACATGGTATTACCACCTAATAGTGATTAGGCAGCACGCTCTGATTGGATGAACGCGCACGCATGTATAACAACAGAATCCAGGTCATCCACATCGCAGGTGGCCTGAACGCGGCAAATCTCGGGTTGAGCCAGGCAGAGTTCGGTCACTGCCGAGAGTGCTTCTGGCATAAGGCCTCGTTGCCAATAGTGGCGTGCCAGCACATAGCCGACTTCGACGACATGGCCCTTGGGGCGGGCTTCCAACATGCCGATAGGTTCGTGCTCTGCACGCTGCAGCGTCATGACGTAGGGGAAGTGGCTGCGAGCTTGCCAGGCCTGGATGCAGACATCGACAAATTGCTGCGTTTCGGCGAGCGCCTGGTGTGGGCGCCAGACCAGGTAGCGGGTGACTTCCGGGTCGGACGTATACGCCTGGTACAGGAGCGGCCCATCGGTTGAGCGGGGTTCCCGCAGGACGAGCCGCTCCGTTTCGATGCGTGAGGGAAGCATGGTGTGGCCTTACTTGGCGGGTGTTTCACTCATCATACGAGTCATGCGAGCGAGGTGCATCGGGTGCCTGTTCATCCAGCGATTGCCGGTACTTGATGCAGCCTTTGATGAACTCCGGCCACTCGGGTACTACGGGGACCGGGTCGCTTTTGTCGGGCAGTAAGGCCCACAGTGCCGGGTGGTGCCAGCACAGATCGTGCCCGCTGCAGTCGCGGTGCTCGCGAATGCCTTGGCGCAGCCGTTTGGCTTCCTCGATCAGCTCCTCACGGGTCATCCGGTCGAGATCTTCATCCATAAGGCCTCCACATGTTTCCTGTAGCCGTCACTCCAGCTCGGCGAGCCTGGCCCGTACCAGATCTTTCAACAGCGCTTCATCGATTTCCCAATCGATGGGTAGTTGAAAGCAGTTCTTGAAGACGACGTAGCCCTCCAGCCGCGGCTTGAATGCGTCGATGATATGCGGGCTCCAGGCCGAGAGGGTGAGGTGGTTCTTGTGGGCGTCGATGCCGGCGATGTACTTGCCATCTCGATGGATGGTCGGCACGTTCCAGGCAATCTTCGATTCCAACTCCGGAAACTGGGCAAGTATGAAGTCGACGATAGCCTTTAGCGTGCGGGCCTTGGTGGTATCCAGAGAGGCTAGGTAGTCCTCTACCGAGCTGAATTTTGGGGTGGGCATAGTATCCGGGTCCTCATGCGACGGCCTGATGGCATGGGCTGGGTGCACGCTGCAGTATTAGTTAGCGGGGCAGGCTACGCAATTCCAGGACTCACAAGATGGCAGCCCGCCGCCGTTGCCAGGCGGTGGGCTGCCGGGTTGGTGTTTTGGTTATACGGCCGGCTGGGGAATCCGAGCGATCACCTTGATTTCGAAATCGAATCCCGCCAGCCAGTTCACGCCGACGGCGGTCCAGTTGGGGTAGGGCGGTTCGCCGATTGCCTTCGTACGCACCCTTTCGATCGCCTCCCACTGAGCAGCGGGATCGGTGTGAAAGGTGGTTACGTCGACGATGTCGTCGAAGGTGCAGCCGGCGGCGTCGAGCACGGCCGCAAGGTTGTCGAAGGCGAGCTGCACTTGGCTTTCGAAATCCGGCTCGGGAGAGCCGTCCTCGCGGCTGCCTACCTGACCCGAGACGAACAGGAAGTCGCCCGAGCGAATTGCCGCCGAGTAACGGTTGATTTCGTATAGCGCCTGCCTTCCGGCAGGAAAGACTGCATCGCGTTTGGCCATCGTTCTACTCCGGTTTCTGATCCGGTGACTGGTGTTGCCAGCCGGGTTTTCCTTTACTCGGTTAGCATTGATATACGGCGCGTATGTGAATATGGTGACACATACGCCGCGTATGTCAATACACATACGCTTTGTATGCTAAAGTTGCCCGGGTTGAATTAGATAGCTGAGTTCGAGGAGTACGGGGTGGCGTCGAAGCGTGCGCAAATGATGGAAGAAACCCGGGCCAAGCTCATCCGAGCCGCTCGCAAGGCCTTCGCGACCAAGGGCTATGCGGCCGCCTCGATGGATGAACTCACCGCGGAAGCGGGGCTGACCCGGGGCGCGCTCTACCATAACTTCGGTGGCAAGCAGGGGTTGCTGCAGGCGGTGGTCGATCAGATCGACCAGGAGATGGTAGAGCGCATGCTGGTCGCTCAGGCTCGCGCGGCAAGCCGGTGGGAAGGGTTGCTCGAAGAGGGCGTGGCCTATATCGAGATGGCGCTGGAGCCGGAAGTGCAGCGCATCATGCTGCTGGACGGCCCGGCGGTGCTCGGCGACCCTTCGCAATGGCCCAACCAGAATGCGTGCTTGCTGCGCACGGCGCAGACCATTCAGATCCTTATCGACGAGGGGGCGGTCAAGCCGGTGGATGCGGAGGCAGCCGCGCGCTTAATCAACGGTGCTGCCCTCAACGCTGCCCTATGGATCGCCGCCGCCGAGGAGCCGCGCGCCGTGCTGCCGAAGGCTATCGAGGCGTTCCGGCAGCTCGCGACGGGCTTGCTAAGAACTAGCGACCCGGCTGGAGAGAGCGGACGCTAAGGGTATCGGCAGCATGGTCACTATCGGCTTGGGTTAACGTCTTACTCATGCTGCAGGATATTGACGAGCTTGCCGAAAGGGTCGCGCACATAGAACCGCCGCACGCCCCAGGGTTCCCTTACCGGCCCATACTCGATGGGTACGTTCGCTTTCCGGCAGCGATCCAACGCCGTTTCGATATCGTCGACTTCGATGGAGAGGTCCGGTACGGGCGTGCCGGAGCCCCCTTCGGTGCCGAAACTCACCTGCACCGTCATCTTCTCGCCCGAGCCATAGGTACGGAACCAGCCGTGGTCCATGAGCAGCTCGAGGCCCAGGATGCCGCCGTAGAAGGCGGCCGCCTTGTCGAGTTCCACCGTTGCCGTGTTGGACATGATGCGTTTGATTTTCAAGTGGCACCTCAGGGGTATCTTGTCGTTGTTCATAAAGTTGCGCCGCCTGTGAAACGCTTAAACATAGCCACTTCACTATTAGCCTGACTGTTCTATTCTTGTCTTCTTCTACCATTCTGTCCTTGTTCCTATCCGAGGAGCTTTCCATGAGTGGCACTCTCTATCGCCTTGCTGCCTTTACCGACGACCCGAATGGCGGCAACCCCGCCGGAGTGTGGCTGGGCGAGGCGCTGCCCGAGCCAAAAGAGATGCAGCGCATTGCGGCTGAGGTTGGCTATTCCGAAACCGCTTTCATCGCGCCGGCCGATGGCGAGCGGCGCACGGTGCGCTACTACAGCCCCGAGGCGGAGGTGAGCTTCTGCGGCCATGCCACGGTGGCCGGCGGCGTGCAGATGGGACGGCTGAGCGGGGCGGGCACCTACATGCTGGATACAGCGGTGGGCGAGGTGATGGTCACTGTCAATTAGGTGGAAGGTAAGTGGCAGGCGTCGCTGGTGTCGGTGACGCCGGAGTTTCGGCCCGCCGAGCCGGAGCTGGTCGAGGAGGCGCGCGAACTGCTCGGTTGGCAGGCTGAGGAGCTCGATCTCGAGATTCCGCCTGCGCGGGCCTATGCCGGGGCCTGGCACCTGGTGCTGGCGTGCAAGGAGCGGGCGCGCCTCGAGCGGCTCGAATACGATTTCGAAGGGCTCAAGGCGCTGATGCAGCTTGAGGGTCTGACCACGCTGCAACTGGTGTGGCGCGAGAGTGAAGGGCGCTTCCATGCGCGCAACCCGTTCCCCGTGGGGGGCGTGGTAGAAGACCCGGCTACCGGCGCGGCGGCCGCGGCGCTGGGCGGCTACCTGCGCGAGGCGGGTCTGCTCCAGGCGCCTGCCCAGTTGATCATCCAGCAGGGCGAGACGATGGGGCGCCCCAGCCGCCTGCAGGTGGATATCCCCCTTTCAGGTGGCATCGTGGTGACCGGGCAGGCGGTGGAGATCTAGGGGCGGCGAGCACCATACTTAGTGGCTGACCGCTGCCTGGCTGACACAAAGTTCAAGCAGCTCCGGTAAAACTGGTGTGTCGTGCCGAGGCTTCGAAAGCCCGCAATGCATTCAGTGGAAGTTAATGGCGATCCATCGCTGATATAAATCCAATTTGTATCAGATGCTAGAAATGCTCGATTGTATGGCTTATCGCGCCTGATTACTCTGCTGCCTCAGCCCAATGCTGACGACCACATGAAATGAGTGGTTGTTTCGCCAAGGAGATTCCTGTCATGCCGATGCGCCTACTACCCCTGATACTTGCTGTCGCTGCCGGTTCGGTTCAGGCGGAAACCGAGCCCTGCGACAGCATCACGATAGACCAGCAGATCAATGCACTGATGAGTCGCCATGATATTGCCGGTATTTCCGTTGCGGTGGTTGATCATGGCGTGCTGTGCGTCAGTCATTATGGCGTGGCCTCTCGTGACACCGGGCTTGCCGTGAACGATCACACCCTGTTCGAAGCTGGGTCTGTCAGCAAGATTTTCACTTCGGCCCTTGCTGGCTGGGCTCATCAGAAGGGCGGCTTCGGTTGGACAGATACTGTCGCCAGCATTGAGTCGGACTTCACTGGCAGCCCGGTAGGCGAGGTCTCCATGATTGAGCTTGCGACCTACATGGCCGGAGGAATGCCACTGCAGTTTCCCGACGGCGTGACCCATGACAACGTGTACGACTACTACCGCAACTGGCAGCCCGAGTTTGAGGCGGGCACTCAACGCCTCTACTCGAACCCGAGCATCGGTTTGTTCGGTGAGCTGGCAGCGAATAGCTATGGTGTACCATTCAAGGTGCTGATGCAGGACCAGCTCCTGCCGGCACTGGGTCTGGAGCACACTTGGCTTGAGGTGCCGGAAGGTCAGGCCGACCACTATGCGCAGGGCTACAATCAGGACGATGAGCCCGTGCGGGTCAATCCGGGGGCCATGGACGCCCAAGCCTATGGCATCAAGACCACTGCTTTGGATCTGGCCCGCTTTGTCCAGGCCAATATCGATGCCTATCATCAAGATGATCCCATGTCCCGAGGACTGCTGGAGACCCAGCACGGCTACGCTGCGATCGGTGACATGCAGCAGGGCCTGGGCTGGGAGAGCTATGCGCTGCCGGTTACGCTCGACACTCTAAAGGCTGGTACCACTGCGGAGATGGCGTTGGAGCCACAGCCAGCTACTTTGCTGAACACTTCGGGCGATCCGCAAGCGCAGCGTTGGTACCACAAGACCGGCTCAACCGGTGGGTTTGGTGCCTATGCCGCCTTCATCCCCGCCCAGCAAAAAGGCATCGCGATTCTCGCAAACAAGCGATACCCCAATGCAGAGCGCGTCGAGGCTGCCTGGCACATCTTGCATACGCTGGACTGAGTACCAGTCAACCCCATACCTTGAAGCATGACAGGCAGCTGAATAATCTGGCTGCCTAGTTCTTACCTCGAACGGGGATAAGATACTTACATCCAAATTACTGAAGCAGTTCGACAAGAATATCAGCAATGTGTCGAACGACAGGATCCTTCTCATGGCGTAGATGCCATGCCAAGTGCAGGGTAAAGCCGGGTACCTGCATAGGGGGCGGAAGAGAGATTAGGGTGGCAAAATCAGCGACGACACGGGAGGGCAGCATGGCGATCATATCGGATCCCTGCAGCAGCGCTGGCACCATCTGGAAGTTGGGCACCACGGCACCAACCCGACGTGAGCTGCCTAGCTTGGCCAACTCCGCATCCAGCGACGTCCGTGTCTCGCCTCGCCCAGAGACGATAATGTGAGGGTATTCCAACCAGGTATTCAGATTGAAATCGGCGGCGGCAGGATGCCCGGCGCGCATGGCGACGACATAGTGTTCAACGAACACCTCTTCACGATGCAACTTCTCCTCGGCTGATGAGAAAACGGAGATGGCAAGGTCTGTCGCTCCGTCGATGAGTGCCTGGCGGGCAGCCTCGGCGCCATGCCAGGGCTGGATCACTATATCGACGCCAGGAGCTGAACGCTGCAGTTCCTGCTGCAAGGGTGCCGTCACAAACACTGCTGGATAGTCAGCCATGGCGATCCGCACTGTTTTGCGTATTTCAGCCAGCGGCACCTTGGGCGGATCAACCATATCCACCACATCCGCAAGCAGCGATTTCAGTGGTGCACGCAGCGCCTCGGCCTTTGGCGTTAGGCGCATCGTGCCACGCCCGCGCTCCAGTAACTCATCACGGAAGAGATAACGGCAGCGTTGCAGTGCGGCGGAGGCGGCAGGCTGTGACATGCCCAACTTATCGGCAGCATGGCTGACATGCGCCTCATCCAGAAGCGCATCAAGTACAACGAGCAGGTTGAGGTCGAGAGATCGAAGATTCATGAAGCAAATAATAGAACATACTATTAATCGATTGGAGTAATTTTGGTCGTGGGTGCATCGTTTCCGTGCAGTTACCTAAAGGAGGCGATACCCCTCATGACTAAGACGCTCATTCTTCTGTTCCACCCCGATCTTGCGAACTCGAAGGCCAACGCTGCGCTAGCTGCGGCAGCGGCCAAGCTACCCTCCGTGGAAGTCCTCGATATGCAAGTCATCTATCCCGATGGCATCGATCTATCCAAAGACGGCGAGCGTGAGGCCCTACGGCTGCTTGAATCCGACCGTATCGTGCTGCAGTTCCCCATTCAGTGGTATTCCACGCCGCCGCTGCTAAAAGCCTGGCAGGATGCCGTGCTTACGCGGATGTTCTACATCGCCTACGAGTCTGAAGGGCGTATGTTCGAAGGCACGCCGTTCATGGTGGCCGCAACGGCTGGCAACATACCAGACGCCTACCGTTCCGGCGGGCGCAACATGTTCACAATGAATGCACTTCTCGCCCCGTTGCAGGCCACCGCGCATCGCTGTGGTCTGCCGTGGGCCGAGCCTTTCGTTCTCTATCAGGCCGACAAGCTGTCAGCGGAAGCACTTGATGCCGCTGCTTTCGAGTATGCCGCCATACTCAAGCGCTGGATCGCAGGCAGTAAAGCGCTCTGGGTGAAGGAGCCGGAGCTCAGGGGAGCAGCCCAATGACTTACAGCAGACGCGATATCCTGCGTATGGCCAGCGGCCTCGCTGCAAGCACATTCGCAACCTCCATCCTGAGCTTCGAAGCGTTCGCCAAGAGTAGTGGTGCAGGCAGCCCTGGTTCCGTCCCAAGCTTTCTCGACGGGCATTTCCGCCCCGTTAACAGGGAGACGACGGCC
>NZ_JAFIFK010000072.1 GCF_020832045.1 Halomonas sp.
CCGCGCGGCGACCGGGGGGGGGCGGGGCGGGGGGCCGCCACGCCGTGGTACTAGGTGCGCTCAGTCGGCGCGTTGTTGCTGGTATTCGTCGAGCACCTGCTGGGCCTGTTCTCCGGCTCGTCCCTGCCAATCCGAGAACAGCTGGTCACCGGCGGCCTGCAGCGCAGCCGCTACTTCATCGTTGGGCGTGGCAACGGTGATGCCGTTCTCCTTCAATGCCTCGGTGCTGGACTCGTTATCGTCGCGGCTCATCTGCCAGCCACGCTCTTCGGCGCGTGCGGCGGCTTCCAGCACGGCTTCCTGCGTAGCTTCGTCGAGACGGTCGAAGGCCCGCTGATTGATGAATACGATATTCTTGGGCAGCCAGAGATTGGCATCGGTGTAATGAGAAACGTAGTCCCAGGCGGTCATCGAGTTGCCGGTGGAGCTCGACGTGATCATGGCATCTACGCGCCCGGTGCTGAAGGCCGTCGGAATGTCGGACTCTTCCGTTTCCGTCGGGCTGCCGCCCAGATTGTTGACGAAGCGTTGCGTGTTGATGTTGGGAGCACGTACCCGCAATCCTTCGAACTGCTGCGGATCGTTCAGCTCGAAATCGGTATAGATCCCTTGGGCCGGCCAGGCCACCGCGTAGAGCGGCATCATGCCCTGGTTGGCGAATAGCTCGGTGATCAGCGGCTTGGTGGCCTGCCAGAGCTCGAAGGCCTCGTCATAGCTGCCGGCCACCCCCGGGAGCGTGTCGACTTCGAAGATGGGATCTTCGTTGGAGAGAACCGAGAGGAACACCTCTCCAGCCTCGATGGTGCCGCGGCGGACCGACGGCTTGATCTCGCCGTGGGCGACCAGTGAACCGCCGCTGTGAACATTGATGGTCAGCTCGCCACCGGTGGCCTCGGCCACGTCTTCGGCAAACTGTTTGACGTTCTTGGTATGAAAGCTGGCATCGCCATAGGGAGTGGCCATGGTCCACTGGGCGGCACTGGCCGAGGCGGGAAGGCCGAAGGCAGCGGCCAGCAGCAGGGAGCGGGACAGGGTCTTGTTCATCATGATCTCTCTTGTTGGACTTGTGTGGGCTGATTCATAACGCTTTCGGGTGTTCTTCGGGGCGCACTGGCCGCACCCAACGGCCGGTAAAATCGCTCGGCTTCATGTCTATGCCGCGTGATTCGGCATAGCGCCCGGCGCACTGCTGAGCCAGCAGTCCGACGCTGCGGCAGAAGCGGGGATGGCTGGCCTTGCGCCATATCACGTCGTAATGCATGTCCGGCAAGGCCTGCGGCAGTTCGATGCGGTACAGCCGACCCTGGTGCCACTCATCGAGCACGGTGGCTACGGGCAACGCACCGATACCGAGTCCCTCCATGGTCATGCGCAGTATGGTCATCAGCGTGCTTACGCTATGGATCCGCGGTTCAGTCACGCCCTGGCGGGCGAGGTATTCCACCAGTTCTTCAAAGGGCCGGGCCTTTCTGCCAAACGATATGAACGGTAGGCTGCGAAGCCAGCCTTCGGCACTCGCCGAGAGCATTCCGACATGATCCGGTGAGACGAACATCCCCATTTCGTAGGGACTCAGCGGCACCTGGTCGATACTCTCCGGCTCCAGATAACCGTTCATGGCAAGCAGGATGTCCAGCTCGTTCTTGGCCAGTCTGCGGTTCAGCGCCGGCGAATAGTCGACGCTGAGCTCGATGGTCAACTGTGGATACCGCTGCGTGAGGCAACGCATGAAATCGGGGAGCCAGCTGTGCGCAATTGTCTCGATGGCCCCGAGTCGCAGGGGCGCCGAGTAATTTTCGTCGTCTTCGAACAGCTTCATCGCTTCGTCGCGCTGGTGCAGCAGGCGTTCGGCGTGAACGAAGAACTCACGACCGCGCATGGTAGGCTGGATGGGCCTCGCCGAGCGCTCCAGCAGTATCTCGCCCACGCCGGTTTCGAGGCGCGATATGCGCTCCGAAATCGAGGGCTGGGTCAGGTGCAGGCGCGCCGCTGCCTTGCGGAACGAACCGAGCCTGACCGCCCAGACGAATGCCTCAAGCTCCTTGAAGTCGAGCATGGCCCCGGCTCATGCCTTCCTGAACAGCTGTTCTTCGCGGTTCTTGAATGCCTTGAACTCCAGCGCATTGCCGGAAGGGTCGTGGAAGAACATGGTGGCCTGTTCGCCTGGCTCGCCCTTGAAGCGAATGTAAGGCTCGATCTCGAAGGTCACGCCATGGTCACGCAGCTTCTGCGCCAGCGCTTCCCAGGCGTCCATTTCCAGCACCACTCCGAAATGCGGCACCGGCACCCCATGACCGTCGACGGGGTTCTTGTGGCTTGATGCCGGGCTATCTTTCAGGGCCGGATTGAGATGGCAGACGAACTGATGCCCGTAAAGGTCGAAATCGACCCAGCTGTCGGAGGAACGGCCTTCGGGGCAGCCGAGGAAATCGCCATAGAAGCGCCGTGCTTCTTCGATATCGTGCACCTGTATGGCCAGGTGGAAGGGATCTTTTACCGCCATTGGAGAGCTCCTTTTATTGGCATTGTGGTGCCTCGCTTCATTTAATTGATAATCTTGAAGACGCACGGCGTCAACCATTTTTCCACAGAATAACAATATGATAGGGGATGCCGATTTTAAGTATCGTGAAAAACGATTGGCGTTGAAAATAGCCGCTCCATATAGTGTAAATCACTACAAGAACAGTTCATGACAGCGGACAAACAGGAGTCGCCAATGGCCGTGCCACTGCTCAATTGCGATATGGGGGAGAGCTTCGGCAACTACACGCTGGGGCTTGATAGTGAGGTGATGCCCTTCGTCGATTGTGCCAACATCGCTTGCGGCTTTCATGCCTCCGACCCTCACGTCATGCGCCATACGGTGCGTCTGGCGGTGACTTATGGGGTCAAGGTGGGCGCCCACCCGGCCTATCCCGACCTGATGGGATTCGGTCGTCGCTCCATGGCCTGTTCGCCTGCCGAGGTTGAGGATCTCGTGCTGTACCAGATAGGGGCACTGGCCGGTATCTGTCGGGCGGAGGGAACGGCCATCGGCTACGTCAAACCGCATGGTGCGCTCTACAACGACATGGCGCGTGATCCCGAACTGCTGCGCGCCGTCATGCGTGCCGTCATCAGTTACGACCCTAGCCTGCCACTCATGCTGATGGCCACCGCCGACCCGGCTCCGAGCCGACAGCTGGCGAAGGAGATGGGGATTGCCATCTGGTTCGAGACCTTTGCCGACCGGGCATACGATGCCAACGGACATCTCGTGTCGCGCCGGCTACCGGGGGCGGTACACCACGATCAGCAGACCATCGTGGCCCAAGCCATCCGCCTGGCTCGCGGCGAGCCGTTGCAGGCTGCCGATGGAACCTCGCTGCAGCTGCCCTGTGACACGCTCTGCGTACATGGCGACAATCCCGAGTCGGTAGCGGCGGTGCGGGCCATTCGCGAGGCCTTCCTGAAGCTGGAGCGAGCGTGACGAGCACCATGCGGATCGAGCTGACCGCCATGGACGTCGTCATGGTTCGCCTGTTCGACAGTATCGATGAATCCAACATGGGCTGGATCGTGGCGGCCGACCGGGAATTGCGCGAAGCCTTCGGCGGTGCGCTGATCGATCTCGTGCCCTCCTACACCACGCTAATGTTGCACTACGATGCGCTGAACATGGAGCACGGCGAGGCTCTGGCGCGGATCCGGCGCGTTCTGGAGCGGCTCGAGCCGGCCAGTACCGAACTCGGCCGCTGTCATGACGTGCCGGTGTGGTACGACCTCAGCGTCGGCCCCGAGCTGGTGCGAATAGCCGAACGTGCCGGTCTTGCCGTCGATGAAGTGATAGAACGCCACTGCGGCCGGGATTATCAGGTCTTCGCCTTGGGCTTCGCTCCTGGCTACGGCTTCATGGGACTGGTGGAAGAGGCCTTGGCAACGCCTAGGCTGCCTACGCCCAGGCGGCGGGTGGCGGCCGGCAGTGTCGGCATCGCCGACCGGCAAACGGCCATATACCCGCTGCTTTCGCCGGGTGGCTGGAACATCCTGGGACGAACTACCTTTCCGCTTTTCGAGCATGCGCGGCGCGGTGATCCGCTGCTCAAACCGGGCGACCGGGTACGCTTTCAGCCGATCAGCCGTGAGGAATTCATTCGGCAGGGGGGAGATACGACACCGCTGGAGCTCGCGCCATGAATAGAAACGGTAACGGCGTACTGCGGGTCGTCCAGGCGGGTCCCTTGGCGCTCATGGTGGACGACGGGCGCTTCGGGGTACGTCACCTCGGCGTCACCCAGGGCGGGGCCGCCGACTGGTTCTCATACCGATGGGCCAACTGGCTGTTGGGTAATGCCCTGAATGCCGCGGCGCTGGAAATCGCCATCGGCGGCGGGCTCGTGCTGGAGGCGGAAGCGGACGCGACGCTGGCACTGATGGGGGCGGACCTGGATGTCCGGCTCGACGATCGCCCGGTCGCGCCCGGCGCCAGCTTTCGTATCGGCGCCGGTCAGCGACTGGCTTTCCGTCAACCGCGCAACGGCCTGCGTGCCTATCTGGCCGTGCCGGGCGGCTTCGATGTCACCGAGGTGCTGGGGAGTCGCAGCGCCACGCCAAGAGAGCAGTTGGGTGGCCAGCATGGCGATGGGCGGGCGCTGCAGGCCGGCGACCGCCTCCGCTGGCATGGCCAGGCGGGCACGACGCGTAGCCTGCCTTTCCTTCCGGCCACCAGCCTGACGCTTTCGGGTAACTCGCTGGCCCTGGTGCCGGGTGCTCAGATCGATCGTTTCACGGGGGCCAGTCTCTATCGCGCCTTCAACCTGCCCTGGCGCGTCGACGATCGCGCCGATCGCATGGGGGTCAGGCTGGTGGGGCCGAAACTCGTCTGCCGCATGGGAAGCATGATCTCGGAGGGCATACCGCTCGGTGCGGTGCAGGTGCCACCCGATGGGCAGCCGATCGTGCTGCTCAACGATCGACAGACGATAGGCGGGTACCCTCGCCTGGGGGCGTTGACGCCACTCGCCGTTGCCCGGCTGGCGCAGTGCCTGCCTGGGCATGAAGTCAGGTTCGTGGCCACGGCACGCGAACAGGCGCTGGAAACGTACCGTCGCTGCCTGGCGGCGTTCGACCGGGTAAGCCCAGGTCAGGCGCCCAGGCCGCTCTCGCGCAGTAGCTGATCGAGGGAAGGTTTGGCAAGGGCCGGCGAGGGGCTGCCGGCTTCTTCGAGCAGCAGCTGAGACTCCAGGTCGTGCATGCCTACGGTCAGGCAGCGCTCGATCAGTTCGCTCTTGCTGTGGCCGGTGCGCTGGGCGAGGCGTTCGAGACGGGATTCGATGTCGCGTGAGAACCGCAGCAAGTGTGGCATGGTGCTCTCCATATGACCGCGGCAACCCAAAGCGGCGCCTGATCGTAACGGGATGGTATCTGCTAACCATATGCCGCCGGCGGCGGCCTGTCACCTGAGATTATGCCGCCTGCCTGTGACATCGCCGTGACGCTGGAGTGAATCGAGCTGTCAGGCCAGGCCGCGACGAGTCATGACTTCAGTGATGATGGGGACAGGCGTCATCAGGTGCTGGCGCATCATCTCGGCGGCATGCTCCGCCTGACGCCCGAGAATGACCTCGACAAGAGCGGAATGCTCCTGCCGCTTGCGCTCCAGCGCCTCCTCCGAGAAGACCGTTTCGCGTAGCCAGAGGTGGCGGTAGCGCTCTACCTGGTCGAACAGGCTCTCGCGTATCTGCAGCAGGTGAGGCGAGCGACAGCCACTGGCGATGGCGGTGTGAAACGCCTTGTGGCGGGTATCCCATACGTCCAGCAGCTCGTCGGGACTGTTCACTTCCATGACCTTGGCCAAGGTGTGCGCCTTGGCCAATATATCGGCTTCCCAGGTATCGTCGCCACGCTCGATAGCGAGCTTGAGGATCAGCCCTTCGAGCTGCGCGCGGGCATCGTAGAGATCGTTGAGCTCGGCCAGCGACATGGGGGCGACTCTATAGCCCCGCTGACTGATGGCTACCACCAGGCGCTCGGCGACGAGCTGCGAGAGCGCCTCGCGCAGGGGACCGATACCCAGTTGATAACGGTCTTTCAAACGGCTCATCAGCAGCTTCTCGCCGGGTTGGAAGACGCCGCGTGTGATGTCGTGCTTGAGCCAACTGTAGGCGCTGATGCCGAGGTTCTGGCGTGGCGGGCTGTCCATCATCATTCGTGCAATTTCCTTGCTTTTGCCAAGCATGATAACCAAACGTAACCTCTGCCGCTAATCGCTCGATATTCATGCGAAGTATCTACATTCGCTGGCTCATGGTGCCGTACTCAATCATTCAGTGTCTGCAACACGGTCCAGTCGACGAGCTCCTGGGCCAGGCTGTCGCTGGCGACCCCAAAAGCGTTGACGACATCGACGATGGCCGCGCTTTCGGCCCGTTGTGAATGGAGAAAACGCTGGCTTGCGACGAGACGCTGGCTGCGCGCATCAACGAGCCTGACATCGAGTCGGATCACCGCTTCCGGATGGCCGTTGCGATACTCGCTGTGAAAGATACGCAAGTCGCTGAGCAGCTCCATGTCCACTGCCACGCCACTGTCAGCGGATACCATTCGCGACAGGCGTCCGTCGTCCTGAAAGGCATCGAGCAGGCGGTCGCGCAGCAGTTGCGGCATGCCGTCCACCCAGCGGGCTCCCTCATAGACCTGCGGCCGATTGGGCTCTGGAACCACGACGATTCTGGCACCGTCGAGCAGGCCACTGGCATAGGGAGTGGCAAGGCGCACGGTGGTATCTACCCGTGTGCTGGAATCGGGGGCGGGTTCGAGTGGCTGGGACGGCAAGTCGTAGAAGGCGACCGGTGTGCGTTCGGGTACCAGTTGGCAGCCTGCCATGAACAGCGCGATGACCGGTAGAGCCGCCCAAGTCAGGCGGGAATGGTAAAGCTTCATGGCGTGAACTCCTCGACTCGGTCGCGCCCCAACAGGAAATTGCGGGGATTCTCCTCCAGGCGCCGCACCAGACGGTTGAGGGACGAGAGGGTATTGCGCAGTTCGATGGTGGCTGGCCCCAGGCCCTGAACGCCGCGCAGGCCGCTCTCCATGGCGCCATGGTTGTCTGCGAGCAGCTCCTCCAGGCTCTGAGCCGTGCGCGCGAGGCTGGACGTCAACCGGCGAGCATCGTCGAGAACGCCCTCTGCCTGGCCCTCCAACATGCCACCGGTGCGGCTGGCCAGGGCGCGGAATTCAGCCAATGTACGGGCGGCCTCTCGGGAAACCTCCTCCATGTTCTCGGCCAGCCGGCTCGGGGCGTCGCCCAGAGCGGCAAACTGGGCCGTGGTGCGCTCCAGATTGGCGAGGATCTGCTCCACGCTCTCCACGTTGTCTTCCGAGAGTAAGGCTTCGAGTCGTGTGAGGACTCGGTTGACGTTGCCGAGCAGCTCTTCACTGTCGCTGAGCAGTGCACCCAGCGGCGACGGATCGGCCACGATGCGCGCCGGCCTTGCCCCGCGAGCAATGAGCAGGGGGCTATCGGGGCTACCGCCATGCAGTTGGATCGACATGCTTCCGGTAATGTTGGCCAGTGCCAGGCGCGCACGGGTGTCCTGGCGAATCGGAATCTGGCTCTCTACCCGAATGATTGCCATGACATTGCGCGGGTCGGTCGGGTCGAGACGAAGTTCGACCACATCCCCGACCCTGACCCCGCTGTATTCAACGGCATTTCCTTCCGAGAGCCCGCTTACGCTCTGGTTGAACAGCACCTCGTAATGGGTGAAGGCCTGGGCGCGGGTGCTCTGATTGAGCCACAGCGCGAACAGTACGCCGCCACCCACTGCCAGCACGACGAACAGGCCGATTACGACGTGGTGCGCACGAGTTTCCATCAGCGTTGCTCTCCATCGGGTAACGTAGGTTGCCGTGCTGCCTGGCTGGCGGCACGCCCCCTGGGGCCGTGAAAGTAATTGCGTATCCAGGGATCGTCGGTCGCTTCTACCTCGGACAACGTATCGGCCACCAGAATCCGTTTATCGGCGATGACGGCCACTCTGTCGCAGCTCGAGTACAGCGTATCGAGGTCGTGGGTGACCAGGAAGACACTGAAGCCCAGGGCATCACGCAGGGTCATGAGCAATCTGTCGAAGGCGGCGGCGCCGATGGGGTCGAGCCCAGCGGTGGGCTCATCGAGAAACAGTACCTCCGGGTCGAGGGCAAGGGCGCGTGCCAGCGCGGCGCGCTTGACCATGCCGCCGGAAAGCTCAGCCGGATAGAGTCGGGCGGCCTCGGCCGGTAGTCCCGCCAGGGCCAGCTTAACCCTGGCCAGGCGTTCGGCATCGGCTCGCGGCAGTTTGGCATGCTCGATCAATGGCAGGGCGACGTTTTCCTGAAGATTGAGCGACGAGAAAAGGGCGCCGCGCTGGAAGAGTACCCCGAAGCGGCGTTCCACCCTGGCACGCCTGGCGGTGGGCAGGCGCTGCAGGTCTTCGCCGAAGACGTGGATGGACCCGCCGTTAGGACGCTTGAGACCGACAATGCTGCGCAGCAGTACCGACTTGCCGGTACCGGAGCCACCTACTACGCCGAGTATTTCGCCGCGACGTATGTCCAAGTCGAGGCCGTCGTGAACCACATGCTGGCCGAAGCGGTTGATCAGCCCGCGAATCTCGATAACGGTGTCATTGCCCTGCGTCACCAGCCCATCTCCATGAAGAACAGTGCGGCGAGGGCATCGAGCAGGATGACCATGAAGATCGATTGCACCACGCTGGAGGTGGTGTGTTCGCCCACCGATTGGGCGCTGGCCTCGGCCTTGAAACCTTCCACGCAACCGATGGCGGCGATCACGAAGGCAAACAGTGGCGCCTTGCCGATGCCCACCAGGAAATGCGTCAGAGGTATGTCGCGCTGCACGATGGCGATGAACTGAGCGGTGGAGATATCCAGCGCTATCACGCAGACCATCGCGCCACCCAGCATGCCGCAGAGCATACCGATCAACGTTAGGATCGGCAGGCTGATGGTCATCGCCAGCACCCGCGGCAGGACCAGCAGCTCAATCGGGTCCAGGCCTTGAGCGCGCAGCGCGTCGAGCTCCTCGTTGGCCTTCATCGAGCCGATCTGAGCGGTAAAGGCGCTGGCCGTGCGGCCGGCCAGCAGAATCGCGGCGAGCAAGACACCGAATTCCCGTAGGAAGGCGTAGGCGACCAGGTTGACCGTGTAGATGGTGGCGCCGAAATCGCGCAGCACCGTGGCGCCGAGGAAGGCCACCACCGCGCCCACCAGGAAGGTCAGTAAAGCGACGATGGGAATGGAATTGAGGCCGGTCTGCTGGACATGCGCGACGAGCGGTGTGATGCGCCAGCGGCGGGGCACAAACAGGGTGGTCGCGAGAGTTCCCAGTGTGAGGCCGATAAAGGCCAATAGCTGCCACTGCTGGCGAGCGAGCTGTTCGACGATCAGCCCCAGGCTGGCTAGAGACGCCAGTGGATTGGCTCGGGGGACGGGGGGCGGCGCGGGGCGGTCACGTGTGGCTTCGGCAACCGCCTTCAATAGTGCCTGTCGCTCGGGGGGAAGTCCCGGTGCCCAGTCGCTTATCTCCTGTATCGCATCCGGGCCCAGCAGGTCCACCAGCAGGGAGGCACCTGAAGTATCCAGTTCACCGAGCAGCGAAAGGTCGACCGAGTCGGTTTCATGCGCCTGGGCCACGGCAACTTTCAGCCTGGCATAGTGCGGCAGCGTCCAGTCGCCGATGGCTCTCAGCCGCTGGGCATCCTGTTCCAGCATGCCGGGGCGAGAAGCGGTGTCAGGCATGGCGAGTCAATCATCTCTTCCTGAATATGATGCCCGAAGGCAACTCGCCATCACTATATCGTCATATGCCGGCGGGCGACAGCGGCAAACGACCGACTGATCGGTTACCTAGCGTTGCCGTGCTGCAGTTCTGCCAGAATACGGCGTGCCACTTCCTTGAGCCGCGGCCCCAGGTTGTCGACCATGATCGAGTGGCCGAGTCGGTGGGCGGCGCCGCCGCAGTTGATCGCCATTACCTCGGCGCCGTCTTCGAGAACCAATGGTGTGGCTACGGCGCTGATTTGAGATTGCCAGTCGCCTTCAGAGAGGCAGAAGCCGTAGCGGGCGTAATCTTCCTGGCTGCGCATGATTCCCTTCTCGAGGGCCGGCCATTCACTGCCGTGAGCCCTGGCCAACTCCGCCATGACCATTTCGCGGCGGGACTCAGAAAGGCCGCAGAGCCAGGCGCGGCCGATGGCCGTGGTGGCCATCGGCAGGCGTGAGCCGACGTCGAGGCGCACGATCAGAGGGCCGCTGCCGTGGCAGCTTTCGACATACACCATGTCGCTCTTGTCCGCCGCACCCAGGCTGACGTTGCAGTCAGTGGCCTCGGCAAACTGCTGCATGAAGGGTCGGGCGATCTCGCGGATGCCCTGACTCGCCAGGAAGCGGTAGCCCAGTGCCAGAATGCCGGGGCCCAGGCGGTACTTCTCGAGTCGGGTGTTGTGGCGCAGGTAGCCGAGCTGGGTCAGGGTGTAGGTCAGACGTGACACGGTGGGGCGAGGAATGCCGGTGCGGCTGGAGAGTTCGGCATTGCCCAGATACTCCTCACCGGTGCCAAAGGCGCGCAGGAGCTCAAGGCCGCGGGCCAGGGCGGTGACGAAGTTGCGGTCCTTGCTGGGTGGAGCGGAGTCATCTTCCAGCGGGGCAGGCTTATTCATGGCGGTTCCTGTCGCGAGAGCGTTTGGCGGAGTATCGCATATTGCCCCGGGCGGGGTCGTTGGCAGCGCCGGCCCGGGGCGGCTGGAGGTCAGTCGCTGACCTTTTCGATGACGCAGGCGATGCCCTGGCCGACACCGATGCACATGGTGACGAGCGCGTAGCGTCCGCCGATGGCTTCGAGCTGGCGCAGGGCGGTCAGGGCCAGGCGAGCACCGGAGGCACCGAGCGGGTGGCCGATGGCAATGGCACCGCCGTTGGCGTTGAGACGGCTGTCATCGGGGTCCAGGCCGAGCTGCTTGACGCAGCCCAGCACCTGTACGGCGAAGGCCTCGTTGATTTCGATCACGTCCATCTGCTCCAGCGTGAGCCCGGCCCGCTCCAATGCCTTGCGACTGGCCGGCACCGGCCCCAGTCCCATCACTCTTGGCGGCACGCCGGCCACGGCACTGGCCACGATTCGTGCCCGCGGGGCGATGCCGGCCCGTTCACCGGCGGCCAGGCTGCCGACGATCAGTGCAGCGGCACCGTCGTTGAGACCGGAGGCGTTACCGGCTGTCACCACGCCTCCTTCGAACAGCGGTCCCAGTCGGGACAGCTTGGCGGCGTCAGTACCCGGCCGCGGATGTTCGTCGCGATTGACCACGAGCGGGGGCTGCTTGCGCCCCTGCGGAACCTCGACGGCAAGCAGTTCGTCGTCGTAGAAGCCACCGGCCTGGGCCTCGGCGTAGCGCGCCTGGGAGCGGGCGGCGAAGACGTCGCTGACCTCGCGGCCGATGCCGAGATCATGGGCTACGTTGTCGGCGGTCTCGGGCATGCTGTGGCTGCCGTACTCGCGGCCGATCCAGGGGTTGGGGAAGCGCGAGCCGATCACGGTGTCGTACATGGGCTGATTGCGCGCGAAGGGCGTCTCGGCCTTGCCCAGCACGTAGGGGGCGCGCGACATCGACTCCACGCCGCCGGCAAGGAACAGCTCGCCCTCGCCGAGGCGGGTGGCACGCGCGGCATCGATCACGGCGGCGAGCCCGCTGCCGCACAGGCGGTTGACCGTCTGTGCCGCCACCTCGACCGGCAGCCCGGCCACCAGCCCCGCGTGGCGGGCCACGTTGCGTGAATCCTCGCCGGCCTGGTTGGTGCAGCCGGCCAATACCTCTTCGTAGGCCTCGGCGGCGAAGGCGTTGCGTTCGACCAGCGCCTTGAGCACATGGCCGAGCAAATCGTCGGGGCGTACTGCGGCAAGGCTGCCGCCGTGGCGGCCGAAAGGGGTGCGCAGGCCATCGAAGATGTAGGCGTCTTGCATGGTGGCTCCTTGAAGTGTCAGGCGGCTGTCAGTGGCAGGCCGAGGGTGGCACGCCTGCGCAGCCAGGGGCTAGCGCGGTAGCGGGGGTCCCCGGTGGCCGCCAGCATATTGTCGAGTACGGTGAGGATCCTGCGGCTGCCGTAATGGTCGCCCAGGGCCAGCGGCCCATGGGGATACCCCAGGCCCAGCTCCACGGCGCGATCGATGGTCTGCGGCTCGGCCACACCTTGCTGGGCGATCTCGCAGCCGACGTTGACGATGCACGCCACCACCCGCTGCAGCACGAAGCCGTTGCTGTCCTCTAGCACGCTGACCGGCGTACCGTCATGGCCCAGTAGGGTGGCGGCGGCATCACGGTAGGCCGCACGAGTGGCCGGTGTGACCATCAGGCTGCGCCGGCGCTCTAGCCCGGCCAGCAGATCCACGGCCACACAGCGCTCGGCCGGCAGCCCCAAGCGCAGGGCGCAGGCAGTAGCGTCCTCGCCCAGGGGGGACACCAGGCAAAGCGCTTCCGCTGAGGGAGTCTCGGCGCTTTCCAGGGGCCAACCGGCCTCGGTCACCAGGTCGACGAGCAGCCGTCGAGCCGTATCGTCTTCGGCGCCGATCCAGACAGGGAGCGGTTCGGCCTCGGCCAGCGGCGGCTCCTCGGGCAATTGAGGCCCGCCCTCCACGTAGCGATAAAAGCCTTCGCCGCTCTTGCGCCCGAGAAGGCCTGCCGTGAGGCGCTGGCGGGTCAGCGGCGAGGGACGAAAGCGCGGCTCCTCGTAGTACTGGTGGTAGATCGACTCCATCACCGCATGGGAAACATCGAGCCCGGTGAGGTCTAGCAGGCTGAACGGCCCCATGCGAAAGCCGCCCTGGTCGACCAGGATGCGATCGATGGTGGCGTGGTCGGTCACGCTCTCGCCGAGAATGCGCAGCGCCTCGGTGCCGAAGGCACGTCCGGCGTGGTTGACCAGAAAGCCCGGCGTGTCGGTGGTTCTTGCCGTGAAGTGCCCCATGGCAAGGCCCAGGGACTCGACGTTGGCGGCCACGTCGTCAGCGGTGCGAAGCCCCGGTATTACCTCGACGATTTTCATCAGCGGCACCGGGTTGAAGAAGTGAAAGCCGATCACGCGCTGGGGAAGACGACAGTTCGCGGCAATCTCGGTCACCGAGAGCGACGAGGTATTGGTGGCCAGCACGGCGCGGTCGTCGAGAATCTCCTCGAGCTGCTTGAACAGCTCCTGCTTGGCCTCGAGCTTCTCGACGATGGCTTCGATGACGATATCGCACCCGGCCAGCTCGGCGAGTGTCGCGGCTTCCTTCAGGCGGCTGCGGTATCGCGCTGCATCGTCTTCGTTCAAGCGCTGTTTCTGCACCGCGCGGTCCCACATGCCGCCGATGAATTCACGCGCGTCGGCAACGGCGCCCTCGCGCAGATCGTGGAGCATGACGGTCAAACCGGCCTGGGCTGCGATCTGGGCGATACCGCGGCCCATGGCGCCGGTTCCAACGATGCCCAGCGTCTCGAAGGGCGGAGCCGGTAACTCGTTCGACATGAGTCGTTCCTCTCTCTGGCTTATTATTTCTGGCTTTGTTGTTTCGCTTGGCGGAATGATATTCCGTTTATTGACTGCCATCCTAGGCTATGCCACATTGCCTGGCAACCGAATGCGGTCTTTGATTCTGCTTAGCGAAATAAGGGCAGATGAACCCGATGAATTCAAGGGTATCTCCCGAATCGCCGTCTTTTTTCTGCGTGAGGACACGTCATGATTCGCGATCCCGAACTGCTCGATCAGCTCATCGATACCATCTCCCGTTTCGTGCGTGAGCGGCTGATACCCAACGAGGCGCGGCTGGCGGAAGAGGATGCCGTGCCCCCCGAGCTGCTCGAAGAGATGAAGGAGATGGGGCTGTTTGGCCTGTCGATCCCCGAGGAGTACGGCGGTCTGGGGCTGACCATGGAGGAAGAGGCGCTGGTGGCGATGGAGATCGGCAAGACCTCGCCGGCTTTCCGTTCGATTTTCGGTACCAACAACGGCATCGGCGCCCAGGGCATCCTGATCGACGGCACCCCGGAGCAGAAAGCCAAATACGTGCCGCGCCTGGCCACCGGCGAGCTGCTTAGCTCCTTCTGTCTCACCGAACCCGATTCCGGCTCCGATGCCGCCAGTCTGCGCACCACGGCGGTACGCGACGGCGATCATTACGTGCTCAACGGCACCAAGCGCTTCATTACCAACGGCCCCGAGGCCGATGTCTTCACGGTGATGGCACGCACCGATCCGAAGGACAAGAGCGCCGGCGGCATTACCGCCTTCATCGTCGAGGGCGATACTCCCGGCCTCAAGCGCGGCCCGGCCGACAGCAAAATGGGGCAGAAGGGCGCCCACACCTGCGACATCATCTTCGAGGATTGCCGGGTCCCGGCCGATAACATCATCGGCGGCGTGGAGGGTAAGGGCTTCAAGACCGCCATGAAGGTGCTCGACCGCGGCCGTCTGCACATTTCGGCGGTGTGCGTGGGCGTGGCCGAGCGACTGGTCGAGGAGTCGCTCAATTACGCCATCGAGCGCAAACAGTTCGGCGTACCGCTGGCCGAGCACCAGTTGATCCAGGCGATGCTTGCCGACAGCAAGACCGAAGCCTATGCCGGCCGCTCCATGGTGCTCGACGCCGCACGGCGCAAGGACGCCGGCGATAACGTGTCGACGCTGGCCTCGTGCTGCAAGCTGTTCTGCGCCGAGATGGTCGGGCGCGTGGCCGACCGTGCCGTTCAGGTGCATGGTGGCGCGGGCTACATTTCGGAATATGCGGTGGAGCGCTTCTACCGCGACGTGCGCCTGTTTCGCATCTACGAGGGCACGACCCAGATCCAGCAGGTCGTGATCGCGCGCAACATGGTGCGGGAGGTGAGCTGATGGCTTCGCTGTCCCGCCAGGCGCCCGACGAGCTCATCTTCGGCCGGATGGCGAGCGAGCTGGTGGCCGAGCTTCCTGAGCGCATCAGTACCCGGGTGCTGGAAAACGCCGAGCATCTGGGCAATGAACCGGCGCTGGTCGACGGCAAGGTGCGCTGGAGCTACGCCGAACTAGGACGTGAGATTCGTGCCGCTGCCGCTTGGCTCGACTCGCTGGGGATACGTCCGGGCGACCGCATCATGACGGTCAGCGAAAACTGTCGGGCGCTGGTGGTCTTGCTGCTTGCGGCGAGTGAACGCGATGTCTGGGTGGCCATCGTCAACTCGAGGTTGTCCAATCAGGAGGTCGACGCGATCCGCGACAACTGCCAGCCGCGGCGCATTTTCTACACCAGCGATGCCTCTCGCGACGCCGATGCTCACGGTGAGCGCCATGGCGCCGAGGCCTTCGAGCACCCCTCGCTGGGCCGGCTGAGGTTTTCAGCGGTTGCCGAGGTGGAAGCGGAACCGGTTGAGGCCGGCGGTGCCGCCCAAGTGGCGGCGATGATCTATACCTCCGGCACCACGGGAACGGCAAAGGGGGTCATGCTTACCCATCGCGGCATTCTCTTCATCGCTTCACTGTCGGGTGGCATGCGTCATCTAAGCCAGGGGGAACGGGTCTACGGCGTGCTGCCGATCTCACACGTGTTCGGCCTGTCGTCGGTTTGCATGGGCTCGCTCTACAACGGCGCCTGCCTCTACACCATACCGCGCTTCGACGCCGCCGCCATGTTGTCGGCACTGGAGCGTGAGCGTATTACCGTGCTGCAAGGCGTGCCGGCAATGTTCGCGCGCACGCTGGAGTTCCTGCGTCGTGAAAAGCGAACTCTAGTCGCTCCCGCGCTGCGCTATATCTCCGCCGGCGGTTCACCGCTCGACGATGACCTCAAGCGCCGTGTCCAGTCGCTGTTTAGTCTGACATTGCACAATGGCTATGGCCTCACCGAGGCGAGCCCGACGATCAGCCAGACCCGTATCGACGATCGCTTCGACAGCAATACCGTGGGACGGGTACTGCCGCTGCTGGAGTATCGGCTAGAGGCGCTGGGTGATGGCGGCGAGGACGAGGCCGAGCACGCTGGGGCCGGTGAACTGTGGGTGCGCGGCCCCAACGTGATGAAAGGCTACTTTCGCCAGCCCACGGCCACCCGCGCCTGCCTCAGCGAGGATGGTTGGCTCAATACCGGCGATATCGCGCGCCTCGATGATGACGACCAGCTCTACATCGTCGGACGCAGCAAGGAGCTGATCATTCGCTCCGGTTTCAATATCTACCCCCCCGATGTGGAAGCGGTGATCAACGAACACCCTGACGTCACTCTATCGGCGGTAGTGGGACGCGAGGTGTCCGGCAACGAAGAGGTGATCGCCTTCGTCCAGTGCGAGCCCGGCGCCAATCTCGGTGAAACCGAACTGCGCAACTTCATCAGCCAGCGGTTGGCGCCCTACAAGCGCCCCACACGATGGGCCCTGATGGATGTCTTGCCGGCGACGGCCAGCGGCAAGATTCTAAAGGGGCGCTTGCGCGACATGGCCGCAAGGGAGGATATACCGGAGTGAGACCGGCGCGTCTGCGCGCCGGTCTCCTAGTGGTGGTCATGCTGGCCACCTTGTGGGATCTCGTGGCGGGCAGCCAGACCATGCAGGTGGTGGGCGTCATGGCCCTGGTGGGCTACCTGTTCATGCTGCGTGGCGAACTCTCGCTGATGGCACGCGCACTGCTGCTGGCTGCCGGGATATTGAGCCTGCTGGCGATCTGGCGTGCCGAGGCGCCGGCAGGGCTGCTGTTCGAAGCGTTCACCCGCTTCGCCTTCTTCGCCACTTTCGTTCTGGCTCTAAGCCTGCTGCGCTTGCCGGCATACCGTTCGCGACTGGTGCGGCGCTGCGGCGAGGCGATGCTTCTGCAACCCCCTGGGCGTCGCTATCCCATACTTTCTGCCGGCTCGGCGCTATTCGGCATCATCCTGAACATCGGCGTGCTGAATCTGTTTGCCGGCATGATCGAGAAGAGCAACACCCTTACGGCGGCCCAAGGGCGCACCTGGGTACGCCAGGCGCGTCAGCGGCGAATGATGCTGGCCCTTTTGAGGGGCTTCTCGCTGGCGCCCCTGATCTCGCCCATGGGGATCGGCGTTGCGGTGGTACTCTCGAACCTGCACGAACTGCGCTGGATCGATCTGGCGCCCTACGTAATCGGCGCGGCCCTGCTCATTTTCCTGGTGGGCTGGGCGGTCGATCACCTGACCGGCCCGAACCCTGGCGCGCGCAGCCACGGTCGCCCGGCACCTTCGCTCGTTCCCTTGGGTCAGTTCTGCCTGCTGCTGTCCAGTATCGTCACGCTGGTGTTCGTGCTCTCCTGGGGGCTCGACCTGCGACTGCCGATTGCCGCACTGCTAGGAGCTCCCCTCAGCGCCATGGCCTGGCTCGCTTGGCAACGGCGTCGACTCGGCCTGTCGGGCGGGCCGGCGGCTGCGGTCAGCCTGTGGCGCAAACTACCCTGGCTGGTGACGCCGATCGGCAACGAGGTGGTAGTGCTGGGAGCGGCGGGCTATATCGGCCATCTGTGCGTAGCGCTGATCCCTATTGCCAGCCTGGGGCCGCTTTTAGCCATTGTCGAACCCCTCGGGGCGGCCAATGCGGTGCTGGCGATGCTCTTGGTCGTGGGGTTGGCTCAGGTGGGAGTCAATCCTATCGTCACCGTGACGCTGCTCGTCGGTTTGCTGCCGGCACTGGCCATTGAAGGTTTGACGCCGGCGCTGATCGGTTCCGCGTTGATGGTGGGCTGGGCGCTGGCGCTGATGTCATCGCCAATGACGGCATCGATGCTGATCCTGTCACGCTTCACCGGCGTCGCTTCGACCCATATCGGTTACCGTTGGAACGCTCGCTTTTTGCTAGCATGCATTCCGCTGCTGGTAGGGTGGTTCCTGTTTGCCCCCTGGTAAAGGGGACTGCTGGCCTCAGTTCGAAGAGCGGTGAAATTCATGCGACCCAAAGGCCCCATTTCAGGGGCCTTTGTTCGAGAGGAGCAGGGGAAAAGAGGATGGGCGAGAAGGCTCAGGCTGCCGAGAGCCGATCGCTGATGAACTCCAGATGATGATCCGTATCGCCCAGATGGTGGTCGAACATGATCAGATGCTTGGCATAGTGAGAGACGTGGCACTCCTCGGTCATGCCCATGGCACCGTGAAGCTGGATTGCCTGCTCGGCAACGAAGCGTGCCGCTTCGCCGCAGTAGGCCTTGGCCGCGGCGATTCGGTAGTCGCGCTCATCGGCCGGACGCTCGAGGCTGGCAGCGGCGAGAATCGCCATCGAATGAGCCTGTTCCACGTTCAAGTGCATGTCGACCATGCGGTGCTGGAGCACCTGAAAGCTAGCCAGCGGTGTGCCGAACTGACGGCGCTCCTTCAGATAGGCCAGCGTCTGCTCGCAGGCAACCCGCATGGCGCCAACTGCCTCGGCGCAGAGCGCGGCGCGGCCCAGTGCCAAGGCGGCGTCGAGAGCTCCAGCGGCGTCTTCACCCAGTCGTGCATCGTGTGGCAAGGCGACCCCTTCGAGGCTGATGTCGCAGGCAACCTGACCGTCGAGGGTGGCATAGTCTCGACGCTCGAACCCGTTACTTGTCTCGGGCACGACGAAGACACCGAGCGTGCCGTCGTCGACCCGTGCAGTGACGAGAATCGCCTCTGCCGAATTTGCCCCCAGGACGAGGTGCTTGGCACCCTCGAGCAGCCATCCATCCGCCTGTCGTCTGGCGTGCGTGGTAACGCCATGGGCGTCGTAGCGGACGGCGGTTTCCTGCCAGGCCAGCGCCAGGCGGTGCTCGCCGACCATCAGAGGCGCCAGCCAGCGCTCGCGCTGCGCCGAGTTCGCCAGGCGGGCGAGCAGGGTGCCGGGCAGTAGCAGCCCGGCCACGTAGGGCTCGCGCACCAGGCCTCTGCCCAGTGCCTGCATGACGATCATTACGTCGATGCCGCTGCCACCCAGGCCACCATCCTCTTCGTTAAATGGCAGCTGCAGCAGGCCCAGCTCGGCAAAGGTTTGCCAGAGACCTGAAGGCGCCGTCTGCGTAGTGGCGTTCCCGTTCCACTCGCGGTCGGTAACCAGGCGCTCAAGGGTGTCGGCGAGCATGCGCTGCTCGTCACTGTAGGAAAAATCCATGGGGGCTCCTTACATGCCGATCGGTTACATACCGAGCAGCGTCTTGGCGACGATACTCTTTTGTATCTCGTTGCTGCCGCCGTAGATGGAGAGCTTGCGACGATTGAAATACTGGGCGCCAACAGCCGCGTGCTCCGCATGCTCGGGCTCCAGCGTTTCGTCGCCGTAGAGAAACTCGGGAAAGAAGGGCAGCGCAGCCGGCCCTAGAGCGCGCCGGGTCAGCTCGCTGAGCTCCTGTCTCAGCTCCGAACCTCGCACCTTGAGCAGCGAACTCTCGGCACCCGGTGCACCGCCGTCGCGGGCGGCGGCAAGTACGCGCAAATGCGTGACTTCCAGTGCCATCAGCTCGACTTCGGCCTTGACCACCCGCTGACGGAAGCTCGCCAGTTCGAGCAGCGGGCGGCCGCGGTGCTGGACCCGTCCCGCCAGCGCCTTGAGGTGGCGCAGCGCCTGCTTGGCGTGGCCGACACCGGCGATTCCGGTGCGCTCATGCGTCAGCAGAAACTTGGCACAGGTCCAGCCCTGACCTTCCTCGCCGATGCGGTTGGTTACCGGCACACGCACTTCATCGAGGAACACCTCGTTGACCTCATGGGCGCCGTCCAGCGTGACGATGGGCCGCACGCTGATGCCGGGGCTGTGCATGTCGATCAGAAGGAAACTGATGCCGGCCTGCTTCTTGGCCTCGGGGTCGGTGCGTACCAGACAGAACATCATATTGGCGTGCTGGCCCAGGGTGGTCCAGGTCTTCTGGCCGCTGACGACATACTCGTCGCCATCGCGCACGGCGCGGGTACGCAGGCTGGCCAGATCCGAGCCGGCACCGGGCTCGGAGTAGCCCTGGCACCACCAGTCCTGGTTGGTGAGGATACGCGGCAGGTAGTGGCGTTTCTGGTCCTCGCTGCCGAATGCCATGATCACTGGGGCCACCATGCTGACGCCAAAGGGCACGATGGTCGGCGCATAAGCCGCCGAGCACTCCTCATCGAAGATATGCCGCTCCACCGGTCCCCAACCCGGGCCGCCATGCTCCTGCGGCCAGCCGACACCAAGCCAGCCGCGCTGGCTGAGCACATTCTGCCAGCGCAGGTGGTCGTCGGCTGAGAGTCGTCGTCCGAGGCGTACACGCTCGCGAATGTCGTCGGGCAATTCGGTCGCCAGGAAGTCGCGAACTTGCTGACGAAACGCCTGCTCCTGAGGCGTAAAATCGAGATTCATGAACCGTGCTCCGCGATGGTCCGACTTGCCTGCCGGTGGGGGCCGCCGAGATGGCGCGGATAGTACAGTGCTTCGATGGCGAGTAGATCGATGTCGCTCGTGCGATAGGCCCAGCCGCGCTCGGCCAGCATCAGGCTCGCCGCTTCCATTGCCGCGTGCGGATTGGCGATATCGTCATCTGCCGCCTTGGCCAGCGTCGCCAGCAGGCTGCCCTGCCGGCTCACGACGATAGGCAGGCGTAACGCCTTCAACGCGTTGGCTGTCGCCTGCTGCTGCTCGGCAGTGGCTCGAAGTGCGACCAGTTCCACCATGCCGGTTGCGGCTGCGACCAACGCCAGGTCAGCGTCCATGGCGGTGAGGTCCTCGGCTTCCTCGGGAGACAGCAGGGCGATGCTCAGGCAATGAGCCGGACAGGCAGTGTCGGCACCGGCAGCGATCAGGCAGGCCTGAGTGGATTCGGCGGCGCGAGAGTCGAGCTTGATACCGGCACGTTCGGCCTTGCCACGTATATGCTCGAACAGCGGATGCTCGCCGAGCAGGGCGAAACGGGTCGACGTCGGGACCTCGCCGGCATCGGGCACCTTGTGTGGCGTGCGAGCGGCGAAGAAGGCGTGTATCAGTCCGGCCCGCTGGGGAGAATCCATGCAGGCGAAGAACAGCTCGCGCTCGCGGCGCAGGCCGTCGGCCAGGCTGCCTTCGCAGCTTGCAGCGATCGCCTCGAGGCAGCGGAAGGGTGAATAGAGCTCGGGTGCCTCTGTTTCTAGCCTGGTGCGGTAGCGCTCGATGGCCTCGGGGTTTGCAGCCGGGGACGCCAGGTCGCCGGTGACACGCGGCGTCAACTTACCTGCCAGTACGTCGCGGGCCGCGGCCAGTCCCGCCTCGAATGGGTCGTTGCTCTCCGCCACGATGTCGACGATACCCAGCTTGAGCGCCTCGTCGGCGCCGACAAAGCGACCGCTAGTAATCAGGTCGAGGGCTACCTCGATACCGACCAGACGTGGTAGTCGCTGGGTGCCGCCAGCGCCCGGCAGCAGCCCCAGCTTGACCTCCGGAAGCCCCACCTTGGTGCCTGGCAAGGCCACACGCAGTTGGCAGCCCAGGGCCACTTCGAAACCGCCGCCCAGCGCCGTGCCGTGCAGTACGGCGACGATGGACTTGTCAGCGGTTTCCAGTCTGGCGATCACTTCCGGCAGGATGGGCGCCTGGGGCGGTTTGCCGAACTCGCGGATATCGGCACCGGCAATGAAGGTGCGGCCGGTGGCCAGCAGCACCAACACCCTGGCCGCGTGATCTTCGCTGCCTTGGGCGACCGCATCCAGCAAGCCCTGACGAACCGCTTGGCCGAGAGCGTTGACCGGCGGGTTGTCGATCGTAATCACGCCGATATCGTCGTGACGCTGGTAAGTGACCGGAGTCGTCATGGTGCGTGGCTCCCCGTATCGGCAAAGGGCGGATGGAAATAGCGCATACGAAAGCTCATGAGTCGATGGGGGGTGACAATGTCACCGGCCTCGCCATGCGCTGGCTCCAACGTGCCAGTAGTACGGCTGGCACCAGGGCGGCGAGGGCAAGGGTGAAGAGCTCGAGCTGGCTGAGCGGTACCATGCCGCCCCCGGGCAGGGCGAATAGCAGTCCGGCAATCAGCACCAGGCCGCGGGTGACCGTTTCGGCAACTACCCCGACGCCGAGCCGGCCAACGCCGATCAGGTAGCCCTGCATTGCGGAAGCGAACAGCACGATACCTATCAACGCTTGAATAAAGACGAGGCCGATCTGCAAGGGCTCACCCTGCATGATCAATGCAGGGTTGAGCACAAACAGGAAGGGAATGAAGTAGATCACGCTACCCAGGCGCATGGCCTGCAAGCCGGTCGCCATCGGTCGTGCACCGGCCACGGTGGCGGCGGCAAAGGCGCCCAATGCCACCGGCGGGGTAATGAAGCTCAGCATTCCCCAGTAGAGGATGAACATGTGTACCGCCATGGGGTCGAGCCCGCCACCCTGGATCAGCGCCGGCGCCAGGGCTACGGCAAGGAAAATATACGCCGCGGTGACGGTCATGCCGATGCCAAGCACGAAGCTGGTCAGCGCCCCCATGAGCAGCAGTAGCGGTACGCTGCCGCCGGCGATGTGGATGAAGTCGTTGGCGATGGTGCCGGAGAGGCCGGTCATCGACAAGGCACCGACCAGCATGCCGACACCTGCCAGTATGGCGATCAACTCGGCGAACAGCTTGGCCGCCGATGAGAGCGATTCGCCCAGCTCACGCAGGCCCCAGCGGTTACGCCGCGAGAACTGGTTGAGCACCAGCAGCAGGGCGGTGGCGTAGAACGGTGCCACAGCCTCACGCTGCATCACCAGCAGCATCCACACCAGCAGAGCGAAGACGAAGATGAAATACCAGCCCTCCTTCAGCGTCTGCCACAGCGAGGGCAGCTCCGCGGCCGGGAG
>NZ_JAFIFK010000076.1 GCF_020832045.1 Halomonas sp.
AGCGGGTTGAGGCTGGCATAGGGGTCCTGGAAGATCATCTGGAAGCGCTTGCGCACCCCAGCGGCCTGGCGCCCGGTGCGGCTCGACAAATTGCTGATGTCTTCGCCGTCGAACACCAGCTTGCCGCGTGTTAGTCCGTAAAGCCCTACCACCAGCCGCGCCACCGTGGACTTACCGCAGCCCGATTCGCCTACCAGCGAGAGCGTCTCGCCGCGGCGGATGGAGAAGCCCACACCGTCTACCGCCTTGAGCGTCAGCTTTTCGCTGCGTTCGATCACCCGATTGAGCCAGGGCTTGGAGACATCGAAGTAGCGGGCGAGATCCTGCGCTTCCAGCAGAATATCGCCCTGCGCCGCCTGCGTCGTGCTCGTCGCTTTCACTGCTGTATCAGCGCACATGGCTTGTCTCCTGTCCCTCTACATCCTGACGCGGCGGCAGCGGATCCACCGGGTCGTGCAACCAGCAGGCCGCCCGGCTGCCCCCCGCCGGCAGCAGGTCAGGGCGCTGGGTGCGGCAGCGTTCCTGGGCATGGGGGCAGCGCGGATTGAAGGCGCAACCCGCCGGAATCGCCGCCAAACGCGGCATGGAGCCTTCGATCTGATAGAGCCGTTCGAGGCGTTTGGCGATGCCGGGAATCGACGCCATCAGTCCTCGGGTATAGGGATGCTGCGGGTTGCGGATCACCTCCTCGACCGGGCCGATCTCGATCAGCCGCCCGGCATACATAACTGCTACACGGTCGGCGGTCTCGGCGATCACGCCCATGTCGTGGGTCACCAGCATCACCGCGGTGCCGTGATCGGCACACAGTCGCTTGAGCAGGGCCAGTATCTGCGCCTGCACCGAGACATCCAGCGCCGTGGTGGGTTCGTCGGCGATAATGAACTCGGGACGAGCCGCCAACGCCAAGGCAATCACCACGCGCTGGCGCATACCGCCGGAGAACTGGTGCGGGTAACTGTCGATGCGATTCTCGGGGGCGGGAATGCCCACTTCACGCAGCAACTTGAGCGCCTCTTCCCGCGCTTGGCGCTCGTTCATCGGCAGGTGCGTGCGGATCGTCTCGATCAGCTGGTCACCTACCGAGAAGAGCGGATTGAGGCTGGTCAGTGGGTCCTGGAAAATCATGCCGATATGGCGACCGCGCAGCGGCACGAAGCGCTCTTCAGGCAAATCGTCGATGCGCTTGCCCGAGAGGTGCACCTCCCCCGCGGCGATATGACCGGGCGGCTCCAGTAGCTGAATCACGGCGTTGCCGGTCATCGATTTGCCGGCGCCGGACTCGCCCACCACGCCCAGTACTTCACCGGGGGCAATGTCGAAGGAGACGTCATCCAGTGCCACGAGGGTGCCATGGCGAGTGGGGAATTCCACCCGCAAATGACGTACCGAAAGGACCGGCTCCTGCTCTTCGGCACCTGGCTCGTGGCCTGCCGCCGCGGCAGCGTCGTGCTGATCCAAGTGTTGGTTATCGGAGCTTGGGGTTGAGGACATCACGCAACCAGTCTCCCAGCAGGTTGACGGAGAGCGCCAGAATCAACAGCGCTACCCCTGGGAAGAGTAGGATCCACCACTCTCCCGAGAACATGTAATCCTGGCCCACCCGGATAAGGGTGCCCAGGCTCGGCTGGGTAGCGGGCATTCCCACCCCCAGGAACGACAGCGTGGCCTCGGCGATGATCGCCAGCGCCAACCCGATGGTGCCGATGACCAGCACCGGCCGCATCACATTGGGCAGGATGTGCTGGAACAGGATCTTGCGCGCCGGCAGGCCGATGACCCTCGCCGCCTGCACATACTCCTTGCTCTTCTCCACCATGGTGGCACCGCGCACCGCTCGGGCGTACTGCACCCAGTCGGAGAGGCCGATGGCGATGATCAGCACGATGATGGCCACCTCGGCGTGCATCGAGCGCGGCAGGAAACCGCGGATCACACCGAAGATCAGCAGCGCCAGCAGAATCGAGGGGAAAGTGAGCTGCACGTCGGCGATACGCATGATCAGCGCATCACGCCAGCCGCCGCGGAATCCGGCCAACAGGCCCAGGGCGGTCCCCAGCACAAGAGCGAAGATCACCGCGGCAAAGCCTACCAGCAGCGAGATGCGCGAGCCGTAAAGGATCGCCGAGAAGACGTCGCGGCCCTGGCTGTCGCTGCCTAGCAGATAGAAATTGCCGGTGAAGTCCGAGGTGGTCATCGGCGGCGTGAAGGCGTCGATCAGGTCGAGCTGGCGCGGATCGAAGGGATTCTGTGGCGCAATCCAAGGGGCGAACAGCGCGGCAGCGAACATGATCAAGGTGACCAGAGTCGCCACGATCACCACCGGCTGGCGCTTCCAGGAGTAGACGATATCGCTGTCGAGGAAAGTACGCAGCCTGCTTGGCTTGGGGGGCGCCACAGGAGCGGCGCTGTCCCGGGTCTGAAGATCCTGGCTCATTTGCCACCTCCCTGAGCGCGCAGGCGCGGGTCGACGGAGTAGTAGAGCAAGTCCACCACCAGGTTGATGATCACGAACACCAGCGCAATCATCATCAGGTAGGCGGCCATGACCGGCACGTCGACGAAGCGCACGGCGGTGATGAACAGCGCGCCGACACCGGGCCACTGGAACACCGTCTCGGTGATGATGGCGAAGGCGATGATGGTGCCGAGCTGCAAGCCGATGATGGTAATGACCGGGATCATGGTGTTCTTCAGCGCATGACGCAGGTGTACCACTCGCTTCGACAGCCCCCTGGCGCGAGCGAACTTGATGTAGTCGGTGCTGAGCACCTCGAGCATCTCGGCCCGCACCAGGCGCATGATCAGCGTGAGCTGGAACAGGCCCAACGTGATGGCGGGGAGGATCAGCGAACGCAGGCCGCTCGTAGTCAGCAGGCCTGTGGTCCACCAGTCGCCGATGCGTACCGTCTGGCCACGGCCGAAGGCCGGCAGCCAACCCAACTCTACGGCAAACAGGTAGATCAGCAAGATCCCGATCAGGAAGGTGGGCAACGACACGCCGATCAGCGAAGCGGTCATGATGAAATTCGCCAGCCAGCTGCGACGGCGCAGGGCGGTATAGATGCCCAGGCCGATCCCCATGACCACGGCAAAAATGGCCGAGATGATGGCCAGCTCAAGGGTCGCCGGCAGGCGCTCCATGATCAGATCGGTAACCGGACGGGCCGAACGGTAGGAGATGCCGAATTCGAACTGAGCGGCATTGACGATGAAATTCCAGAACTGCACCACCACCGGCTGGTCGAGACCCAACTGGGCACGCAGCGCGGCTCGGTCGGCCTCTGTGGCCTCCTGCCCGAGCATGTTGAGCACCGGGTCGCCCACATAGTGGAACAGCGAGAACGAAATGAGCGCGACCACGAACATCACGAAGATGGCCTGCAGTACACGCTGTATTAGAAATGCAAGCATGGGATTACCACATTAGTTAGCCCCCCGGTCGCTTGTGGCGGCCGGGGGGCTGGTTTGCATCGTTGGCTTAGTTATTGAAGCGCAGATACTTGAAGTGCGGCGTATTCTCGCTCTGGACCTTGAACTCAATATCGTCACGCATCGACCAGGTCAGCATCTGGTGGTGGATCGGGACGTAGACGATCTCGTCGTGCACGATCTGCCACGCCTCGGCGATCATTTCATTACGCGTATCTTCGTCGACTTCCTGGCCCATCGCCACGGTTAGCTCGTCCACCCGCTCGTCGGAGAAGCCGGTGAAGTTCCAGGAACCAAGATCGTCTTCCTTGGTGTGGTAGAGGTAGTTGAAGACGTACTCCGAATCCATGGTGGGCACACCCCAGCCCAGCAGGTAGAAGTCGTATTCACCACGTGCCAGCTCAGCGAAGTGCAGTGAGCGGGTCTGGGCCACCAGGTCCACGGTGATACCGATACGGGCCAACATGCTGACTACCGCCTGGCAGATCTGCTCGTCATTGACGTAACGATCGTTGGGGCAGTGCAGGGAGACGCGGAAGCCGTCACCGTAACCGGCCTCTTCCATCAACTCCATCGCACGCTCGGTATCCGCCTCGAGCACTTCATCCATCTCTTCGGTGTAACCGTTGACGAACGGCGGCGCGATCATGCCGGCCGGCTCGGAATTGCCGCGCATGACGGCCCGCTGGATGGTGGTGGCATCTACGGCCAGGTTGATCGCTTCGCGCACGCGGCGGTCGGCAAACGGGTTGTCGTCAGTATTGGCGGTACGCAGCTCGGTCGAACCCATGTCCATACCGAGGAAGATGGTGCGGTTCTCGGCACCCTGTTCGTTCTTGATCCCATCCGCATTGGCCAGGCGCTCGATGTCCTGTACCGGGGTCTCCTGAAGGAAATCGACCTCACCGGAGAGCAGCGCCGCCACGCGGGTGGACGCCGACTCGATGGGTGTGAACACCAGGCGGGAGATCTCCATCGGGTAGTGGTCAATGCCCCAGTAGTCGTCGTTGCGCACGAACACGGTCCGAACGTCGGGCTCACGGCTCTCGACACGGAACGGGCCGGTACCGTTGGCATTACGCACGGCATACGTTTCCTCACCTGCTGCGTAATTCTGTGCCTCTTCCACCCCGTGCTCTTCCGCCCATTCGCGGCTCATGATGAACAGGTTGGTGAAGTTGTTCGGCAGCAGCGGATTGGGCTCGTGAGTCTCGACCTCAACGGTGTAGTCGTCTACGGCGCGCACTTCGGAAATCGAGGTCAGCAGACCACGCATGTCGGCAGGCTCACGACGCGCGCGATCGATCGAGAACACCACGTCCTCGGCGGTCAGCGATTGGCCTTCATGGAAGGTCACACCCTCGCGGATCTTGAACACCCAAACGGTGGGCTCGTCTTCTTTCACGTGCCACTCGGTAGCCAGGCCAGGCTGGTATTCGACGTCCATATCCTGATAAACGAGGGTGTCGAAGATCTGGTGGTTGACCGAGTGAGTCGGCCCCTCGTTCTGGGAGTGGGGGTCCATGGTCAGGCTATCCGCGGAGCGGGTCCAGCGCAGGGTTTCGGCATTCGCAGCAGTAGCCAGCATGGCGCCGATCACGGCAGTGGCCAGAAGGGTCTTCTTGGGTAGCATCTTGTTATATCCTCGATCAAGCAAGCGTTTGATGGGCAGGTGCCCTGGTAGAGGGTTCTCCCATACCTTAGCCAAGAAAGCCAGATTTACCTTAGGATTGATTTTCAGCGCTATTTCGACTGTAGCCAGTTGCATTTCTGGTATTGCGAGCAATTCCTGGCAAAGGTATCGGGTGCAATCCTACCAGCAGCTACACAACGCTACATTTCAATCGGGGTAAGAGGATGAAACTGCTGACAACCCGCGTCGCCCAGGAGTGGGTCGACTACAACGGCCATATGAACGACGCCGAATACGCCAGGGTGTTCTCGCTGGCGGTGGATACGCTGATGGAACGCATCGGCCTCGATAACGATGGGCGCCAGCGGTTGCGCTATACCCTGTTCACGCTGGAAACCCACCTCTGCTACCGACGCGAGGCCCATCAGGGGCAGACGTTGAACGTCGATTTTTTACTGCTCGACCACGACCCCAAGCGGCTGCATGCCTTCTTTACCATGAGAGACGATGCCGACGAGACGCTCGCCACCAGCGAGCAGATGCTGATGGGCATCGACACGCAAAGCCAACGGCCCGCGCCCTTCCCGCCGGACGTGGTAAAAGCGATCGATACCCTGCCACAGGCCGAAGCCGACACCTGGCCGGAAGCCGCGGGCCGGCGTATCGGTATTCCGCGGCGTTGAGGCGAAACTGCTGCCGGCTCTGTACGCCAGCGGCCTCGAGCAAAGGTACACCAATGAACTTGAAATTGACATGGATGTACATTGCTCTCTATTGTCGTGCCATACACAACAATAAAGAGGCCTGGCCATGGCCAACGACCCGCTGCTGCAGCCCTTCCAGCTCAAGCACCTGACTCTGAAGAACCGGCTCATGATGACGTCCCACGAGCCGGCTTATCCCGAAGACGGAATGCCCAAGGCGCTCTACCGCGCCTACCACGTCGAGCGGGCCAAGGCCGGTCTCGGTCTGACCATGACCGCCGGGTCCGCCACGGTGGCCAAGGACAGCCCGCCGGTGTTCAACAACATCCTCGCCTACAAGGACGAGGTGGTGCCGTGGATGAAGGAGCTCACTGACGCCTGCCATGAGCACGGCACCGCGGTGATGATCCAGCTCACTCACCTGGGCCGGCGCACCCGCTGGGACAAGGGCGACTGGCTGCCGGCGGTATCTCCCTCCCATCGCCGCGAGGCTTCACACCGCGCCTTTCCCAAGCAGGTCGAGGTGTGGGATATCGAGCGCCTGATCCACGACTACGCCGATGCCGCCGAGCGCATGCACGCGGCCGGCCTCGACGGCATCGAGCTGCAGGCCTACGGCCACCTGATGGATCAGTTCTGGTCGCCGCTGACCAATACCCTCGGAGCTCCCTACGGCGGCGACCTCGACAATCGGCTGCGTTTCACCTTCGAGGTGCTGCGCGCCATTCGCCAGCGGGTCGGCGAAGACTTCATCGTCGGCGTGCGTTATACGGGCGACGAGATGCTGGCGGGCGGGCTGACGGCTAGCGACGGCATGGAGATATCCCGGCGCCTGAAAGCGAGCGGCCTGGTCGATTTCCTCAACGTGGTCCGTGGCCACATCGACACCGACGCAGGGCTCACCGACGTGATTCCCATCCAGGGCATGCCCAGCGCACCACACCTGGATTTCGCCGGGGAGATCAAGCGCGAGGTCGAATTCCCCACCTTCCACGGCGCCAAGATCCAGGACGTGGCCACCGCCCGCCATGCCATCGCCTCAGGCAAGGTCGACATGATCGGCATGACCCGCGCCCATATGGCCGACCCGCACATCGTGCGCAAGATCGTCGAAGGGCGTGAGGAGGAGATACGCCCCTGCGTCGGGGCCAACTACTGCCTCGACCGCATCTACCAGGGTGGTGCGGCCTACTGCATCCACAACGCCGCCACCGGGCGGGAAACCAGCATGCCCCACACCATTCCGAAGGCAGTGCAGAGGCGGCGGGTGGTAGTCGTCGGCGCCGGGCCGGCGGGGTTGGAAGCCGCTCGTGTCGCCGGCGAGCGGGGCCATTCAGTGGTGGTGCTTGAAGCCGCCAGCGATGCCGGCGGGCAGGTGCGACTCACCGCCCAGAGCGAGCGCCGCCGCGAGATGATGGGCATCATCGACTGGCGCCTGGCGCAGTGCGAGGCGCTCGGCGTCGAGATTCGCTACAACGTCTGGGCCGAGGTCGAGGACGTGCTTGCCGAAAAACCGGACGTGGTGATCGTGGCCACCGGCGGCTACCCCATGGAAGACCAGCCCGAGGTCGGCAGCGAGCTGGTGGTCAACACCTGGGACATCCTCTCCGGCCACATGGCGCCGGGCAAACGGGTACTGCTGTTCGACGATGCCGGCGATCACGCCGCCATGCAGGCGGCGGAGATCATCGCTGCCAGCGGGGCGGAACTCGAGATCATGACGCCCGACCGCACCTTCTCGGCGGAGATCATGGCCATGAACCTGGTGCCCTACATGCGCGCCCTGCAGCGCCCCAACGTCATCTTCACGTCAACTTATCGGCTGCAGTCCGTAGAGCGCGACGGCGGCGAGCTGCTGGCCAGGATCACCAGCGACTATGTCATTCATGGCAAGCCGGACCTGGACCAAGAGCGCCGTATCGACCAGGTGGTGGTCAACTACGGCATCACGCCGATGGCCGATATCTACTTCGAGCTCAAGCCGCACTCCCGCAACGGTGGCGAGGTGAACTACGACGACCTGATAGCCGGCCGGCCCCAGGCGGTCGTGCGCAACCCGGGTGGCAGCTTCCAGCTGTTCCGCATCGGCGATGCCGTCGAGTCGCGCAATACCCATGCGGCGATTTATGATGCCCTGCGGCTGGTAAAGGATATCTAGAGGCGCTTTACGAAAAGTGCCTAGTGAACGGAGAAATCAGCTGATGCCGAGTGGCACCGACAGCGATACCAAATGGAAAGGCTCCCGCGAGGCCTGGCTCGATGCCGCCTTCGAACTGCTGCTCGATTCGGGTGTGGATAGTGTGCGCATCCTGCCATTGGCCAAGCAGCTCAAGGTGTCGCGCACCAGCTTCTACTGGTTCTTCAAGGATCGCGAGGCGCTGCTCGACGCCCTGGTCGAACGCTGGCGGGAGAAGAACACTCAGGGCCTGGTGCGACAGACCGAGGCCTATGCCGAGAGCATTACCGAGGCGATCCTCAACGTCTTCGACTGCTGGCTGGACACCAACCTGTTCGATTCCCCGCTGGAGTTCGCCATGCGCAGCTGGGCGCTGCAGTCGGCGGAAGTGGCCAAGGAGATCGATCGTGCGGACGAGTCCCGTATCGAGGCGCTGACCCGCATGTTCGAGCGCTTCGGCTTCGAGCCGCTGGCAGCCAACGTGCGCGGCCGCACCATC
This sequence comes from Halomonas sp., assembly GCF_020832045.1. Classification (GTDB taxonomy): domain Bacteria; phylum Pseudomonadota; class Gammaproteobacteria; order Pseudomonadales; family Halomonadaceae; genus Halomonas. The sequence goes on from NZ_JAFIFK010000076.1 coordinate 8,445, forward strand.
TATCTCACACAGATCGGCTACATCTCGATGAAGACCCAGGAAGCGCTCGAGGTGCGCATGCAGCGCATTCCCGCCTACGTCGAAATTTTCACCGGGCAGGCGCCACAGCCCCGGGAGCTGCAGCGCTTTCAGGCCCGGCATGGTTATGTGTGGGAAGCCATCTCCTAGTTAAGTCTCCCCGACCATCAAATGCTGCCCAAGAAAGCTGAACGCCAGCGCCTGCATATGGGCGCGCTGGCGGTTGTCGGCCGCACCGCCGTGGCCGCCTTCGATGTTCTCGTAGTAGAGCACCTCGTGCCCCTGTTCGTGCATACGCGCCATCATCTTGCGTGCATGGCCCGGGTGAACCCGGTCGTCGCGGGTGCTGGTCATCAGGAGCATGGGCGGGTACTTCGCCGCGGGGTCGAGGTTGTGATAGGGCGAATAGTCACGCAGGAACTGCCAGTCGTCGCTTTCGGGGTCACCGTACTCGGCCATCCAGGAGGCGCCGGCCAGCAGTAGATGGTAGCGGCGCATGTCGAGCAGCGGCACCTGACACACCACCGCGCCGAGCAGCTGCGGGTAGCGGGTGAGCATGTTGCCCACCAGCAAGCCGCCATTGGAGCCACCCTGGATGCCCAAGCGCTGCGGCGAGGTGACACCGCGCTCGATCAGATCTTCGGCTACCGCAGCGAAGTCCTCGAAAGCCTTGTGGCGCTTCTCGCGCAGCGCTGCCTGATGCCAGCGCGGCCCGTACTCGCCGCCGCCACGGATGTTGGCCACCACATAGACACCGCCCTGGGCGAGCCAGGCGCGCCCCACCCCGGGGCTGTAGCCGGGCAACAGCGGCACCTCGAAGCCGCCGTAGCCATATAGCAGGGTCGGATGCTTGCCGCTCGGCTCCAGATCACGCCGCGCCACCTGAAAATAGGGGATCGGCGTGCCGTCCTGGCTGGTGGCGAAGTGCTGGGTCACCTCGAGGCCTTCGGCGTCGAACAGCGCCGGGGCCTGCTTGAGAGTTTCCAGCGTCTCGCCAACCCGACCATGCAGCAGCGTGGTCGGGGTCAGATAGTCGCTGACGATGATGAACACCTCGTCGCTCTCTTCGTCGTCCACCGCGCTCACGCTGACGCTACCCAGGGTCGGCACGCCCGCCAGCGGCTCCGGCTGCCACTGCCCCGCTTCGGGAGTCAGCACGTAGAGCCGGTGCTTGACGTCGTCGAGCACGTTGAGGATCAGATGGCGGCGGGTCCAGGTGGCATCGGAGAGCGAAGTGCGCTCGCTGGGGGTGAACAGCACGCGGAAGCCGCGCTCGCCTGCCATGAATGCTTCGAAGTCGGCGATCAATAGGGCACCGGCGGGATGCGTAGTGCCATCCACCTCCCAGGGCTCTCGCAGCTCGATCATTAGCCACTCGCGGTGAACATGCTTTTGCGCCGAGTTGGGAACCTCGATGCGGCGCAGGCTGCCATCGGCTTCGCGCAGGTAGAGTTCATTGTCGTAGAAGGCGCGGGCACGGCTGACGAAGTCACGCTCGAAGCCTGGCGTCGAGTCGTGCATGGCGCCCACTGCCATGTCGTCGGGCTCGGCTTCGAACACCATCTCGGCATCGACCATTGGCGTACCGCGCCGCCACTGCTTGACGATGCGCGGATAGCCGGAGCTGGTCATCGAGCCTTCGCCGAAGTCAGTCTGGACGTAAACCGTGTCTCGATCGATCCAGCCCAGGCTGCCCTTGGCTTCGGGGCGGAAGAAGCCCTCTTCGACCCAGCGCTTCTCCACCAAATCGAACTCGCGGGTGACATCGGCATCGGCACCGCCGCGAGAGAGCGATACTAGACAATGGCGCCAGGGCTGGTCGGGTGAAGCGGGGCGCAGGCAGTGGGCACCGTGCCACACCCAGTTCTCACCCTCTTCGGCATTGACCGCGTCGAGGTCGATCAGCACCTCCCACTCGGGCCGCGCCTTGCGGTACTCCGCCAGCGTAGTGCGTCGCCACAGCCCGCGGGGGTGGTCACGGTCCTGCCAGAAGTTGTAGAAGTGCTCGCCGCGCTTGACCACGAAGGGAATGCGGTCGTCGGCTTCGAGGATCGCCTGCAGATCGTCACGAAGGGCATCGAAGCCCGACGAACCTGCCAGTTGCCCTTGGCTTTCGGTATTGCGCTCCGTCACCCAGGCCAGGGCGCGCTCGCCCTCGACCTCTTCCAGCCAGAGATGGGGGTCGTGTTCGTCGTGTGGGGCAGCCATGCGAATCTCCCGGTGGGCGTGGTTTGCCCACCAAGCTAGCCTGCCCCGGCCCCGGGCTCAATGCTTCATCACCTCTCGAAGACCACCGTACGGCTTGCATGCAGGAAAACGCGCCGCTCCACGTGCAAGGCCACCGCACGAGCCAGGGTCAGGCACTCGATGTCGCGGCCCTTGGCGACCAGATCCTCCGGGTAGTCGGCATGGCTGACCGCTTCGACGCCCTGTGTGATGATCGGGCCCTCATCCAAATCTTCGTTGATGTAGTGGGCGGTGGCGCCGACCAGTTTGACGCCTTTGTCGTAGGCCTGGTGGTAGGGGCGCGCGCCCTTGAAGCCGGGCAGCAGCGAGTGATGGATGTTGATCGCGCGGCCGGAGAGCCTGGCGCACATCTCGCTCGACAATACCTGCATGTAGCGCGCCAGAATCACCAGCTCGGCGCCGCTCTCCTCGATGACCCGCCATACCTGGGCCTCCTGCTCGGGCTTGGTGTCGGCGGTAATCGGCAAATGGTAATAGGGGATGCCGTGCCACTCCGACAGCGACGCCAGGTCGGGGTGATTGGAGACGATGGCGCGGATATCGATGGGCAGCTGCCCGGTACGGTAGCGATAGAGCAGATCGTTAAGGCAGTGGTCGGCCTTGGAAACCATGATCACCACCGGCATCCGCCGCCCGGGCGTCGTCAGCTCGGAGCTCATCTCGAACTCGTCGGCGCGCTCGGCGAAGGCTGCCTGGAAGGCATTGGCATCGAAGTCATGCGCCTCGGGGCGGAACTCGGTACGGATGAAGAAGCGCCCGCTCGGCTCGTCGTCGAAGGAGTGCTGCTCGGTGATGTAGCAGCGCTGCTCCTTGAGAAAGCGGGTGACCACGTCCACGGTGCCGAGCCGGCTCGGGCACTGGGCGGTCATGATCCAACGGTTGTTCTTGTCTTGCATGTCTGCTCTCTCCCGGATGGGGCCGGCTGCGCGTCGGCCCCATGCTGTCAGGCCTCGACGCCGATGGCGTACTCTTCACCGGCGTCCAGCAGCCAGCGATAGAGATAATCGGCGAAGCTACGGCGTATCACCAGTTCCCAGCGGGTTTCCGTGGGACGGCGCAGGATCAGGCTGCTCTTGGCGAACACCGCGCTCACGCCCTTGCCCACCGGGAAGGCCTCGGGATGCACGTCGCTGGGCGTCGACTTCATCAGCAGTTCGCGTGCTTTCTCGCCCGAGAGCTCGAGCAGCGTCTGGCCACCGCTGACATTGACGATAGCGTAGTGGGCATCGCCCAGGGCATTGCGCAGCGCGCCCTCCAGTTCGAACTCCTCGCCACCGGGTACGATCAGCAGCCACTCGTCGGGCGAGAGGCACTGGATCGAACGCTCGCCATCCTCGCTGTGGGCCAGGGTGTTGGGGCGTGCCGGCAGGCCGAAGCCGAGCACCGCGCGTACCGCCTCGTCGAGCACGATGGCGCCGCCGCGCAGCACCAGATGGCCGAGGAAGGCCCGCTCGCGCAGCACCACCCGGCTTTTGGCACTGGGGGCCGTAGCTCCCGAACGATGGTAAGAGTAGGCCAGCGGCGTCTCCCCCGGGATGTTGGCCTCGGTGCGGGTATCGAATGTAGCGGCGTTAGACATTCTGGCGCTCTCCCTTGGGATCGACAAAGATCGGGCTGACGATTTCGGCTTCATGGACCTGGCCGTCGGCCATGGGCAGGTAGACGGTTTCTCCCATCTTCTGCTGACCGCCCTTGACCACGGCCAGGGCGAAGCCGCTGTCCAGAGTCGGGCTGTAGTAGCTCGAGGTCACGTGCCCCGCCATCGGCATGGGGATGGCGTGCTTCGGATCGAAGACGATCTGCGCGCCCTCCTCCAGCACCACTTTCGGGTCCTTGGGCTTGAGGCCGACCAGCTGCTTGCGGTCCGTGCGGCGGGTGTCGCTGCGCGACAGCGCGCGCTTGCCGATCCACGAGTACGGCTTGTCGTAGCCGACCGCCCACTGCATGCCCAGGTCTTCCGGAGTCACCGAGCCGTCGGTGTCCTGGCCGACGATGATGAAGCCCTTCTCCGCCCGCAGCACGTGCATGGTCTCTGTGCCATAGGGGGTCAGGCCGTACTTGTCGCCGTGCTCGAACAGCGTCTTCCATACGTGCATGGCGTAGTTGGCCTGGACGTTGATCTCGTAGGTCAATTCGCCGGTGAAGGAGATGCGGAACACCCGCGCCGGTACCCCGGCCACCTTGCCAGCCCGCCAGTCCATGAACTTGAAGGTGTCGCGGTCGAGATCGATGTCGGTGATCTCGGCCAGCAGATTGCGCGCCTCGGGCCCGGTGATCGTCATGGTCGCCCAGTGATCAGTCACCGAGGTGAAGGTCACGTTGAGCTCGGGCCATTCGGTCTGGTGCCACAGCTCCAGCCACTCCAGCACCGCGGCGGCACCGCCGGTGGTGGTGGTCATCAGGAAGTGGTTCTCGGCCAGACAGCTGGTCACACCGTCGTCGGTGATCATGCCGTCGTCCTTGCACATCAGCCCGTAGCGGCACTTGCCGACGGCCAGCTTTTCCCACTTGTTGGTATAGATGCGACCCAGGAACTCGCGGGCGTCGGGGCCCTGGATGTCGATCTTGCCCAGGGTCGAGGCGTCGAGGATGCCAACCTTCTCGCGCACCGCTCGGCACTCGCGGGCCACCGCCTCATGCATGGTCTCCTGCTTACCGTTCACCGTGCGCGGGAAGTACCAGGGGCGCTTCCACTGGCCGACGTCCTCGAACTCGGCGCCGTTCTCCACGTGCCATTGGTGTAGTGCGGTGTAGCGCTCGGGGTCGAACAGGTCACGGCAGTGGCGACCGGCGATGGCACCGAAGGTGACCGGCGTGTAGTTGGGGCGGAACACCGTTGTTCCGACCTCGGGAATCGTCTTGCCCAGGCAGCGCGCGGCGATGGCCATGCCGTTGATGTTGCCGAGCTTGCCCTGGTCGGTACCGAAGCCCATGGCGGTATAGCGCTTGACGTGTTCGATGGACTCGAAGCCTTCACGGGTGGCGATTTCGATGCCCCCGGCGGTGACGTCGTTCTGCAGATCGACGAACTGCTTGGGTGCGCGCAGGGTCGGCTTCTCGTGAGGCACCTGGTAGAGCGCACAGGCCGGCCCCTCGCGGCGGGCGTCGACTAGCGGCAGCTCGATCGCCTTGGCCGAATGCCCCAGCGCCTCCAGCGCCTGGGCGGCCTTGGCCACACCGTCGGCCAACCCTTCGGCCAGCGCATGGATGCCGCGCGCGCTACCGGCCGCGTGAACGCCCTTCACCAGGCTCGGCACGAAACCGAGGATCGTGTCGCTCCAGGTCGGCCGCGCACCGGTGTGGGAGGCCAGGTGGATGACCGGGCTATAACCACCTGAACTGGCGACAGTGTCGCAGGCCAGGGTCTCGGCCTGACCGGTAACCTTAAATGCCACCGCATCGATGGTCGCGACACGGACCCCGCTGACGCGGTTGCTACCCTTGGCCTCGAGCACGGCACTGCCGGTGATGATGCGAATTCCACGGGCACGGGCCTGCTCGACCCATTCACCGTCGGGCGCCTGGCGGGCATCAACGATGGCCACCACCTCACGGCCGGCCTCGTGCCAATCCAGGGCGGCGCGGTAGGCATAGTCGTTGCTGGTGGAAAGCACCAGCTTATTCCCGGGCACCACGCCGTAGCGGCGGATATAGGTGGAAACGGCACCGGCCAGCAGATTGCCCGGAACGTCGTTGCCCGCATAAACCAGCGGCCGCTCGTGGGCGCCGGTGGCCAGAATGACCTGGCCGGCACGCACCCGATGCATTCGTGAACGAGCGGGACGATGGCCGTCGACCGTCGGCGCCGTCTCACCGAGATGTTCGGTGCGCCGCTCGTGCAGCGTCACGAAGTTGTGATCGTGATAGCCATTGGCGGTGGTACGTGGCAGCAAGGTGACGTTGTCGAGCCCGGCGAGTTCCGCCAGCACCTGCTCGGCCCATTGGCTGGCAGGCTGACCATTCAGCAGATCGCGACCGTCCAGCAGCGAGCCGCCCATCTCCTCCTGCTCGTCGCAGAGTATGACCCGGGCGCCGCTGCGTGCCCCCGTAAGCGCTGCCGCCAGCCCGGCCGGCCCAGCGCCGATGATCAGTACCTCACAATGCTGATGAAGGTGATCGTAGGTATCCGGATCGGCTTCCATGGGGCTGCGGCCCAAGCCGGCGCCCTTGCGGATGTACTTTTCGTAGGTCATCCACATGGAAGCCGGAGCCATGAACGTCTTGTAGTAGAACCCCGGCGGCATGAAGCGCCCGCCCAGCTTGCCGATCATTCCCATTATATCGCGCTGTACGTTGGGCCAGCCGTTGGTGCTGCGTGCCACCAGGCCGTCGAACAGTGCCTGCTGGGTAGCACGCACGTTGGGCACCTGGGCCGCCTCGGTGCTGCCCAGCTGAACCAGCGCATTGGGCTCCTCAGCGCCGGCGGCGACGATGCCGCGCGGGCGCGAGTACTTGAAGCTGCGGTTGACGACATCCACGCCGTTGGCCAGCAGCGCCGAGGCCAGGGTGTCGCCGGCATGGCCTTTATAGTGCTGGCCATTGAAGGTGAAACCGAGCGTGCGCGAGCGATCGACGCGCCCACCCTCTGCAAGACGATTCGGCTGTGTCACGGACTTGCTCATGCCTGCTCTCCCTTGACCGTTTCTACCGCAGCGTTGCTGGCGCCCACGGTCTGCTGGCCGCCGCTGGCGACCTGCACGTTGCCCTGGGTTTCGCCACTCGCCAGACTCTCGGCGGTGATACGGGGCTGCTCGCCGATCTTGTAGGTTTCGTAAATCTCGTAAGTCACGGTGTTGCGCGTGACGTTGAAGAACTTGCGACAGCCAACGGCGTGCACCCACAGCTCGTGGTGAATGCCGCGCGGGTTGTCACGGAAGAACAGGTAGTCGCCCCACTCCTCGTCGCTGCAGGCCTCGGGGTCCGCCGGTCGGATGATGTGCGCCTGGCCCTTGGGGTGGAACTCCTCTTCCTCGCGGAGCTCCTCGCAGTAGGGGCAGTAGATATGAAACATGGTATTGCCTCCTTAG
>NZ_JAFIFK010000079.1 GCF_020832045.1 Halomonas sp.
CCCCCCCCCCCCCCCCCCCCCAAGCCTCTTACCCTTCCTGGCTACGCTTGGCGTACCTTGGAAATGATCCACAGCAGCACTACCGCGCCCACCGTCGCCGTGACCAGCGAGCCGACGAAGCCTCCAGCCTGAAGCCCTAGCAGACTGAACAGGAAGCCACCGATCACGGCTCCCACGATACCTACGCCGATATTGGCCAAGATGCCGAATCCACCACCCCGCATGATGTTGCCAGCGATCCAGCCCGCCAACCCACCGATGATCAGCCAGGCAATAAGTCCCATGTCGTCTCTCCTCTCCCTTTGATCGTTTCGTGCCCCTTGAGGGGAATAGGCTGGTGCCCATGCGCAGCTTACCAGCAAAGAGTAGCTCAGAATGACGAACCCGGCTGTTCGAGAAAGGTGAGTTCCTCTGCGCTGGACTCACGCCCGAGTATGGCGTTGCGATGAGGATAGCGCCCAAAACGCAGCAGAATGTCCCGATGCAGGTGCTCGAAGCGCAGGTTGTCTTCCAGCCCCGGCTGGTCGAACAGCCGCAGCGCTTCGTCGTGCACCTTGAGCGATTCGCTGTGCATGTAAGGCATATAGAGAAAACTGCGCCAGGAGACCTCGAGCGCCTCGTCCGCCCCCTGGGCTACGGCCTCCTGGGCCAGTACCAACGCCATGGCATCCTGGGCGAATGCTCTGGGTTCGTCGCGATAGAGATTGCGCGAGAACTGATCGAGCACCAGAATTTCGGCCAGCCGGCCCTGTGGCGTGTCGCGCCAGGACCATAGCTCACCCGCCGCGGCTGCGGCATGCAGCGCGCCAAAGCGCTGGTGAATCATGCCGTCGAGCCCGGCATCCTTGCGAAACCACTGGGCTGGCTCGAGCTCCTCGAACCAGAACCCGATCACCGCGTCGCGGTCGGGCAACCCTTCGCTCATGTCGTGTCCTCCTGGTCAACGGTCCTGATATCATGGACTTGAGGCAGGCTTTTTTCACCCTCCGCTTACCACGGGAGACACCATGACGCCCATGCTCGGCATGTTCACCTTCGTCTTCAATCTCATCGGTCTGGTGATCTGCCTTCTCGGCCTGACCCTGGCCCAGCGCCGGGAGAAGCGCCAGCAGCAACGCTGGCCGGGCTATGCTCTGGCCGGGCTTGGCTTCCTCGTTGCCACCACCCCGCTGTGGGTCCAGGGACTGTCGGGCCAGTGAAAAGAAAACCGGGATGTCCTTATCGGTGGGATATTCGTCGTTGCAGACATGCCCGACCCGATGGAGACTGGAAAACGTCTCGTCGTGAGAGATCGCCATGTCGCGCTCCATCGCTCTCCTCTCCTACCCCGATTGTCAGCTGCTCGATGTCACCGGCCCGTGGCAGGTATTCGCCTCGGCCAATGAACTGAGCGGCCGCGACCTCTATCGACTGCACTTGGCTGCCGATGCGCCGGGCAGCGTGGCAACCAACAGCGGGCTTCCCTTGCTGGCCGACACCGCTTGGCGCGACCTCTCAACGCTTGGCGCACTGGATACGCTGATCGTTGCCGGTGGGCGCGGTGTCGCCGCCCAGCGTCAGCGTCCGGAGCTGCTCGATGTCTTACGCAGCCAGGCTCGGCAGGTTCGACGGCTGGGCTCGATCTGCACCGGCGCCTTCCTGCTCGCCGAATCCGGGCTGCTGGACGGCTACCAGGCCACCACACACTGGCGACACTGCACCCAGTTGGCCAACGAATATCCCTCGATCGAGGTCGTACCCGATGCTTTGTATGTCGAGTACGGCGGCCGCTTCACCAGTGCCGGGGTCACCGCCGGCATCGATCTGGCCCTGTCGTTGCTCGAAGCCGACCACGGCAGCGCCCTGGCCGGGCAGGTCGCCCGCGAGCTGGTACTTTTCCTGCGCCGCCCCGGCGGGCAGTCGCAGTTCAGTGAAATACTGGCCACCCAGCACCGCGCCAGCGGAGCGCTGCGCCAGCTACTCGATCGGCTCCATGCCGACCCCAGCGCTCCCCATCGCCTGGAAGAGCTGGCTGAATCGATTGGTGTCACACCGCGCCACCTATCGCGCCTGTTCCGACAGCAGCTCGCCACCACCCCGGGCACCTACCTGACCCGCTTGCGCCTGGAACAGGCCCGCCTGGCCCTGGTGGTCAGCGAACGTCCGCCCCCGCTGGAGCGGCTCGCACGACAGTGGCAGCTCGGTGGTGCCGAGCAGCTGCGACGATTGTTCCAACGGCACTATGGCATTTCCCCCTCGCTGTATTACCAGCGCTTCGGCCCAACAGCCCAAGCCATCGTCTCTGCAGCTACCACGCACTCTGCCTCGAACGGTAGATAAACGCCTCCAGGAGGCCATCATGCCCTTCAATGTCATGCTGCTGTCGCTGTGCCAGGCCCTGCTGGTAAGCGGCAACATTCTGTTGATCGCGGTCTCACCGCTGATCGGCGCACGTCTCGCCCCCGACCCGGCATGGTCCACCGCACCGGTCGCCACCCAATGGCTGGGGCTGATGTGCGCGACCATTCCCGCCTCGCTGATCATGGCCCGGCTGGGGCGCAAGCGCGGCTTCCTGCTGGGCAATTCGCTCGGACTCGTGGGTGTGGTGGTGGCCGCCCAGGCCCTCGTGGCCGAGAACTTCATGCTCTTCATGCTGGGCACCTGGCTAATCGGCATCGGCATCGGCTTCGGCCAGCTCTACCGTTTTGCCGCCGTGGAAGCCGCTCCCCTGGCACTGCGCGACAGAGCCATCGGTCTGGTGATGGGTGGCGGCGTGCTGGCCGCCTTCTTCGGCCCATGGCTGGCTCGCATCAGTCGCGAAGCGGCCGTCACACCCTTTCTTGGCAGCTTCATCGGGCTAGGAGCGCTTTACCTGGTGGCCTTGCTGGTATTGCTGATAACTCGGCTGCCCCCGGCCGAGAAGACCCATGGCGACGGCCAGCCGCGGGCGCTCGGCGAGATCGTACGTCAGCCGGTATTCGTAGTGGCTGTGCTCTCCTCACTGATCGGCTACGGCGTGATGAACCTGGCGATGACCGCCACCCCGCTGGCAATGGCCGGAGCCGGCCATCACTTCGACCATGTCGCCACCACGATCCAGTGGCACGTGCTGGCGATGTTTCTGCCCTCGTTCGCTACCGGACACCTCACGGCGCGCTTCGGCGCGCCGCGCATGATCGCTGCAGGCTGTGTACTGCTGGCGGCGAGCGGCCTGGCCGCCCAGCTCGATGCCGGCGTGGCGGGTTTTCATTTCGCCCTGATCCTGCTCGGGCTAGGCTGGAACTTCACCTTCCTGCCGGCCACCGGGCTGCTCACCGAGACATATCGCCCCGAGGAGAAGGCCCGCACTCAGGCCGCCAATGAATTCCTGGTCTTCTCCACCGTGGCCATTACAGCGCTGCTTGCCGGTCCACTGGTCAACCAGCTCGGCTGGACGCTGCTCAATGCCGTATTGGTGCCGCTGTCGCTGGTACCGATCGCACTGCTGGCCTGGCAGCGCCTTGCCAGACGCCGCCAAGACCCTCACATTAGCGGCTGACACTGCTGTGAAGGAATTTCTCGCCAATGCGCCAGTCGCTCACTCGGGAGCTGACCAACCTGATCGAACGCGGCCGCGACCGTCAGCTGCGCCTGGCGGTCACCGGACTCTCGCGGTCGGGCAAGACCGCCTTTCTCACATCGCTGGTCAACCAGCTGCGCCATGCCGGGCTGGAGGCACGCCTAGACCTGATGCCTGTGGCTCGCGAGGGACGCCTGCTGGGCGCTCGCCGGGTCAGTCAGCCCGATCTCGGCGTACCGCGCTTTCCCTACGACCAGGCCATGGCGGCACTCGACGGCCAACCCCCGGCCTGGCCCGAGCCGACTCGCGGCATCAGCGAGCTGCGCCTGTCGATTCGCTACCGCCCGGCACGGCGCGGCTTGCTGCGCAGCGAAACCGCCGAACTCAACCTCGACCTGTTCGACTACCCCGGTGAATGGTTGCTCGACTTGCCGCTGCTGGGGCATGACTACCTGAGCTGGAGTCGCGCCATGTTGGCGGGTGCCGGCCAACAGCGCCGCGCTCTGCTCGCCGAGTGGGAGCGGCTCGCTGCAAGACTCGACCCTGCCGCTGACGCCAATGAAGCCGAACTTGCCGATGTCGCCGCGCTTTATGCCAGGAGCTTGCAGGCGGCCCGAGAAGCGGGCTTTGCCAATTTGCAGCCGGGCCGCTTCCTGCTGCCCGGTGATCTCGACGGCGCACCGGTACTGCAGTTCTTTCCCTTACCGGCACTGGCCGATGCTGACGATTCAGCGCTAGCCAAACTGCCGCCGGAGAGCGTCTATGCCACCCTGGCCGCACGCTTTCGCCACTATCAGCAGCATATCGTGCGGCCATTTTATCGCGACCACTTTCGCCGCTTCGACCGTCAGATCGTGTTGGTGGACGTTCTCGGTGCGCTGAATGCCGGGCCGGAGCGCTTCGAGGACCTCTCCCAGGCACTGGCCACGCTGATGCAGAGCTTCGACTATGGCAAACGCAGCCTGCTCTCACGGATGTTCGCGCCGCGCATCGACCGCCTGGCGATTGCCGCCACCAAGGCCGACCACGTCACGCCTGAGCAGCATGCAAAGCTCAGCGCCCTGCTCGAGGCACTGCTTGCCGAACCGCTGCAGGATCTGCGCTATGCCAACGTACCGGTAAAGGCACTATCGCTGGCGGCAATACGCGCGACTGAAGCACACGAGGTGAGCCACCAGAATGTACGTACGCCGGCGCTGCGCGGCACCACGCTCGAAGGCGAAGAGGTACTGGTGTTTCCCGGCGAGGTCCCCGCAAAGTTGCCCGAGGCCGACTTCTGGTCCCGCCAAGGATTCGATTTCCGTGCCTTCCGCCCTGCTCCTCGTGAAGGCGGTGCCTTACCCCACATTCGGCTCGATGCCGCACTGGACTGGCTGATCGGAGACAAGCTGAAATGAGCGACCGCCGTGACGAACCGCAGGGTAGCGACCCCCAGCCGGCCCGTCGCTTTACCCTCGACGAGCCAGCAACCCCTGGCGTTGAGCCGCCGCGCCCTCGCCTGGACTTCGACAGCCAGCTGCCATCACGGGCGGTGGAAGAACCAGCACTCAGCCGCCCCGAACGCGACCTGGGGGCGAGTCTCGGTCGCCCGCGCAGGCGTCGATGGGGGCTGCTGGCTCTGCTTGGGGGCGGCATCGCACTGGGGAGCGTCGAGATGGCCCTGCGATTGCCCGCTGCTCTGCTCGGCGGCGACTGGCTCAGCGGCGCCTGGCACCTGCTGGGGCTGAGTGCCGTCGCTCTAGGTGCCGGGGCACTCCTGCGTGAAGCCTGGCGGCTGCGTCGGCTGAAGCGTCATGACGCCCTGCGCACCCAACTGGCCCGGCTACCTGATGTCGATGCTGCTGAAGCGCTGGACTTGGCGAAGGTACTCAAGCGACAGCTGCGCCTCGACGACGATCACCCCCATTGGCAGGCATTCGTGGCCGCCCGGGAGCCGCATCACGGCGGCGCCGAAATCCAGCAGCTCCTGGCTCATCACCTGCTGGCCCCCCGCGACCGCCAAGCCCGACGCATGATATCGCGCATGGCCGGAGAAACGGCGGTGATGGTGGCGGTGAGTCCGCTGACACTGGTCGACATGTTTCTGGTGGCATGGCGCAGCCTGGCCATGATCGACCGTATCTGCCGCTTGTATGGCCTGGAACTGGGTTACGCCAGCCGCCTGCGCCTGCTGCGCAACGTGCTTTACAACATGGCGTTTGCCGGGGCCACCGAGATGGCCAGCGATGCCGGCGTGGAACTGCTCTCGCTGAATCTGGCCGGACGCCTCTCGGCGCGCGCTGGGCAGGGCATGGGGGTGGGCCTGCTCACCGCCCGTCTCGGGCTGCGTACCCAGCGCCTGACCCGTCCGCTGGTGTTCGCCGAGGGCGAAGCGCCGCGTATGGCCGACTTGCGCAGCGAGCTTTGGCAGCAGCTGCGGCGTCTGGAGAAACCGGAGTAGCGGGCCTATCGAGGCCTGACTTGATCCCGGTCATGACACTTGCGCCAACAGGCGTTACGCTCATAGTACGCCATGACTCAATTCGCGCAGAAGGAAAGCACCATGTTCAAGTCCATCCTGGTACCCGTCGACGGATCCGAAGGCGCCAAGAAAGCGCTCGACGTTGCTTGTCAGCTGGCCACTCAAGCCGATGCCACTCTGCATGTGCTGCATATCCCCGAGGAGCTCTCCCACGAGACGACCCTGGTCTGGGGAATCGGCGCCATCGCCATCGAGGCCTCCCGCCAGGAGCGCGAAGATATCGGCAAGCAGGTCGTCGACAAGGCAGCCGAAGCGGCACGTGCCAAGGGCGTGACCCAGGTCGAAACGGTGATCGGCCAGGGCGACCCGGCACGCACCATCGTCAGCGAAGCGCGCCGCCGCGGTGTAGAAGCCATCGTCATGGGCAGCCGTGGCCTGAGCGACCTGCGCGGGTTGGTGGTGGGTAGCGTGTCGCACAAGGTCAGCCACGTCGCCGAATGCACGGTAATCACCGTGCGCTGAGCCGGCCCGCACGAGGCCGCCAGCCTTCAAGCCGGCGGCCTGGCATCATCGCCTCAGGCCAGGCGCCTTTCCGTCTCGCTGTCGAACAGCACTGCACGGCCCATGTCGATGCGCAGTGCCAGACGCTCGCCCGCCCGCGTCCGACACTTGGGTCCGACCCGTGCCGTGACCTCACCCTCGCCCAGCTTCAGCTGCAGCAGTATGTCAGCTCCGGTGGGCTCCACCACGCTGATACGTGGCGTGAACGCCACGCCTTCGGCAAACTCGCCGAGCCGAGCGTCATCCTCGGCAAAATGTTCCGGCCGCAGCCCAAGAATCACCGTCTGCCCGATCCGCTCGGCCATGGCCGGTGTTTCACGCTCACGCGGCCAGGGCAGCCGCAGGCTCTCCTCCTCAGGCGTGTCCACACGCAGCCGGTATTCCCCCGCTTCCTCCTCCAGCGTGGCGATAAGAAAATTCATTGAGGGCGACCCCATGAACCCGGCGACGAAGAGGTCCACAGGATTGTTGTAAACCTCGTCGGGGGAGCCGAGCTGGAGGATCCGGCCATCACGCATCACCGCGATGCAGTCGGCCAGCGTCATCGCCTCGATCTGGTCGTGGGTCACGTAGACGATGGTGGTCCTCAGACGCTGGTGCAGCTTCTTGATCTCGGTGCGCATGTCCACCCGCAGCTTGGCGTCGAGATTGGAGAGCGGTTCGTCGAACAGATACACCTTGGGCTCGCGTGCCAGCGCCCTGCCCATAGCGACGCGTTGGCGCTGGCCACCGGAGAGCTGCGAGGGCTTGCGCTCGAGCAGGTGCGAGATCTGCAATAGATCAGCGACCCGCTCCACCGCGGCCTCGCGCTCGGCCTTGGGCACCTTGCGCATCTCCAGCCCGAAGCTGATGTTCTGGCGGACCGTCATGCTCGGGTAGAGCGCGTACGACTGGAACACCATGGCGATGTCGCGCTCCGCCGGGGTCTGCCAGGTAACGTCCTCGCCGGCAATGTGGATCTCGCCGGAGGTGACCGGCTCGAGCCCGGCAATGGCATTCATCAGCGTCGACTTGCCGCAGCCGGAGGGGCCCACCAAGATAAGAAACTCCCCCGAGTCGATTGCCAGGCTGACATCCTTGAGCACCTGCTCGCTGCCGAAATCCTTGTATACGTTATTAATTTCAAGCGCTGCCATGTCGAAAACCTCTTGTTGTTCGGTGGTACAGAGGGTCTCAGCCCTTGACCGAGCCGGCCGTGAGACCGCGGACGAAATATTTACCTGCCAGTACGTAGACGATCAGCGTGGGCAGCGCGGCGATCATTGCTGCCGCCATGTCGACGTTGTACTCACGTGCGCCGGTGGAGGTGTTGACCAGATTGTTGAGTGCCACCGTCACCGGCTGGGTGTTGTGGGCCGAAAAAGCCACGCCGAACAGGAAATCGTTCCAGATCTGGGTGAACTGCCAGATCACCGATACCACGATGATAGGGGCCGATACGGGCAATAGAATGCGCCAGAAGATGCGGAAGAATCCGGCACCGTCGAGCTTGGCCGCCGACACCAGTTCGGTGGGCACCGCCACATAGAAATTGCGAAAGAACAAGGTGGTAAAGGCGATACCGAAGATGACGTGGACCAGGATCAGACCTGCTCGGGAACTCGACAACCCCAGCCAGCCCAGCGTCTGCGCCATGGGCAGCAGCACCACCTGGAACGGAATGAAGCAGCCGAACAGCATCAACGCGAAGAGAAGCTCCGAGCCCTTGAAGCGCCACTTGGTCAGGGCATAGCCATTGAGCGCGCCAATCACCGTGGATATCAGCACCGCCGGCACCACGATGGCGATGGAGTTGAGAAAGTAGACTCCCACCCCCTCGCAGCGCATGCCGGTGCAGGCCTCGCCCCAGGCCTTGGTCCAGGGGGCGAGCGTAGGCTCCCGGGGCAGTGAGAGCAGCGTGCCGGGGGAGATTTCGGCCAGCGGCTTGACCGAGGTGATCAGCATCACGGCAAGCGGCAGCAGGTAGAACAGCGCGGCTAGCAACAGTACGGCATAAAGGATGGCGCGTCCCAGGCGAGCCCCCAGGGTACGACGGCGAATGACGTTATCCATGTCGGCGCCCCCTCAGCTCGGAGTAGAGATAGGGAATCAGGATCGCCAGCACGCCGCCCAGCATCAGCATGGCGCTGGCCGAGCCAAGCCCGATCTGCGCCCGGGTGAAGGCGTGGGCGTACATGAAGGTGGCCGGCAGGTCGGAGGCGTAGCCGGGCCCGCCGCCGGTGAGCGCCACTACCAGGTCGAAGCTCTTGATGGCGATGTGCGAGAGGATCATCACCGCGCTGAACACCACCGGACGCAGGCAGGGAATCACCACCCTCCAGTAGATTCGCGGCAGGCTGGCGCCGTCGAGCTGAGCGGCCTTGAGAATGCTGTCGTCGATGCCGCGCAACCCGGCGAGAAACAGCGCCATGACGAAACCGGAAGCCTGCCACACCGCGGCGATCACCAAGGTGTAGACGGCCATGTCGGGATTCACCAGCCAGTCGAAGCGGAAGTTTTCGAAGCCCCAGCTACGCACCATGGCCTGTATGCCCAGGCCCGGGTTGAGCAGCCACTTCCACACCACGCCGGTGACGATGAACGACAGCGCCATGGGATAGAGATAAATGGTGCGCAGCGCGCCCTCCTGGCGGATGCGCTGGTCCAACAGGATGGCGAGCACGAGTCCCAGGGCCAGGCAGATCGCCACGAACAGGCCACCGAATACCACCAGATTGGTCGACGCCACCCACCAGCGGTCGTTGGCCATCAAGCGTGCGTATTGGGCGAAGCCGACAAACTCGTAGCTGGGCAGCATGCGAGAGTTGGTCAGCGAGAGAATGAAGGTCCACAGCATGAAGCCGTAAACGAAGAACAGCGAAATGGCGACCGACGGAGCCAGCACCAGCTTGGGCAGGCAAGCCTGCAGCATACCGGCATGGCTGCGCCGGGCACCGGCGCCTACCGCCGGCTGCACCACTGAATTCGAGAGAGACATAGCGGAAGTCCTCGGACGTGAACGGCGTGCCACTGGGACGAACCTGTGGTCAGGCTCGCCCCATCGTCAGGCTGCGATCAGAGCGCGGCCTGGGCGGCATTCACCATGCGCCGGGCGGCTTCCTCGGCGGCCATGTCTCGCGAGTTGAAGTAGTTGGTCACCACGTCGAAGATGGCGCCCTGGACGTCGGCGCGCACCGCCATGCCGTGGGCCATACTGGGCACCAGTCCGCCCTCGTCGGCGGTGCGCTGAAAGTCATTCATGGACTGCTGGGCACACTGGTCGAACTCGCTCATATCGAGGTCGGGACGGGCCGGTATCGAGCCCTTGGCCAGGTTGAAGGCCTCCTGGAAGGTCGGCTCCAGCACCAGCCGCGCCAGGGCCTGCTGGGCGTCGCGCTCCTCGCCTTCGACGCGGAACATGGCCAGGCTATCGATGTTGAAGGTAAAGGCATCCTGGGTGCCCGGCGCTGCGGCGCACAGGTAGTCCTCGCCGGCGGTGAGCTCGGCGGCGGTGAATTCCCCCTTGGCCCAGTCGCCCATCAGCTGCATGCCGGCATCACCGTTGATCACCATGGAGGTGGCGATATTCCAGTCGCGGCCGGACATGTCGTCGTCCATCAATCCGCGCAGGCGCTTGAAGGTTTCCAGCGCCTCGATCATCTGCTCGCTGCCCAGGGCGTCTTCATCGAGTTCGACCAAGGCACGCTGATAGAACTCGGTACCACCGCTGGCCAGCAGCACGCTCTCGAACACGGTGGCGTCCTGCCACGCCTGACCGCCGTGGGCCAGCGGAATGAAGCCCGCCTCGCGAATTGCCTCGCCGACCTCGAACAGCTCATCGAGGGTGGTGGGCAGCTCTACACCGGCCGCCTCGAGCACCTCGGGATTGGCCCACAGCCAGTTGACCCGATGCACGTTGACCGGCACCGCCACGTAGTGGCCATCGTGACGCATGATCTCTGCCACCGTCGGCGGCAACAGTTCATCCCAGCCTTCGGCCTCGGCCACCTCGTCGAGCTCCCCTAGCAGGCCAAGCTCGCCCCACTCCTGGATCTCCGGGCCCTTGATCTGTGCCGCCGACGGCGGGTTGCCCGACATGGCACGGGACTTGAGTACCGTCATGGCGGTTTCCCCACCGCCACCGGCCACGGCGAAATCTTCCCAACCGTAGCCTTCGGCTTCCATCAGGTCCTTGAGCTCATTGGCGGCGCGGGCTTCACCGCCGGAAGTCCACCAGTGCAGCACTTCCACCTCGGCGGCCTGAGCGCTGCTGAACGCAAGCGAAGCCGCCGCGGCACTCGCTATGGCAAGAGACGTCTTGGTGAACGGGCTCGTGAAAGAGGTCATTGGCATGCTCCTGCTGTTGTTATTGAGACCGGCCGTAACCGGTGTATCAGTAACGTTAACCGAGAGCAGCCAGGCATGGGGTTACCTAGTCCTGCAAAGCATTGCGACACTATTACAACGGCGTAACATCTCGCGATCGCGGCAGCATCAGGATGACTTCGAGCCCGCCCTGGGGATGGTTGGCAAGCGTTATGTCGCCGCCCATGGCACGGGCGATATGCCGAGCGATACCCAACCCGAGGCCGCTGCCTCCCGTGTTACGGCTGCGTGAGGGTTCCAGGCGCACGAAGGGGGCAAAGACCCGCTCGCGCTGGGCTTCGGGAATACCGGGACCATGGTCGCGGATGACGACCGACAGCCGCCGCGGCGAGTCGATCAGCGTCACCTCGGCGAGCCGGCCGTAGAAGACGGCATTCTCCAGCAGATTTGCCAGGCAACGTTTGAATGCCATGGGCTTTACCGAAAGCGCCCCGGCACTTCCCGAAACGCTGACCTGCCCTCCCTGCAAGGCAAGCTCATGGGCCAACTCCTGCAACACCTCATGAGGAGCAATATTCTCGACCGCCTCATGCAGGTCGAAGCCCTTCACCGATGCCAGCGCCCCCTTGACCAGCAGATCGAGCTCATCCAGCGAGGCACAGAAACGCTCGCGCTGCAGCGGATCGTCGAGCATCTCGGCACGCAGGCGCATCCGCGTGATAGGCGTCTTCAGATCATGAGAGATTGCCGAGAACAGGCGCTCACGTTCATCGACCTGTTCGCGAATGCGCTCCTGCATGCGGTTGAACGCCATTGCCGTGGCCGCTACCTCGCGTGGCCCACTCTCACGCAGCGGCGGCGCATCGAGATCGTCGCCGAGCTGGCGCGCGGCGCGTGACAACCGGGCCAGCGGCCGGGTCACGCTGCGAATGCCGAGTAGCGCCAGACCGATCACCGTAAGCAGGACCATCAGGCTCGCCAGCAGCCGCTCGCCGGATAACCAGCCATATTCGTTGAACAGGTCGGGCACCGGCAGCAGTGTGGCCACGTAGAGCCAGGTGTCGGCACCGAGCTCCATCTGCACCACCAGGATCGGCGGCGACAGCGGTTCCATCAGCAGACTGTGCTGGCCCCAGCGCGGCGGCAGGTCGTGCAACAATACTTCATTGTTGTAGACGCGCAGGGTCTCGGCCCGGGAGAACTCCACCAGCACATCGTCGATGTTAAGTTCGGAGGTTAGGATCTCGCGGAAATTGTTGACCACCAGCGTCTTTTCCGGCCCCGAGCCGATATCCTCGACCGGAATGCGCCGCTCGTTGACGCTGACGAAGAAGCGTGTGCCACCCATGTTGCGCAACTGATCGAGCACGATGTGGCGATACTCGAAGGGCAGCGAGCGGAAGAAACGCATGGTCGAGGCCACGCTGTAGGCAACGTTTCGCGACAGCTCGTCGAGCTGCTCGAGCTGGCTGGAGCGCACCTGGGAGGTCCATACGACATAGCTGGCCAGCTGGGCGGACAACACGCCGACGAGCATGATCAGCACGAAGCGCCCGCGCAGGGTACGCGGCAGAAAGCGCGCCAAACGCCGCTGCCAGCGACGACGGTAGCTTTTGTCGCTCACGACAGCGCTGCGACCCGAGCGGTGAAGACGTAACCCGCTCCGCGTACGGTACGGATCATCTGATGATAGTGAGCATCCTCACCCAGCCGCTGACGCAGCCGACAGACGTGCACATCGATGGAGCGATCCAGCGGTGGTGCCTGACGCCCGCGGGTCAGCTCATACAACGCCTCCCGCGACAGCACCTGCTCGGGGCGTTCGAGAAACACCTGGAGCAGCTGGAAGTCCGCCCCCGAAAGCGGCGTTCGCTCGTCACGCTCATCGATCAGTTCGCGTGTCATGCGGTCGAGGCGCCAGGCACCGAATGCCACCAGCCGCGCCCGGGCAGGATCGGCGGGCGAACCGGCACGGGCGCGTCGCAGCACCGCCTTGATGCGCGCAAGCAGTTCCCGTGGATTGAACGGCTTGCCCAGATAGTCGTCGGCGCCCAGCTCAAGGCCGAGGATACGGTCGGTTTCGTCGGCACTGGCGGTGAGCATGATGATCGGCACGTCGCTGCCACGGCGGATGTCACGGCAGATGGTGAAACCATCGTCGCCGGGCAGCATGATGTCGACGATCAGCAGGTCGGGGCTTTCACTCGTCAACAGACGATGCAAGGCATCGGCATCCTCGGCGGCCAGGGCGCGGTAGCCGTGACGTCCCAGATAGTCGACCAGCAGTTCGCGGATCTCAGGGTCGTCGTCGACCACGATCAGTGTGGCGGGCGTTGTGGTCATCGTCGTCCGATGGCTGAGGCGCTGTCTCGGCAGCGTCCGGGATATTGTCGTTATGGGCTCGATGATGGGCAAGCTGGGGCGAGGCGGCAAGAGACCCTAGACCAACGTCGCACAATTTTCCGTGAGCGGCACGCCAGCGTTTGGCGCCGGCCCCCGGAATCCGTATAGTGGCCCTCCTATCCCGCCACACGTTCGTGATCATGCTGCAGAATAACCCGCTGCTCGCCCAGCTCAAGCAACAGATTCGTCAGACCACGCCCCGTGCCGAAGGCGTGATCAAGGCCACCGACAAGGGCTTTGGCTTCCTCGAGACCGATGACGGCCAATCCTACTTCGTGCCACCGCCGGCGATGAAGCTGGTGATGCACGGCGATCGCGTCCAGGCCGTTATTCACGAAAATGGCGACAAGACTTCCGTCGAGCCGGATGCGCTCCTCGAGGCGGGCTTGAATCGCTTCATCGCCCGGGTGCAAAAGCGCGAAGGTCGGCTGGCGGTGGTGCCCGACCACCCTTCGATCAAGAACGTGCTGAAGTCACGTATCAAGAACAGCCTCGACGAATCGAGCATCGGCGACGCCGACTGGGTCGTGGCGCGTCTGGTACGCCACCCGCTCAAGCCTGAAGATCGGGCTTTCTTCGCCCAGATCGATGAGCTGGTCGCCAAAGCCGACGATCCCGCCGTGCCATGGCGTGTCACCCTGGCCCGCCACGCCCTGGAGCAGGAGTGCCCCGAAGCCGGCAGCGACTGGTCCCAGCGCGATGAAGGCCTCGAGCGCGAAGACCTTACCGCCGAGCCCTTCTTTACCATCGATGGCGAAAAAACCCGCGACATGGACGATGCGCTGCGAATCGAACCGCGGGAGGAAGGCGGCTGGCGGCTGACGGTAGCCATTGCCGACCCCACCGCCTATGTCGAAGAGGGCCATGCCGCCGACCTGGAAGCGCGCACGCGTGCCTTCACCGTCTACCTGCCGGGCCAGAACGTCACCATGCTGCCGGAGCAGCTGGCCGATGATCTGTGCTCGCTGCGCGAAGGCGAAGAGCGTCCGGTGCTGGCCTGTACGCTGAATGTGGAGGCCGATGGCAGCCTCGGCGACTACCGCTTCTTTTCCGCCACTATGCGTTCCAACGCCAGGCTGGTATATGACCGTATCTCCGATTGGCTGGAGGGTCAGGGCGATTGGGCCCCGGCCGAGGAGATCGCGGCCCAGCTTCGCGCCCTTCACGACATGACAGTAGCACGCAGTGCCTGGCGCGCTGAGCATGCACTGGTATTCAAGGATCGTCCCGACTACGCCTTCGTGCTCGACCCAGCAGGCAACGTACTCGACGTGCGCGTCGAGGAGCGACGTATCGCCAACCGCATGATCGAGGAATCGATGATCGCGGCAAACGCCTGCTGTGCCGATTACCTCGCCGAACACGTCGGACACGGCATCTTCAACGTGCACCGTGCCTTCGACCCGGAAAAGGCCGAGGCCGCACATGAGTTTCTTACCGCGCAGCAGGTAGAGGTCGAACTCGAGGCACTCTCCGAGCTGCCGCGCTACAAGGAACTCAAGCGCGCGCTGGAGAGCCGCGACGACGCTTGGCTCGATGCGCGCCTGCGCCGCTTCCAGGGCTTCACCAGCATGTCAGCCCGCCCCGGCCCGCATTTCGGCCTGGGCCTGTCCGCCTACGCCACCTGGACGTCACCGATCCGCAAGTACGGCGACATGGTCAATCACCGCCTGATCAAACGCGTTCTCAAGGGCGAACAGGCCCCCGCGGAAGCGACCCAGGCGCTGACCGAACAGCTGACCGAGCGCCGCAAGCTCAACCGCATGGCCGAGCGCGACGTCAAGGACTGGCTCTACGTGCGCTACCTGACCCCCGCCGCCAAGGCCCAGGAAGCCTTCGAAGCGGAGATCTTCGGGATCAGCCGCGGCGGCATGCGCGTACGCCTCACCGCCAACGGCGCGACCGCCTTCGTACCGGCTCCGATGCTGCACAGCGACCGCGACAAGGTGGTCATCGACGACAAGGAGGGCCGTATCCAGGTCGAGGGCGAAGTGCGTTACAAACTCGGCGATGTGATACGCGTGGAGCTGATCGAGGCGCGCGAGGAGACCCGCTCGCTGGTGGCGCGCCCTGCGGTGTGAGGCAACTCCATGTTGCAAGAGCAGACGCCTCGACTCCGGTCGGGGCGTTTTTGCTGATGGCTCACTTGGGTCTTTTACCTCAGAGCTTACTGCACCCAGCCTGATCCACGGGATTGGCCTGGTATTGAAAGAAACGCATCATCTCCTTGGTCGCATCGGGTCCCTTGGGATCCGTGTGCGAACCGCGAGGATCTCCACCCGACCAGGCGTGACCGGCAGTATGGATTACCCACTGCTCGAGGCGTGGATGCCCCTCCGCATCGTGATGGCGGGTGCACGTATAGGCATGGCCATTAGGTTCCTGCCCCCGCGCCACCGTTGTCTCGACTCCACCTTCAGGCCCGCTTGCCCCCTTTCCGGCCGCATACTGCGCGACAACGCGATCCGCATTGCTGGGATGCACGGTCGTGTCACGGTCGCCATGGAAGATGATGGCCGGCACCTGGGACGCCCACGCACTGCCTTGCTTCGAGCCACCGCCACCGAGGGGGCCCGTACCACCCTGCATCACTCCCAGGGCATCGGGAATACTCCGGGCAACACCGTGGGGAAGTCCGGAATGCACGCCTACCGCCGCATAGAGGTCGGGATAGGTCATTGCCAGTGTCGTTGCCATGGCACCACCGGCCGACAATCCTGCGACATAGACCCGGCTCGCATCGAGCCCGTACGCGTCGATTATCTGTCGGGTCATCCCAGCAAGAATTGATGGCTCCCCACCCTCGCGCTGCTGGTCTTCGGGTTTGAACCAGTTCCAGCACTTCGAGCTATTGGCGGTCATCGGCTGGGCAGGATAGAGCACGCAAAATAGCTGCTCTTCGGCCAGCCGGTTTATCCGGGTACCGGTTGCGAAGTCATCCGGGTTCTGGGTACAGCCATGGAGCATGACCACCAGCGGCAGTGCCTGGCCGTGATAGCCACTGGGCAAGTACAGCTTGTAATCGCGAGTGCCGGCTGCATTGGTAAAACTGCCGGCGGAAAAAGCGCCTGGCTCGGCCGCCTCGCAGGGTCGTGCCGGCTCGGGCTGAGCCATGGACTCACGCAGCTGGCGCCACGTGTCGCGCCATGCGGCAGACCGCCCAATATCTCCACCCGGATTTACCGTTGCGGTCGTCTTACGGGCTTGGCGAAACATCGACTCAGCAGATGACGGCTGCCACGTCGATGCCTCTTCGTCTATGACCTGACAACTCCCCTCGAACGTATCACCAGCAACGTGGGGCTCACTTGGCATCGCCCCTTGCAGCACGGCCATGGCCTCGTTCAGCTTTCCATCACGGGTGAGTCGTGTCGCCTCTTCCATGCGTCGTGTCATCATCGCGTCGATCATCATCAATATCCCTATCGTGTGACTCAGTGAATTCTGTCCGCCAGGGCAGCCTTGACCGCCGCACTGGCATGTAGAGCGCCCAACACGACCACTGATTCGATGGTGGCACGGGCAAGCTCCGGCGTTACATCGTCAGCAATGCTGACCATTCCCAACACCTGAATCTGCAGCATCTCCCCTGCCGACTGCAGTGCTTCCAGATCCGTACGGCTGTAATGCTCAAGCCCCAGTACGAAGGCCTTACGGGTCACCGTTTCCCTGAC
This sequence comes from Halomonas sp., assembly GCF_020832045.1. Taxonomy (GTDB): domain Bacteria; phylum Pseudomonadota; class Gammaproteobacteria; order Pseudomonadales; family Halomonadaceae; genus Halomonas. The sequence goes on from NZ_JAFIFK010000079.1 coordinate 16,943, forward strand.
CACCTCGGCGTGGCTTGCCAACTGGTTGCGAATTGCCGTGCGAATCAGATCTGTACGATTGGAATAGAACCCCTCCTGTACCAGCAGATCGATCTGACCCAAGTCGACAACACCGAGGTTGATGGTGATTTTCTCGCTGGTGTCGCCGCTCTTGCGGCGAAGTTCATGCACGCTCATGTGTTGCCTCGCTGGTTGTTGATGGCATCTCTTGGGCGCCTAACCATCCCAATGGAATCTATTTACCATCCATACGGATGGTATAATAGCCTCATCCGAGAGTGTGTCAACGTATAGGCAAAAAAAGACCCGCCTGATTGGCGGGTCGTCACATCAATAGGGGCAGAGGCTCAGGATCCTCGTCGCCGCTTCTCGGCCGCCCAGTCGATGGCGGGCCCGGCAAGGCCGTGCCCACCGGCATAGGGTGAGGGCTCGGGCGGTGTCCAATGCTGCAGCAGCTCTTCATCCAGACGAAACACTTCCACGCCGATAGGATGGCAAGTCAGCAGCGGGTCGCCGGCATCGGGGCCCCATAGCTCTACCGAAAGATCGCCGCCAGGGCAGCAGGACAATGCACACAGCAGGTCGATCTCGGCAAAGAATTCGAGATAGTCGCCTTCCCGCGCCGGGCATGCCTTCATGAAATACTGATCGTCCTCGTTGAGCCCGGTGCACTGAAACACGTTGAGCACATCGTGTACGTCGAATTCGGTCAGGCCATGGGGCAGCACCGCACGGACCAGATTCGAATGGCAGTGGTGATCGAAGTCCTCGCCAGTAAGCAACCGGTTGACGTAGGGGTCGCAACGGGTGCCCAGCAGGTCGTGGATACGCCCGCCCTGCTCATCGACACCGTAGCCGGCAAGGGTGTCGTCGATGATGGTCGCCATGGGACGCAGGTAGGGAAGCGTCGACCATAGCCGGTCGAAAGTGGAAACATGCGCACGCTGCAGTTGCCGGGTACGCGAGGCCCAGAAGCGCTCGCGGGGATTGTGCAGGCTCCATAGATTGAAGTCGCCAACCTGAGGCCCTTCCAGGGTGGAGAGGCGCACCACTTGCCCTGCAGGCACCTTCCAGGCCCGCCCCTCGCGAATCGGCACCACCAACGAATTGACGCTTTCGCGCGCGGCGGGGTCGGTCAGACGGGCGTAGAACGCCCTGTCGACATCAAGGACAGAGCCTCGAGTCGCCTGGTAAGCGGCGGGCACCTTGTTGTTCATTGTTTTCTCTCCACGATCATTTCGCCATCAGCGTAACCGATGTCGTGCTAGCCACGTCAATCATGGCCAGCTAGCCACGCATGGCACGGGCCAGGACATCGCTGAACGGCTTGATCAGGTAGCTGGCAAAAGTGCGCTCGCCAGTATGAATCATCACCTCCGCCGGCATGCCCGCCACCAGTGGCATCTCCTCTGAAAGCAGTGCGTCGTCCACGGCGATGCGAACCTGGTAATAGTCGCTTGCCGTCATCTCGTCCACCAGGCTGTCAGCGGAGATATGGATGAGCTCCCCCTCGACGGCACGACTTGAGCGCTGATTGAAGGCACTGAAGCGTACGCGTGCCGGCTGCCCGGGATAGAGGCTGTCGATCTCGTGAACCGGCACCCGAGCCTCCACCACAAAGCCAACGTCGACAGGCACGACGTCCAGTACGGGCTCGCTGGCGGCGAGCACCGCTCCGCTGCTTCGCAGCCGCAGATCGACGATGCTACCTGCAACCGGCGCGCGAATAGCGGTGCGCTGCACTTCGTCCTCGAGGGCGGTGATGCGCTCCTCGGCATCGGCGATGTGCGCTTGGACGTCACGCAATCGCTCCCCGGCCTGCTGATGAAACTCCTGACGACGTATCTGACGCTGTAAATGATTTTCACTGATCTGCGCGTCGATGCTCGCCACATTGGCTGCTTGCTGGGCCGCCTCCCCTTCCCGCTCGAGAAGTTCGCGTTCCAACTCACGCAGGCGCTGTCGATCACCATGGCCGCGTTCGAACAGGCTGCGCAAGTCATCCGCCTCTTCGCCAAGCGAGGCGATTCGCTGCCGGTTGACTTCGATCAGTGCTTCCAGCCCATCACGCTGCTCTTGAAATTGATAAGCCTGCTGCTCGAGTGTTGCCAGGGTCCCCTCCAGCGCCTGCCGTCTGGCGAAAAACAGCCCCTGCTGAACCGCCATCGCTTCTTTCACACGGCGCGACTCACTGTCGCGAAGGTCGGCAGGAAAAACCAATGCCTCTTGTTCGGCCAGGTCGGCTGTGAGCCTCACTTCACTGGCACGGTTGAGCAGGTACTGATTACGCGCCAGTTGGAGCTGAGAACGCGCCCGGGTATCGTCAAGCACCACCAGAATCTCACCCGCCTCGACGTTATCGCCATCGTCCACCCGGATCTCACTGACGATACCCCCTTCGTAGTGCTGCACTGTCCGCGTGAACGAGGCCGCCGCGACCTTACCCGACACCACGACACCTACCGCCAGGTTGGCCACGACCGCCCAGCCACCAAAGCCACCGAAGGCAATCAGCAGTATCAACAGGCCGAAGCGCTGCCAAGGGCGAGGGTCGATAGGCGGCGTTAGCGTGGCGGCATCACGCCGCGCTTGCGCTTGCTCCTGCTCGGCCTGATACATCACGTCCGCGCCTCGCGCGCTGCGCGCCTCGGCTCCGGCGCCTGTCCCCCGAACGCTGCCGTTGCGTTGCGTCTGCTGGTGTCGGCATCCAGGCGTGACAGCACATCATCGCGAGCGCCTCGGAGGCGCAGGCGTCCCTCATCAAGCAACAGCAACGTATCGACGCTAGCCAGTACGCTGCGTCGGTGGGTGATCACGATAACGCTGACACCAGCCTGCTTGAGCTTGTCCAACGCTGCCGACAGCGCACGCTCGCCGGCATCGTCGAGATTGGCATTGGGCTCGTCGAGGACCACCAACACGGGATCGCCATACAAGGCACGAGCCAGGGCCACCCGCTGACGCTGCCCGCGTGACAGCATGGTGCCAGACCGGCCGAGCCGGGTTTCATAGCCGTCGGGCAGGCGCAGGATCATGTCGTGTACACCGGCCTTGCGTGCCGCCTCGACGACGCGGTGAGCGCAGAGCTCACCGAAGCGGGCAATGTTGTCGCTAACCGTGCCATCGAACAGCTCGATCTCCTGGGGCAAATAGCCCAGGAAAGGTCCCAGCAGGGCGCGATCCCAGTGTTCGAGACTGGCACCATCCAGGCGGATCGTGCCCCGCTCCGGCAGTTGGGCGCCTATCAGCAAACGGGCCAGGGAGCTCTTGCCGGCGGCACTAGGCCCGATGATGCCGACGTGTTCGCCGGGAGCGACACGAAAGGTAATCCCGTCGAGAACGGCTCTCTCGGACCCGGGCGGCCTCAGCGTGACCGACTCGACGGCCACCGCTCCCTGCGGTGCCGGTAGCGCCAGCCGCTGCCGCTCGGCGGGTACTTCGCGAAGCAGCTTTGCAAGTCGTCGGTAGGCGTCGCGGGCGCTCACGAAGCTCCGCCAGCCGCCAATCATGCTATCAATGGGTGCCAAGGCGCGCGCCAGAATGATCGAGGCAGCAATCATGACGCCCGGGGTGATACTGCCTTCTAGCACCAGCAACGCCCCCAGGCCGAGGATCAACGACTGCGACGCCAGCCTCAGCGTCCTGGCGGACTGGGTCAAGCCGCTGGCACGGTCGCTTGCTCGCGATTGCATGGCAAGGCCGATCCTGTGCCCAGCGAGCCAGCGCTGCCGCAGCGCCGGCAACATACCCAGCGACCGGACCACTTCCGCACCATTCAGGCTGTCCGAGACCTGACCGCGCGCCTCACGATAGCGCTCGCCAGCCTCGCCCATGAGCCCGCGTGTCGCCTTTTCGTTAGCCAGCGTCAAGCCGATGAGAATCAACCCTGCCAGGCTGGCAAAAGCACCGAGCCAAGGATGGAAGAGAAACAACAGCGCCAGGTAGAGCGGTACCCAAGGGGCGTCGAAGAAGGCAAAAAGACCGTTGCCCGAGACGAACTGACGTAGCGTGCGCAGGTCGTCCAGCGGTTGCACCGAGCCCCCCTTGCCGGCTACACGCTGAGCGAAGACGGCATGGTAAAGGCGCGGCCCCAGACAGGTATCGAGGTAGTTGCCGGCACGCACCAGTAGCCGTCCTCGCACGAGGTCCAGAAGCCCCATCACGGCTAGCAGGAACAGCGCGACCAGGGTGAGCAGTATCAGGGTCTCGCGGCTACCGGTGGCGAGCACCCTGTCGTAGACCTGCAGCATGTAGAGCGCCGGCACCAACATCAGGACATTGACGAAAAGACTAAAGCCGAGCACCCATAGCAGGATCGGCCGACACTTGCGCAGCGCTCCTGCGAGATCGTCGTCGGTCTCGGAGGCCATGGCTAAGGTCCCCTTCGAAGAGCTATCACCGGCACGCGCTGGGGGCGTGCACGAAAATGGAAAGGACTTGAAACGGGGCAGCCTAACAGAGCGAAAGCGAAGCCTTGGCTACGGAATGATCGTTTTCGTGACGAACAGTATGATTTATGTACTTATCCTTTCGTTTCCGGCCGACAATTGGTCAACGCCACCCCCTTTATCCATCGCCTTCAGGTGCTAATCGCCAGGTTGGATTAGCGGTTACAATATCGACTGACCTAGTTATCCTTTCGCCATAACAGCTCCTCCTACCTATTTTTCTCATCTCTCAGCGGTTAGGATTTTGCCGCCCGTTACATCGCGATTCACAAGAAAAAGCGTATAAGGAGAGACGACATGCCCGTGTTGAAGGCCAGCCCATCGACCACGGCAAACGCCTTGCAAACCCTGATCGATGAGGCACCGAGAGGTGCCACGATCGAGCTCTCGCCGGGGGAGTATAGCCTCGACAGCCCGCTGACCATTGACCGCTCAGACCTTACTCTCAAGGGAGCAGGATCCGACAGTACCCACTTAACCTTCACTAGCAGTGCCCTGGATCAGGGCCACGCCATCAAAGTGGACGGTACGGCGGATAGCCTCACCCTCGGCACGCTCGACGCCGCTGCTCGCCAAGGCGACACGGATATCGTCATTGATACCGACGTGGAAGTGGGCGACACCCTGCGTCTGTGGCAAGACAATGATGGCGACTTTTTCGATGAGATCGGCGACAGCGCTTGGCGTAAGCAGCAACATGCCGAGCTACGCACCAGCATGGCTACGGTCACCGCAGTGGAAGACGGGAGAGTGAGCCTGGATCGCGGTGTACATTTCGACTTCGAGGCGGGAAAGACCCAAGTGGAAAGGCTCGAGACTATCGATGACGTTTCGCTCTCCGGTTTCGGAATCGATTTCGACCTCGGTGTGCCCGACAGTGCTGCCTTTCACAACACCGAAAGCGAACTGACCGGATTTCACGGACTGTTTCTCGACGGAACCACCGGCGCCGAACTGCGCGACATAAGCGTCGTCGACGGCCCTTCAACCGCTTTTCATTTCTCACGCACACTGGATGCCGACGTCACCGATATTACCGCCGAAGGCGCTTTCAACAAGGGGAGCGGTGGTAACGGCTACGCCTATGAATTGCGCGAGAGTTATGATGGCAACTTTACCGGCCTGGAAGACAGCGGCATGCGACACGGCTTGGTCTTCGCCTCTTGGCGCTCTTCCGTCGACAATGACATCCAGATCGCCCGTACCGATCGCGACATCAACTTCCATGGGGGTCGCGACCACGGCAATCAGGTGCGGGTCGAGCGCTCCCTACGCGATCCCGAAGACGATGGGCTGTCGCCGACCCTATGGGTCAATGAAGGGGGACACACCTTCGGCGCCCCCACCGATCCGGATGCCAACGTGGTGCGCTTCGACTATGTCGTCGGCTCCCGGCGTGCCGACGTGATTCACGGCAGTGATGATGGCGTCTATCTCAATGGCGGCTTGGGAGACGACACGTTGATTGGCGGGGCGGGTAACGACATATTGCAAAGCGGCCCCGGCGATGACTGGAACGACGGTGCCAATGTCCTGATCGGCGGTGGCGGTACCAACACTGCGCTCTACACGGGCGACGTTTCCGCTTACCACATCGATTTCAGCGACGATACGGTCAGGGTTCGCGACGACAAGGGCACTGACGATACGCTCGTCGACATGCAGTATGCGGTATTCGGTGACGGCTCCACGCTGCACGTTGCCTCACGCCGGCTGTTCGATGCCGAACCGATGCCCGTGCCCAGCGAAGAGGACGTTCTCTCCAGCGACGGCCTGCTGCCTGCGCTGATCGACGACACGACCGACCTTGTGGTAACCGGCAATATCCTCAACGAATGGGAAGGTGGCCACAGCGCCGAAGTCTTCGTCGAGAACGTAAGCCGGGATGCTCTGGTCGTGCCCGATCTACGCGTCGAGTTGAGCGACGAGATGGATACGCTGTGGAATGGCGAGTACAGCCGTGAAGGCGATGCCTATACGATAAGCGACGCACGGGAGCTGGCACCGGGTGAGGCCTGGCGGTTCGCCTATCGGGCCAATGGCGACGACAAGCGGCTGCCGGAATCGATCGAGGCGGACGACCTGGAACTGCAGCTACTGGGTATGGAGGCGCCGCACTTCGACGAGGCGCTGGCCTGAGACAGGAATGGCGTGGCGGGAAGCGAAAATAACGGAGGGCGCCTCAATGAGGCGCCCTCGCGTCGTCACCGCGATAAGCAGCGCTTACCAGCCGGTCACGTCCTTCAGTGCATCGCCGATCTCGGCCAGGGAGCGAACGGTACGCACACCGGCATCTTCCAGTGCGGCAAATTTCTCGTCTGCGGTACCCTTGCCACCGGAAATGATCGCACCGGCGTGGCCCATGCGCTTGCCCGGAGGCGCCGTGACACCAGCGATGTAGGACACCACCGGCTTGGTCACGTTGGCCTTGATGTAGGCAGCCGCTTCTTCTTCCGCAGTACCGCCGATCTCGCCGATCATGACGATCGCCTCGGTCTTCGGATCCTTCTCGAACATCTCCAGGATATCGATGAAGTTGGAGCCCGGAATCGGATCGCCGCCGATGCCCACGCAGGTGGACTGGCCGAAGCCGTGATCGGTGGTCTGCTTGACCGCTTCGTAAGTCAGGGTGCCGGAACGCGACACGATACCGACACGGCCCGGCTTGTGGATATGACCCGGCATGATACCGATCTTGCACTCGCCCGGCGTGATGACGCCCGGACAGTTGGGACCGATCAGGCGTACGCCCAGCTCATCGCACTTGACCTTGACGTCGAGCATGTCCAGCGTCGGAATGCCTTCGGTGATGCACACGATCAGCTTGATGCCCGCATTGGCGGCCTCGAGGATCGAGTCCTTGCAGAAGGCAGCCGGCACGTAGATCACGCTGGCTTCGGCACCGGTCTTCTCGACCGCTTCCTTGACGGTATTGAACACCGGCAGGCCCAGGTGCTCCTGGCCGCCCTTGCCCGGGGTCACGCCGCCGACCATCTTGGTACCGTAGGCGATCGCCTGTTCGGAGTGGAAGGTCCCCTGGCCGCCGGTGAAGCCCTGGCAGATGACCTTGGTGTTCTTGTCGATCAGGATACTCATTACTTGCCCTCCGCTGCCTTGACGACCTGCTGAGCCGCATCGGTCAGACTGGTAGCAGCGATGATGTTCAGACCGCTGGAAGCCAGTTTCTCGGCACCCAGCTCGGCGTTGTTACCCTCGAGACGTACCACTACCGGCACGTTGACGCCGACCTGTTCGACCGCCCCGATGATGCCTTCCGCGATCATGTCGCAGCGCACGATACCGCCGAAGATGTTGACCAGTACGGACTTGACGTTATCGTCGGAGAGGATCAGCTTGAAGGCTTCCGCCACGCGCTCCTTGGTTGCACCGCCACCCACGTCGAGGAAGTTGGCCGGCTTGCCGCCATTGAGGTTGACGATGTCCATGGTGCCCATGGCCAGACCGGCGCCGTTCACCATGCAGCCAATGTTACCTTCCAGGGCCACGTAGTTGAGTTCCCAGGCAGCCGCTTCGGCCTCACGCTCGTCTTCCTGTGAGGGGTCGCGCATCGCCTGCAGGTCCGGGTGGCGATACAGCGCATTGCTGTCCAGGCCGAGCTTGGCATCGAGGCAGTGCAGGTTGCCTTGATCGGTGATCACCAGCGGGTTGATCTCGAGCAGCGCCAGATCCTTCTCATGGAACAGACGCGACAGGCCCAGGAAGATCTTGGTGAACTGCTTCACCTGGTCGCCTTTCAGACCCAGGGCGAAGGCCAGCTCACGCGCCTGGTACGGCTGCGCACCGACCAGCGGGTCGATCTCGACCTTGAGGATCTTCTCGGGGGTTTCCTCGGCGACCTTCTCGATCTCGACGCCACCCTCGGTGGAGGCCATGAACACTACACGACGCGTGGTGCGGTCGACCACCGCCCCCAGATAAAGCTCTTCGGCGATGTCGGTGCAGGTCTCGACCAGAATCTTGGCGACCGGCTGACCCTTCTCGTCGGTCTGGAAGGTCACCAGATTCTTGCCCAGCCACTGCTCGGCAAACGCCTTGGCTTCTTCCGGGCTCTTGATCAGCTTGACCCCGCCGGCCTTGCCGCGGCCACCGGCGTGGACCTGAGCCTTGACGACCCACATGTCGCCACCGATCTTCTTGCAGGCTTCAGCCGCTTCCTCGGGGGTATCGACTGCGAAGCCCTTGGAAACCGGCAGACCATAATCAGCAAACAGCTGCTTGCCTTGATACTCGTGAAGGTTCATCGATTCATGCCATTGGTTGCATGTGACTCGAACGGCAACCGCGACACACCGCCTGCGGCGATGCGAGTCGGGTCACCCCCGTTCGCACCCGATACATTGCCGGGCACGACGCGCCATCCCCTGGATGGCGCTCGTTGTTACGTCTACAGCGTGAGCTGGCTTACTTAGCGCTTCTTGCGATTGGCCATGTGAATGGCATGGCCGTCCACAGCCAACGCCGCCTCGTGGATCGCCTCGGCGGTGCTCGGGTGGGCATAGCAGGTGAGAGCCAGGTCTTCGGCGCTGGAACCGAACTCCAGAGCGATGACGCCCTGGGCGATCAGCTCACCGGCGTGCTGGCTGACGATATGCATGCCAAGAATGCGATCGGTTTCGGCGTCGGTAATGATCTTGACCATGCCTTCCGGAGCGTTGTTGGCCAGCGCGCGACCGTTGGCAGAGAACGGGAAGGAGCCGGTCTTGATTTCGATACCCTTGGCCTTGGCTTCCTGCTCGTTCAAACCGACCCAGGCCACCTCCGGCGAGGTATAGATCACGCTGGGAATGGCATCGTAATTCATCTCGGCCTTGTGACCGGCGATGATGTCGGCAACCATTACCCCCTCTTCCGAAGCCTTGTGGGCCAGCATCGGGCCACGTACGCAGTCGCCGATGGCGTAGATGCCCGGCACGCTGGTTCGGCACTGGTCGTCGACGTGGATGAAACCGCGCTCATCCAGGCCCACCCCCACGTTCTCGTCGACCACACCCTGGGTGTAGGGACGACGGCCGACGCAGACGATCAGCTTGTCGAAGGTCAGCTCCTGGTCGCCGGCGCTATCGCTGTACTTGACCACAACCTCGTTGCCCTTGACCTCGGAGCCGGTGACGCGGGCGCCAAGCTTGATGTCCAGACCCTGCTTCTTGAGCAGCTTCTGGGTCTCCTTGGCAATGGCGGTATCCACCATCGGCAGGAAGGTGTCCATGGCCTCGAGCACGGTCACCTCGGCCCCCAGGCGGCTCCACACGCTACCCAGCTCGAGACCGATGACGCCAGCGCCGATCACGCCCAGGCGCTTGGGCACTTCGGTGAACTCCAACGCACCGGTAGAAGTGACGACGATGTCCTCGTGCAGCGGAGTCGGCGGAATCTCCACCGGTACCGAGCCTGCCGCGATGACGATGTTATCGGCTTCATAGGTGGTCTTGCCGCCGTCGTGGCCGGTGACCTCGACCTGCTTGGCGCCGGTCACCTTGCCGGTACCGTCGATTGCCGTTACACCGTTGGCCTTGAACAGCGCGCTGATGCCGCCGACGTTCTTGGCGATGACGGAGTTCTTGAACTCCAGCATCTTGGGCACGTTGGGCTTGGGCGCTTCCAGATCGATGCCGATCTCTGCGAAGTGGTCGCGCGCTTCGACGAACTTGTGGGATGTCTCGAGCAGCGCCTTGGAGGGAATGCAGCCCACGTTGAGACAGGTACCGCCATGCACGGTCTTGCCTTCCTTGTTGACCCATTTCTCGACGCAGGCGGTCTTCAGCCCCATCTGGGCGGCACGGATGGCGGCCACGTAGCCCCCGGGGCCCGCACCGATGACGATCACATCAAATTTGTCGGCCATGTGTTCTTCCTGTTGATCGGTTCGCGTTTGAGTCCGTTGTTTCTGGCGCCGTCAGACATCCAGCAGCAGACGAGCCGGATCCTCGAGCAGCTCCTTGATGGTGACAAGGAACTGCACCGCATCCTTGCCATCGATCATACGGTGGTCGTATGACAGGGCCAGGTACATCATCGGGCGGATCTCGACCTTACCTTTAACGGCCATCGGGCGTTCCTGGATCTTGTGCATGCCCAGGATAGCGGTCTGCGGCGGGTTGATGATCGGGGTCGACATCAGCGAGCCGAAGATACCGCCGTTGGTGATGGTGAAGGTGCCACCCTGCATCTCGTCGATGCCGAGCTTGCCGTCACGTGCACGCTTGCCGAAATCGACAATGCCCTTTTCGACGTCGGCGATCTTCATGCTGTCGGTGTCACGCAGCACCGGTACCACCAGGCCACGGTCGGTGGAAACCGCCACGCCGATATCCTGATAGCCGTGATAGACAATATCGGTGCCGTCGATGGAAGCATTGACGTCGGGGAAGCGCTTGAGCGCCTCGGAGGCCGCCTTGACGAAGAAGCCCATGAAACCGAGCTTGACGTCGTGGGCTTTCAGGAAGGTGTCCTTGTACTGCGAGCGCAGGTCCATTACCGCACCCATGTCCACCTCATTGTAAGTGGTGAGCATGGCGGCGGTTTGCTGTGCCTGGACCAGGCGCTTGGCGATGGTCTGGCGCAGGCGGCTCATCGGTACGCGCTTCTCGGGACGCTCGCCCTCGAAGGCCGGCACCGCGGAAGCGGCTTGCTTGGGGGCTGCGGCAGGCGCCGCGGTCTTCTTGGCTGTGCCGGCCTGTACGGCGCGCTGCACGTCCTCCTTGAGGATGCGCCCCCCCTTGCCGGTACCGTCGATCTTGCTGACGTCCAGATCATGCTCGGCAACCATCTTGCGCGCTGCCGGCGCCAGGATCTTGTCGCCGATCTTCTCATCGCCGGAACCGTCGTCGGCAGAAGCCGCCGGCGTTTCGTCCGCCATCGTCGCGGCCCCACCGGCACCTTCAGTGAAGATGGCCAGCACCGCTTCGGATGCGACCTGGCTGCCCTCTTCCGCCTTGATCTCGGCGATAGCGCCATCGGCAGGAGCCACCACCTCGAGCACTACCTTGTCGGTCTCGATGTCGGCCAGCACCTCGTCACGCTTGACCGCCTCGCCGACTTTCTTGTGCCAGGTGGCCACGGTGCCTTCCTGAATCGACTCGGGGAAGGTCGGCGCCTTCACCTCATGAGACTTGCCGCCGGTGGCCGGTGCTGCCTTGGCCTCGCTCTTCTGAGCATCGGCTTTCTCGCTCTTCTCTTTCTTCTGCTCACCGCCTTTGGCGCTGCCTGCACCGATCCGGCCAAGCACCTGCTCGGACTGTACGGTGTCGCCCTCTTCCACCAGCACCTCGGAGAGGGTGCCGGCTTCCGGCGCCACCACTTCGAGCACCACCTTGTCGGTTTCGATCTCGACGATCAGCTCATCGCGCTCGACGCTATCCCCCGGCTTCTTGTGCCAGGCCGCCACGCTGCCTTCGGCAACGGATTCCGGAAAGGTGGGCGCTTTGATCTCGGTAGCCATGTCGTATCCCTTGTATGTTCTCTCTCGTCCCGGTGGAATTGCTTAGACGTTGAAGGCGTCTTCCACCAGCTGGCGCTGCTGTTCGGTATGCACGGACATGTAGCCCGCCGCGGGTGCTGCCGATGCCGGACGACCGGCGAACTTGAGCTCGCCGCCCAGGCCGCCCTTGAGCATGTCGGCCACGGCTCGCATGTGATGCTGGCTCGAGTACCAGGCGCCCTGATTGAGCGGCTCTTCCTGACACCACACCACCGTCTCGAGGTTGACGTAGTCCTTGAGCGCCTCGAAGAGCTCCTCCTTGGGGAAGGGATAGAGCTGCTCGATGCGCACGATGGCGGTATCGTCACGCTCGTTTTCGGCGCGCCAGGCCGCCAGGTCGTAGTAGACCTTGCCGGCACACATGATGACGCGCTGGACGCGCTGGGCATCGAGCTCGCCCTGGTCCGGCAGCACCATGTGGAAATGGCCATTGGCCAGATCCTCGAGGCTGGAGATCGCCTCCTTGTGACGCAGCAGGCTCTTCGGGGTCATCACTACCAGCGGCTTTCTCAGCGGGCGGATCACCTGGCGACGCAGCAGGTGGAAGATCTGGCCCGGCGTGGTGGGCACGCACACCTGCATGTTGTGCTCTGCGCACATCTGCAGGAAACGCTCCAGACGAGCGGAAGAGTGCTCCGGCCCCTGCCCTTCGTAGCCGTGAGGCAAGAGCATGGTCAGACCGCACAGTCTTCCCCACTTGGTCTCACCGGAGGAGATGAACTGGTCGACCACGACCTGCGCACCGTTGAAGAAGTCGCCGAACTGCGCTTCCCAGATCACCAGATCGTTGGGAGCGGTTGTGGCATAGCCGTATTCGAACGCCAGCACCGCTTCTTCGGAGAGGAAGGAGTCGTGGATGGTGAAACGCGGCTGACCATCGGCCAGATGCTGCAGCGGCACGTAAGTGCTGCCATCCTTCTGGTTGTGCACCACCGCATGGCGGTGAGAGAAGGTGCCACGCCCCACGTCCTGACCGGTGATGCGCACCGGGTGACCTTCATCGAGCAGCGTGGCGTAGGCCAGGGTCTCGGCAAAACCCCAGTTCAGCGCCAGTCCGCCCGCCTGCATCTTACGGCGATCCTCATAGATCTTGGCCACCTGACGCTGCACTTCGACGCCGTCGGGAATCTCGCACATGCGCGCGGCCAGCCGCTGCAGGCGCTTCATCTCGACGCCGGTCTCGGCATAACCGCTCCACTCGTGGCCGAGATAAGGTTTCCAGTCGACGAACAGCGTGGTGTTGGGCTCCTGGACCAGGGCGTTGGCCACGTGGTTGCCCGCCATCAAGTCCTCGCGATAGGTCTCGGTCATCGCCAAGGCGTCATCCTCGCTGAGCACGCCCTGCTCGACCAGGCGCTGAGCGTAAAGCGTACGCGCAGAAGGATGATCCTTGATCTTGCGATACATCAGCGGCTGGGTGCCGGACGGCTCGTCGGCCTCGTTGTGGCCACGACGACGATAGCAGACCAGATCGATAACCACGTCCTTGCGGAACTGCTGACGATAGTCCAGCGCGACCTGGGTCGCGTGCAGCACAGCGTCCGGATCGTCACCATTGACGTGGAAGATCGGCGCCTGAACCATCTTGGCAATGTCCGTGCAGTACTCGGTGGAACGCGTGTCCTGCGGATGCGAGGTAGTGAAGCCGACCTGGTTGTTGATGACGATGTGCACCGTGCCGCCGGTCTTGTAGGCACGGGTCTGGGACATCTGGAAGGTTTCCATGACCACGCCCTGCCCGGCGAAGGCGGCGTCGCCATGCACATTGATCGGCAGGACCTTGGTGCCTTCGTAGTCGTCGCGACGATCCTGGCGAGCGCGTACCGACCCTTCCACCACCGGAGAGACGATCTCGAGGTGCGAAGGGTTGAAGGCCAGCGCCAGGTGAACCTCGCCACCCGGCGTCATCACGTTGGAGCTGAAACCCTGGTGGTACTTGACGTCTCCCGAGCCACGCTCGATCAGCTTCTTGCCGTCGAACTCGTCGATCAGCTCGGAGGGATTCTTGCCGAGGATGTTGACCAGCAGGTTGAGACGGCCGCGGTGCGCCATGCCGATGACCATTTCCTTGACGCCGTAGCTGCCACCGCGCTGAATCAGCTCGTCCATCATGGGGATGAACGCCTCGCCGCCCTCGAGACCGAAGCGCTTGGTACCGGGATACTTGGAAGCCAGGTAGTTCTCCAGCCCTTCCGCAGCGGTCATTCTCTCCAGCAGATGCTTGCGTACATCGTCACTGAACTTGGGCGCCGAGCGAACCGACTCGAAGCGCTGCTGTAGCCAGCGCTTCTCTTCGGTATCGACGATGTGCATGATCTCGCAGCCGATGGAGCGACAGTAGGTCTGCTCCAGCGCATCGACGATCTCGCGCAGCGGCGCCTTGTCCATCCCCAGAAAGAAAGAGCCAGTCTGGAACTCTGTGTCCAGATCGGCGGGCGACAGCTGGTGGAAGGAAAGATCGAGATCGGGAATGGGAGCCTGATTACGCAGCTTGAGCGGATCGATATCGGCCTGCTGATGACCCCGGAAGCGGTAGGCGTTTATCAACTGCAACACCTTGACCTGCTTCTTGTTCTCGCCACTGTCGACGACAGCCGCAAGGCCGGTCCGACGCGCTCGGGCCAGCTGCTGGAACTGATCCCGCACGGGACTCAAGGGGACATCATGGCTGGCGCTGCCCTCGACGCTCGGCAGCTGATCGAAGTAGGTTCGCCACTCGTCGGGCACGGAACCTGGGTCGGCGAGGTATTGCTCGTAGAGCGCTTCCACATAGTGAACGTTGCTGCCGCTCACATGGGAGCTGTTCCACATCAACTCCATTATGCCTTGTTGCATCTCTCGGTCACCCTACACTGATGGGGTGTTATCGGCGCCGTCGCGGGCCAGCCGCGACGGCTTGGCTGGTGCCCTGCCGGTAGGGCATCTTCTCTTCCCGGCGGATCCAGCCGTGAGGCCGGAAACCTTGAAATTCATGCTCAAGAGCCGGTACCTGTGGCACCGGCTCTGCTACTGCTGTCTACCAGCCTGACCGCGACACGAGGTCGCGGTCAGGCTGCGGCCGCTATGATAGCAAGCCACGCGCCACGATTTAAGTGGCATTCGCAAGCAGCATGTCGCGGATCTTACCAATTGCCCGTGTGGGGTTGAGCCCCTTGGGACATACCGCGACGCAGTTCATGATTCCGCGGCAGCGGAACACGCTGAACGGATCCTCGAGCTCCGCCAGACGCTCGCGGGTGGCGGTATCGCGCGAGTCGGCCAGGAAGCGGTAGGACTGCAGCAGACCGGCCGGACCGACGAACTTGTCCGGGTTCCACCAGAACGAAGGGCAGGAGGTCGAGCAGCAAGCGCACAGGATGCACTCGTAGAGACCGTCGAGCTTGTCGCGATCCTCCGGCGACTGCAGGCGCTCGATGGCCGGCGCTGCGGTGTCGTTCTGCAGGTACGGCTGAATGCGCTCATACTGCTTGTAGAACAACCCCATGTCGACGACCAGATCACGCACCACCGGCAGGCCGGGCAGCGGCCGCAGCACCAGCTTGTTGTCCTTGACCACGTCGGACAGCGACGTGATGCAGGCCAAACCGTTCTTGCCGTTCATGTTCATGCCGTCGGAACCGCACACACCCTCGCGACAGCTGCGACGGAAGGCCAGGGTGGTATCCTGGGCCTTGAGCATTTCCATCACGTTCAGGACCATCAGGTCACGGCCCTGAGTGTCGAGCTGATACTCCTGCATGTAGGGCGCGGAGTCGGTTTCCGGGTTGTAGCGGTAAATGGATACCTGAAGCATCTCGTGACTCCCCCTCAGTAGGTGCGGATTTTCGGCTCGAAGGTGTCGACGGTCTTCGGCTTGAAGTTGACGTCGCGCTTGCCGACTCGTTTTTCGGTCGGGAAGTACATGGAGTGCTTCAGCCAATTGGTGTCGTCGCGGTCAGGATAGTCGTAACGCGAATGGGCGCCACGGCTTTCCTTGCGCTCCAGAGCCGCAATGGCGGTGGCTTCGGCGACTTCCATCAGGTTGTCGAGCTCGAGCGCCTCGACTCGGGCGGTATTGAACGCGCCGGACTTGTCGACCAGGTGCGCCTCGCCGATGCGGCCGCGCAGATCGGCCAGCTTCTTGACGCCTTCCTGCATGTGGTCTTCCTGACGGAATACGCCGAAGGCATTCTGCATGATGCTCTGCAGCTCGGTCTTGAGGTCGGAAACCGACTCGCCGCTGCCGGACTCGTTCCAGCGCGTCATGCGCTTCATGGCCGCTTCGATGTCGGACTCGGAAGCGTCGAGGTAGTCGATGCCTTCGTTGAGCGCACTCTCGATGAACATGCCCGCCGCACGGCCGAACACCACCAGGTCGAGCAGCGAGTTGCCGCCCAGACGGTTGGCACCGTGCACCGAGACGCAAGCTGCCTCACCACAGGCAAACAAGCCGCCCACGATGTGATCGTTGCCATCGGCGTCCTGCATGATCGCTTGACCGTGCACGTTGGTCGGAATCCCGCCCATCATGTAGTGACAGGTCGGCACCACCGGGATCGGCGCCTTGACCGGATCGGCGTGGGCGAAGATCTTGGACAGTTCGCTGATACCGGGCAGGCGCTTGTTGAGCACCTCTTCGCCCAGGTGGTCGAGCTTGAGGAAGACGTGATCGCCCTTCTCGCCGCAGCCGCGGCCTTCGAGAATCTCCATGACCATGGAGCGCGCAACCACGTCACGGCCGGCAAGGTCCTTGGCGTTGGGCGCATAGCGCTCCATGAAACGCTCGCCGTCCTTGTTGACCAGATAGCCGCCTTCGCCGCGGCAGCCTTCGGTAACCAGCACGCCTGCACCGTAGATACCGGTGGGATGGAACTGCCACATCTCCATGTCCTGCATCGGGAAGCCCGCGCGCAGCGCCATGCCGATACCGTCACCGGTGTTGATCAGGGCGTTGGTGGTGGAAGCATAGATACGGCCCGCACCGCCGGTGGCCATAACGGTGGCCTTGGACTTGACGTGCACCACTTCGCCGGTCTCGATGCACATGGCAATGCAGCCCACCACGTCACCGTTGGCGTTCTTGACCAGATCGACCGCGAACCACTCGTTGAGGAAGGTGGTGTTGTTCTTCAGGTTGTTCTGATAGAGCGTGTGCAGCAGAGCGTGACCGGTGCGGTCGGCCGCAGCACAGGTACGCGCCGCCTGACCACCTTCGCCGAAGTTCTTGGACTGCCCGCCGAACGGACGCTGATAGATGCGGCCATTATCGAAGCGCGAGAACGGCAAGCCCATGTGCTCGAGTTCGAAGACCGCCTTGGGGCCTTCGGAGCACATGTACTCGGCAGCGTCCTGATCGGTGATGTAGTCACCGCCCTTGACGGTGTCGTACATGTGCCAGCGCCAATCGTCGTTGGGGTCGGCCGAAGCGATGGCGCAGGTAATGCCGCCCTGAGCGGAAACGGTGTGCGAACGGGTCGGGAAGACCTTGGACAGCACGGCGGTCTTCTTGCCGGACTTGGCCAGCTCGAGCGCGGCGCGCAGGCCGGAACCACCGCCACCGATGATGATGGCGTCATAGGACAAGGTACGCATGTTAGACATGGATCAGGCTCCCCACAGAACTTGGATGCCCCAGACCAGGAACACGAAAACGGCCAGGATGATGACGACCTGGGCGCCGAGGCGCACGGGCGTGGACTTCAGATAATCGGTAGTCACGGTCCACAGGCCGATCCAGGCGTGAGCAGCGAGCGAGATGAAGGCCAGTAGCGAGAAGATCCGCATCCAGGTCTGAGCAAACAGGTTGCTCCAGGTGACGTAGTCGAGCCCGGGGTTGAACAGCAGGTACGCGACGATGAAAACGGTATAGAGCGCCAGAATGACAGCCGAAACTCGCTGAATCAGCCAGTCGGAGAGGCCGCTACGGCCCAGATTGGTGATATTGGTTACCATACCCAGACTCCCGCCAGAATGATCAGAACGGCACTGATGACCACGGTGGCCTGTGCCTTCTTGGTGCCGCCTTCCAGCGTCACGGCATAGCCGGCGTCCATCAGCATGTGCTTGATGCCCGCCACGAAATGGAAGGCCAGGGCAGACAGCAGGCCCCAGGCAACCAGCTTGGCCAGGATGTTGTTGGCCATCGTATCGCGCACGGCGAGGAAACCTTCCGGTGACGACAGCGACTTGTCGAGGGCCCAGAAAGCGAAAATGAGGCCAACGAACAGGATTACGCCGGTGATGCGGTGGGCGATCGACGTCAAGGCGGGAAGTGGGAAATGTATCGTGGTGAGATCTAGGTTGACGGGTCGTTTGCTATTCACGGCTCTATACACACTCTCTTGGCTCGCTCTTCGACCGATGGGACCAGGCTCGAGCGGGCGGTGGTTTGAGGTAGGGGGCTCGCCGCTGCCGGACGGACAATGACAACGAGTACCTGCCAGTCGCGCGGTGTGGATTATAGGGACATGAACCCCTAGTGACAAATGCCCACGGTCATGACTCGACCATGGTTCAAGCCCATCGCCATGCCGATGAGCGGCAGGCACATGCACATCGCGCCGCAACCGGCCTTCGGCGAGCCGCCCAGTGATGCATGGCACCATTTCTTATACACAAAACGATGCATGGATGGAAATGCTGTATAAGTATGAGGACACTTTGGCCTAATTGACAATCCCGGGAACGCTTCTATAGTGGGCGAACCTTTTTCGCAGGCCAGCGCTTCAACAGGGGTTTGCGAAATAAAGAGTTAACGTACTATTCGACTTCGAGAGGAGGCCAGAATGGCTGACAGGAAAGCGACACTGACGGTAGACGGCCTGGAAAAGACGATCGAGCTGCCAGTCTACTCAGGTACCCTGGGCCCTGACGTGGTCGATGTTCGCGGTCTGGGTGCCGACGGTCTGTTTACCTACGACCCCGGCTTCATGGCTACCTCCTCGTGCCAGTCGGCTATCACCTATATCGATGGCGCCAAGGGTGTGCTGCTGCACCGCGGCTATCCGATCGATCAGCTGGCCAAGGAATCCAACTTCGTCGAGCTGTGCTACACCCTGCTGTTCGGTGAGCTGCCCACTGACGAGCAATATGCCGACTTCGAGTCGCGGGTCCGCAACCACACCATGGTGCACGACCAGATCAACAACTTCTTCAAGGGCTTCCGTCGCGATGCCCATCCGATGTCGATTCTGTGCGGCGTGGTCGGTGGCCTGGCGGCCTTCTACCACGACCACATGGACATCACCGTCGAGGAAGACCGCGAAATCAGCGCGATCCGCCTGATCGCCAAGATGCCGACCATCGCAGCGATGTCCTACAAGTACAACGTCGGCCAGCCGTTCAACTATCCGCGCAACGACCTGAGCTATGCAGAGAACTTCCTCTACATGTTGTTCAGCAACCCCTGCGAGGATTACAAGGTCAACCCGGTCTACGCCAAGGCCATGGACCGCATCTTCATGCTGCATGCCGACCACGAGCAGAATGCCTCCACCTCCACGGTGCGCCTGGCGGGCTCTACCGGCGCCAACCCGTTCGCCTGCATCAGTGCCGGCATCGCCGCTCTGTGGGGCCCGGCCCATGGCGGCGCCAATGAAGCGGTACTGAAGATGCTCGACGAGATCGGCGACGACTCCGAAGAAAACATTCAGCGCTTCATCGACAAGGCCAAGGACAAGGACGACCCGTTCAAACTGATGGGCTTCGGTCACCGCGTCTATCGCAACTTCGATCCGCGCGCCAAGGTGATGAAGGAAACCTGCGACGAAGTGCTGGCCGAACTCGGTATCGATGACCCGCAGCTCAAGATCGCCAAGCGCCTGGAACAGATCGCCCTGGAAGACGAATACTTCGTGGAGCGTAAGCTCTACCCCAACGTCGACTTCTACTCCGGCATCATCCTCAAGGCCATGGGCATTCCGACCAATATGTTCACGGTGATCTTCGCCGTGTCACGCACTATCGGCTGGATCTCCCACTGGCACGAGATGCTTTCCAACGACTACAAGATCGGTCGCCCCCGCCAGCTATACACTGGCCACCCGCAGCGCGACTATCCTGCCAAGTAAGTCGGCAGGAGGCGGCAATTGCCGCCACGCACACGAAAGCCGCCTTCGGGCGGCTTTCTGCGTGCTGGCCTATCGCTTTGGTTAAAACCGCTAAAAGAGAGGAAAACGGAATGCACCAGCAGATCTCCAAAGTCGCCTTCATCGGCCTGGGCGTAATGGGCTACCCCATGGCCGGCCATCTGGCCAGAGCCGGGCTCGAGGTGAGCGTCTACAACCGCACGCAAGCCAAGGCCCGGACCTGGGCCGAGAAATTTGGCGGCAGCCATCACCCCACCCCTGCAGAAGCCGCCCAGGGAGCCGATCTCGTGCTGATCTGTGTGGGCAACGATGATGACGTCAGGCAAGTCACCATCGGTGAGAGTGGCGCCCTCTCCGGCATGTCCGCAGGTAGTCTGCTGGTCGATCACACCACCGCCACGGCGGACCTCGCCGCACAGCTCGCCACGACCTGCCGCGAGCGCGACATCGGCTTCATCGACGCCCCGGTGTCGGGCGGCCAACAGGGCGCCGAGAACGGCGTACTGACGATCATGTGCGGCGGCCAGCAGGCGGACTACGAACGCGCTCGCCCCGTGCTTGACCACTATGCGCGCGCCATCAGCCTGATGGGGCCGGCCGGCAGTGGACAGCTGACCAAGATGGTCAACCAGATCTGCATCGCCGGGTTGGTGCAGGGCCTGGCCGAGGGCCTGCATTTCGCCGAGCAGGCCGGGCTCGATCAACAACAAGTGATCGATGTGATTTCCAAGGGCGCCGCCGGCTCCTGGCAGATGGAGAATCGCCATAAGACCATGATCGCCGACGAATACGAACATGGCTTTGCGGTCGACTGGATGCGCAAGGACCTGGGGATCTGTCTCGAGCAGGCACGACGCCTGAGCGCCCGCCTGCCCGTTACTGCTCTTGTCGATCAGTTCTACGGTGACGTGCAGGCAATGGGCGGTAGACGCTGGGACACCTCCTCATTGCTGCGTCGGCTACGAATCAAAGAAGACTGAGCCGGCGACCACTTACCCGCCTGGATGCGTCGCTATTCTGCGACACATCCAGGCGAAAAGCACGAGAAATGACATAACACGCTCTTGACAGTAACCACTTTACACGGAGCAAATTCGTCCTTCAGAAGGGGCAGAACGTTTTCCACACATTCTGTGGATAACCCTGTTCACAACAGCAAGAAAACGCCATCAAATCGGCATGAGAAGGGGGTTGCTGTTAGATTGGCTATTTTTTGATCAATTTTAACTTATTGATATGTATGGTTTTTTGCGGCTGCACACTAACAAGAAGTCCTTTTTGCTATTTACGCACAGGCACTGCTGCCGAACACTGAGCAAGTGGACAAGTCAAGCCGGAAATGCTGAAAAAACGGCAGCTTCAATGGGTTTTCCACGCAGACGAACGCACCTGAAAAGCCACTGAGCGCAACGCGCTCGCAAGAAGCCGACCACGTCGGAATGAAATCGATGCGGAGAGAAATTACAAGAGAAGTGGCGTCCCATAGGGGGTTCGAACCCCTGTTCCCGCCGTGAAAGGGCGGTGTCCTGGACCACTAGACGAATGGGACGCAATGTCTTTCACGAATTGGCACATAGTTATTGGTGGAGCCTAGCGGGATCGAACCGCTGACCTCGACACTGCCAGTGTCGCGCTCTCCCAGCTGAGCTAAGGCCCCAGATGCACCGTGAAGACGGGACGTATGGTACTGATTCCCCTTGCCTTCGTCAAGCGGAAAACACCAACTCCCTGCTGCGCTCGATATTCTGACCGCCGGCGGTGCTCGCTATCCTCATGTAGCAGGCTACACTCCGGGAGCTGCGCTCCGGCGGCGATCAGCCTATCTTCGCTCGCGACGGAAATAGGCGCTTTCCGTATTTATTGGAGTTCGCGGTACTCCTTCTCGAAGCGCTTGGCTTGTTTCTTGGAAACTCCACCAAGCACTTCGATGGCATGACGCAGCCGCGCACGTGTCACATCGGAGCCGAGAATCGCCATGGCGTCCATGACCGAGGTGCTGGCCGCGGAACCGGTAATGGCGATGAAGACAGGCGCCAGGAAGTCCTTCATTTTGAGCTCGAAGTGGCCGGTCAGTGCCTTGACCTCGTCGAGCAGCGCCTCCTTGTTCCAGGCCGACACCGCCTCGAAGCGCCAGACCAGGAACTGGAGCAGCCTGACCAGATCTTCACGCTCCAGCTTAACACCCTCGAAGTCCTGCTCACGCACATCAGGAACACCGCTGAAAAAATGACCGGCCAGCGGGGCCACTTGGGAAAGGGTTTCCACCCTGGTGCGCACCTGAGGCAGAATCTGGCCCACGTATTCCTCATTGAACGCCCACTGCATCAACGCCTTGAGGAAGGCTTGGTCGTCGAGCTCCTCGCGGATATAGAGCCCGTTGAGCCAAGTCAGCTTTTCCAGGTCGAAAACCGGCCCGCCCAGCGATACCCGCTGGATGTCGAATTGAGCCATCATCTCGTCAAGGCTGAACTTTTCGCGCTCATCCGGCATCGACCAACCCATACGCCCCAGGTAGTTGATCACCGCCTGAGGCAGGAAGCCCATGCGCTTGTAGTAATTGATGGAGGTGGGGTTCTTGCGCTTGGAAAGCTTCGACTTGTCGGGGTTGCGCAGCAGTGGCATATGGCACAAGGCGGGCATTTCCCAGCCGAAATACTCATATAGCAGCTGATGCTTGGGCGCGGAGTTGATCCACTCTTCACCGCGTAATACATGGGTAATACCCATGAGATGATCGTCCACCACATTGGCTAGGTGGTACGTGGGCATGCCATCCGACTTCAACAACACCTGCGCATCGACCTGAGCCCAATCGACCTCGATAGCCCCACGCAGCATGTCGTCAATGACACAGGTTCCGCTGCTGGGCACCTTCATGCGCACCACGTACGGCCAACCTTCACGCTCTCGCCGCGCCACCTCATCCTGCGGCAGTGCCAGATCACTGGGCTTGAGCGCCAGATGCATGCCGGACGCCTTGCGCGCCTCTCTAAGCTCATCCAGCTCTTCGCTGGTGCGGTAGCATTTGAAGGCATGACCGGTTTCGATCAGCTGGCGAGCGTACTCGGCATAGATATCGCCCCGCTCGCTCTGGCGATAGGGACCATGCGGCCCTCCAACATCTGGGCCCTCATCCCACTCCAGCCCCAACCAGCGCAGCGAATCGAGGATCATTTGCTCCGACTCGAGAGTGGAGCGTACGCGATCGGTATCTTCGATACGCAGAATGAACTGTCCACCGTGCTGCCTCGCAAAGCAGAGATTGAACAGCGCAATGTAGGCGGTACCTACGTGGGGATCGCCGGTCGGTGACGGCGCAATGCGAGTACGTACAGTCATGTCGTCCTTATCCATTAGGAGAAGCGTATCGCGGCATTATACGCACCTGGATCGGCGCGGGCAGCCGCACCAGCCCTCCGACACGCCTCCTCACAAGCATCTCGATGAGAAAAAGCCTGAGGATTACGCTTCTAAAGCTTCTTCCTTATAGTGTGCTTAGCGTTGAAGTGTTAAATTTGCACAGTTAACACAGATCATTGACTATCATTCCCCTTTAGTTCACCCAACGTCGTCAGGTTGATGAAATGGATTCACTGGGCAATAGAATCAAGAGCTTAAGAGTGCAGGCCAATCTCAACAAAGCCGCACTGGCAAGGAAGGTCGGCGTTTCGGATGTCACGATCTCCTATTGGGAGTCGGGTGCAATCAAGCAGATCGGGCACGAGCGACTGGTCGCACTAGCCGACGCCCTAGCTTGCTCACTAGGACAGCTGCTCGAAGGTGAAACGCAAACCACACCATCCCCTCTTTTTCTTCGCTGCAAACCCCCGGCGCCATGGCAGGCACCCAATGCAAACCGTTTCACGCTGTTCAAAGAAGATTTCGCTGGTGTGAAATGGCAAGGTGAGTGCTATCTGGTCACTCCCGCCCCGGGTGAGCGCTTCGACTATCTAGAAAGTGGCGATCTGGCAGCCTTTGGCCCAACGGAGAGTTGCGACCAGCCGGGGCGCTACCTGATCGAGGGTGCAGGTGGGCTGTATATCGGTCAGCTCGAGCACGGTGAAAGCGGAGAGCTGCTATGTCGTAACGGCCATGAGCCCTCGGCATTACCGGCCCCTCTGGATGCCAGCGAAAGGGTGGTGGGAAGGTTATTGGCGCGCTGGAGAATGGAGAGCGCCTGAGGGGCGCCACTCGCTCACTCCACTTCAAGCACCTCTACCTGATCGGCTGCCCGGCGAGGTTCGCTGCCGATCAGGTAGCGTCGCGAATAGCTCGCCACCTGCCCCAGGCCATGCCGCGTACCCCGAACCAGTTCACCTTCCAGGTGTTCCCCTTGATCGCCGATTCGCTCACGTACGCTGGGCGGTTGAACACTGGATTCCACCAGGTTGGCGGTGATGGTATAACCGCCATCCGGCAAGCCGCTACCCGGCCCGAACGGCCCGACGGCAAAACGCCCCGCCGAAACTGCCGTACGCGACTGCCAGCGCACACCGCTCAGTTCGCGCTCCACCACCACCAACAGGTGTGTGTCGTCAGGTAGGTTGGTCTCCCCCTCGACCATCAGCCGGCGGTCGCTACGCAGTGTGGCAGATACCCTTATTTCCACCGTCAACGGCTCCACCTCAACCGGGTCTTCCGCAGGCTCCATGGCAACCTCGCTCGGCTGCTCGAGTTCAGCTTCCTCCTCGGCTGGTACGCCATTGCCATCCCCACCACAACCCGACAGCCACAGCGCAGCCAACAGCCCTGCGCAGGATCGACGCCATGCCTTCATGCCTATCTCCTGACCTAACATTGCTCCCCTAGCCTAACACCCGACAAGCTGACAAGTCCTGCTCTCGGCGCCCTGGGCTTGGGCAAAGTCAATCGACAAGAGTGGCAAAAAAGAGTTCGTGCTGCCAAGGTTCATATGGCAAGCAGGCGGTCGCCTGTTCACCATGCTGAACTAGTCTCGCTGCAATCACCGAACACTCGGCGCGTGAAAAGAACGGACCCAGCGATATCTCCTTCTCACCCTCCATCTCACTGCCAACGAGGTTGAAGCGAAACAGAACGTTTCGGTTAGCGCCGCCTTCTCCCAACCGATGATAATGGGACGCCACCATTTCGCCCGCTTCAAAGAGCACACGACAGACCGCTTCACGCCTTGCTTTTAGCGCGGCTGCATTTTCGATATCGACCTGTTCAGAATCCTCCGGCTCACAATATTTCTCAAACAGCTCCAAAAAACCAGAAGTCTGCTGAATGAAATATTCGTTCAACGTGTATTGCTCGGCGGCGTAGTTAAAATAATCCCAACCCGCCCCCTCATTATCTTTTGTTATTCCCTTGGCCTTTTCAATGGTAACAAGCTGGAACTTCAGCGTAAGCAGAAGCCAGCCCAGAAAAAGCAGAAACAAGACAAAATAAAACGCGTTACCATTGTAGATTTTCCGCGACCCACTTCCTCGTGATTTATTCATTATCCCCTCCTTGCGCAGCAGGCCAGAGAAGCCAGGAGTCTCGGGCGGGCCACCGGCCGTCAGGCCGGCAGCCGAAACACACCGAATCCATGGCGCGACAGCTGAGTCTGTCAGTTTCGGTCGGCTACCAAAGCAGCGTTATAATGCTCGTTCGAGTAGCGGCCATAGGGTTCGCAATTCGATGCATGCTCACCCAGCCGGAGTAGGCGGTCGGTAATCTCGACACATTCTGCCTGTGTCAGAAAAGGCCCGATCAGCTGCTGTCTACCCATGGCATGCAGCGTGAATTCGTGCAGCTCAGGGTAGAACCCGGCCCAGCCATTCAGCCGATCGACATAAGTGTCGACCATACCCGCCGCATCGGTGAAGACCTCACACAAGGATTCATAGCGCAATACCTCCTCTGTGCGGAGCCCCTGCTCGCTTTCCGCATCGAAAAAATCGGTCAACAAACAATAGTATTTTTGTTTATCGAGGATGCTTAGCGTACGGAAAAAAATTCCCTCATCCAGCCGCATGAGTTCAGCTGCGTTTTGGGAGTATGATGCCTTTATTTTTTCATATTTTATTGTTTCTGGCTCATTGCCCACAGCCATGTTGACGCTCAAGCCATGTGGCCAGAACAATATCCATGACATGAACGTCATGAACAGCACGACTGCGATACCGGGGCCCTTCTCGTCAAGGAATTTTGATCCTGCCTTCCAAGTTAGCTTGATCATTCTTCTTCTCCTGCGTCACTTTCCCAAGTGAACAACGTCGCTAGTCTTGATCGAACTCCTTCATGCTATTGTCATGCTTATTCAGTGCTGACCAGGCAGCCGATCTCAGCTGGGAGCCAGGCGGGCCGCCTGTGCTGCTGGCAGCCCCTCGCGCCGGCAAGCAGGCGCTAATCATTGTAATTAGGCAGCTACGCAGGGCCGACCTTCATGCCGAGCCCAGCTCGAGCGCTGTACACAGTGCCACCAAGGCCGAAGAAGCGAATTAACTCAGGTTAACGTTTTGCATGCTATTTTTTCATTTGCTTACCAACAGCGTAAGCCCATAGCCTAACCACGCTCAGCGTGCGTAGCCACCAAGCGACGACAAACCAAAAGAAAACCCGGCGCATGCCGGGCTCCAATCATTGCTTCCTTTCCAGCTCACCATGACCTGCCTGTCATGCATCCTTGGCGTCAGCGGGCTTCCCTCCCGGCGCTCCCTGATCCCCGCCTCCTTGCGAGATACTCGTCAGGCTAGTAGCGCGAAAACCTGAAGGCTAATGGTTAGAATTCATCGCCCTCCGGTGAGCGCAAAGCCCACGTCAATCAGAGCCAGATACCAGAAGCACCCGACCGGGGCCGGGCTTAGTGCTCCTGGCTCATGCCACAGGCATCCTGCCCGTGCGTCCTTGGTTAAACAGCCATCCTGGCGCCTTCTTCCTGCGGAACCATCCTTGGTTCATCGAGCATAGTCTGGCAGGCTTTGCCCTCCGCCAATAGCGAACATCGGCGGCTCTGCCTGTACGAGATTGACGATAGAGGATGTAATACCTCACTCGGGGCTCCTCTGACAGGGAACTCCAAGCAATTGAAAGTAAAAAGACAATTGAAAGTAAAAAGAAAAAAGCAGCCCCCACACCAAGCAGTGCGGGGGCTGTCATGCTGCTTCTCTAGCAGATGGTGCTTGAGGAACTCCCTGGCCACATGACATCCTGTCGCGTTAGGCCTTCCCTGTTCCCTTGCCGGGCTTCCTGCCCTTCGTACACTTCTCAGCTTAGCCAAGCATAAGCGGCTTTCAAGAAAACTTAGGCAACAAAAGGTTTCCTAATGTAGCGGCATGCCCCGCCGAAACCATAACGCAAAACCCGGCCAAAAGGCCGGGCTATATCTGCGCATCCCTTCTTCTTTCTCAAGCTTCCTGCTTGAGCATCCATGGCAACGTGAGCCTTCCATGTCTCGATCTTCCTTGCCGGGCTTTCCCTGCCCGAGAGGCACACTTTGACAGCTTACCGCTACGCTTAGCCTTAACCTGAGCTAAGGAATTGCGTAAGAGATTACCGACAAGTCAGCAACGATTAGCCATGATTCAAGCCATTCCAAGCACCATATTTCAGAAGAAAGTGATGCTAAACAGCCATGTCCATGCGACAACGCTAAGAGGCATTTAATATGACCTTTATAAAAATATCGTAGCTATTTTTTCCCCAGAACCATCACAAAGCTAACTTCCATTAGCAATTGCCTGTTGCCTGAGCCAGGCACTCCCGAGATACTGTATATAACGACAGTTATCGTGAGGAGCCGCCCATGCCATCAGAGAGTCTCATTCCAGCACGCCCTGCCCCGGCACCGCTGGCCCTTCCCTTCCCCCTCGCCTTGGGCCGCGCCGGACTCGCCGGCTTTCCCAGCCCGGCTCAGGACTACGAGGGCCGCACCCTGGACCTCAACGAGCGGTTCATCAAGCACCCCTCCTCCACGTTCTTCCTTGCAGTCACGGGCGACAGCATGGTCAAGCTGGGCATTCGTGAGAAGGATACCCTCATCGTCGATCGCTCCGTCGACCCCCGCCCCGGCCATATCATCGTCGCCATGGTCGAGGGCGAGATTACGATCAAACGCTACGAACTGCGAGACGGGGTGCCGTGTCTCTGTTCCGGCAACCCGCACTACGCTCCTATTCCGCTCCTCGACCTCGAATGCCAGGTTTGGGGCGTGGTGCGCGCGGTCATCCACGAGTACGCCGTATGAGCATGATCGGCCTGGTGGACTGCAATACCTTCTACGTGAGCTGCGAGCGCGTCTTTCAGCCCCGGCTGCGCGGCCTTCCGGTGGGCGTGATGTCGAACAATGACGGCTGCGTGATCGCGCTCTCAAACGAGCTGAAGGCGCTTGGCATCACCATGGGCACGCCAGCGTCCGAGATCCAGCATCTGGTGCGACAGCGGCGCATCCATCTCCTTTCGAGCAACTACGAACTCTACGGCGACATGAGCCAACGGGTGCAGTCCGTTCTCGAGGAGTTCGCCCCAGCCGTAGAGCCCTACTCCATCGACGAGATGTTCGTGCGCTTCGATGGCTTCGAGCACGCCCAGTTGCTCGCGCATGCGCACCAGCTTTATCACAAGGTGCGCCAGTACACCGGCATCCCCGTCTGTGTGGGCGTTGCCGCCACCCGCACACTGGCAAAGCTGGCCAACCGTGCGGCGAAGAAGATGCCCGCCTACGGTGGTGTGTGCGTACTGCCCCCCGGCAGCCTGGAAACCCAGGGGCTTCTGAAGAGGATCGAGCTGGGTGACGTTTGGGGCGTGGGGCGGCGGCTGGTCGAGCGGCTGGCGGTGCTGGGTCTCAAGAGCGCCTGGGACCTCGCCCAGGCCGACCCGAAGCGTATTCGCCGCCAGTTCGGTGTCACCCTTGAACGCACCGTCCTGGAGCTGCGGGGCATCCCCTGTATCGAGATGAACGACGTCGACGAAGCCCGCCAGCGCATCATGACCAGTCGCAGCTTCGGTAAGCTCACCGACGATCTGGGCGAGATCCGCGAAGCGATACGTCAGCACGGACAGCGCAGCGCCGAGAGACTGCGCCGCCAGAGCAGCCTCGCTCGCGCCGTGCTGGTTTTCCTCAAGACCAACCCGTTCAGAAACGACCTGCCCCAGTACTTGCCAAGCCTAGTGATCGAGCTGCCCCGCCCCACCGACGACAGCCGTGAGATCCTCAGCGCCGCCGGCCTCGCCCTGCAGCGTATCTACCGCAAGGGCTATCTCTATCAGAAAGGGGGGGTGATGCTGCTGGACCTGATCGATGCCGAACGACAGCAGCTCTCGCTGCTCGACACGCCCCAGAGCGACGCCGAACGCCAACGCAGCCAGCGGCTGATGAACGTGATGGACCAACTCAACGGCAGAATGGGGCGCGGTACTATCAAGCTCGGCACCCCCAGCCCAGGGGCGGCGTGGCACCTGCGCTGCGCCCACCTCACCAACCGCTACTCGACCCGCTGGGACGAACTGCTCAAAGCGCAAGCCCTATAAACGCGAAAGCCCGGCCGTGAGGCCGGGCTGGATCTTCGCTTCCTTTCCACTACCTCAAGCGTCCTGCCTGAGCGTCCTTGGTCATGAGTCTCCCTGACTCGGTCTTCCCTGAAGGGCCTCCTTGCCCGATGGGGCTACTATGACAGCCATAGGGGGAGCCGTGTATTAACCTAAGACACCACGAGCTGTAAGAGATCGCCGACAGGCAGTGTAAGCGGAACGCCTAAGCCGGCTTAGACGAGGCGACACGCCGCCTCCTGAATCCATGCGTGGGGATGCGCCACAGCCAAGGCCGTTCTGCACTATGCTCGATAGTGATTGGCTTCAATGGAGGGCAACATGGACAAGGCAGTCATCGACGCAATCCGGGAAAAAGAACGGTTGCCAGACAGCATGACGGACAGCGAAATAGCCAAGGAATACAAGGGCACCTATACCGCAGCGAGAGCCGCTATCAGCCTGGAGCACAAACCGCTCGACCAAGTGCTCGCCGACGCGATGGGCAAGGTATTCCCTTTCATGAGGAAGAAGAAGTAATACTGAGCATGCCAGCAAGAACAGGCTGGCTCCTTCCGACGCCGATCAGTCGACGCCGATCAGTCACTCGCCACTCGGAGCGACGGCAAGTGGCAGCGCAGGCTGATGCAGAGCCTACTAACGCGAAACCCGGCCATGAGGCCGGGCTGAATCTTCGCTTCCTTTCCACCTTCTCAAGCATCCTGCTCGAGCGTCCTTGGTACCGAGCAAATCCCTTGCTCTGCCTTCCCTTCAGGGCTCTCCGTCGCCGCTGCATAACTACTGTAGTAGTTCTATTCCCATTGTGGTTTAACGCAGGCTATGAAATGGGGTAAGAATTTAGCGCCTTTCTTTGTAGGAAATATCCTACAAGAGACAGGACGAAGTGGTCAGTTCTGGCATACAAGGTGATGCAACATGGCTATCCGCTCCATCTCAAGCTTCGCCCACTCCTCGGCTATTGCCTTCTTGGGAACGACCGGGACTCGGAGTGGTCTGGTTGTCCACGCCGAGCGATGCGTATCCGGGCGATGTATGAGAAACTGCCGCCCTTTTTCCGACGCTTCCTGACCGTCGCCACGCGCATCCTCCGATGTACCAAACCGCCAGTGCCTCGTGTGCTAAAAAAGTACCAAGCAATAGGGCATAACGGAGCATAAATACTGTAAACATGAACAGTTATGACTGATAAAGCAACTGCTGAAACCCGCATGGAGACTGGCATGACGCGCCCTGCGCTGGACAGGACGTTCTCCGTCGCGCCGATGATGGACTGGACGACCCGCGACTACCGCGCTTTCGCTCGCACCCTGACCCGCCAGGCACTGCTGTATACCGAGATGGTGACGACCGGCGCCATTCTGCACGGCAGTCCACGTGAGCGTTTCCTCGGTTACAACGAGGTGGAGCATCCGCTGGCATTGCAACTGGGCGGTAGTGATCCGGGCGAGCTGGCAGAGTGCGCGGCCATTGCCGAGGCGTGGGGCTACGACGAGGTAAACCTCAATGTCGGCTGCCCCAGCGACCGGGTGCAGAACAACCTGATCGGCGCCTGCCTGATGGGGCATCCCGAGAAGGTCGCCGCAGCGGTACGTGCCATGCGCGAGGCGGTGAAGATCCCGGTCACGGTCAAGTGCCGTATCGGGATCGACGACCAGGACGAGGATGCCGATCTGGAACGCTTCATCGCCCAGGTGGCGGATGCCGGCTGCGAGGTGTTCATCGTGCATGCGCGCAAGGCGTGGCTGCAGGGACTCTCGCCCAAGGAGAACCGCGATATCCCGCCGCTCAACTATCCCCGGGTGCATCGCTTGAAGGCCAGCCGGCCGGAGCTGCACATCGGTATCAACGGCGGAATCAAGACGCTGGATGAGTGCCGCGAGCAGCTGAAGCACGTAGACAGCGTGATGGTCGGCCGCGAGGCGTATCAGAACCCCTGGCTGCTAGCCGGGGTGGACCAGGCGCTGTACGGTGAAACGGGGCCGGCCGTGAGCCGACATGCCGCCGCTCGTGCGTTCCGCCCCTATATCGCCCGCCGGCTCGAGGAAGGGGCGAAGCTCAACCATATCACCCGCCACCTGCTGGGGCTGTTCCAAGGCCAGCCGGGGGGGCGTCGTTTCCGCCGTCATCTTTCCGAGAACGGCCACCTGGATGGCGCCTGCCTGCGGGTGTTCGACGATGCGCTGAGTCTGGTGCCGGAACGGGAGCCTGCCGAAACGGCCTGAACCGCATCAGTACAGCGGGTCAGGAAGCGGCTCGAGGCTCGAATGGAAGTTCTCTATGGCGTTCTCTGCCTCTTCGATGGCATCAAAGCGGGCAATATGGAACAGCGCCTCGCCTTCGTTGGCCAAAGGCAGCCGGCTCATGCCGATCACGATGCCGTCGGCCATGGCCCTGACACTGGCTTCGGCATTGCCCAGCGGGTCCGCCACCTTTCCCAGTACGTCGCCCTTGGCTACCCGAGCGCCAAGGCGCACCTTGGGTCGGAGAATGCCGTCGATGGGGGCTCGTGCCCAGCTCGAGCCGTTGGCCAGCTCCGCTGCCGGTGGGGGCCGGCGGCGATGCTCCCCCGCCAGCATGCCAAGCCGGCGCATGACTCTCAGCACACCGCGTACGCCCGGAGAGATCGCCCACTCGTCGAACCGCAGCGCCTCGCCGGCCTCGTAGGTGAGCACTGGTATGCCCCGAGTCTGTGCGTAATGGCGCAAGCTGCCTTCACGCAGCTCGGCGTTGAGGATGACGGGCGCGCCGAAGGCGTTGGCCATTCGCTCGGTCTCGCTGCCCGGGCTGATCTGGGCGCGGATCTGCGGCAGGTTGGTACGGTGAATGGCGCCGGTGTGCAGGTCGATGATGTGGGTGGCGTGATCGACGATCTGCTCGCGGAAGAGTGACGCCACCCGCGCCCCCAGCGAGCCCGTCTCGCTGCCGGGAAAACAGCGATTGAGGTCACGCCGGTCGGGCAGGTAGCGACTGTGCTGCATGAAACCGAATACGTTGACCACGGGTACGGCGATCAGAGTGCCGTGCAGGCCCTGGATCTGCTTCGAGCGCATCAGGCGGCGCACGATCTCCACGCTGTTGATCTCGTCGCCGTGTATGCCGCCACATACCAGCAGCACGGGCCCCTGGCGGCGACCGTGTACCACCTCCACGGGAATATGCAGCGGAGCATGGGTGTATAGCCTCGCCACCGGCACGTCGACTTGAAGACGGCTGCCAGCCTGGATCGTGACGCCGGCAAGCTCGAAAGAGGCGCGGGGCATGGTATTTCCCATTACGAACAGTGTTCGAAACGTTATACCCTTCCCCATCGTAAAATACGAGCCGGTAGGGACGACGCTGTCGGCCGGGAAATACCATACAGAGTTGAATGTAAGACGAAGCACGCTGCGTTAGAATGGAGCAAACGGCAGGCCCGAGGAGAAACGACCCATCATGGCGCGACGTACCAAGGCGGAAGCCGCTGCCACCCGCGAAGCCCTGCTCGATGCTGCCGAGGGCGTCTTTCTCGAACGTGGCGTAGCACGCACGTCACTGGAGCAGATCGCTCGCGAAGCGGGTATGACTCGCGGTGCGGTCTACTGGCACTTCAAGAACAAGGCCGACCTGTTCCGCGCCATGTTGCAACGGGTGCGTATGCCATTCGAGGAACTGGTCGAGGAGATCGGCGACCCGAGCCTTGCCGAGAAGCCGCTGGAAGCCATCCGTCAGGCTTGCCTGCGCGGCTTTCTGCGCCTCGAACAGCCGCGCTATCGCCGCGTGCATGCCATCCTGATCCACCACTGCGAAACCTTCGCTGAGATCGACCCGCTGGCGATGCAGAACGAGATGGCAGAGGAAGCATGCGGAGCGCTGAAGGGCTACTTCAGCAAAGCCGCCGCGATGGGCCACCTGCGTCAGGACCTTTCGCCGGAAATAGCCGCCAGGTTGCTCCAGGCAATGCTTGGCGGACTATTCCACGACTGGCTGCGCAACCATGAGCAGTTCTCATTACATGAACGCGGTGCGGCACTGCTCGATACTCAGCTCGAGTTGCTTGCACGTGCGCCGAACGGGCGCTGACCCTATCGACAACGCCGGGCATTACGCCCGGCTTGCCTTGCTCTCTTCGCCGCGCTGCCTGCGCTCGCGGCCCCAGGTGGCCAGATCCTCCAGCAGCTTGTAGGCCAGCGGCACAAAAATCAGTGCCAGCGAGCTGGCCAGCAGCATGCCACCTACCACTACCGTACCGATTTCCTGGCGGCTGGCCGCCCCCGCGCCGGTGGCGAACACCAGCGGCAAGCTGCCGATGATGAAGGTCAGGGCCGTCATCAGAATGGCGCGGAAACGCTGCTGGGCCGCGGCGAGTGCCGCATCGTAGGAGCTCATGCCGGCACGCCGGTTCTGGGCCGCAAATTCGACGATCAGAATGGCGTTCTTCGCCGCCAGGCCGATCAGCACCAGCAGTCCCACCTGGAAATAGATGTCGTTGGGGAAGCCGCGCAGCATCGCGGCCAACGCCGCGCCCAGCACCCCAAAGGGTACTGCCGTCACCACGGCCAGCGGCAGGGTCAGGCGCTCATACTGGGCGGCCAGGATCAGCAGCACCATGACCATGCCAAGACCAAAGGCCAGCCCGCCGGCACCAGCCGCAGCATCGAGCTGAAAGGCCTCGCCGACCCAACCGAGCTGCGTATTGCCCTGGGTCAGTACCTGGGCCGCAACCTCGTCCATGGCCACCTTGGCCTGGCCGGTGGTATAGCCCGGCGCGGCATCGGCCATGAACTTGGCCGCCGCGTAGACGTTGAAGCGGTTGATGATGTCCGGCCCCGGCGTACGCTCCAGAGTGACCAGCGAACTCAGCGGCAGCATCTCGCCATACTCCGAGCGCACGAAGACCTTGTTGAGATCCTCGGGCCTGCTGCGGAACTCACCCTCCGACTGCAGGTTCACCTGCCAGTTACGCCCTTCCAGGGTGAAGTCGTTCACGTAGAGCGCGCCGAAGGTGCTCTGCATGGTCTCGAATATCTGATTGATCGGCACCCCCATAGCCCGCGCCTTCTCGCGGTCCACTTCTGCGCTGTAGCGAGGGATGCCGGTATCCAGGGTGGTACGCGCGTTGGCAAGCTCGGGCCGAGCGTTGGCGGCGGCGGCCAGTTCGCCGGCTATCGCCTGGATCTCCTGGGGCGTCGAATCGCCTCGCACCTGAAGATAGCCCTCGACGCCACCCGTCAGCGACAGCCCCATGATCGGCGGCGGGGTGAAGGCGAATACGTTGGCTTCCGGAATGCCTGCACCCATGCCCATGATACGCCCGGTGAGCGACTGCGCGTCCTGCCCTGGGCCGCGCCGGTCGTCCCAGTCCGCCAAATTGGCGAAGCCCACCCCGGTGTTGCTGCGCAGCGAGCCGGCAATGATGTCGAAACCGGCGAAGCTCGTGAATTCATCGACTTCGTCCATGTCGGTGAGCATCGCCGATATCCGGTCGCGCACCGCTTCCGTGCGGCCCAGCGCCGAGACCGCCGGCAGCTGGTACACCACCAGCGCCACACCCTGGTCCTCCTGCGGAACCAGCCCCGGGGGCAGACGGTTCAGCGAGAACATGGTCAAGGCCAGCACGCCGACGAACAGCAGCACGCCGAGCACCGCGTGACGCAGCAGCTTGCCCACCATCCAACTGAAGCCCGCAGTCAGCTTGTCGAAGCCGGCGTTGAACCACTGGAACGGCTTGGCCACGGAGTGGGACTGCTTGTCGAGCAGCATGGCGCACATGGCCGGCGTGAGCGTCAGTGCCACCACACCGGACACCACCACCGAAATCGCGATGGTCACGGCGAACTGACGATAGAGTTCGCCGGTAAGGCCGCCGAGGAAGGTCACCGGGGCAAAAACCGCCACCAATACCAGGGTCGACGAGACTACCGCGCCGGCAACCTGTTTCATGGTTTCGACGGCGGCATCGCGCGCCTTCATGCCTTCCTCGTTGATCAGTCGATCGACGTTCTCCAGCACGATGATGGCGTTGTCCACCACGATGCCGATGGCCAGCACCAGACCGAACAGGGTCAGAAGGTTGACCGAGAACCCCAGCGCCAGCATGCCGGCAAAGGTACCGATCAGCGACACCGGAATGGCTACCACCGGGATCAGGGTAGCCCTCAGGTGCTGCAGGAACATAAAGGTGACCAGTACCACCAAGCCCACCGCTATCAGCAGGGTAACGAATACCTCACGAATGGAGATCTCGACGAATTCAGTGGTGTCGTAGGGGACGGTGTAGGCCACCCCTTCAGGGAAGCGTGCGGCCACCTCATCGAGAGCTGCGCGCACCGCATCGGCAGTTTCCAGGGCGTTGGCCCCAGGCTGCAGATAGACCCCCATGGGCACCGCCGCCTGGCCGTTGTAGGTAGCGGTGAAGGCATAATTCTGTGCGCCCAGTTCGGCTCGTGCCACGTCGCCAAGGCGCAGTGTGCCGCCCTGCTCGTCGGCCCGCAGGATGATGCGCTCGAACTCCTCGGGATCGGACAGCTGGCCGCGGGTGGTGACGGTGAAGGTGAATGCCTGATCGTCGGGTGCCGGCTCCGCCCCCAGTCGGCCGGCGGCAAACTGGGCATTCTGTTCGCGTATGGCCGCGGCCACCTCGGACGGTGTCAGGTCGTATTGGGCCAGCTTATCCGGCGACAGCCAGATGCGCATCGAGTAGTCCTGGGCGCCGAACAGCGAGGCGTCGCCCACCCCCGGGATCCGCACCAGCTCGTCGAGTACGTTCAGCAGTGCGTAGTTGGAGATGAAAAGCGGGTCCTGGCTGCCGTCCGGCGAGTACATCACCGGCACCATCAGAATATTGGTGGAGCGCGCCTCGACCCTTACCCCCTGGTTGCGCACCTGCTGAGGCAGGCGGGCAGTAGCCGCCTGTACCCGATTGTTGACGTTGATCGCCGCCTGGTCGGGGTCGGTCCCCATCTCGAAGGAGACGGTGATCTGCAGGCTCCCGGCGTCGGTGGCGCTCGACTCCATGTAGAGCATGTTGTCGACGCCGTTGATCTCCTGCTCCAGCGGGGCTGCCACCGCCTCGGCCAGCACTTCGGCGCTGGCACCGGGATAAGCAGCCTGTACCACGACCTGGGGCGGCACCACATCGGGATACTGCTCTACCGGCAGCGCCCGCAGTGCCGCCAGCCCTGCCAGCATGATGACCAAGGAGATGACCGAGGCAAAGATCGGCCGGTCGATGAAGAACCTGAGCATTACGCCTCCTCGCCGGACTGGGCAGCTTCGGCTTCGGCTTCCGCCTCGGCGGCAGCGGCTTCGTCTTCAGCGTCCTGCAGCGCCTCCTCGTGGCTCTCGACCTCGTTGACGCTCACCGGCATGCCATCCTGCAGCGCCACTTGTCCATTGACCACCAGGCGATCCCCGGCTTCGAGGCCGGAGAGCACCACCTGTTCGCCACCAACAATAGGCCCGAGCTCCACCGTGCGCGCCTCGGCGACGTCATCGACCACCACGAAAACCCGCGCACCTGCCTGGCCCTGACCGACCGCTTCCTGAGGAATCAGGAAAACGTCCTCCAGGGTCTGCACCAGGAGCTGGATGCGTACGAACTGGCCCGGCACCACATCGCCGTCGGGGTTGGGGAATACGGCGCGCGCGGAAACGCTGCCGGTACGCGGGTCGATGGTGCTGTCGGTGAAGTCGACGATACCCACCTCGTCGTATTCGCTACCGTCGGGCAGCGTCAGCAACGCCTCGCGCTGCACCGCTTCCCCGTTGGTGGCCATGGCACGTCGCGCCGTACGCTGCAGGGAGGCGTCGCCCTCGGGCAGGGAGAAGCGCACGTGTATCGGGTCCTGCTGGGTCACGGTGGTCAGCAATGTGCCGCGTTCGATAAGGCTGCCCTCGGGAAAACTCTCCAATCCGGTCATGCCACCCAGCGGCGCTCGCACTTCGGTATAGTCGAGATTGAGTTCGGCATTGGCCACCCCGGCCTCAGCCAGGGCGTAACGCGCTTCGGCCAGCTCTCGGCCGGAGAGCGCCGAGTCTCGCTCACGTTCACTGACGGCATTCTGCTGGAAAAGGGTCGAAATACGCCGCCATTCGCGCTGCGCCTGGTTCAGCTCGGCCTGAGCATTGGCCAGCTCGGCCTGAGCCCGCTTGAGTTCGATGTCATAGGAGTCGCGGTCGATGCGAAACAGGGGCTGCCCCGCCTCGACGACCTGGCCTTCGGTGTACAGGCGCTCCTGCAAGATGCCCTGCACCCGGGCTCGCACTTCCACTTCACGAGAGCCACGTACGCGAGCAGCGTACTCCTCCACCACGTCGACCGAGCGCGGCTCGACGTTCATGACATACACCGTGGGCGGCGGACGGCCCCCGGCCCCAGCGGGGGCCCCGCCATTTCCATTCTGCTCGCAGCCCGCCAGCAGAGAGACCATGAGGCCGACAGCCAGAATCCATTTCACGGGAAGGCGCGCTCCCGGAAGTGACAGATGCATATTGGGTCTCCGCTGAATGTCGTGGTACGTCATGGGGCAACTCGCCCAAGGGCAGGGGGTCGCAGGGCAGGTGATTAGCTTGCGACGGATTATAGCTACAACGATGTATGTATACTAGCCTTGCGCCTGGTTTCCCGTGCCTCCCATGAGTCGAGCGGAAGCAGAAAAAACAGACTATGCTGCATAGCAGCATAGACGTAATGACGGAGACATACATGGATGCACTGGAACTGGTTCCGCTGGGTGGCATGGAGATAGCCGTGCGTATCTGGCACCCCGACGCACCAAGAACCGTGGTCGCCTGGCATGGCCTGGCACGCCACGGTGGCGACTTCGAAAGCTTCGCCCGTGCGCTCGGACCCGAGTGGCGTGTGCTGGCGCCGGACACGCCGGGACGCGGGCTTTCGAGCTGGTCGCCCATTCCGCCTCAAGACTACCTCTATCGCAGCTACAAGAAAGCTGCCCTGGCCGTGCTGGATCACTTCGAGCTGGAGACAGTGCCGTGGGTCGGCACCTCAATGGGGGGATTGTTGGGGATGCTGCTGGCCGCCGAAGCCGGGAGCGCGCATCGCATCGAACGTCTGGTGCTCAACGACGTCGGTCCCGAATTGAACCCTCAAGGCCTGACACAGCTGGCACTCTATTTCGGCAGGCCGCATCGTTTCACCACCTTCGCCCAGCTTCAGGCGGAACTGACCGAACACTATGCCGGCTTCGGGATCGAGAGCGAGGCGGCATGGCGGCGGCTGGCGCTGGACAGCGCACGCCGACTGCCCGACGGCAGCTGGACCTACCATTACGATCCACGCATCGCCGAGCAATTCATCCACGACACGCCCCGCGACACCTGGGCCGACTGGCGAGCGATCAAATGCCCGCTAATGGTGATAAGGGGAGCCGAATCGCCTTTGCTCGATGCAGAGAGTGTCCTTAGCATGGCTGAAGCACAGCCCGGTCTCGTCACCCTGGAAGTCCCGGGCTGCGGCCATGCCCCGATGCTCGATCGCATCAGCCAGGTGGCGCCCATCGCCGCTTTTCTCACCCGCCCCCACCGGCAGCGCCACCGCCACCCCCCAGAGCACACCGCTGGTGGCTGGTGGCAACGCCTGATCGACTGGGCGAGGCGAGGCACTCGTCTCAAAGGCTCCAACTGAATGACCTTCAGGGGACCTGGGTGAAGTCGATCAGTCGGATCGCGGTCGGCTGCGCAGAATTCGCCCCTCGGGGTGAATCTCGAGACGTTCACCACCGCCCGTGCCTCTGACATCGTCACGCCACAGTGCACCACGCTCCTGCAGCCTGATGACCTCGGGCTGCGCCGGTCCAGCCGGTCGTGGAGCATGATCCCAGCGAAAGTGAGGGTCGAAAAGTATCCAGGGTAGTTCGACGCTGAACGAAGGATCGACCCGGCGACGCTGATGCCAGTGCTGGCGATGCCAGTCTACGGGATGCAGTACGGGCTGAAAGGCAATCGCACTGCTCGAATGTAGGATTTCACCCGTCGTGGCCCAAGCAGGCACGCCGAATGCTAGCCAACCCAGCAACAGCGCCACCTGACGGCCGCGCCACTTGTTCGCATCATGCATAGCCGTGCTCTCCATGCGCCAACCTCTGCTTACCACCCGCCAAGGCCTCCAGTATAAGCGCGCTGCCGCACAGGGCTAGGTGCGGTAATCGCGTGACTCGATACCCCATGCTTTGAGCCGCGAACGTAGGGTCGTCGGTCGCAGGCCCAGCAACTCCGCCGCACCTCCCGCTCCCGACACCTTGCCGCCGCAGACGCGCAGCGCCGCCACGGCATTGGTTCGCTGATGCTGAGTCATTTCGTGTTCGGTTAACGGCGCCGGCGGCTTACCTGGGGCCTGATGCAACGTCGGACCGGACGAGCTCGGCGCTCCAAGAGCCCCCTGCTCCGCCAACTTGAACAGTTCGTCGAAGGTAAGATCGCGACGCTGGGCAACGATGACCTGGCGCTCAATGACGTTTTCCAGCTCCCGAATGTTACCCGGCCAGGTGTAATGCTTGAGTGCTTCCATCTGACCCGGTGGTATGCGCATGCCGGGCTTATTGAATTTCTGGCAGGCCCGGCGCAGGAAATGGCTGGCCAGCAGCGGCACGTCGACGATACGTTCACGCAGGGGGACCGACGTGATGGGGAAGACGTTGAGACGGAAATAGAGGTCCTCACGGAACTGGCCAGCTGCGATCATTTCGCCCAGCTCACGATTGGTCGCCGCGATGACGCGAACGTTCACCTCCCGGGTACGGTCGTCACCGACGCGCTCGAATTGCTGATCCTGGAGCACTCGCAACAGCTTGCTCTGCAGCTCCAGTGGAATCTCGCCTACCTCGTCGAGAAACAGCGTACCCCCGTCGGCCAGCTCGAAGCGCCCTGGCCGGTCGCTCACTGCCCCGGTGAAAGCCCCCTTTACATGGCCGAAGAACTCACTCTCGAACAGGTCGCGAGGGATCGCTGCACAGTTGACCCGAATCAACGGCCGGTCGCTGCGTACGCTGCCAGCATGAATGGCCCGGGCGATCAGCTCCTTGCCGGTGCCGGATTCGCCGGTAACCAGCACGTTGGCATCGGTTGGCGCCACCAGTGCGATCTGTCGCACCAGATGCGCCACTGCCGGACTCTCGCCAACGATCTCACGATGATTGATCTCGGCGGTGATCTCTTCCTGGAGATACTGGTTCTCGAGTTCCAGGCGCAGCTTGAGCGACTCCACCTCGGCCAAGGCATCGCGCAACTGCTGCTCGGCGAGTTTACGTTCGCGAATGTCGCGAAACAGCACCACGGCGCCCACCAGCCGCCCGGTCTCGAAGATGGGGGTGCTGGTGTATTCGACCGGGATCGCCTCACCGTTCTTGTGCCAGAACACCTCGTTGTCGACGCGATGCACCTGGCCGTCACTGAACGAGGCGTGGATGGGACACTGCTGAACCGGGAAATGGCTGCCGTCGGCGTGAGTGTGGTGAAACATCTGGTGGGCGTCGTGGCCCACGATATCCGCGCTGCTCCAACCCAGGATACGTTCGGCGGCGGGGTTGACGAAGGTGGTCCTGCCCTCGGCATCGAGGCCGTAGATTCCCTCCCCTGCAGCCCCCAGAATCAGCTGATTCTGCCGCTCGATACGCTCGAACACCTGCTCAACCCGCTCCCAGCCCACATGCCCGCGCCTATGTCGGCGCCACAAATCGGCCCGCGCCCGGCGCTGTTCGGCCTTGTCGAGATCGATCACCCCAAACAGCAGGCGTTGGTCATCCAGCGCCTGACCATACACTTCCACCCGGTGAGGCACGCGCCGCGTATCGAGCAACAGCAGGTCGTCGGACCAGGCCGGCGAGCGCTCCATGGCTTCGTCACTGAACGCCACCCAGAGCGGTAACGAAGGTCCCAGGCAATGGCTGAAAGGCCGTGCAGCCAGTCGCTCGTAGTTTGCGCCCAGCAGGCGACAAGCCTCGTCATTGGCTGCCAGCAGCCTGTCGGCGCGTGGGTCGGCCAAGAGCAGGGCAATAGGGGCGTGTTCGAAGGCGGATACGTCCGCCATACGGGAGAGAGACATCGCTAGGCTCCGACAGAAAGTCTTCTCATCCCATACAAGTCACGTACCAGTGACGAAATTTCGCTTCAGCGGCAACGAGATATCGTCTTTGACGAGATTTCGTCCTTCCGCCGAGCCGCTGGCCGGCATCGAAGCTGCAGCCCCAAATAATTGAGCGAAAAGGACTAATACGTATTTCACAAGAAATGGCACACGGCTCGCTTTAGTCAAGGCGACTGCCGGCACGCCTTGTCCCCATGCACCAGGCGAGTGCAGGCAATCGATCACCTGCGTCCTCGAGGGGAA
>NZ_JAFIFK010000085.1 GCF_020832045.1 Halomonas sp.
AACCCGAGCTTCGATATCGACGGCCGCACCGCCAAGGCTGCGGCACGCCTGATCCACCGGCTGACGCTGGATTCCTGAACCCGACGCCATTCAGAACCCAATACATAACGACTTACGCTATCACTTAGAGAGACACTACGATGAACAGCCATACCGCCCCTGCCGATCCCCGTCACGACGCCAGCCGACAAATTTCCGCGCCCACCGGGACCGAACTCAGCTGCAAGAGCTGGCTCACCGAAGCGCCGCTGCGCATGCTGATGAACAACCTGCACCCGGACGTGGCCGAGCGTCCCGAGGACCTGGTGGTTTACGGCGGTATCGGCCGTGCCGCCCGCGACTGGCAGTGCTTCGACGCCATCGTCGACACTCTCAGGCGCCTTGAGGACAATCAGACGCTGCTGGTTCAGTCGGGCAAGCCGGTGGGCGTATTCGAGACCCATAAGGACGCCCCGCGGGTGCTGCTGGCCAACTCCAACCTGGTCCCGGCCTGGGCCAACTGGGAGCACTTCAACGAACTGGATCGCAAGGGTTTGATGATGTACGGCCAGATGACCGCCGGCAGCTGGATCTACATCGGCTCCCAGGGCATCGTCCAGGGCACCTATGAAACCTTCGTCGAGGCCGGGCGCCAGCACTACGACGGCAAACTCACCGGCCGCTGGATTCTCACCGCCGGGCTCGGCGGCATGGGCGGCGCCCAGCCGCTGGCGGCAAGCCTGGCCGGCGCCTGCTCGCTCAACATCGAATGCCAGCAGTCGCGCATCGACTTCCGCCTGCGCACCCGCTACCTGGACGAGCAGGCCGACGACCTCGACGACGCCCTGGCGCGCATCGAGCGTTACACCGCCGAGGGCAAGGCGGTCTCCATCGGCCTGTGCGCCAACGCTGCCGACGTGCTGCCGGAGCTGGTCAAGCGCGGCGTCAAGCCCGACATGGTCACCGACCAGACCAGCGCCCACGACCCCCTGCACGGCTATCTGCCTTCCGGTTGGGACTGGGACGACTATGTGGCAAGGGGCAAGTCCGATCCGGAAGCGGTGGTCAAGGCCGCCAAGCAGTCCACGGCGGTGCACGTACAGGCCATGCTCGACTTCCAGCAGATGGGCGTGCCCACCTTCGACTACGGCAACAACATTCGCCAGATGGCCAAGGAAGAGGGGGTGGCCAACGCCTTCGACTTCCCCGGCTTCGTACCGGCCTACATCCGCCCACTATTCTGCCAGGGCATCGGCCCCTTCCGCTGGGCGGCGCTCTCCGGCGACCCGGAGGACATCTACAAGACCGATGCCAAGGTCAAGGAGCTGATCCCCGACGATCCGCACCTGCACCGCTGGCTCGACATGGCCCGTGAGCGCATTAGCTTCCAAGGGCTGCCGGCCCGCATCTGCTGGGTCGGCCTGAAGGACCGCGCCCGTCTTGGCCAGGCCTTCAACGAGATGGTGAAGAACGGCGAGCTCAAGGCTCCCGTGGTCATCGGCCGCGACCATCTGGACTCCGGCTCGGTGGCGAGCCCC
Source organism: Halomonas sp. (assembly GCF_020832045.1). Classification (GTDB taxonomy): domain Bacteria; phylum Pseudomonadota; class Gammaproteobacteria; order Pseudomonadales; family Halomonadaceae; genus Halomonas. The sequence goes on from NZ_JAFIFK010000085.1 coordinate 1,518, forward strand.
AACCGCGAGACCGAGGCCATGATGGACGGCTCCGACGCCGTCTCCGACTGGCCGCTGCTCAACGCCCTGCTCAACACCGCCGGCGGCGCTACCTGGGTCTCGCTGCATCACGGCGGCGGCGTGGGCATGGGCTTCTCCCAGCACGCAGGGGTGGTGATCGTCGCCGACGGCACCGATGACGCCCACGCCCGCCTTGGCCGGGTGCTGCGCAACGACCCGGCCACCGGGGTGATGCGCCATGCCGATGCCGGGTACGATATCGCCAAGCAGTGCGCCCGGGAAAATGGCTTGGATCTGCCGATGCTCGACAAGTAAGCGCCTCCGTTATCACGACATAACCACGCTGCCCGGTAGCGCAAGGAGCGGCCGGGGCAAGCCGAAGAGGAGGTCCGATTCCAGGGATGGAATCGGTAGCGCCCAGGGATGGGTTCACAGCGCCTCCTCGCAGGCCTGTCGCGGCATAGCTCCGCCCTGCTGAGGTAAGCATCAAGGTCAAGAGGCCGACAGGAATCCAATATGAACCATCTCGACATCCAACCCGGCAAGATGACCCTGGCCCAGGCGCGCCAGGTCTTCGAGGCGCCGCTGCGCGTGACGCTGCCCGACAATGCCGATGCCGCCATCCAGCGCAGCGTCGACTGCGTCAATCGCGTCGTCGCCGAGGACCGCACCGTCTACGGCATCAACACCGGCTTCGGCCTGCTGGCGCAGACCCGCATCGACCACGACAACCTGGAAGAGCTGCAGCGCTCGCTGGTGCTCTCCCATGCCACCGGGGTGGGCGCGCCCATGGAAGACGCCCTGGTGCGGCTAATCATGGTGCTCAAGGTCAACAGCCTGGCCCGTGGCTTCTCCGGCATCCGCCGCGAGGTGCTCGATGCCCTGCTCGCCCTGGTCAACGCCGAGGTCTACCCCCACATCCCGCTCAAGGGCTCCGTCGGTGCTTCCGGCGACCTGGCGCCCCTTGCGCACATGAGCGTGGTGCTGCTCGGAGAAGGCAAGGCGCGACATTGCGGTGAGTGGGTAGAAGCGCGGGAAGCACTGGCCATCGCCGGGCTCGCGCCGCTCCGGCTCGCCCCCAAGGAGGGCCTGGCCCTGCTCAACGGCACCCAAGTCTCGACCGCCTATGCGCTAAAAGGACTGTTCGAGGCCGAGGACCTGTTTGCCGCCGCCACGGTGTGCGGTGCGCTCACGGTGGAAGCCACGCTGAGCTCCCGCTCGCCCTTCGATGCCCGCATCCACGATGCCCGGGGCCAGCGCGGTCAGATCGATGCCGCTGCGGCCTATCGCCACCTGCTGGGCGAGCGCAGCGATATCAGCGACTCCCACGCCGACTGCGACAAGGTACAGGACCCCTACTCGCTGCGCTGCCAACCCCAGGTGATGGGCGCAGTGCTGACTCAGATCCGCCAGGCCGCCGAGGTACTGGGCGTCGAGGTGAATGCAGTTTCCGACAACCCGCTGGTGTTCAGCGACGAGGGTGACATTCTCTCCGGTGGCAACTTCCACGCCGAGCCGGTCGCCATGGCCGCCGACAACCTGGCCCTGGCCATCGCCGAGATCGGCTCGCTGACCGAGCGTCGCGTCTCGCTGATGATGGACACCCATATGTCGCAGCTGCCACCCTTCCTGGTGCAGAACGGCGGCGTCAACTCCGGCTTCATGATCGCCCAGGTCACCGCGGCGGCGCTAGCCAGCGAGAACAAGGCCCTGGCCCACCCCCACAGCGTCGACAGCCTGCCCACCTCGGCCAATCAGGAAGACCATGTCTCCATGGCCCCGGCAGCCGGCAAGCGACTGTGGGAGATGGCCGACAACGTGCGCGGCATCCTGGCCATCGAATGGCTGGCGGCCTGCCAGGGGCTCGACTTCCGTGTCGACGGCAGCGGCCATCGCCTGACCAGCACGTCACGCCTGGAGCAGGCCAGGCAGGCACTGCGCGGCCAGGTCGACTACTACGATCGCGACCGCTTCTTCGGTCCCGACATCGAGAGCGCCACCCGCCTGCTCGCCTCGCGGGTGCTCAATACGCTGGTACCGGTGGAGCTGCTGCCGAGCCACTGACCCGGCCGCCAAGCTGAGGTAAGATACGCTGCCCCGACCCGTAAAGTCGGGGCTTTCGTTGGCCTGTACCTTCCCCTTAGGTCCGATTCTCCAGCCCAAGAGCCGTTATGAATGCCATCGTTC
>NZ_JAFIFK010000086.1 GCF_020832045.1 Halomonas sp.
AACATGGCCAACACCCATCAGTGTTAATTTGCACGGGGCAAATCCCCCCCATTTGGTTTCTCTATAACCGCGGGGGCCGGGAATGGCGCGGGCCCCGCTGCGTCTTGGTGTCGCCGCGCTCCAAGCGATCAGTTGTAGAGCACCCCCGGCAGCCAGAACACGATACCCGGTACCAGATAGAGGATGGTCATCGCCACGAACACCAGCAGCAGGAAGGGTGCGATGCCGATGAAGATATCGTTGAGCTCGATGCCCTTGGGCGAGATACCCTTCAGGTAGAAGGCCGACATCGCCATGGGCGGCGTCAGGAAAGACGTCTGGATGTTGAGGGCCACCAGCACGCCGAAGAACAGCGGATCGATGCCGAACATGTGCAGCAGCGGCAGGAAGATCGGCACGAAGATGATGATGATCTCGGTCCACTCCAGCGGCCAGCCGAGAATGAAGATCATCAGTTGGGCCAGCAGCAGGAACTGCAGCGGCGTCAGCGACAGGCCGCTGATCCAGTGTTCGATCAGCGCGTGACCGTCGAGCAGCGAGAACACCGAGGAGAAAATCCACGAGCCGACGAACAGCCAGCACACCATGGCGCTGGTACGGGCGGTGAGAAACACCGCCTCGCGCAGCCGTGCCAGCGTCAGTTGCCGGTAGGCCGCCGCCAGCAGAATGGCACCCAGCGCGCCGATGCCGGCAGCCTCATGGGGCGTGGCCAGGCCGAAGAGGATGGCGCCGAGCACCGACATGATCAGCACGAAAAGCGGCACGAACGACGTCAGCAACCCCCAATAGACTTGACCGAGCGGCACGTTGAGCTTCTCCGCCGATAGCTTGGGCGCCACCTTGGGGTTGATCATCGCCCGGCCCATCACATAAAGGATATAGAGCCCGGCCAGCAGCAGGCCCGGGATCAAGGCCGCAGCATACAGGCGCACCACCGACACCCCGGCCATTGCCCCATAGAGGATCAGCATGATGCTGGGGGGTATCAGAATGCCCAGGCACCCCCCGGCACAGATCACTCCGCTCGATAGCCGCTTGTCGTAGCCGGCATTGAGCATGGCGGGAAGTGCCAGCAGCCCCATCAGCGTCACCACGGCACCGACAATTCCGGTGGCGGTGGCGAACAGGGCACAGGTGATCAGGCTCGCGACTGCCAGCGATGCCGGCATGCCTCGCGCTGCCAGCTGCAGACTGCTGAACAGGCGATCCAGAATATTGGCCCGTTCCACCATGTAGCCCATGAAAAGAAACAGCGGCACGGCAATGAGCACGTCGTTGGACATAACCCCGTAGGCGCGCTGCACCAGCAGCGAGAAGATGATGTCGCCAATGGCGAAATAACCGAAGCCAATGCCCATGGCAATCAGCGTAAAGGCGATGGGAAAGCCGAGCATGATCAGCACGATCAGCATGCCCAGCATCATGATACCGATTTCCGGCTCGCTCATTGGCGGGGCTCCCCTGACTGCTCCTGGGCGGCCTTGATTTCCGCCTCCTTGTTGATCGGAATAGCGATCTCTTCGACGTCACCCAGCCGGCGCGGCCAGTAGCCCTGCCGCAGGCACATCACGCAGCGCAACACCTCGGCCAGGCCTTGCAGGGCCAGCAGAGCCGCACAAGCGGGGATCACGAACTTGTAGGGCCATATGGGAGGGCCGCCTGGGGTATAGGAGCTGTGTTCGTTCTGGCGGAAGGAGATGGCAAAGAAATCCCAGCCGTAGAACAGCAGGGCGAAGATGCCCGGATAGAAGAACAGCAAGTAGAGCAGCAGTTCCAATCCGGCCTGGACGCGAAGGGGAAAGTAGCGCGACACCACGTCTGCTCGGACGTGGGCGTTGTGCGCCAATGCATAGGCGCCGCTCATCATGAACAGCGTGCCGTAGAGCATGTAGCTGGTGTCATAGGCCCAGGTGGTTGGCGCTCCCATGACATAGCGCATGAAGACTTCGTAGCTCACCACGAGCGTCAGGATCAGGATCGCCCAGGCGAAGGTCTTGCCCACCCAGGTGCTGATGTGGTCGATAAGGAATACGAAACGCATGGTCACCTCTCCCTCCCTGCACCACCCACCGGGGTGGTACAGGACGGCACACGAAACCCGGCGGCATCCTGCTCCGGGACAGCATGAGATCCGGGCCCGCAGGCCCGGTAGCTCACAGGAGGGTGGAGGTATCGGTGGGCGCCTTGCCGTAGAAGTGCACGTAAGCAGGCTCCTTGGGCGTCGTGTGCTCCAGGTGGTAGCCCACTACACGCTCGCAATATTCGCGCTGGTGTTCGACCACCCGCCTGAAGAACTCGTCACGTGATTCGTTTTCGATCACCTTGTCCCACGCCTCGAGCTGCGCCTGCAGCACCGAGTCGGGGGTGATGTAGGTCTGCACCCCCTGCTGCTCGCGCATGGCGTTGAGATCTCGGGGATAACGCTCCATGGCTTTCCAATACATCTCCGACGAGGCGGCCTTGGCGGCGTACTGCAGGATAGCCTGGAACTCCTCAGGCAGGCTGTCATGCTTGGTCTTGTTCAGAATGATCTCGAAGGCTTCGCAGTCCTGGTGGTAGCTGCGCAGCATCCAGGTCTTGCTGACGTCGGGGAAGCCCAGCAGACGATCCGAGGAGGGGTTATTGAACTCGGCGCCATCGAGCAGGCCTCGATCCATGGCCGGCACGATATCGCCACCGCCCATGATGGTCACCGCCGCTCCGAACTCACGCATCAGATCGGCAGCCAGTCCTACCGTCCTGTACTTGAGCCCGCGCAGGTCCTCGGCGCTGCGGATTGGCTCCTTGAACCAGCCCAGTGCCTGGGTCGGCATGGGGCCGGTCTGGTAGCCCACCAGCGGCAGCTCCAACATGCCGAGAAGCTCGTTGTAGAGCTCCATACCGCCACCCGTCCAGAACCAGGCGAGGAACTGGTGGGCATCCCAGCCGAAGGGCGGGGGCGTACCGAACAACGAGAAGGCCTTGTGCTTGCCGTACCAATAGGCCGTCACGCCATGGCCGCCGTCCAGCGCACCGGAGATGACGGCATCCTGGAGCTGGAGGGCACCCACCACGGCACCGGCAGGCAGCAGATTCAAGCGCAGCCGACCACCCGACATCTCGTTGACGATGCGCACGTAGTCGGCGGCAAACTCATGGAAGATATCCTGGTTGGGCCAGGTGCTTTGGAAGCGCAGTGTAGTGGTCTGAGCAATAGCGATGCTGGGGAAGCCCACTGCCGCTGCGGCACCGGCCCCTACGGCAACGGCCGAGCCCGTGAGAAAGCGGCGACGTGAGGTATCGGTAGACTTGCTGGCGCTGGCGGTTTGCCCTTCGGCCTGAGCCGTGGGCGTCTTGTTTTCATGAGCCATCAGATACTCCGGAAACGTTATCGTTGTATTTATGCTGCTTCAGTCGGCATAGCCGAACAGGCAGTCATCCCGATAGCATCCTTGCAATGCCATTGACGCTTCGTTCCTTGGCTTGCAGTCGGTTACATCAGGTATAGCGCTAGCAAGGAAACTCGCAACGTTGATTGCACGTTTCAGTTAACGTTTTCTCGATTGCTGTTAAACGCAGGGTTGAAGGGACCCTGGAAACCGCGTATTTTATTTGAACGTTCATTCAAAATAAGAGCGGCTTTCCGCCATGTCGTCGTCAGTCCTGACGCCCAAGCCACTCCGGAATCGGAGTAAATCATGCCGTTCTAGGCGTCGTCAGGCCTGAAACCATCGGGCAGTATTCAGGTGTGCTTTCGATTGTGAGGAACAATCCAGAGCGCGTCTCGGCAGGGAATGGCGGGAAGGTTCATTCACTCGCACAGGAGTTCGCCTGCATGGCGCAGAACCTACCCTCGAACGAACGGCGCGACCGGCTCAACGGTGTGGTTTTCCACGGCTCGGTGGCCGGCATCCTGGTCTTTCTCGTCCTCACCATGGCTTTCACCGAGCAGGCCGGGGCTTTCTTCGATGCCGGCCTAGCCTGGGTCAGTGAAACCTTCGGTTGGTATTACATGCTGGCGGTGGTGGCCTATCTCGTCTTCGTGATTGCCATCGGCATGTCGCGGTTCGGCAGCATTCGCCTCGGTCCGGATCACTCGCGGCCGGAATTTTCGACCCTCTCGTGGTCGGCGATGCTGTTCGCCGCGGGAATCGGTATCGACCTGCTGTTCTTCAGCGTTGCCGAGCCGGTGGCTCACTACTTGGCGCCGCCGGAAATGACGCCCGAAAGCCAGGAGGCGATGCGCGCCGCCGTGGTACAGACCTATCTGCACTGGGGGGTTTCCGGCTGGGGGCTCTACGTACTGATGGGCATGGCCCTGGCCTACTTCAGCTACCGACACCGCCTGCCGCTGGCCATTCGCAGCGCGCTCTATCCTCTGCTGGGCAAGCGTATCCACGGCCCCATCGGCAATGCGGTGGACATCACCGCAGTGATCTCCACCGTATTCGGGATCGCCACCAGTCTCGGCATCGGGGTGATGCAGCTCAACTACGGCCTGGCCTACATGTTCGACGTGCCCGAGAGCCTCACGGTACAGGTAATCCTGATTGCGCTGGTGGTAGTGCTCGCCACCATTTCCGTGGTCAGCGGGGTCGAGAAAGGGATTCGTCGCCTGTCGGAATTCAACATGCTGCTGGCACTGGCGCTATTGCTGTTCGTCCTGTTTCAGGGACAAACTCTGCAGCTGCTCGACATGGCGGTGAACAACGCCGGCGACTACCTCTCCGGCTTCATTGCCATGAGCTTCAATACGTACGCCTTCGCGGGTGACGAGGCCAATGAATGGAAGATGTGGTGGACCATCTTCTTCTGGGGCTGGTGGATCGCCTGGACGCCGTTCGTCGGTCTGTTCCTGGCACGCATCTCCCGCGGGCGCACCATTCGCCAATTCGTCGCTGGCGCCCTGTTCATCCCTCTGGCTTTCATGATGGTGTGGATGTCGGTGTTCGGTAATAGCGGTATCGAACTAGTGGCCAACCAGGGTGTTGCCGAGCTGGGCGAGCAGGCGCTGAACACGCCTCAGACCACCATGTACACGCTGCTTGAGCACTATCCCTGGGTAGGCATCACTGCTGCCGTGGTTACCGTGCTGGGCATCGTGTTCTTCATCACCTCGGCAGACTCCGGGGCACTGGTACTGGCGAACTTCACCTCGATTCTCTCCGACGTTAACCATGACGCCCCGATCAAGCTGCGTATCTTCTGGTCGGCAGTGATCGGCCTGATTACCGTGGCCCTGCTGATGGCTGGCGGCCTGGCGGCGCTACAGAGCGCAGTGGTGATCACCGCCCTGCCCTTCTCGCTGGTGATCTTCGCGATCATGCTGGGCATGTATAAGGCGCTCAAGCTGGAAGGCAGCAAGGCCGAAGCGCGCAGGCGTATCGCCGGTACCGCGCCGGGTGGCGACTGGCGCGAGCGACTTGACCGCGCCCTGGACATTTCCAACCGCGCGGGCGCTGCCGCCACCATCGAGCATGCCATTCGTCCGGCGTTGACGCAGTTCGCTCAGGAGCTTGAGAGCCGCGGCCAGGAGGCCAACGTGAGTGAGGAGCAGCTCGAAGGTGAGTCGTTACCCTGCCTGACGCTGCAGGTCGATCTGGAGAATGCGGCGAGCTTCGTTTACCAGGTCTTCCCACACCGTATGCGCACGCCAAGCTTCCTGCCGGCGGACGACGACTTCTACGTGCGGCTCGACGTCTATCTGGCCGAAGGCGGCCAGGAGAAGGATCTCAACGGCTTCACCCGCGGCCAGGTGATCGCCGACGTGCTTTCTGAATACGAGCGCCATCTGCACTTCCTGACCCTGGCCGGCCAAGGCGGCAACGTGCAGGCCATGCCGGGTGCGGTGGGAGAGCCTCCGGCTGACGCCAGCCCGGCCTGATCGGCTCGCCTGACCTATTGGCGGCGACACCTCCGGGTGTCGCCGTTTTGTTTGAGGCATAGACGTTGACCGGCTTGTGGCAACGCAATATGCGGGAGTAACGTTACCGTTACCTGCCCATCACTCGGTACCGCCATGGCCCGCTCACGCCCTCAATCCCGCTACCGGCCACCCCTGCCCGGCAGCGCTCTGCTTGCGGCTTGGCACGAAGGCTATGGCCTGGCCGAGTTCAAGCGCGACCTGCTCGCCGGCTTGACCATCGGTATCGTCGCGGTGCCGCTCTCCATGGCACTGGCCATCGCCACCGGCGTCCCCCCTCAGCATGGCCTGTATACCGCCATCGTGGCGGGAGCCATCATCGCGCTCACCGGCGGCTCACGGTTCAATATCTCGGGTCCCACCGCCGCCTTCGTGGTGATCCTGTTTCCCATCGTCGCCAGCCATGGCCTTGGCGGGCTGCTGATCGCCACGCTGATGGCGGGGCTGATCCTGGTGGCACTGGGGCTGGCGCGACTGGGCAACCTGATCCAGTTCGTGCCCTACCCGGTGATACTCGGCTTCACAGCCGGCATTGCCGTGGTCATCGCCCTGCTGCAGCTACCCGACTTCCTCGGACTCGATGGCGTCGCTCTGGGCGACAGCACCCTGCACAACCTGGCCGCCATCGTGCGCGCCGTGCCGGGACTGGCGCCGGCCGAATTCGGTATCGGCCTGATCACGCTGGCCACGCTCATCCTGTGGCCGCGGCTGAAACTGCCGGTACCTGCGCCTTTGGTCGGGCTGGCGGTGGGCACGCTGGCCGCCCTCTCCATCGCACCACTGGGCGTGGAGATCGAGACCATCGCCTCGCGTTTCCATTGGGAGCACCTGGGCCAGACCGGCAGCGGCATTCCGCCCTTTGCCCCAGGCTTGGTACTGCCCTGGCGCCTGCCGGGAGCGGACGGCGCGCCGCTCACGGTGGATTTCGCTCTGATTCGTGAATTGCTCGGCCCGGCCCTGGCCATCGCCATGCTGGCGGCCATCGAGTCGCTTCTCTGCGCGGTGGTGGCCGACGGCCTGACCCGCACCCGCCACGACCCCAACGCCGAGCTGATCGGTCAGGGACTGGGCAATATTGCCGCCCCCTTCTTCGGCGGCATCACCGCCACCGCGGCGCTTGCGCGCACGGCTACCAACGTGCGCAGCGGCGCTTTCTCACCGGTGGCCGCGGTCATCCACGCCTTGGTGGTTCTGCTGGCGGTGGTGGCGCTGGCCGGCGTGCTCGCGCTGGTGCCGATGGCGGCACTCGCTGCGCTGCTGTTCATCATCGCCTGGAACATGAGCGAGGCACGCCATTTCATCCATACCCTGAAGAGCGCGCCAGGCAGCGACGTCGCCATCCTGGTGATCTGCTTTCTGCTCACGGTGGTGTTCGACATGGTGCTGGCGGTGGCGGTGGGCATCGGTCTTGCCGCGGCGCTGTTCATTCGCCGCATGGCCGAACTCACTCATGCCCGCCGTCTCGAACCCGGCAGCGACGAGGAGAGCCGCGACCTGCCCCGCCAGGTGGCGCTCTACGACGTCAACGGCCCGCTGTTCTTCGGCGCCGCGGAGAAAGCCATCTCCTCACTGCGAGTGGTGGACCCCGAGGTGCGCGTGGTAATGCTCGACATGCGCGATGTACCGAGCCTGGACGCCACGGCCATCGTCGCCCTGGAGTCGCTGGTCGAGGAGCTGCGCGCGCGCCAGGTAGGGCTGATCTTCATCGGTATACCAGCCCGCATGGTGGTAAAGCTCAAGCGCGCCGGCGTCAAGCGTCAGGCTGGCCAGCTGGCCGTCGTGCGCGATCCGCGCCAGGCCCGACGCTTGGCCGAACGCTGGCTCGCCGCCGCGGTGAGCTAATGATCGGCTACTCGCCCTGCAGCGTTGCAATCAGCCGGCGCGCCCCGCCGTGATTGCGATGCTCTCCGAGCCAGATGCCCTGCCAGGTACCCAGCGCGAGGTGACCGTCGCGCACCGCCAGGGTGAGCTGTGTGCCGAGCAGGCTGGCGCAGACGTGGGCCGGCATGTCGTCGGGCCCCTCCAGGGTGTGGCGAAAATAAGGCAGGTCTCCGGGTATGCGCTCACGTAGAAAAGCATCGAGGTCGTGGCGAACGTCCGGATCGGCGTTCTCGTTCAGGGTCAGCGAGGCTGAGGTGTGTAGCAGCTGCAGATGCAGCAAGCCGACCTTCACCTCTCTCAGCTCTACCAGCGCTCTGGTTATCTCATCGGTGATCAGATGGAAGCCCCGCGCACGCGGGGCCAGGCGCAGCTCCTGCTGATACCACATTCTGCTCTCTCCTCGTCAAGCCAGTTCGAATACGGCTAGATGACTCGGTTGGCCCAGGTCCGGGTGCCATTCCCCCATCCCAGATAGCGAGACACGATAGCCATTGCGAGAGGCAACACCGCGAGCCCAATCGCGAAAGCGGTCTCGAGTCCATTCGAAACGGTGATCAGGGTCGCGGAACTCACCACGGGCCAGACCAAACAGCGGGTTGTAGTCATGATTGGGTGTGGTCAAGACGAGCCGGCCGGGACGTAACACTCCGAATACGGCACGCTCAACCTGAGAAAGCTTACCCGGCGGCACATGTTCGACGGTTTCGACCATCGCGGCAGCACAGAAACCGGCAAGGGTGGGACGAGGCTCAGCGTAAGAGCCACAGATGAGAGCGAGTCGCCCGTGTTCTGACCCAGGAAGCTTCTCCAGGCGCATCTTGGCCTGCGCCAGGAGCTCTCCAGAGAGCTCAAGCCCCACCACCTGCTCGAACTGGGGATCGCGTAATAAATACTGCAACAGCCCCCCCGAGCCACAGCCAAGGTCCAGCACACGTCGCGCACCACTGCCCCTGAGCAAGGCAGCCACCTGCTGCAGTCGCTCCTGATGGAGATCGACTTCGTCGTGCTCCCCCATATTCAGCGATTCTGAAGTCGGTTATGGATGGCAGTGGCAGCAATCGATGCCTGTCCGGTGGCCACCGTGATCTGGCTGAGCTGATTGGTCATATCGCCCGCGGCATATAGCCCCTCGATGCCAGTTTGCATATGCGGATTCACAACCAAGTATCCTCCCGGATTCCTCAACGCTCCCAAGTTAGTACCCAGCTCACTGCGCACGTCAGTCCCCAGTGAACAATACAGCGCAGTGAACGAATGCTTGCTGCCGTCGGCCATATGCAAGTGGATGCGCTGGTTTGGATCGGAATACATGCGGCTCACCTTTCCCTGCACCAGCGTAATATCTTCGCGAGCCAGGCGATCCCTCGATGCGTCGTTCAGATAAGCTCCCTCTTCGATATCGATCAGCGTCAGATCGGCACTAAAACGCTTGATGAAGACCGCCTCATCGATACCATGTTCGTCCCGGGCAATAATGCCGATGCGCTCTCGCGTGAATTCAAAACCATCGCAGATAGGACAATAGCGAATCAGCCCTGCTTGTTTTACCTCCTGAAACCCTTCGATCTCAGGTTCGACATCGACCACCCCAGTGGCCAGCAGCACCGTGCGCGACAGGATGGCTTCCGTTTCGGTCACGACTTTGAAAAGGCCATCATCGGTGCGCTCCAACCGCACTACTCTGTCTGAAACCACTTGTCCCCCGTTGGCCTCGAGTTGCGCTCGCAGCCGCTCCAACAGGGCATGTCCGCCGATGCCTTCGCCAAAGCCAGGGTAGTTCATGGTGCAAGGTATAAGGGCGGCACGACTAGCCCCCGCATCGATGATACGAATATCACGCAGGAAACGCTTCAGATTGATGCCGGCGGCCAAGCCAGCGGGACCGGCACCGATGACCACACAATCGATCACAACACGCTCGTCCATTTTTCTCTCCCTGAAGGCAATGAAGCCAAAATCCATTTAAGAGTGGCCACCTGACCTCTCAGTATCGGACCAATTGACGAAAACTGCCTAATGCCTGCCAGGCGTGCCCGACAAAAAAAGCGCGGCCATTGGCCGCGCCTGAAGCCGCCATAGCTGGCGGCGAGAGAGCAACCCTCAGCTTGCCATGTCCAGAACCACGCGCCCCTCGATCTTGCCATCGATCATGCGCTGGAAAACGTCGTTGATATTCTCCAGTCGGTCGGTACTCACCGTGGCCTTGACCTTCCCCTCACCGGCGAAGTCGAGCGACTCCTGCAGATCCTGGCGGGTGCCGACGATAGAGCCACGCACGGTGATGCCGTTGAGTACGGTCTCGAAGATCGGTAGGGGAAAATTACCCGGCGGCAAGCCGTTAAGCGAAATGGTGCCACCGCGGCGGACCATGCCCTGGGCCTGTTCGAAAGCCTTGGGCGACACTGCCGTCACTAGTACTCCATGAGCACCGCCGATCTGCTTCTTCAGGTAGGCCACCGGATCGGTCTTGGCAGCGTTGACGGTGACACTGGCCCCGAGACGCTCAGCCAACGCCAGCTTGGTGTCATCGATATCCACCGCGGCCACGTTGAGCCCCATGGCCTTGGCGTACTGCACCGCCATGTGTCCAAGGCCGCCGATACCGGAGATCACCACCCACTGCCCGGGGCGGGTGTCGGTCACCTTCAGCCCCTTGTAGACGGTTACGCCAGCGCACAGGACCGGAGCGATCTCGACGAAACCGACATTGTCGGGCAGGTGACCGGCATAATCGGCCACCGCAAGGGTATAGTCGGCAAAACCACCGTTGACCGAGTAGCCGGTATTCTGCTGCGACTCGCAGAGTGTCTCCCAACCACCCAGGCAGTGTTCACAATGGCCGCAGGCAGAGTGCAACCAGGGTACGCCGATGCGGTCGCCCTCCTTCAAATGTCTTACGCCGACGCCGACGGCCGCCACGTGGCCAACGCCTTCATGACCGGGAATGAAGGGGGGGCTGGGCTTGACCGGCCAGTCGCCATGAGCGGCGTGCAGGTCGGTATGGCAAACGCCCGAAGCTGCCACCTTGACCAACACCTCTCCGGGTCCGGGGCGTGGCACCTCGACCTCTTCGATGGCCAGCGGTTCGCCGAACTTGCGCACCACGGCGGCTTTCATCGTCTTGTCCATTGCCTTGCTCTCCTGTCGTAGCGGGCAGCTCGACGCCACCCGACGGAACCAACGAAATCGCCAGGGACTGGAGTGGTTGACCACTCTCGGGATATTCCGCGACTGCCGCCCGGGCAGGCCGGGCGGCATGGTGGTTCAGAACATGATGGTTCAGAAGAAACCGAGCGGGTTGATGTCGTAGCTGACCAACAGGTTTTTGGTCTGCTGGTAGTGCTCGAGGGCCACCTTGTGGGTTTCACGGCCGACGCCGGACTTCTTGTAGCCACCGAAGGCGGCATGCGCCGGGTACTGGTGATAGCAGTTGGTCCACACACGACCGGCCTGGATACCGCGACCCATGCGGAAGGCGACGTTGATGTCGCGGCTCCACACGCCGGCACCGAGACCGAACTCGGTGTCGTTGGCAATCGCCAGCGCCTCTTCTTCGTCCTTGAAGGTCGTCACCGCCACCACCGGGCCGAAGATCTCCTCCTGGAACACGCGCATGCTGTTGTTGCCCTTGAGCAAGGTCGGCTGGATGTAGTAGCCCTTGTCATAGGCGGGATCGAAGCTTTCCTTGTTCCCGCCGGTGAGGAACTCAGCGCCCTCTTCGCGGGCAATGTCCATATAGGACATGATCTTGTCGAACTGCTCCTGGGAAGCCTGTGCCCCGACCTGAACGTCGGTGTCCAGCGGGTTGCCACGCTTGATCTTGCCCACACGCTCCATGACCTTGGCCATGAACTCGTCGTACATGCTCTCCTGAATCAGTGCCCGCGACGGGCAGGTGCAAACTTCGCCCTGGTTGAAGAACGCCAGCACCAGGCCTTCGGCAGCCTTTTCGATGAACTCGGGTTCGGCGTTCATGATATCGGCGAAATAGATGTTGGGGGACTTGCCGCCCAGTTCCACGGTGGAGGGAATGATGTTGTCGGCGGCACACTTGAGGATGTGCGCGCCTACCGGCGTGGAGCCGGTGAAGGCGATCTTGGCGATGCGTTTGCTGGTGGCCAGGGCCTGCCCCGCTTCGGCGCCATAGCCGTTGACCACGTTGACCACGCCCGGCGGCAGCAGGTCTCCGACCAGCTTCATCAATTCGAGCACGGAAGCAGGCGTCTGCTCGGCGGGCTTGAGCACCACGCAGTTTCCGGCAGCCAGCGCGGGGGCCAGCTTCCACACCGCCATCAGCAGCGGAAAGTTCCACGGAATGATCTGCCCCACTACGCCCAGCGGCTCATGAAAATGATAGGCCACGGTATTGGCATCGATGTCGGCTGCGGTGCCCTCCTGTGCACGAATGCAGCCGGCGAAGTAGCGAAAGTGGTCGACGGCCAGCGGCAGGTCGGCGTTCAGTGTCTCGCGCACTGCCTTGCCGTTGTCCCAGGTTTCGGCCACCGCCAGCATTTCCAGGTTCTGCTCGATACGATCGGCGATCTTCAGCAGGATATTGCTGCGCTCGGCGGCGGAGGTCTTGCCCCAGGCGGGAGCGGCGGCATGGGCGGCGTCCAGGGCCTTCTCGATGTCCTCGGCGGTGGACCGGGGAATCTGGCAGAACACTTCGCCGTTGACAGGACTGATGTTGTCGAAGTATTGGCCGTTGACGGGCGGTACGAATTCCCCGCCGATATAGTTGCCGTAGCGCTGTTCGAAGGTGATGACGGAACCGGACTGACCGGGATTGGCGTAGATCATGGCGTTGCTCCTTACGTTATCGTTATGAGTAGGTGCAATATCCAGTGTTGGTCAGAAATGCAAAGTGCGACATACTCCCGTGGCAGGAGACGGGCTCGTCCCTTGGGAGGAGAGAGAGAACGGAGAGAGGGCCAGCGATGCCCCCGACACATACCCTCATGGTAGCCGACGACCATCCGCTATTCCGTGAAGCCATCGGTGCCGTCATTAGAGAAGGACTGCCAGGCTGCCACTTGCTGGAAGCCGAGAGTCTGTCCCGCGCCCTGTATCAGGCACGGCGTCATCCCGACATCGATCTGCTATTGCTTGACCTCGACCTACCCGACGCAGAAGGACTCTCCGGGCTCGCCCAGCTACGTGAGTCATTTCCTCAGTTACCCGTGGCGATCATCTCCGCCGAGCAGGATCGTCGCATCGTACTGGATGCCATCGGCCAGGGGGCGGTGGGCTACATTCCCAAGTCCACTCCCCGTGCTGCCCTCCTCGACGCTTTGACCCATATCCTGGCAGGACAGGTTTATCTTCCCCCTGACATCATGCGTCGCCCGCCCACCACCTCTGCTCGACGCCAGCAGGACACCGCTATTGCGGACCATATCAGCTCGCTGACCGAGAAACAGCGCGAGGTACTGGCCTTGATGGTGCGTGGCCACTCCAATAAGCGAATCGCCCGAGAGCTCAATATCGCGGAAACCACCGTCAAGACCCATGTCTCGGCGATCCTGCGTAAACTCTCCGTCACCAGTAGGGTCCAGGCCATCGTGGCAGCCAGCGACTGGGCATCTCCATCCGGCTGAAGTGACCTTGAGGAACCCATGAGGCTTTCCTACGCTGGGAAAAGCCCTGGCGCTCCTGTGTCAGACAAGTCTTTTCCTCGCCAGCAAGGAGCCAAGCGATATGCACCTGTACGGATCCAATCCCCAAACTCGCTTTTCCCGCACACCACTCAGCCTCGCCATCGCTCTCAGTCTTTCCGCAGCCGGCCTCGCTCACGCCGACGTTCAAGTCACTGATGAAGAAGTCGCTTCTGGCGTGGAAACCGAAGAGGTCAATCTGCGGGTTACCCAAGTGGTCGGCGGCATTGAGCACCCTTGGGCCGTAGCCTGGCTGCCAGACGAGCGGATGCTGGTCACCGCACGACCCGGCCAGCTCTATCTGGTAGACGGTGACGAAGTGACCGAAGTCGGCAACCTGCCCAAGATCGATGCCGACGAAGACCAGCTCAGCGCCCCCGAAGGCGGGAATCAGGGCGGCCTGCTGGACGTCGCCGTTCATCCCGATTACGACAACAACGGCTGGATCTACCTTACCTACTCGAGCCCCGGCGACGACGACTCAGTAATGGGCGACGACGAATACGGCACCGGCACCGCTCTGGCCCGCGCTCGGCTCAGTGACGACGGCAGCGAATTGACCGACCTCGAAACGATCTACGCCCAAGTGCCGCGCACCGCACCCGGCCGTCACTACGGTTCGCGCATCGTCTTTCCCGGCGATGGCAGCGTGATGTTCTCCATTGGCGATCGTGGCATCCGCTATCCATCCCAGGACCTCACCGACCCGGGCGGCTCAATCATCCGCCTGCATGAGGACGGCGGCGCTTTCGAGGGCAACCCCTTCATAGAGATGGAACCGGGTAATCTGCGCCCCGAGATCTTCTCCTTCGGCCACCGCAACAACCAAGGCCTGGCCCTGCATCCCGAGACGGGGGCGTTGTGGGCCATCGATCACGGGCCCTCGGGAGGCGGCGAACAGCTCTACGTCGCCGAGGCCGGCAGCAATCACGGCTGGCCCCAAGTCTCCTTCGGCCGAGAGTACGACACCGACGAGTTCATCGGTATCGGTGAGGAGGCCCCAGGCGTCAAGCCACCTGTACATGTGTGGGAAGACACCCTGGCGCCCTCGGGGATGGCGTTCTATATCGGCGATGAGTTCCCCGCGTGGCAAGGTAACCTCTTCATTGGTGCACTCTATGCCGAGCGGTTGCACCGGGTCGTGCTCGACGGCGAATCCGTGGCGCATCAAGAAATCTTGCTAGAAAACGAGCTGGGTCGCATCCGCGATGTACGCCAGGGTCCGGATGGGCTGCTTTACGTAGTCACCGATGAGAGCGATGGCGGTGTGTATCGGATCGAGCCTGAGGACGAATCAGAGAGCTGATATCCGGTACACTGACTGACAGGGAAGGGTTGTTACCCTTCCCTTGTCGTGTCTCCCTAGGTGAGGATTCCAGCATGCCCAAACACTCCGAAGAGTTTCTCAAGCTCGCCGAGGATGCCAAGCGACGCATAAAGCAAGTCTCTCCCGCAGAGGCCAGGGAGATGATCTCCTCAGGCTCCCTCTTGCTTGATGTTCGCGATAGGGAAGAGTTTGAGCAGGGACATATCGAAGGTGCAGTAAATATCAGCCGCGGCACTCTTGAGATGCACATTAGCGACGTGGTACCCGATAAGCAGATGCCCATCGTTTGCCACTGTGCCGGGGGGAATCGGGGGGCACTGGCTGCCGATACCCTGCAGAGAATGGGTTACAAGGTCGTCAATCTCGATGGTGGGCTCAAGGCTTATCAAGAAGATGAGGATCGGGGCTAGCTGGGTTTTGGGTGTGATGGGGACTATTGGGTAGATTCAAGATAACGGGGCCGGTCGCTAGGCGTCCGGCCCCATCTCTATCACCACACCGAATCAGTCGACTTTGACACCTTCCGGAAGTTCGAAGGGAACCCCCTCGGGCGCATGGAAATTGACCGGGATTTCCCCTGTCAGCGCTTCCTGGAAAGCCACCAGTTCATCCAACGCTTCACTGTCCAGATCCTGGCCGAGCTGGACCCGCGCCATGACGGCAGTCGCGCGACGCAGGTTGTCGACCGAGCCATCATGGAAATAGGGTCCGGTCTTCGCCACGTTGCGCAGCAACGGTACGCGGAAGAAGAAACGATCACGCTCTTCGCCGGTCACCGTCATCAGGCCCGACATGATTTCCGGCGAGCCGGTATGCTCCCAGTAGTTCTCCATCACGCCGAAACGCTGCAGCATGGTTCCGCCTACCAGATTGCCGCTGTGGCAGCCCACACAGCCGACGTTCATGAAGCGATCGAGCCCCTTCACTTCAAGCTCACTCAATGCGTCATCATCCCCTTCGAGCCATGCATCGAAGGGTGCCGGAGTGCGGAGCGTAGCCTGATAGAATTCCAGTGCCGCGCCATAGTTCTCTACCGATATGGGCTCGGGGTCGTTGGGGAAGGCCGCCTGGAAGAGCTCTTCGTAGCCATGTTCTTCGAGGACTGGCAGGATGTCGCTACGCTGTTCGAAACCCATGGATCCTGTAATCGAGCCCATGGCCTGAGCGGCCCCGCTCTCACGATCCGCCAGCCAGCGCAGCCCTGGGGTTTCCATCGAGTGGAAGACGGTTTGGGATTGCATGGTGCGCCCGCCACGCGCATTGATCGAACGATCGCGACTGTCGGACCCCCAATTTTCCTGGAAGTGGCAGCTTGCACAGGCCACTTCACCATTCGAAGAGAGCCGCATATCCCAAAACAGCGCTTGGCCGAGCTGGGCGATAGGATTCTCGATATCCTCTTCAGGGGTTGCCTGAACGCTACCCATGACGCGATTCGCACGATCCCGTAGCTCGTCGTAATCCAATGCCCAGGCACCGCTGGCCAAAGACGCGGCTGTCACGGCTGCTACCAGTACGCTTTTTTTCATTTTTTTCTCCCCTTGCACATGCTTCAAACAAGTACCGCTGAAAAGACTTAATACATAGTAGTGAGGGTGAAAGGCCTTTCCAAACGAAAGAATCCCAAGCACACCTTGCTTGACCACCGTCAAGTCATCGCGCATTAAGTCGACATTGAGTTTCAGTTGCTTGCCTGTCACGGCCAAACGCACGACTCATTCTTGGGGATCGAAGCGAGCCGCTGCAGCAGTAGCATTCGTAGACGCAAGGGCTTGAGAGGCTTGAGCAGGTAGTCGAGCCCCGCCCGGCGTGCCCGCCCTTTCAAAGCAGCATCATGATTGGCAGTGATAAGCACAACCGGCAGCTCGGGATAGTGTTTGCGTAACCGACCCGCCACCTCCAGCCCATCCTCCGTGTCGCTAGCATCGCTTAGGTGGTAATCGACCAGCAGCACGTCGGGACGTTCGGCAAGCTTCATTGTATCGAGCTCTCTCAGCGACGCTGCAGTGATGACTCGACAGCCCCACCCTTCCAGCAAGGCGAGCATTCCTTCACGTATCGCTGCATCGTTATCGATGACCCAGACGGCCACTCCCGCCAGCGGATTCGACAAATCCTTGTGAACCTCTGTTACGGAGTATCGCTCTCTAGCGGGCAAGGTCGTCGCATATGGGACCCTTATGGAGAAGACCGAGCCATGCCCGGGACGCGACGCCAGTCGCAGCGCATGTCCCAGCATGGCAGATATTCTGTCTGCAATGGCCAGACCAAGTCCTAAACCTCGATCATGCTCATCCGCACCCGCACCGAGCCGACGAAATTCAAGAAATATCGCCTCTTGCTGAGCGGTTTCGATGCCGGGCCCGGTATCCACCACCGCGATTTCGAGCCCTTCAGGGCGCCGCCGGCAACCGAGCAGGATACGCCCCTGCGGGGTATAGCGAAGCGCGTTGGAAAGGAAGTTGCGTACTACTCGCGCCAGCAGTGCCAAGTCCGACTCAATGACGATATCGCAAGCCACATAGTGAAATTCGAGGCCCCGCGCCGACGCCATCTGACGATACTCTTCGGCCAGGACATCGAGTAGCTCACTCGCGCGGAACGGCGCCTTGTCTGGCTTCAGCAGACCTGCGTCCAGCCGCGATATATCCACCAACGTTCCCAACAAGGCTTCCACATCCTTCAGCGAGCGGCCGACATTGCCCACCAGCCGTCGCGACGTTGCAGGCAGGTCATGCTCCTCGAGAGCGCTTGTGAAAAGTCGCGCCGCATTCAACGGCTGCAACAGGTCATGACTGACCGCCGCCAAAAAACGTGTCTTGGAGTGATTGGCCGCTTCGGCTTCGGCCTTGGCCTTATGCAGTTCGAGCAGCGTCTGCTGCAAGGTCTCGGTGCGTTCACGCACCTGCTCTGCGAGCAGGACGGTATGCTCGAATGCAGCATAAGGAGCCCCGCCCAACGAACCGCCGGCCTCTACCCGCTCGATCAAGGCGGCACAGATACGCCGCAACCGAGCATTCTCCTCTTCGAGAGCGAGGCACCTGTCTTCATCCCCTCCTAAGGGCTCAGAGGGATGGGCGAGATCCAATGGCAACGCCAGTGAAGGTCTGGTTGAGGTGCATGCCATGGTACTGCTCCCCGTAGGTATTGAAGCCAATGACGCCAGCACGGCCTAGTAGGCAGGAGGCGCTCTCAACCTGATTAAGGCTCTCCAGCTCCAGCCGGCGAAGAAAGCAGTCGCAACCGAGTATTAGAGCGGGTTCGCCCTGGCGCTGACGCAGCCCGGCAAGAACGTCCCCGAGCTGCTCCAGCAGCGGCGAGGCCTCCATGGCGGTCAGCACGATGCCGTTTTCAACGGCACAGTAGAAGCTGAGACTGCCGTCGGAGTTCGCTCCCTGAATGGAGCGCACGTAGTGCTGCTCACCGATACGTACGGCAAGCGGGTAGCGAGCGAATACTTCCGAAGTAAGGTCTGCCAGCGGCATGCCAACGAGCCGGGCATACTCTTCGGCAGCCGGCACAGCATTCAGCTCCATCACCCTGCGCCGCTCATGATCGGCATGCGTCACCACCAGCTTGTGTTCGCGAGGTTGTAGGTGATGCGTGGTAAAAACTTCGAAAGGCAGGCAGGTCTGAAACATCACTATGACGGCCGATTCATTGTGGAAACCGCCGCTACTGAAGACATGGGTATGTGCCAGGTGATTGTCATCTCCGGCCGACCCACCAAAGCTGGGAATGCTGCCAAGGGCGGTATCCAGCGTGGCCAGCACCTGCTCCTCACAGCTGGAAAGCCCATCCAGCAGCGTCATAACGAAGTGCCGACCATCCCAGCCAGGCGCCTCTCGGCGACAGTCTTCGAGCAACTTGCCGGTGAGCCGCTGCGCCTGGATCAAGTCGAAACCTGCCAGGTCATCGATGAGAGCGTGGGCGACGGAAAAATAGCGCCGGTCGAAGCCGATCGCCACGATGCAGCCTCGACAGTAACCCTTGGGAGTGATCTCGCCTGCGGTCGTGCAACCAACTACCGCCACATCACCGAATACTTCGGTCATGGCTTGCCCTAGCCTTTCCAGCGGATACTCGGCACTGCAGAAAAACAGTACAAAGCCCAGTTCGGCATGCTTCAGCGATATGCCAAGTTCTGTCGCCGCCGCGGAAGGATCCTGAAGTCCGCTGTAGGCAGTTCGCACGACCGGTCCGGAAGCCGTGAGGGTCGGGTCGGCAGGCTTGGCACAGAGTAGATCCATGGCGGAACTCCGTTGTTTCATTCCAGTTTAGGGTGATAGCGGAGCACTTAACAACGCACCATCCGCATCAGCCCAGCCCAGGGTCTTCAAGGATTCACACCTGCCGCAGGTCGAGCCAAGCCTCCAGCGCCTCGAGGGTGATGGGAATACTGGCCTGCAGCACTCTAAGCTCGACAGCCACTTCGTCATGCTGTTCGTGGCGTGCCGCAAGCTCCAGACGACGAGCCGTAGCAGCCAATCTACGCCCGCCGAGGCTTCCCGTTTCGCCCTTGACGCGATGCGCCCTGTCCGCCAAGGCCGATAGATCGCCGCACTCGAACGCTTCGCTCAGGCTCACTGCGTGTTGTTGTAATTGCTCACGATGTACGGCGAACAAGGTGCCAAGCGTTGCCAGGCCCAGCGACTCCTGCAGCTCGACGAGGACTTCCTGATCGAGCATTTCTGCCGTTGGCGCAACTTGATTACTACCGCTCAGGGCTCGCCCCTCCAGGCCCAGCTTGAGCGTCGCCGCCAGGTCGGCGCGTCGCAGCGGCTTGACCAGATAACCCGTCATTCCCGCTGCCAGGCAGCGCTCGCGCTCGGCCCCCGGGCCGCCGGCCGTCATCGCGATGATAGGCACCGTAGTGCGCCAATCCGCCATCGCGCGGAGATGCTGAGTCGTTTCCAGGCCATCCATATCGGGCATCTGGACATCCATGAAAATGAGATCGAAGGTGTCCCGGCCGGCCATATCCAGCGCTTTCTTACCACTCTCGGCCACGCTGACACTGCAGCCATGACGTTCGAGCATGGCCACCGCCACCTGCTGGTTCACCGGATTGTCTTCCACCAACAACACCTTCGCGCCTACGCTGGGCTCCGCCTCCCGCTCCAGCTCAGGCTGAGAGGTGGCTTTCTCAGGCACGTCAGCTGTCACGCCTTGCAGCGGCAACTCGACCCAGAAGTAGCTGCCGTGGCCGAGGCGGCTATCGACACCGATGTTGCCGCCCATCGCTTCCGTCAGACGCCGACTGATGGACAGGCCCAGCCCGGTGCCACCATAGCGCCTCGCCGTAGAAGCGTCAGCCTGACGAAAAGGCTCGAACAGCCACTCCTGCTTTTCTTCCTCGATCCCAGGTCCGGTATCGCGAACCGCAAGCTTCAGCCCACCCTGACGGCCCGGCATAGCCTCCACGCATACCCCGCCCTGCTCGGTAAACTTGATGGCATTGGAGAGCAGGTTCAAAAGCACCTGGCGCAGCCGCGCCGGGTCTCCGAGGACATGTTCCGGCAAAGTCGACGATATCTTGCTCGTCAGCTTGAGCCCCTTGAGTTGGGCGTGCGGCTCAAATAGACGGCAGGCTTCGCCGATAAGCGTTGCCAGACGAATCGGCCGCCGTTCGAGTTCCAGCTTGCCCGATTCGATTTTCGAGAAATCGAGTATGTCGTTGATCAGATCCAGCAGGCGCGCCGCACTGACATGCAGGGTGCGCGCGTACTCTCGCGATTTCGGATCGAGCGGTCTATCCAGCATGAGATCGCTCATGCCGATGACACCATTGAGGGGCGTGCGAATCTCGTGACTTACAGTAGCCAGAAACTCCGATTTCGCCTTACTGGCGGCCTCGGCTCGCTGCGCGGTGGACTGCAGCTCACGGCTTAGAGATTCCAGCGATCGTCGCGCCTCGGCATTGTCTCGCCCTTCGCGCACCAGAAACACCACGACCAGCAAGGCGGCCAGGCTCATGGCCATGATCAGCGCCAGCAGCAGCGCATACAGCGTCTGCAGCGCTTCCCGGTCGCGGATGGCGGATTCGGCAAGATGGCCATTGATGGCGATGATGAGATGCTCGGTCAGCCCCCCGACGCGTTCCAGGCGATCGGACAGGACCCAGCGTTCTCCCTGATCGAGATCGTCGATCTCTGCGAGCAGGGCATCGATATCATCCATGAGTACAACGAGGTCGGGCAGCAGCCGGCTGGCCATGGGCACCTGCTGCAATATCTGGCTGATGTCGCCACGGTGAAGCAGGTTGATACGGCTGTAGATCAGCTCGAAGCGCAAACGAAGGGACTGAAGCGACCTGCCGGTACCGACCTGTAATGCCAGATCGCTGCGCAGCTGGACGATGTCGCGATCCAGCTTGTAAGCGTGCCAGGCTGCATCGCCAATCACGCTGCGATGCAGCGTTTCCTGGCGCCAGGCGGCCAACCCGACCACCACCAAGGCAGCGGTGAAGAAAAGCAGAGCCGCCACGGCCCCCAGCTTCAGACGCAGCGGATAGCGCAGCACGCGTCAGTTCTCCGCCAGCGAATCTCTATGAACACCAGAGTCACGGCACATCAATGGCACCGACATGCCAGACAGAGCGGTGGCGGATGGTTTCGTTGAGCAACTGAGGGTGCTCGTCGAAGGGATAGAGCACGAAGACAGGCCCCAAGTCACGCACGGCAATGGGGGCGCCGTCGCGCTTGATGGCGAGTATCACGTCGTAGTCCTGGACGTCGGAGCGAGGGATCTCGACTTCGTATTCGTTCAAGGATGTGACCCGCACGCTCTCACTTTCCGCTCCAGCCGCTTCGAGTACGGCACGAAACAGTGGCCCCTCGAAGCGTCCAACCCCCTCCGTCCAGGGTGTAGTCGTCTCGATGACGCGGGGTGAAAGGGACATCAGCTGCTCGTAGTCGAGATGCAGCTCACCGTCGACATTGGGGTATTCGATATTGCCAGTCACTCTGAGCAATACCTCACCTTCAGGGGGCGGCAACGGCTCGGCGAGTGCGGGCAGGCTGGAAAGCAGCAGGGCAACCGTTGTCATTGCGCAGCTTGGCCATGATCGACGCATAGTGGACCGTCCCAGTCAGTGGTATCGGCCAAGCCTACGCGAATCTCAACAAAAGTTCAGGTAGTAAACACGACAAAAAACCCGACAGGGGACACTGCCCCTGTCGGGTGTGGAGGCTCAGGTCTGGATCTTTTCCACCGGCTCACAGCGCACCAGATCCTCATACGCATGCCAGCTGGCGTGGCCAAGCACTGGCAGGATCAATGCCAAGCCGATATAGAACGTCAACACGCCGATCAGAACGCAGCCGGTGAGAATGGCCGCCCACAGCAGCATCGGCTTGAAGTTACGCGCCACCGTGCGCACGCTCGCTTCTATCCCTTCCATGAAGGTGAGGTCCTGGTCCATCAGAGTAGGAATAGCCACCACACTGATGGCAAAGGCACCAAAGGCGAGCACCGCCCCCATTGCGCTACCCACCACGATCAGCCCGAGGCCTTCCGGCGTGGTCAACAGCGATGCGTAAAGCTCAGCCGGCCCCGGCGCCTCGAAGCCGAAGAACAGGGCAAACAGCAGCGTGGCCAGACGAATCCAGGCAAGAAAGAAGATCATCATCATGACGCCCATCATTGCCAGCTGACCCGCATGCGGGCGCCAGGCGCCAAAGGCGTCACCGAGGTGAGGCTCGCGACCGTGCTCCAGGGCTCGACTGATGCCATAGGAGCCAACCGCCACCAGCGGCCCCAGGAACATGAAGCCTGCCACCAGCGGCAACAGCCAGTGCCAAAGATCGAGAACGATGGCCCCGGCGGTGACGGCAATACTCAAGCCGACCCAAAACATGCCATAGGCAAGACTGACGGCCGTGGCCCGGCGAAAATCCTCGAAGCCTGCGGCAAGCCACGCTCTGGGCCTGTCAATGCCAATCGGGTTGATGGTGATCTTGACGTTGGGAACGGAAGACTGGCCGGCGGATTTGGTCGCTGCATTCATTGTTCTACCCCGTTGGTCGCCATGGTGGGACAAGTGAGCGTCTTTCCGGCCGGGTGGTCCGGATGACATCTTATTGTCTTCATGCCTTCTACTGTAGTTGACCGCGCACAAGGCTGCTGAGCAAAGTTGTCAACGCAACGGGCAATCCCACCACCTGGTTTTTATGGCACCTTGTACTACTGAGTGTGTCTGCCGCGAATGAGGCAGCAGTCATTTCTTCATGGAATAAGTCCCTTATCTATTGGCTTATTCAGTCATAAGGGAATGCCGAAGTGTTCCTTCTTGCGTCCCGCATTAGCCATTAACATGCAGCTACTGGTTAGGACACAAAAAAATACGCTATCAGGAGCCCGACGATGAAACGGTCCTTGCGCATGGCGGTTGCGCCGGTAATGGGCGCACTGCTGCTCACGGGTGTCGCTGCACCGAGCCTTGCCGAACCCACCTTCTCTTCCGAGCAGGTCGCTCTCATGGCGAGCGGTTGCGCCAATTGTCACGGCACCGACGGCCGTCTGGTGGGCAGCGTGCCGACCATAGCCGGGCGTCCCGCTGCGGTGCTGGAAACCCGCCTATTGGCGTTCAAGCATGGCGAGCCGGGCGATACCACCATCATGGATCGCATTGCCAAAGGGTTCACCGACGAAGAACTCGCTGCCCTGGCTGGTCATTTTGCCGCCATCGATCCGGTTGACAAAGACGATTCGAACAATGCACAAGAACCGCAGGAGTGAGGCGCGCCATGACTAAGCATCTCCAACGTTCCGGCATCAACCGTCGCCAGCTGATCAAAGGCCTTGGCGCCGCTTCACTGTTGCCACTGGTGGGTGGCGTCACTCCCTTTGCCATCGGCGGCGAGAACGCCGGTAAGGTCGTGGTAGTAGGCGGCGGCTTCGGCGGGGCTACCGCCGCCAAATACCTCAAGCGCGCCAATCCGGCGATCGAGGTCATCCTGGTCGAGCCGGCCGAAACCTTCTACACCTGCCCTTTCAGCAACCTGCACCTGGGCGGTCTGCGCAGCATGGATGCCATCGCCCACGGCTACGACGAGTTGAAGGACCGCTATGGCGTGCGGGTGATCCATGCCACCGCCGAGGACGTCGATGCCACGGCACATACGGTACGTCTCTCCACCGGTAGCGACCTGGAGTACGACCGACTGGTACTTTCTCCCGGCATCGACATCCGCTGGAATGCGCTGGAAGGCTACGACGAGGCGGCAGCCGAAAAGGCGCCCCATGCCTGGAAGGCCGGCAGCCAGACGGAAATACTTCGCGCTCAGCTGAAAGCGATGGACGACGGCGGCACCTTCGTCATGGTCGCTCCGGACAACCCCTTCCGCTGCCCGCCTGGCCCCTACGAGCGCGCCAGTCTGGTGGCCAACTACCTATCACAGTACAAGCCGAAATCGAAGGTGCTGATCCTCGATGCCAAGGACAACTTCTCCAAGCAGGGGCTATTCATGGAGGGCTGGGAGCGGCTTTACGGCGACCGTATCGAATGGGTCGGTCTTTCCAACGACGGCCGCGTCACCCGGGTCGACGCCGAGCGTCTCGAAGTGGAAACGGAGTTCGGTACCGTGCACCGTGCCGATGTGCTCAACGTCATCCCGCCGCAGAAAGCCGGCTGGATTGCCGAGCGGGCCGGCGTCACCGACGATTCCGGCTGGGTGCCGGTCAAGCCGGAAACCTTCGAGTCGCAGCAGGTCGAGGACATCTACGTGATCGGCGATGCCACCGTCGCCGCGCCGATGCCCAAATCGGGTTTCTGTGCCAACGCCCAAGCCAAGGTCGTAGCGGCGGCGATTGCTGCGTCACTCGAGTCGCGGCCAGCCCCGGAGGCATACTGGACCAACACCTGCTACAGCCTGGTCGGCCCTGAATATGGTATTTCCGTGGCCGGCGTCTATCGCGTGCAAGATGGGGTGATTGCCGAGGTCGAGGGGTCAGGCGGGGTGAGCCCGATGGATGCCCCCGACGCCACCCGGGCGCTGGAAGCGGAATATGCCGTCGGCTGGTATAACGCCATCTGTCAGGACACCTGGGGCACCCAGGCCTGAATTCTGCCGCGGCAAGACGCTATAATGCTCGGCCACCGCGGTGGAGCTTGCTGAAGGGCCACCTCCGGGTGGCCCTTTCCACTTGCCAAACACGATTTGGGAGCTGCGCACCATGAGCCATACCGAGTTGGTCGTTTGGATGGGGTTGGCGATCGGCCTAGTCTTCGGCGCCACAGGACAGCTTTCCGGTTTCTGTCTGATGCGCGGACTCGCCAACGCCACCACGCTGAGCGACTGGCGCAAACTGAGAGCTTTCGCTCTGGCCATGGGCGTGGCTCTGCTCGGCAGTCAGGGTCTGGCCGCAACGAGCCAGGTGTCGCTGGCAGCTTCGCTGTACGCGGTTCCCACCTTCTCGTGGCTTGCATTGCCCCTGGGTGGCCTGCTGTTCGGTTACGGCATGGTACTTGCCAACGGCTGCGGTGCCCGCGCCCTGGTACTGCTCGGCAGCGGCAATCTGCGCAGTTTCGTGGTGCTGGTTTGCCTGGGCCTGGCCGCCTACATGGTGCTTTCCGGCATACTCGCCCCGCTGCGCCTGTGGCTCGAGAGTGGCACCACGCTGCGACTACCCGCCGCCACCCTACCGCAGTGGGTCGGCCTGCCCGATTGGCTTCCAGCGCTGCTGCTGGGTGGAGCGCTGTGTGCCTGGTCCTTCGCCAGCCCTGACTTTCGCCGTTCTCCCACGGACTGGGGCGGCGGTCTCGTGATCGGCGCTCTGATACCCATCAGCTGGTACACCACCGGGGTGGTCGGTTTCGATGATTTCGAACCCGTGCGCCTGGCCAGCCTCACGTTCGTCGCCCCCATCGGGGAGTCATTGCAGTACCTGATGCTCTCTACCGGGACGCGTCTTGGCTTCGGTGTCAGCGTGGTGGGCGGGGTACTGGCCGGTGCGCTGGCGATGGCGCTATTGCGGAAGGATTTCAACTTAAAGAGCTTCGACTCACCCCCCCATATGCTGCGCAGCATGCTGGGTGGCGTCTTGATGGGTATCGGTGGTGTCCTGTCCCTCGGTTGCTCCATCGGCCAGGGGCTCTCCGGTTTCTCGACGCTGTCGTTGAGCGCCTTCATCGCCATAGCGGGTATCGTGGGGGGCGCCCTGTTGGGAATCCGCGGGCCTCTGGCGCTGTCCAAGCATTGAACCAACTGGGAGGAATCCATGTATTCGTCAGTCAGCTGTCGCCGTCATTCCGTTGCTCGCCGCCTGCGAGGTGGCATGGTCGCCGCCGTGGCCGGTCTCGGCCTGGCCACCCTGGCCCTGCCGGCGCTGGCCAACGAGCCCTGGCAACGGCTGGAAGCCGCCAAGAGCGTGCTGGGTGAAAGCGAGCCCCGTACTCAAGGGCTGTCCCTTGAACTACCCCACGTCTCCGAAGACGGCTCGGCCGTACCGCTTACGGTGAGTTTCAGCGGCGAACTCGCCGAAGGCGATTACATCGAGCGTATCGACCTGTTCGCCAACGCCAATCCGTCTCCCGAGATCGCCACCTTCCGACTGTCCGAGCTCAGCGGCAAGCCGGAGATATCGACCAGGGTGCGTCTCAACGAAACCCAGGAAGTCATTGCCATTGCCACTAGCCAGCAAGGCGAGCGCTTCGCGACTTCCCGCGAGGTGCGCATTACCGTAAGCGGCTGTCTGGTCCGTGCGGGTGGCGAAACAGCAAACATCCTCACCAATGCGCGTGTCAGTGTGCCCTCCGGCTTATCGGCTGGAGAGCCTGCAGAGGTGCGCACCCTGATCAATCATCCCATGGAGACCGGGCTGCGTGAGGGCGACGATGGGGAAATTCTGCCACGCCACATCATCGAGCGTTTCCTCGTTTCGATGAATGGCGATGTCGTGTTCGAAGCCGAGCTGCACCAGTCGATCTCGGCCAACCCTTATCTGCGCTTCTTCCTGGCGCCGCAGGAGAGCGGTGAAGCGGAATTCACCTGGCAGGACGACTCCGGCGAAACGGCGCGTCACGTCACCGAGCTGGACCTCTCCTGAACGTGCCTAGCACGGCTCCCTGAAAGCAGACGACCCCGCCAACGCCGGGGGGTGGGGTTTGGCGGCCAACAGCCACCAACCCCCCCTCAAAACCCCCCAGTTGGTATTATTCCACCCCA
>NZ_JAFIFK010000052.1 GCF_020832045.1 Halomonas sp.
CACCCCGTGGCCCCCCGTCTTCTGTCCCGCGCACTCGGCGACGAGGGCGGCGTAGAAGTGCTGCCCGCCGTCGCTCAGCCCCACCCCCCCCCCCCCCCCGGTGTGAGCGGCCGCGGCGGCGAACGCCCCCAGGCCGGAGACAAGGGCGACCGTCGCGGCCATCCAGCGCTTGGCGCCCAACGGCCTGAATAGTGATTGCTCGAAAGTGTGCATGGCGTGCTCCTTGTTGTGTTGTAAGCGGTTAAATGCACTTGTTTTTATCGGATTTCGTGGTGCGACTCAGCCCCAGCCGCCATCCACAGCGAGTTCCTGACCGGTGATCGCGGCGCTCTCGGCGCTGGCCAGGAAGAGTACGGCCGGGGCGATGTGATGCGCCTCGAGACGTAGCTTCAGGCACTGGTGGGCCAGGATCGACTCCGCCTCCTTCGGGCCGATCCACTTCTCCATTTGGCGCTCGGTCAGGATCGAGCCAGGCACCAGCGTATTGACGCGAATGTTGTAGCGTCCGAGGTCGCGCGCCAGGCTGCGCGTGAGGCCATGCACCGCCGCCTTGGCGGTGACGTAGGCAGACAGCTCGGGAATGGCCATCTGCACGCTGATCGAACCGAAGTTGACGATCGTGCCACCACCGGCCTCGATCATCTGCTGCGCCGCCGCCTGGGCAGCGAAGAACATCGGCCTCAGGTTGAGTGACATACGCTCGTCCCAGTAGGCGACATCGACATCCCGCCATGAATGCCGGTCGTCGTTGGCGGCGTTGTTGACCAGGGTATGGATCGGCCCCAGCTCGCGGCCTACCTCAGCGATCGCGGCCTGCAGGGCTTCGATGTCACGGATGTCGCAATGACGATAGCGCGGCGCCCGTCCTGTCTCCGCCTGCAGCGACTCCACCAGCGCCTGGCTGGCCGCATCGTCGATATCGACAAAGGCGACTCGAGCCCCCTGCAGGTGGAAAGCCCGGGTCAGCGCGGCCCCGATGCCGCTGCCGCCACCGGTGATGAAGACCACTCGCTCGTCGAGGCTGGGGTAACGCGCCGCGTCGTTGTTCATGCTTTCTCCACTTAGTTTTTTCTATTTACTAAGATGAGGATGAACAGCCCTCTCATGATCGACAATGAGACGTTAGTAGGAATCCCTCATTTTATTCATGTAGATCAATATGGATTCCATCATGAAGCGGCATGAGTCGACTCTTTTTCAGCGTGACCGACAACGTGCAATTCGTTTAGGCTTGTGACCAACTAGCGGCACTCGCTCCAGGAATGCCCCGGCGAAGCCCTCGCGCGCACCTCCGTCGACTGGCATTATCAGAACGCCACACTCAGGCGTCCGGCTTCTTTCGATATCCTCCGCTGCGCCCCCGGCATGCGGACTGCAAGGCCTCGTTCATCTATGTCAACCAGCTATCAGCAGCAGCACAAGGCGGGCGACCTCCACTTTCTCAAGCGGCTCAATCGCAGCGCCATCCTCGAACTGGTGCGCCGCACTCCGGGCCTAACCCGCGCCGACATCGCCACCCAGGCGCAGTTGACCAAGGCCACCGTGGGCGCCGGCGTGCAGTCGCTACTGCACCAGGGCTGGCTGCGCGAAGGCGAGTTACAGAAGAGCAGCGGCGGCCGCCCGGGCCGCGCTCTCCACCTCAACGAGGAGCGCCACGTTCTGTTCGGCGCCGAGGTGGGTGTGCACGGCCTGCGTTTGGTGGCCTGCGCCCTCTCAGGCCGGGTGCTCGAATCACACCACGAGCACATCGTTCCCACCACGCCGGAGGCCACTGCCGAACTGCTTGCCGAACTGCTGCAGGGGCTGATGCGTGCGCATATGAGCGATGAACGACGCTGCCTGGGACTGGGGGTTGCGCTGCCCGGCCCCATCGCACCCGGCAAGCCCGTGCTGCGCCTGGCCCCCAACCTTGGCTGGCGCGACATCCGCTTCCTCGACCTGCTGCGCCCTCACCTCTCGCGATTGGAAGGTACCTGGCTGATGGACAATGAGGCCAAGGCAGCCGCTTTCGGTGAGCTTTACTTCCGCACCGGTAACATCCCCGAATCGCTGGTGTACGTCAGCGCCGGTACCGGGATAGGCAGCGGCATGGTCGAAGGCAGCCACCTGCCGCTGGTCGCCCGGGGCATCCACGGGCTGGCCGGTGAGATCGGCCACACCGTGCTGCAGCCCGGTGGTCTCTACTGTCACTGCGGTAACCGCGGCTGTGCCGAGACCCTGGTCAGCGGTTGGTCGATTCGCGCCGCCCTGGGCATCGCCGAGGAGGAGGATCTCATCGAGACCCTGCTGCCGCGCCTGCACGAGCCTGACGTACAGGTTACGCTGCGCCGGGCCGGCGAGGCGCTGGGTATCCTGCTGCTGAACCTGCACCACACGCAGAACCCCTCCGAGATCGTACTCGGCGGTTCACTGACCCAGCTTGGCGCCCCGCTGCTGGACCCTGCCCTCGACTACTTCAAGGCCAACCAGAGCCGACTGCTCGGTACGACCCAGCGGGTTCCGCTGCGAGTGATCCAGGACTCCACCTTCGTCGCCGCCCGCGGCGCGGCAGCACAGGTCCTGGCCAGCATCATCCACGGCCCCAACGAGCTGAGCTAGGCGCCGTTCTAGCCTTCAGCGGCAACCACGCCCTCCCCTGACCTGACAAGCAGCGCCAGTAACAGTCCGATCAGTGCGAGTGCCTAGGCACCTCTGCGCCACGACAACCGACCAGGAAGTCGAAGTCGCAGCCCTCGTCGGCCTGCAGCACATGCTCGATATAGAGCTGGCGGTATCCGCCATCGCTGGCGATACGCCGCGAGGTCGCGGTAGGGTCGCTTTGGGCCAGTCGTGCCTCGAGTTCGGCATCGTCGATCTCCAGGTGCAGTCGCCCAGACTGACAATCGAGCTCGATCCAGTCGCCGTCGCGCACGGCGGCTAGCGGACCGCCGGCGGCCGACTCGGGAGCCACATGCAGCACCACCGTGCCGTAGGCGGTGCCGCTCATACGCGCATCGGAGATGCGCACCATGTCGGTGACGCCCTGCTCAAGCAGCTTTGCGGGCAGCCCCATGTTGCCGACTTCCGCCATGCCGTGATAACCGCGCGGGCCGCAATTCTTCATCACCAGGATGCTGTCGGCGGTAACGTCGAGGTCGGGGGCGTTGATGCGCGCCTTATAGTCGTCGAAATTCTCGAACACCACGGCCTGGCCGCGGTGGGCCATCAGTTCGGGGGTCGCCGCCGAGGGCTTGAGCACCGCGCCCTGGGGCGCCAAGTTGCCGCGCAGCACGCACATGCCGCCATCCTCGCGCAGCGGCTTATCCCAGGGGCGGATCACCTCGTCGTTGTAGAGCGGCGCGTCCTTGACGTTGTCCCACAGGCTCTTGCCATTGACCGTCAGGGCGTCCCTATGGGGCAGGCGCTCGGCCTCGCCGAGGCGCTTGAGCACCGCCGGCAGGCCGCCGGCGTAGTAGAACTCCTCCATCAGGAAGCGCCCCGAGGGTTGCAGATCGACCAGGGTCGGCGTGCCTCGGCCGATGCGCGTCCAGTCGTCCAGCGGCAGGTCGACGCCAATCCTCCCGGCGATCGCCTTGAGGTGGATCACCGCATTGGTCGAGCCACCGATCACGGCGTTGGTGCGGATGGCATTCTCGAAGGCCTCGCGGGTCAGTATCTTCGACAGCTTGAGGTCCTCGTCGACCATCTCGACGATGCGATTTCCGGACAGGTGCGCCAGCACGTAGCGCCGCGAGTCCACCGCCGGAATCGCCGCATTGTGCGGCAATGAGGTGCCCAGCGCCTCGGCCATGCAGGCCATGGTCGAGGCGGTGCCCATGGTGTTGCAGGTGCCCGCCGAACGCGACATGCCGGCCTCGGCGGCCATGAAGTCGTGCAGTGAGATGGTCCCCGCCTTGACCTGTTCGGAGAGCTGCCAGACCACGGTGCCGGAGCCGATGTCCTTGCCCTCATGCTTGCCGTTGAGCATCGGCCCGCCGCTCACCACGATGGTCGGAATGTCACAGCTGGCCGCCCCCATCAGCAGCGCCGGAGTGGTCTTATCGCAGCCCACCAGCAGCACCACGGCATCGAGGGGATTGCCGCGGATCGCCTCCTCGACATCCATGCTCGCCAGGTTGCGGGTGAACATCGCCGTCGGTCGCAACAGCGATTCGCCGTTGGAGAATACCGGGAACTCCAGCGGATAGCCGCCGGCCTCCAGCACCCCCTTCTTGACGTGTTCGGCGAGCTTGCGGAAGTGAGCATTGCACGGCGTCAGCTCCGACCAGGTGTTGCAGATGCCGATGATCGGCTTGCCCTGGAACTCGTGGTCGGGGATGCCCTGGTTCTTCATCCAGCTGCGGTACATGAAGCCGTTCTTGTCGGCGGTGCCGAACCATTGGGCAGAACGCAACGGACGCTGGCGATCGGTCATGGGAGAGTCTCCGGTGATGGGGGTCAGGCGCGCTGGCGACGGGTCTGCTTCCAGCGGTCGAACATCACCGCCAGCAGCAGGATGGCGCCACGCACCAGGTACTGGTAGAAGGTCGGCACATTGAGCAGCCCCATGGCGTTTTGTACGCAGCCCATGATCAGCACCCCGACCACCACGCCGGTGATGGTGGCAACGCCGCCGGACAGCGCCACCCCGCCCAGCACGCAGGCAGAGATCACCGCCAGTTCCAGGCCCATGGAGGTATTGGGATCGCCGAGCCCCATGCGCGAGGCCAGCAGCACGCCGACGATGCCGGCCACCACCCCCTGCAGGCCGAACACGATGATCTTGAGCCTGCGCACATTGACCCCGGCCAGGGCCGCCGCTTCCGAGTTGCCACCGGTCGCCAGCACATTGCGGCCGAAGGCGGTCATGTTGAGCACCACGCCAAAGATCACGAAGCAGGCGAGCATGGTCCAGACCGGCAGCGTCAAACCGAGGAAGGAGGCGCTGCCCAGTTCGAAGAAACCCGGCACGGTGATCATCACCGCGTCACCGCCGGAGGTGATGTAGGCCAGGCCACGCACGAACTCCATCGCCGCCAGAGTGGCAATCAGCGAGTTGATGCCGAACTTGGCGATCACCAGGCCGTTGAATACCCCCACCGCGGCGCCGGCGGTGATGCCACCCATCACGCCGATGAACACGCTGCCGGAGGTCGAGGTGACGACCGCCGCCACCACCCCGGCGAAGGCCACCGTCGAGGCCACCGATAGGTCGACCTCGCCCAGCGCCAGTACCAGCATCATGGTGGTGGCGAGACTGCCGATCAGGGTGATCGAGAGCAGCAGCCCGACCATGTTGCGGCCGGTGAGAAAGTCGGGGATGAACACCGCCAGGGCCACGAACAGCAGCAGGAAAATGGCGATCAGACCCGACGTATCGAGCAGCGTACGCAGCGGCTTGATCAACCCCTGACGCCCTACCGGGCGCTCCGCCAGAGTCCCCCCGGTGGCTTGCCCCACTTTATTGGTTGTCATCACGTCGATTCCTGAAAGGGTTACTGATCAGGCTGGCAGCGCCAACCCCAGAAGACGTTCGGGCGTGGCCTCGTCCCGCGCCACCACCTCGACCAGCACGCCATCGCGCATTACCGCGATGCGATCGCAGATCGAGCTGACCTCGGCCAGATCGCTTGAGATCACCACCACGCTCTTGCCCTGCTCGGCCAGGTCGTAGAGCAGGGTGTAGATATCCCGCCGAGCCCCCACATCGATGCCGCGGGTCGGTTCATCCATCACGAACAGGTCAATCTCTTCGGCCAGCCAGCGGGCCAGGATGACTTTCTGCTGGTTGCCCCCCGACAGGGTGCCGATGGCGGTGCGAGGTCCGGGCGTCTTGACGCTCAGTCGGCGGATGTACTCTTCGGCGGTGGCGCGCTCGCGGCGCGGATGGCGAAACACCCCCCAGCGCGTAAAGAAGCGACGACAGCTGATGTTGAGGTTGTCGGCCACGCTGGCGATGGGAAAAATGCCCTGGGACTTGCGATCCTCCGGACACATGGCGATGCCTGCACGTATCGCCTCGGCGGGGCTCTTGAAGCGTCGCGCTTCGCCGTTGAAGCGCACCAGCCCGGCTGTCGGCACCTCGACACCGCACACCAGCCGCAGCAGTTCACTGCGCCCGGCCCCGACCAGGCCGAACAAGCCGAACACCTCGCCACGCTTGACCGCGAAGCTCACCGGCGCCTTGACGCCGCGACCCTCAATGGCGTCCACCTCCAGCACCACCTCGCCCTGGTGGCGGGGGCGGTAGCCATAGACGTCCTCGATATCGCGGCCAACCATTTCACTGACCAGGGTGTCGTGATCGAGGCTGGACATGTCCTCATGGGTACGGATGTGCCGGCCGTCGCGGAAGATGGTCACCGCATCGCACATCTGGAACACCTCCTCCATGCGATGGGTGACGTAGAGCACCACCCGCCCCTCGTCGCGCAGGCGTTTGACGATGCGCTTGAGCTGTCGCGTCTCCTGCACCGACAGGCTGCTGGTGGGCTCGTCGAAGGCGATGATCCGGGCATCACGCAGCAGGGCACGGCCGATCTCGATCATCTGCTGCTGGCCGATGGAGAGGTCGCGGACCTTGGTCGAGGGATGAATATCGCCCTCGCCGAGATCGGCAAGGATTGCCAGCGCCCGCTCACGCAGCTGGCGGCGCTTGATGAAGCCATTGCGGGTGGGGAGCTGGCCCAGCAGCAGGTTCTCGGCCACCGTCATGTTCGGTGACAGGGTCAGCTCCTGATAGATGATGGCGATCCCCTGTGCCAGCGCCTCGCGGGCATTGGCGAAGACATGGCGCTGGCCGTCGATCCACAGGGCACCCTCGGTCACCTTATTAATGCCGCTGAGTACCTTAAGCAGCGTCGACTTGCCGGCGCCGTTCTCACCCATCAAGGCGTGCACCTGGCCGGCGTGGGCGCCGAAGCTAACGCCATCCAGGGCGCGCACGCCGGGAAACACGACGCTGATGGTGTCGAAGCGAAGAAAAGGGTCAGACATGGCAGAGCTCTCCACAGGGGTCTTATCCCGGGCCATGCGGCCCGGGGTGACCTCAGAGACCAAGTTCCTGGCGTACGTCCTGCCAGTTGTCACGGGTCATCAGGGTGCCGGAGGTCTCGGTGTTGGCCGGTGGCTCCTCGCCCTCGGAGATCCAGCGATAGAGGTCTTCTGCGGTCTGGCGACCGTGCATGGTGGAGCTGACCGCCACAGTGCCGTGGAAGCCGGTGGGATTGCTGCGGGAGAACTCGGCGAACGCCGCGCCGGAGCCGTTGATGCCGACACCGATCACGTTTTCGGCGGACAGGCCATACTGCTCGGTGGCACGTACCCCACCAAGGACGCTCTCTTCGTTGAGCGCATAGATGATCCAGTGCTCGAAGTTACCGCGCTGGGAGAGCACCGGCGAGGCGGCCGAGAAGGCACCGCTGGTGTCGGTACTCTGCTGGGGGGCATCGAAGATATTTTCCTCGGGGAAGCCCCAATCGAGTAGCGCCTGGGTGGCACCATTGGTGCGCTCCACCGCCGTGGGCAGCTCATTGTTGGTGATGCGTAGGGCACCGACCTCCTGTGGGTTCCAGCCACGCGCCTCCATCTCGGCGGCGATCGCCTCGCCGACCTGCAGGCCGATCTTGCTGCCGGACATCCCCAGGTGGGGCACGCCCTCCATCGGCTCGCCACTGGAGTTGACGAACTGATCGTCCACCGTGATCACTTTCATACCGTATTGATTGGCACGATTCATGATCGCAGGCCCCAGTCGCACGTCCGGTGGGCAGATGACGAAGCCCTGGGCGCCCTGGGAGTAGAGATTGTCGATGGCGCTGAGCACCTCCTGCCCGTCCCGCCCCCCCAGACGTATCACGCGAAAGCCAAGCTCTTCACCGCGCTCAGTGGCGGCTCGCTGCTCATTGATGAACCAGGCCTGTTCGGGCTGTTTGACGATGAAGCCTATACGTACGTCATCCTGCGCCTGGGCGCTGCCCAGCGCGGTCAGCATGACGGCACTGCCGAGAACCAGACGGGTGAGTATTGTGCTGATTGGCATGTCCCTCTCCTGGAAACGTTGTTGTTATTGAAGATGGCGGCACATGGAGTTCGCCAAATGCCGTACCACGATAGACAGGCGCTCAATAACAAACCAATATGCAAAAACGGCACTATTGATATCTATTTTGTTATTGCTATACGTGAAGGACAGACGCCATGGGTATGCTCGACGAAAATTGGTTTCTACGTGTGCGACTAAAGTTTCGTCATCTCCAGCTGCTTCTCGCACTCGACGAGATGCGCAACCTGCACCGTGCCGCCGCAATGATCGACATGAGCCAGCCCGCTGCATCAAAATTGCTCGGTGATCTGGAAGCCCATCTTGGTATACGACTGTTCGAGCGGCATGCCCGGGGCCTGGCCCCGAACTGGTATGGGGAGGTGATGATTCGCCATGCTCATAGCATGCTCTCGGAGCTGCGTCAGACCGGGGAAGAATTGAATGCGCTACAGGCAGGCAATACCGGAACGGTGGCGGTAGGAACGGTCATGGCACCGGCGGTGACGTTGCTCACCAGTGCTATCGAACAAGTCCACCGGGACCACCCAGGGCTGAAGATCAGCGTCGATGTGGATGTCAGCAAGGCATTGGTTCCGCGTCTACTGGACGGCGAGCTGGACTTCGCCATCACGCGCATTCCAGCCGGCTTCAACGCCGAGCGCTTCGTCTTCGAGGAGATTGGTGAGGAGGAACTGTGCTTCGTGTGTCGCGAGGGGCATCCATTGATGGGACAGCCGTCATTGCATCTGGCGGATATGGCCGTGTATCCCTGGTCGCTGCAGCCTCCCGGCGCACTGATGCGCCAGCGAGTCGACAGCCTGTTCCTGTACCATCAGGTGGCTCCCCCACGCCAGATCGTCGATACATCGGACGTATTGCTATCGCTGGCGCTGGTCGATAAATCGGACACCATTACCGTCACCACGCGGGAAACCGCCGATCTGCTCTGTACACCGCAGCGCTTTCACCTGCTACCGTTCAGCGAAACGCTGAGCGTCCAGCCGTATGGGTTGGTGAGCCTGCGCCACCAGCGGTTGTCACCCGGCGCCGCTGCATTGATGACATCCTTGCGCGAGTTCATCGCGCTACGGAGCCAACCGGCGACTCAATGAAAGCGTCTCCACTCTCACGGTAGCCATACAAAAAGGCATCGGCCACGTGCCGCAGCGGTGCCACATCCACATCGCTTTGCCCAGCCGCGATCAGCTCGGCAAAGTGAGCATACATCGTTGCGTATTCGCTCTCTTGCGCTTCCAGCTCGAGCTGACCGTCAATGCTTAGCCTACATCCCCCCCGAGTCAGGCTCAGCCGACCGGCCTCGGTCTCGACATGGATATCCCAGATCTGAGGCCCGGTCTGGCGAAAATCGAAGTCGGCCTGCATGACCCCACCCTGCGAATCGGCAAACGACAGCTCGGCAGCAATCGGCGTCTGGCAATTGGCAGGAACCAAAAGCCGCGCCTGACGCAGAAAGAACGGCTGCGGCAGAATGGTGGTCGCAACCGACAGTGCGTTGATGCCAGGGTCGAAGACGCCCATGCCACCGGGCTGCCAGATCCATGCCTGCCCTGGGTGCCAGACCCGGACATCCTCCTTCCACTCTATCGCAACGTGATGAACGCATCGCGCCGCCAGCCACTCTCTGGCCCGGGCGACCCCCGGAGCGAAGCGCGAGTGCCAGGCGGCAAACAGGCTGACTCCCTGCTTGGCTGCCATGGCGATCAGGTCTTCCACCTCGCTCAGAGTGGCCCCCGGCGGTTTCTCCAGCAGCACATGCTTACCATGGCTGAGTGCCAACCGTGCCAAGGTGTGACGAATATGGGCCGGGGTGCAGATCGCCACGGCAGTGATCTCGGGCCAGTCATCTAGCATCGCTGCCAGGGTTTCGTAGGCTGGCACGTCGTCAAGAGACGCAAACGGGTCGGCAGTGGCAACCAGGCGGCAGCCAGTCGTTGCGGCTATCGCCGGCAGGTGCTGGTCCCTGGCGATCTTGCCCACGCCCACCAGGCCGATAGTGACATCAGACATGACGCTGCCTCGTAGTCGGGATAGGAGAAAAGATGGCAGATGCCATGGCAATCGAAACGCTCAGGGCAGCTCGAAACCACGGCCCAGTGAGCTGGCACCAGGTTCGAGCCCCAAGGCGTCAGCGGTGCCGGCAAGCACGGCCTGGGCGGCCAGAAAGGCTTCCTTAGGACGCCGCATCCGAATGCTTTCCATCACTTGCCGATGGCGCTCGAGGCTCTCCTCGGGGTCACTGGCATTCTCGTTGGACATGGTCACCAGCAGGTGGATCGACGGCCTGAGGATATGCGACAGCTGCGCCCAGACGATGTTGTGGGTGGCCTTGAAGATCGCCACGTGGAAGGCCACGTCACACTCGCTGTGCAGGCGCCGCTCCTCGGCGCAGCTGGCATTGCGCAGGTTCTGTCCCAACCCCTCGAAGGCTTCCTCGATGGCGACCAGGTCGCGAGCCGTGGCTCGCCGCGCCGCCGTCATCGCGACGTAGGGCTCGACGTCGAGACGAAAGGCCAGTATCTCCCGCTGGATCTCTGGATTGGGCGCCGCATAGCGTGACATCCATTCGGTCACCTGTGGGTCGAGGATATGCCACTCGGCATACTCGCGTACCTTGGACCCGTGACCGGAGATACGCTCGATGATGCCGACATCGACCAGTTGACGAAGGTCGCTGCGCACCGCCGAGCGGTTGATGGCGAAGCGCTCGCAAAGGTCGAGCTCCCGGGGCACGAAGTCGCCCGGCTGATAGCGCCCGGCGAAGATCGCCTCGGCCAGGTATTCGGCGATGCTGGCGCGGGCCGGTGGCTTGCGTAGGGATGAGGTCACGGCGATAAAATCCTGTTTCGATTCCTGAATATCATAACGCACTCGACCGGCCTGCCGGCTCTCGCAGCGCTGGGTCGACCCCCGCCCGCAGCCTCAGCTCCAGCCGGCGCTCATATAGCCCCTTGGCAAATAGCGTGCCAAGCACCAGCACGCCGCCGACCATTGCCATCGGCGCCGGCTGCTCGGCGAGAATCCACCAGGCCAGCAAGGTGCCCACGACTACCTCCAGCAATAGCAGCAGGCCCACTTCCGCGGCGGGCAGATAGAGGGGCCCGCGCTGCAGCAGGGTGACCCCGCAGGGCACGATGATCAAACACAGCAGGACCACCACGGCGAGCTGGTTCGGTGCCGGCAGCGACGGCTCACTGCCGGCGAGCCAGAACAGTCCGGCGATGCTACCGACGATGAGACCGTTGAAGACCAGCATCGGGCTCATGTCGACGCCCGGGCGCGTGCGGCATAGCGTGAAATTGATGGCCAAGGTGGTGGCCGCCATCAAGGCGAAGGCATTGCCCACCCAGGAACCGGCACCCGCATCGTCCAAGGCGATCATGGCGATACCCGCCAGGCACAGCCAGATCGCCAGCCAGGTTCGCCGTGGCAATCGCTCCTTGAGGATCACCCAGGACAAGGCTGCCGCTATCAGTGGGGCACCCGCCAATATCATCAGCACGTTGCCCGCCTTTGTGTACTGATTGCCGAGCACGAAGCCGCAAGTGGTCAGGCTGAACAGCAGTGCCACGGCGATACCGGTCCAGCCGCAGCGGCGATAGGCCGCCAGGGTCCCACGGCCGTAGCGTACCAGGGCGATCAGCAGGAAACCCAGTGCCGAGAGAAAACCCCGCCACATCAGGATCTCCGCATCGGGAAGCCCTGCCACTTTGATCAGCAGCGCATCGGGCGCCATGATCAGCGCCCCGCCGCCGGTCAGCAGCAGCCCCTGTTGGCGGTGTGACAATGTGCTCAAGCGGCTCATTTCAATGATTGTCTCGCGGGGGGCTCTGGCGGGCCACGTCACGATACTTGGTAGCCAGATCCAATGTCATGCCCCGATTCAGTGGCTCTACGATACTGCGCTGAATCTCTTGCCAGGGGGTTTGATGGGCAGGATAAGCATAGCCGCCGCGAGCCTCGAGTCGCTGACGACGCGCCGCGATTTCAGCGTCGTCCACCAACAGCCGTACTTCACCGCGACGCAGATCGACGCGCAAACGGTCGCCATCCTCGAGCAGTGCCAGCCCCCCACCGGTGGCCGCTTCCGGCGCGGCATTGAGGATTGACGGTGAGCCGGAGGTCCCCGACTGACGGCCGTCCCCCAGACACGGCAACGACTCGATACCGCGCTGGAGCAGGGCCGCTGGCGGCTGCATGTTGACCACCTCGGCGCCGCCGGGGTGGCCCACCGGTCCGGCACCACGCATCACCAGAATGGTACGCTCGTCGATGCCCAACTGCGGATCGTCGATGCGCGCATGGTAATCCTCGGAGCCGTCGAACACCGCCACCTTGCCTTCGAAGGCTTCCGGGTCGTCAGGGTCACTGAGAAAGCGCGCACGGAAGTCCGGCGAGATCACGCTCGTCTTCATCAACGCCGAGTCGAACAGGTTGCCCTTCAAATTGAGGAAACCGGCGTGTTCCACCAGCGGGTTGGCATAGCGGCGGATCGCCTCCTCATCCCGGGTCTCATGGCCCTGCAGGTTCTCCGCGAGCGTCCGCCCATTGACGGTCACCACGTCGCCATGGATCTTGCCGCCGGCGAGCAGTTCATGCAGCACGGCCGGCACCCCACCCGCACGGTAGAACTCTTCACACAGGTAAGCCCCGGCTGGCATCACGTTGGCCAGCAACGGCACCTCGTAACCGAGGCGCTGCCAGTCGTCATTAGTGAGCTCGACACCGGCATGGCGAGCAATGGCGTTGATGTGCACCGGGGCATTGCTGGAACCACCCAGAGCCGAACAGGTGACGATGGCATTCTCGAACGCCTCACGGGTAAGGATATCCAGCGGTCGCAGGTCCTCCCAGACCATCTCCACGATGCGTGCTCCGGTATCGAAAGCGACCATGGCACGCTCCTTGTACGGCGCCGGTATCACGGCAGAGCCGGGTAGGCTCATGCCCAGCGCTTCGGCCATGGAATTCATGGTCGAGGCAGTGCCCATGGTGTTGCAGTGGCCAATGGAGGGCGCCGAATCGCTGGCCCGCGAAAGGAACTCGGCATAGTCGATATCACCGGCAGCCAGGCGTTTGCGCAGCTCCCAGATGATGGTACCCGAGCCGACCCGTTCCGCGCCGCGCCAGCCGTTTAGCATCGGCCCGCCGGACAAGACGATAGCCGGAATATTGACCGTCGCCGCAGCCATCAGCGCCGCCGGAGTCGTCTTGTCGCAGCCGGTAGTCAGCACCACGCCATCCAGAGGATAGCCGTGCAATACCTCCACCAGCCCCAGATAAGCCAAGTTGCGGTCGAGTGCCGCGGTGGGACGACGCACGTTCTCGTGAATCGGATGCATGGGGAACTCGAACGGCACGCCACCTGCGCCACGGATGCCATCCTTGACCCGTTTCACCAGTTCGATGTGGTGGCGATTGCAGGGCGTCAAGTCCGAGCCGGACTGGCTGATGCCGATGATCGGCTTGCCGCTGGTCAGCTCTTCGAAGGTCAGCCCGTAGTTGAGGTAGCGCTCGACGCATAGCGCCGTGGTCCCCGGGTGCTCGGGATTGTCGAACCAGTAGCGTGACCGAAGCTGGTCGGGGCTGATCCGGTGTGGCTTGGCCATCGTCTCGCTCCACGCTTGAAGGGTAATGAAGGAAGGATGACACGGTGGCCTCCTCTTGCCGTTGACCTTACGCCTCAAGCCTCCGTGAAGTCGATACATACAAAAGTATATGTTGAACAAATAGCGAATAAGTCCGACATTCAATGCCAGGCATGGCAATCATCCATGTCGCTAAACGCGTACCCCACAACAACAACGCACCGCGCAGACAG
Source organism: Halomonas sp. (assembly GCF_020832045.1). Taxonomy (GTDB): domain Bacteria; phylum Pseudomonadota; class Gammaproteobacteria; order Pseudomonadales; family Halomonadaceae; genus Halomonas. The sequence goes on from NZ_JAFIFK010000052.1 coordinate 13,863, forward strand.
CCAGACGCTGAGACATCACCCAGCGCCACTGCGCCTGGAGGCTCACACCATGCACACCCCTTGGAAGCTCACCCTGGCAATGACGGGCGCCGCACTCATTGGCATGAGCCCCGTCTTCGCTGCAGCCCCCGACCTTTCCGACCCGCCTCCCATCGAGGGCGAGGTGATCACCGAGGATCTCGGTTCCCACACCATCCGCGTCGGCCTCGGCCTCGCCGAGACCTCACCGCTGTATATCTCCACACGCTATTTCGGCGACATTCTTTCCGAGCGCAGTGAGGGTCGCTTGTCTGTCAATGTCTTTCCCAATAGCCAGTTGGGCGACGATGCTCAGATGATGGAGATGCTGCAGACCGGCTCGCTGGACATGACCATTCCTTCGACGTCGCCCGCCACGACCTATGTGCCGGAACTCGCCGTCTTCGATCTGCCGTTCCTGCTGCCGACCCGTGAAGCCGCTATAGCTGTACTGGAAAGCGATGTCGCCCTTGGCCTTCTCGACAAGTTCGATGGCACCGGCATCAAGGCCTTTGCCTATCACGAGAATGGCTACCGTCAGCTCACCAACAGCGTGCGGCCGGTTGAGTCGCCCGACGATGTGGCCGGGCTGGATGTCCGCGGCCTGACCATTCGCACCATGGAGAACCCGGTTCAGTTGAGCATCTGGGAAGCCTTGGGCGCCAACCCTACTCCGATGGCGTTCGGCGAAGTGTTCTCGGCCATGGAACAGGGTGTGATCGACGGCCAGGAGAACCCTTGGAGCACCATCCTGACCTCCAATTTCCATGAGGTGCAGGATTACGGCGCTGAGACACGCCACGTCTATACCCCCTTCATCATCATGATGTCCGAGCGTACCTGGGATCGGCTGGATCCGGCCTATCAGGAACTGGTGCGGGAAGCGGCCCAGGAGGCAGCGGCCTACGAGATCCAACTGGCAACCGAGTACGACGACTGGGCCCGTGATCAGCTCGAGGAGCGCGGCATGCAGATCACTCGCCTCGATGACGACCAGATCGCCGCCTTCCAGGAAGCGGTCCAGCCCGTCTACGACCAGTGGGGGCCGCGTATCGGCGAGGATCTGATCGCCGAGATCCAGGGAATCGTAGACTCCACCACCAGCGAATAACCCCCGACTTCCGCGGACATGTTCCGACTGAATCGTTCTGACTGACTTGCAGGGCAGGGACTTCCTCCCTGCGCTGTCCGGAGTGCTCCATGATCTCGTCCCCTCCGCCCGATCCTTCCGAGTATCTCGACGACCCCAACCGCAAGGCGCTGGAGATCGATATCGAGGCCCGCCAGGGGCCGGCTCTGTTCCGCTGGCTGACGGTGCTCATGGAGCACCTGATTGCCACGATCCTCGTGGCGCTGATCGTCTCGGTGTCGGGCAACGTGGTGGGCCGCGCGCTGTTCAACCGTTCGCTGCCATGGGCCGACGAGTTGGCCCGCATGCTGTTCATCTGGCTGATCTTCATCGGCGCCGCGGCGGCCTTTGCCCGTTACGAGCATATCGCCGTGGACTTCCTGGTACGTCGCCTCAAGCCCCGCGCCGCCCATGTGCTCTACCTGATTCAGCACCTGATCATCATGGGCCTGATGGGCGTACTGATCTGGGGCGGCTACGTCGTGCTATCCCGCTCGACCGGACGCACCGCCATCCTCGGGGTGCCCTGGAACCTGATCAATATCTCGCTGGTACTCAGCGCCGCCTTTATCGGTGCCGTTGCCCTCTGGCGCGCCTGGCGAAGCATCACCCTGATTCGTACCGGCCAGGAGGAGTAGTGCATGCTGTGGATCTTTCTCGGAATCCTATTTGTCACCATCGCCTTGGGCCTACCGATCGCCTTCGGCCTCGGTGTGGCCGCGGTGGTCCTGGCGGTACTGTCCGACATTCCCTTGTCGATCCTGATCGAGCAGTCGGTGCGCGGGGTCAACAACTTCCCGCTGCTGGCGATCCCGTTCTTCATCCTGGTGGGTGAAGTGATGAGCACCGGCGGCATCGCCCGCCGGCTGATGGAGCTGGCCGGCGCCCTGGTCGGATTCATCCGCGGCGGCCTGGGCCAAGTGGCCATCACCGGCTCGATGTTCTTCGGCGGCATCAGCGGCTCGGCCGTGGCGGACACTGCCGCCACCGGCTCGATGATGATCCCGTCGATGAAGCAGCAAGGCTACTCCGCCCCCCACGCCACCGCCATCAACACGGTGTCGTCGGTGATAGGCATCATCATCCCGCCCTCGATTCCGCTGATTCTGTTCGGCATCGTCACCGAGACCTCGATCAGCCGGCTGTTCATCGCCGGCATCGTGCCGGGCCTGTTGATCGGTTTCGGGCTGATGGTCACCACCTTCATCATGGCCAGCTTCGGCGGCAGCGCCGGGCAGACCCGCAAGTTCCGCCTCGACCTGCTGTGGCAGGCCTTCAAGGCCGCCTGGCTGGCGTTGGTGCTGCCGGTGATCGTGATCGGCGGCATCATCGGCGGGGTGTTCACCGCCACCGAAGCGGCGGTAGTGGCGCTGCTCTACTCGCTGTTCATCTCCTTGGTCTTCTACCGCGAGATCCGCCTGCGCGACCTGTGGGGCATGCTGATCCGCACCGCCCGTCTGACCGGCATGGTGTTGCTGCTGCTGGCATTCGCCACGGTGATCGCCTGGTTCCTGACCATCAACATGGTACCCCAGACCCTGGTGCGCCAGGTGCAGGCGATCACCCAGGAGCCGTTCCTGCTGCTGTTGATCGTGGCCGCGCTGCTGCTGCTGGTGGGCTTCGTAATGGATCTGACCCCGGCCATGGTAATCATGGCGCCGATGCTGACACCGATCGTCACTACGGTGGGTGTCGACGCCGCCTACTTCGGCGTGCTGATGGCCTTCATTCTCGGTATCGGGCTGCTGACGCCGCCGGTGGGCACCTGTCTCTACGTAGGCTGCGGCGTAGGCAAGGTTTCCATGGAGTCGCTGGTCAAGGCGATGCTGCCCTACTACGCGGCGCTACTGGTCGTGCTGGTGATCCTGATCGCCTTCCCCGGCATCGTCACCTGGCTACCGGACCTCACCGCCGTGCGCGGTAATTGATCACTAGATCGCACAAGGAATCTCGCATGCGTTTGATTCAATATCTCGACCGAAACCTCCTGCGGGTGGCCGTGGTGGACAACCTTGATACGGTGCGACCCATCACGGTAGAGGGCGGCACCTATGCCCTGGCGCGTATCGCCATCGAAACGAGCCAGTCACTCGTCAACGTCATCGAGGCGAGGCTCGAAGACACCCGGATTGACTATCAGCAACTGATCGACGAGAAACGCCTGCTGCCGCCGCTGACCCATCCCGATCCGGCCCATTGTCTCGTCACCGGTACCGGCCTGACTCACCTGGGCAGCGCCGATACCCGCTCGGCGATGCATGCCAAGACCCAAGCGAGCGAGGAGGAACTGACCGACTCCATGCGTATGTTCAAACTGGGCGTCGAGGGCGGCAAACCCACCCCCGGCGAGACCGGGACTCAGCCCGAGTGGTTCTACAAGGGCGACGGCGACTGCGTGGTTGCACCGGAAGCCGAGATTCAGGTACCCGTCTTTGCCGAGGATGCCGGCGAAGAGCCGGAGCTGGCCGGGCTCTATGTGATTGGCGACGACGGTCAACCCTGGCGGGTCGGCTACGCCATCGGTAACGAGTTCTCCGATCATGTCACCGAGCGCTTCAACTATCTGTGGCTGGCGCACTCCAAGCTGCGCGCCTGCAGTTTCGGGCCGGAACTGTTGATCAGTGAATTGCCCGGCCACCTGGAAGGCACCAGCCGTATCGTGCGCGGCGGCGAGACCCTGTGGGAAAAGCCATTCCTCACCGGCGAAGCCAACATGGCCCATAGCCTGGCCAACCTGGAGTATCACCACTTCAAGTATTCGGGCTTTCGTCGCCCCGGCGATGTCCACGTGCATTTCTTCGGCACCGCGACCCTGAGCTTCGCCGATGGCATTCAGACCCAGGATGGCGACCGTTTCGATATCACTCTCCCCGAATTCGGCCGCCCCCTGCGTAATCCACTACGCTTCAAGGCGGACAGCTCCGCCATTGAAGTAAAACCGCTCTGACAGCAAAGAAGGAGTTCATCATGTCCCTGGAAGGCAAAATGCTGATCGGCCGCGAGGCCGTCAGTGGCAATTCCCAGCCCATTCACGCCGTCAACCCCGCCACCGGCGAGACGCTAGCGCCAACCTACGCCGGCGGTACCGTCGCCGAGGTCAAGCGCGCCTGCGAACTCGCCGAGGCGGCCTTCGCCAGCTATCGCGAAACGACGCTCGAGCAGCGCGCGGCGTTTCTCGAGGCGGTGGCCAGTGAAATCGAGGCCATCGGCGACGCCCTCATTGAGCGCGCCATGGCCGAGACCGGCTTGCCGCGGGCGCGGCTCGAAGGTGAGCGCGGCCGAACCTGCGGCCAGCTACGTCTGTTCGCCTCGGTGGTGCGCGCCGGTGAATGGCTCGACGTGCGCATCGACCCGGCCATGCCCGAGCGCGAGCCGATGCCCCGCGCCGACCTGCGCCAGCGCCATATCCCATTGGGGCCGGTGGCGGTATTCGGCGCCAGCAACTTTCCGCTGGCCTTTTCCGTGGCCGGCGGCGATACCGCCTCGGCACTCGCCGCCGGCTGTCCGGTGATCGTCAAGGGCCACTCCGCCCATCCCGGCACCTCCGAGCTGGTGGGGCGCGCCGTGCAGCGTGCCGTCGAGACGTGCGACCTGCCCGAAGGAGTGTTCTCGCTGCTGTTCGGCTCGGGCCGTGAGATCGGCCAGGCCCTGGTCAGCGACCCACGCATCCAGGCGGTGGGCTTCACCGGCTCCCGCAGCGGCGGTACCGCACTGATGAAGACCGCCCAGGCGCGGCCGCAGCCGATCCCGGTCTACGCCGAGATGAGCTCCATCAACCCGGTGTTCCTGCTGCCCGAAGCGCTCAAGGCGCGAGGCGCCAAGATCGCCGAGGGCTTCGTCGCCTCGCTCAATATGGGCGCCGGGCAGTTCTGTACCAATCCCGGCCTGGTCATCGCGCTCAAGGGCCCCGAGCTCGACGCCTTCGTCGAGGCCGCGGGCGAGGCCGTGAAGGGCAGCGCGGCCCAGACCATGCTCACCCCGGGCATCCACAGTGCCTATGAGCAGGGCGTGGGGCGGCTCTCCACCAACGGCAAGGTACGCGAAGTGGCCCGCGGCCAGGTGGGTGAATCGGCTCATCCATGCCAGGCGGGGCTGTTTGTCACTGCCGCTCAGGACTTCCTCGCGGACCCCGAGCTGCAGGAAGAAGTGTTCGGTTCCACGTCGCTGGTGATCGAGTGTCAGGACGAGCATGAGATGCAGCAAGTGGCCAGCCAGCTCGAGGGCCAACTGACCGCCACCCTGCAGATGGACGACGGCGATCTCGAGGCCGCGAAGGCCCTGCTGCCAATTCTCGAGCGCAAGGCCGGGCGCATCCTGGCCAACGGCTGGCCCACCGGCGTCGAGGTGTGCCATGCGATGGTTCATGGTGGCCCTTACCCGGCCACGTCGGACTCGCGCACCACTTCGGTGGGCAGCGCGGCGATCTTCCGCTTCCTGCGCCCGGTGTGCTACCAGGCTCTGCCGGAGGGGCTACTGCCCGAGCCGCTACGTGATGCCAACCCCTGGAGTGTGTCACGGTTGGTCGATGGCAAACGCGAGGGATGAAACGTGAATGACGCTAACAAGGTGAGCGAACTCCTTCCCCAAGATGCCGATCAAGCCCTGCTGGTGGGTCGCGTCTGGCGTGGGGATGGCCCGGCCCTGGTGGTCATTCGCCAGGGCGAGGTCATCGATGTCACTACCCACTGCGACTGCATGGCCGATTTGCTCGACCGCGACGATGCCGTCGCCTTCGTGAAAGATGTCGAGGGCGAGTCGCTGGGCCCCGTTACTGCCTTGCTGCAGAACTCGCTGGCCGAACCGCCGCAAGCGCCCTACTTGCTTGCCCCCTGCGATGTGCAAGCGATCAAGGCCTGCGGCGTCACCTTCGCCGTGAGCCTGCTGGAGCGGGTGATCGAGGAGCAAGCCGGCGGCGACGCCACCCGGGCTAGCCAGCTACGCACCGAACTCAAGGAGATGATCGGTCAGGATCTGTCGCGCATTGCACCGGGTTCCGAAGAGGCCATGGCACTCAAGACAGCGCTGCAGGCACGTGGCGCCTGGTCCCAATATATGGAAGTGGGACTTGGCCCCGACGCCGAGGTGTTCACCAAGGCCCAGCCGCTTTCGTCGGTAGGCTTCGGCGCTCACGTAGGGCTTCACCCGGCCTCGAAGTGGAACAACCCCGAGCCGGAGATCGTGCTGGCCGTGGACGCTGTCGGTACTCCGAAAGGCGCCACGCTGGGCAACGACGTCAACCTGCGCGACATCGAAGGGCGCAGCGCCCTGCTGCTGGGCAAGGCAAAGGATAACAATGCTTCCTGCGCCATCGGCCCCTTCATTCGCTTGTTCGACGAACGCTTCACCCTCGACAGTGTTCGCCAGGCCCGAGTGTCGCTGCGCATAGAAGGCGCTGACGACGGCTTCCTACTCGAAGGCGAGAGTGACATGCGCGAGATCAGTCGCGATCCGCTGGACCTGGTACGCCAGACCATTGGGGCCCACCATCAATACCCCGACGGCTTCATGCTCTTTCTCGGCACCATGTTCTCGCCGATCCAGGACCGCGACGGCGAAGGCCAGGGCTTCACTCACCATATCGGCGATACCGTGACCATCGCCACCCCGTCGCTCGGCGCGCTGGTCAATCGTGTCGATCGCAGCGACTCCCTCCCCCCCTGGACCTTCGGCATTCGCCAATGGATGGCCCATCGGCGCAAGTGATCTCTCTCGAGATCGTATGGGCGTCATCGCAGTGTTTCGGGAAGCAAGAAAAAACCCAGGCCGGATCACCGGCCTGGGTTTCATTCGTTCAACCGCTGCTGCGGCCGACGCGGAGCTTACGCGCTGGTGCGACGACGCACCGGAGCCTCGCCATCTTCACGGCGACGACGCGGGGCGCGCTCGGGAGCGCCGCTGTCCTCGCTGATCTCCAGCGCACGACCGGCAACGCGGGCGCGGGCCATCTTGGCCAGGATGCTGGGGGGCAGCGAGCTCGGCAGTTCCACCACCGAGAAGGCGTTACGGATATCGATGCGACCGATACGCGAACCTTCGATGCCACCCTCGTTGGCCAACGCGCCGACCAGTTGGCCTGGCTTGACGCCATCCTTGTGACCGACAGCCACACGATAGCGGGTCATGCCTTCGCTCGGAGCACGGTCGCGACGCGGGGCCTTGCCGTCACGCGGGGCACGCTCGCCGCCACGCTCGACACGCTCCTTGCGCGGCGCCTGCAGGCGGCCGATGGGCGCCTCGTCGGCACGGGCCAGGGCGGCAAAGGCACAGGCCAGTTCGATCGGGTCGTGACCTTCCGCCACCAGGCGCTCGACCAGCGCACGCTGCTCGTCGGCACCGGCTGTCAGGGAACCGATGATGCGCTGATGGAACACCTCGTCACGATGGGCGCGAATAGCGGCCTCATCGGGCACTTCCATTTCGCTGAGCTTCTGGCCGGTGGCCTGCTCGATCCAGCCCACCTTGCGGCCTTCGCGGAAGCCGACGAAAGTGATCGAGATGCCGGTACGCCCAGCCCGGCCGGTACGGCCGATGCGGTGGGTATAGGCTTCGGCGTCCTGGGGCAGGTCGTAGTTGAAGACGTGGGTGATGCGAGGCACGTCGAGGCCGCGAGCGGCCACGTCGGTAGCGATCAGCACGTCGACCTTGGCACGCTTGAGGCGTTGAATGGTGCGTTCACGCAGGCTCTGGTCCAGGTCGCCGGAGAGACTGGCTACGTTGACACCACGGGCGGAGAGCTGCTCCATCAGCGTGGTGCAGGCGGCACGAGTGCGTACGAAAACGATGGCGGCATCGACCGGCTCGACTTCGAGAATGCGTGCCAGCGCTTCCAGCTTGGCGCCGCCATCGACGCGCACCAGGCGCTGTTCGATGTTCTCGCCGGTCGTGGTGCGTGACTCGATGGCGACCTTGACCGGGTCAACCAGATAGCGATTGACGATGCGCTCGATCTCGGTCGGCAGAGTGGCCGAGAAGAACACCCGCTGGGCTTCCTTGGGGGTATCGGCGACAACGCGCTTGACGTCGTCGATGAAGCCCATGCGCAGCATCTCGTCGGCTTCATCCAGCACCAGCGAGGAGAGGCCGTCGAGCTTGAGGCTACCGCGATCCAGGTGATCGATCACCCGGCCCGGCGTGCCCACGACTACCTGGGCGCCACGCTTCAGCGCACCCAGCTGTTCACGATATTCCTGACCACCGCAAAGGGTGACGACTTCCAGGCCCTGCAGGTTCTGGCCGTACTTGCTGAAGGAAGCGGCCACCTGCTGAGCCAGCTCACGGGTCGGCGCCAAAACCAGCACCTGGGGCTCACGGCGAGTCAGCTCGAGCCGCGAAAGCAGAGGCAGCGCGAAGGCTGCGGTCTTGCCGGTCCCGGTCTGCGCCTGGCCCAGCATGTCACGCCCTTCCAGCAACGCCGGAATGGTCTGTGTCTGAATCGGTGAAGGAGTTTCGTAACCCAGTGTTTCGACAGCGGCGAGAACGGCAGGCAGCAGAGCAAGATCGCCGAAGCTCGGCGAGGCGACAGAAGTCGAGGTCATCAATCACACCTTGGTAGGCCGGCACTCGCCGGCAAAATCACATTGAGGCATCCCCGACAAGCACATGGCAGGTCGGTGGCCCTGTCGTCGCTGGCCTACAAGGCCTGGACAGAGCGGATCACGTTATCGTGGGACGCCGGTCGCACCTGGCATCCGGTTCGCGCCTTCGGCGGGAACCGCTGTGGCGACCTTTTTGCGCCGATGTCGCCCGATTGGCGGCATCCTGTAGCGCTCCATCTTCACATCTCGGACGTTGCAGCAATCGCTGCCAGTCTCGGTGATTGCCTCTCAAGCGCGTGGCGCTTGGAGCGAATCGTCATGATGGCGGGGTCAACACATGCGAGGAGCGCGCATGCTAACATCGAGACTGGTTTCATGACCAGTACTTTCAACGCTACGATCACACAAACCGTAAATTTACCTTCGAGGAGCCTTCCTGAATGCCCACGCTCTGGGTCGATGCCGATGCCTGCCCCAAGGTCGCGCGCGACATCATCGTTCGTGCTGCCGAGCGCACCACGACGACCACTTGGTTCGTCGCCAACCATTCGATCCCGCTACCGGCCTCGAAATGGGTCAAGTCGCTCTCGGTGAGCCATGGCTTCGATGCCGCCGACAACGAGATCGTGGCGCGCCTCGAGCCCGGCGACCTGCTGATCAGCTCCGACCTGCCGCTGGCGCTGGAGGCCATAGACAAGGGGGCGGCGGTGATGACCACCCGCGGCGAGATCCTCGACAGGAACAACATTCGCGCGCGGGTGCAAATGCGGGATTTCATGGAGACCCTGCGTTCCAGCGGCGAGCATACCGGCGGCCCCAAGGGCTACAGTGACGCCGACCGACGGGAGTTCGCCAATGCGCTGGACAGGTGGTTGGCAAAAAACACCTGATCCATGACGCATTTGCACCCAGGTACAAATGCGGCTAATACAAGACCTGCATGGAAACCCTGCACTCCAGCGGCGAGCATACCGGCGGGCCCAAGGGCTACAGCGACGCCGACCGGCGCGAGTTCGCCAATGCCCTGGATCGTTGGCTGGCCAAGAACCGTTAGCCCTTCTCGCGAATGCCCTGCCCCGGCAGCCGCTCGCGATCATGCGGCCGCTCGAAGTCGAGCTGGGGGCCCTTGGGCACGATACGGGTCGGATTGATGGTTTCGTGGCTGTAATAGTAGTGTCGCTTGATATGCTCCAGGCTCACCGTCTCGGCCACGCCCGGCCACTGGTACAGCTCGCGCAGGTAGTTCGAGAGATTGGGATAATCCTCTATGCGCTGGAAATTGCACTTGAAATGGCCGTAATAAACGGCATCGAAACGTACCAGGGTGGTGAACAGACGGATATCCGCCTCGGTGAGCCACTCCCCGGCCAGGTAGCGATGTTCGCTCAGTCGCCTTTCGATGCGGTCGAGCGCCTCGAACAGCGCGGTGACATGCTTTTCGTAGACCTCCTGCTCGGTGGCGAAGCCCGATTTGTACACACCGTTATTGATATGCTCGTAGACGTCTTCGTTGATCGCGTCGATGGTTTTACGCAGATCGACGGGGTAGAAATCGAGGCGATTGTCGGCGAGATCGTCGAAAGCGTCATTGAGGATGCGCACCAGCTCAGCCGATTCGTTGTTGACGATACGGCCTTCTTTCTTGTCCCACAGCACCGGCACCGTGACACGGCCGGTGTAGGACGGGTCGGTCAGGGTATAGAGTTCGCGATGATACTCGACGCCGTTGACGGGATCGCCACTCGCGCCTTCGTCTTCATGGTAGCTCCAACCCTGGTCGAGCATCAGAGGACTCACCCAGGAAACGCCGATCAGCTCGTCAAGGCCCTTGAGCTTGCGCATGATCAGAGTGCGGTGGGCCCAGGGACAGGCCAGCGAGACATACAGATGATAACGCCCGGCCTCGGCCGGCACGGCGCGCTGTCCGTCGGCGCCGGGGCTACCGTCACGCGTTACCCAGTCGCGCAGCTTGGCGGACTCGCGCACGAATTCACCGCCGTGCTTCTTAGTGTCGTACCACTGGTCATGCCACTTGCCATCGATCAACAGGCCCATCACGTCCTCCGGAAACGCTTCGTGTAGTAAACCAGAGTAAACCGCCCAGGCTTTCACTCAAGCGCAGTTTTTACGCCGCTGCCATCGAAAAAAATGAACGATCACGCCGCTGCAGGGCACTCGCTGACGACCGCCTCCTGCAGCGCTCGCGCCATGGCATGAGTCGCCGGGCCTGCCCGATCACGATCGCGGAAGATCATCTGCATGGGCAGCTCCCTGATGCCGCCGGCTGCCAGCGGCAGCGGTCGCAGCGCGCCGCTTTTCAGCTCGCCGTGAATTCGCGTTTCGGGCAGCCAGGCAAAACCCAGGCCGCGCCGGACCATGTCGATGGAGGTCTCGAGATGGCTGACGGTCCAGCGCTGTTCTGCCTTGAGCCAACCGGCATCCATTGACTGGCGCAGCGCCGAATCGCGTACTACCAACTGTCGGTGGCGCTGCAGATCGCGCAAATCGAGCTCACGATCGAGCGCGTGCAGCTCATGCTCGTGATGGGCCACGGCAATGAACCGAACCGACACCAGTGGCTCACCGAGAAAGCCCTGAGCAGCCAATCCGGACACGGCGATATCGGCTCGGCCGTCGTACAGCATCTCGATGCCGCCGTTGAGCACCGTCTCGTGGAGCTGAACGCGGACATAGGGATACGCGGCAGAGAAACGACTCAGCGCCACTGCCAGGGCATCGGGGGGAAATATCTGGTCGATCGACAATACCACCTCGGCTTCCAGCCCTTCGGAGAGACGTTCGGCGACGTCTTCCAAGGCATCGGCGCTTTCGATCAGTTGACGGGCTCGGCGCAGCAACATCTCCCCCGCCTCGGTCAGGCGTACCTGTCGGCCTACCGGCTCCAGAACCTTGACGCCCAGCTGCTGCTCCAACTTGTGCACGGCATGGTTAAGCGTCGAGGGGCTCTTGTGAACCGCCTCGGCGGCACGGGCGAAGCCGCCATGATCGACGACTGCCGCCAGCATCTGCCACTGGGCCAGGGTGACACGAGACATATTCGACTTCCTCGAATGAAAGGTGCGAAACGATGCGCTTAATTTTCGAAAAAAACGGCCTAGAATGCCAGCTATATCCACAACCGGAGACCGCACGTCATGGCCACCAACTTCAGCTCTCGCCATATCGAGCGTCTGATACAGAGTCACCCGAGCCAGGATGGCGCCGGCGTTCGTATTCAGCGCATCCATTGCTTCGATGGTGAGCTCGATCCCTTTCTGATGCTCGACGAGCTGGGCTCAGACCGAGCCGACGACTATATCGGCGGCTTCCCCCCACATCCCCATCGTGGCATCCAGACCCTGACCTACATCGTGCATGGCGGTATTACCCATGAAGACCACCTGGGTCACAGCAGCACCATCCAGGCGGGAGATGCGCAATGGATGCACACCGGGCGCGGCATCGTGCACTCGGAGATGCCTCTCACCGATAGCCAAGGACTGCATGGATTCCAGCTGTGGCTCAACCTGCCGGCTCGGGAGAAAATGAGCGAGGCACGCTACCGCGACGTGCGTAGCGGCGAAATGCCACGTCTTGAAGGAAAAAAAGCGGAACTGATCGTGCTCGGCGGTAGCTGGGCGACGCTAGATGGCGAAAGCATATCCGGCCCACTGGATGCCCTGGCTGGCGAGGGCGGTGTTGCCCATGCTCGGCTCGAGGTCGACGGCCAGCTCTCTCTCTCGGCACCCAGCGAAACGCTGGCGGTATACGTCTTCGCAGGTACGCTGACCATAGAGGGCAAAAAGGTTTCGGCGGGCCAGCTAGCCCGCCTGGGCGCTGGCGATAGCATTAGCCTGTCGAGCCAGGAAGGCGCGCAGTGCCTGCTGCTTACCGGCACACCCCACCGCGAGCCGATTGCCCACTACGGCCCGTTCGTGATGAACCACAGACACGAGATCGATCAAGCGCTGCGCGATTATCGCAACGGAAGTTTCACCAACTGACACCGTTACAGAAAAGGGGTTGTCACACCCCTTTTCTTCACGTTCAATGGACATTGCTGAACAGTGTTCGGCAATGTAACCGCGGCTTGGACCCTTCTCAAGAAGGCCCCGAGCAGCGCTACTGTATGCACGTACAGTCTAGGCAGGCCATATATCATGGGTTAAGGTTCCCGTGCCTTTTTTTATTCTTGTCATCTTTTTATATGGCCGATACACATGTTGCGAATCCTTCATTCGCTGCCCCGTACGCATAAGTTGTTGCTGCTACCCGTTGCCACCATGGTGACCGTGCTGGGCGCGCAAAAGATTGTTACCCTCGTCGAGAATACTCAGCGTCAAGGGCAAATTCCCGAAACCGTACTCTTTCCGCTTTCTCCCGAGGCCCAGCCCGGCCTCCCCGCTCTCAACAGCGAACGTTATTCTGTCGCCGATGCCATCGAAATCGCCACCCAAGCCATCGACGCCACGCGAGACTACATCCCGCTATCCCAGCTCAGGCCCAGCGAAATCATCGACCTTTCCGGCGTCGCTCTGGCCCAAGCCGAGCCGGCACCAATGGCCGCCCCGACCCCAGCTCCCACCGCTGTCGAGCTCGATACCGCTACCCTGACTGACGACAGCGGTATCGAACTGACAACGGAAATCGATTCCGGCGCACTGCACATGGCTCTGGTGATCGGCACTCTGGCCAACGGGATGCTCGACGATACCTTCACCGACGACGAAGCCCTGGCCGCCGATGCCACCTCCTATGAGGACTATCCGGACGAGGAGCTGACGCTGTTCGCCGATGGACCACTCCACTTCGAACTGGAAGTCGCGGCGGCCGAGCCCTTTGTGCCGGAGTGGCGTACCTACACCATTCAGCAGGGCGATACCTTCGCCGTGCTGGCTCAGAACGAACTCGGCCTCGGCTACAGTGAAGCGATGCGCCTTCTCGACAGCCTGCCCGACAAGCGTCTACTGACCAACTGGCGGGTAGGCAACACCTTCGAGTATCAGCTCGACGAACAGGATCGGCTGCAGGCCATGCGCGTCATGCGCAATGCTCGCGAAGGTTTCATGCTCGAGCGCGACGAAGACGGTTTCGACGTCGCCACCATCGAGCGTGCCGGCGAAGCCACCCAGCGCCTGTTCGCCGGCAGCGTGAGCGGCAGCTTTGCCCGCTCGGCCCAGGCCACCGGCCTTTCCAGCACCGAAGTGGCCCAGGTCACGCGACTGCTGGAGAAGAAGCTCGACTTCCGTCGTGACACTCGCCGCGGCGATGAATTCCAGGTACTGGTCGAATCCGACATCATCGATGGGACCAGCTTCGACTCCCGTGTACTGGCTATCCATTACCAGGGCGCGCGCATGGATCTGACCCTGGTGCGCAACGGCAGCGACAACAATTTCTACACCCCGGATGGCCAGAGCCTCGATCCTGCCTTCGCCCGCTACCCGTTCGAGGGTAGCTACCGCATGAGTTCCGGTTTCAATCCGCGCCGCACTCACCCTGTGACCGGGCGCGTCAGCCCCCACCGCGGCACCGACTGGGCGATGCCCATCGGTACACCGATCATCGCGCCGGCCGACGGCCGCGTCGAGAAAGTGGGTAATCACCCCGTGGCAGGTCGCTACATCGTGGTTCGCCACGACAACGGCTACCGCACGCGCTACCTCCACCTTTCACGGGCCATCGTGAATCGCGGCGACCGCGTGACCATGGGTGAGCGCATTGCTCTATCCGGCAACACCGGTCGAAGCACCGGGCCTCACCTGCACTATGAGGTAATCGTCAACAACAACGCCGTGGATGCCTTGAAGGTGGACCTGCCCGAGAGCAAAAGCCTCGAAGGCGAACGCCTGATGGCCTTCCAGCGTGAGGCGGAGCCACTGCTGGCCGTGCTGCGCTCCGGCCAAACAGGCCCCGTGGTGGCCCAAGCCTCGGTCGACGGCGAAAGCGACGACGACTGACCGCGCGGCCTCGAACCGCAGTATGATAGACGCCCTGCTCTCGAGCAGGGCGTCTTGTCTTGAACGGAGCCTTTACCCACCCGACCATGCGCCGCACCACTCCCGTACCCGTGCCTCCCAACGGCAGCCGTCTGGCCGCCTTCTTCGGCGTATTCCGCTTCAGCCGTCGGGCGCTGGCCCTGGTGTGGCAGACCTCCCGTACGCTCACCCTGGGTTTGGCGATTTGCACGCTCATTGCCGGCGTACTGCCAGCGGTTGCTGCCTGGATCGGCCAGCTGATCGTCGATGGCGTAGTCGAAGCCATGGCCTATCACCGGGAGAAAGGGGCCGCACTGACCTTGGAGAGCGCCTGGCCGGTGCTGCGCTACGTGCTGGCAGAAGCCGCTGTAATTGCCGCTATCGCGCTGGCACAGCGCGGACTGGCGGCACAGCAGTCACTGCTGAGGGCTCTGCTGGGGCAGAAGGTCAACGTCATGATCCTGGAGAAGGCGGGCAGCATCTCGCTCGCTCAATTCGAGGACTCGGAGTTTTATGACAAGCTGACCCGGGCCCGCCGTGAGGCATCGATTCGCCCTTTGGGGTTGGTCAACAAGACCTTCTCGCTGTTGCAGAACGCCATCTCTCTGGTCAGCTTCGGCGTGCTGCTGGTGCAGTTTTCGCCCTGGGCGATCCTGATTCTGGTGATAGGCGCCCTGCCGGTATTCGTTTCTGAAGCCAAGTTTTCCGGCGACGCCTTCCGTCTGTTCCGATGGCGTTCGCCCCACACCCGCATGCAGATGTATCTGGAAACCGTGCTGGCGCGCGAGGACAGCATCAAGGAGGTCAAGCTGTTCGGGCTGGAGCCGCTCCTGCTCGAGCGCTACCGCAAGATCTTCGAAACTCTCTACGGCGAGGACCGCCGGCTGACCCTTCGCCGTGAAACCTGGGGCTTCCTGCTCGGTCTGCTGGGCACGCTGGCTTTCTATGGCGCCTATGCCTGGGTGGTAGTGGAGACGGTTTCCGGCACGCTGACCCTGGGCGAGATGACCATGTACCTGATGGTGTTCAAGCAGGGCCAGGCCGCGCTCTCCGCCAGTCTCACCTCGATCAGCGGCATGTACGAGGATAACCTCTACCTGTCGAACCTTTACGAATACCTGGAGCAGCCGGTGGCTCCCGAAGCCGGCCGCCTCACGCAAGGTGTCCAACCCGGCGACGGCATTCGTTTCGAACAGGTCGGCTTTCGCTACCCCGGTGCCGAGCAACCTGCACTGCGAAACATTTCGCTGCACGTGGCCCCCGGTCAAAGCCTGGCCCTGGTGGGTGCCAACGGTTCCGGCAAGACCACACTGATCAAGCTACTGACCCGCCTCTACACTCCCAGCAGCGGCCGTATCCTGCTTGACGGCAGCGACTTGAATGAATGGGACGTTGCCACCCTGCGGCGACGGATCGGCGTGATCTTCCAAGATTTCGTGCGCTATCAGCTCAAGGTCGGCGAGAACCTCGGCGCCGGGGACGTCGAGGCCTTCGCCGATGAAGCGCGCTGGCAGGAGGCTGCCGAGCGCGGGCTGGCCGATGAGTTCATCCGCAACATGCCCGGTGGCTACCACACCCAGCTTGGCCGCTGGTTCAAAGGCGGCCAGGAGCTCTCCGGAGGACAGTGGCAGAAGATCGCCCTGGCGCGAGCCTACATGCGCGAGAGCGCCGACATCCTCGTGCTCGACGAACCCACGGCTGCCATGGACGCTGCCGCCGAAGCGGCCGTCTATGCCGACTTTCGTGAGCATCGTCGCGACAAGATGACCATCCTCATCTCGCACCGCTTCTCCACCGTGCGCGCTGCCGACCAGATTCTCGTGATCGACGACGGCGAAGTGATCGAGCGCGGCGACCACGACAGCCTGATGGCACAGAACGGCCGCTACGCAAGGCTGTTTCGACTACAGGCCGAGGGCTATCGGTAGCCGACAGCTTCAGGAGGATGTCGGACCATGCGTTGACGCTTGTTGAGCGATTGGCTATAAGAAAAGAGTCGTATCTCCGATGCGGCACAATCCCACACTCATCGAGAAGCGTTCCTCATGCGCTGGCTAACCGCAGACAACAAAGCAATCGGGCAACATCGCGTATCCAACAACGCGATGCGCACCCGTTTGCTGCTGCCGTGGGCCGGCCGTCGAAACGACGACACCTGAAGGACGCTGGCCGCGGCACTTGTCGCGGCCAAGCCAGTTCGTCTTCTCGCTTTCCCCGCACAAGTTCCCGGCCTCCAGATCAAGGAGACCGAGATCATGGCTGTACTAACCACCACCCGTCGTCTGCTGCGTGCCATATGCGCCCACTATGCCAACCGTCGTCGCGACGCCTCGCTACGCGACTGTGACCCGCGCATGCTCAAGGATATCGGCCTGCGCTGGGAGCGCGGCAAGCTGGTCGCGCTCCATCCGGAACGGTTCGCCAACGCCAAGCCCATGGAAGCGGCAGCCGATACCGTTCGCAACACCTCTGCTGCGGCGGCCTTCGCTGACGATTCATGTCCACACTGCGGGAGCAAACTGACGTAGCCCGGGCCCCGGCCACAGGAAGTGGCCGGGGCTTCTCCCCGCCCGTTGGTTACAGCGCCAACGGTCGATCCAGCTCGCGCAGCAGCTCGGCGTCACGCTCGTAGATATCGGGGCGGAACGAGAGCATGCCGTCGTCGTCCGGATTGACGGTCCAGTAGTGCAGGATGACCGGCATGCGGTTGGCGAGCGAAACGTTGCGCGTCTCACCGCTGTCGATTCGCGCCCCGATGTCCTGGTCGCTATCGGTATCGTCGAAGAGCAGCTGTGCCAGTTCACGAATGTTCTCGACGCGGATGCAGCCGGAGCTGAATGCACGCTGATGACGAGAGAAATTCCCTTGGGCAGGGGTATCGTGGAGATAGACCATGTGATTATTGGGAAAGCGAATGACAAGCTGACCCAAGGCATTCCGCGGCCCCGGCGCTTGGCGCAACACGATGTTGCCGGGGTTGTCCCAGTCGACTTTCCACGGGTCGAGAGGTTGGCCGGAAGGGTTCAGCACCTGGATTCGCTCGCGCCACAGGTAGCCGAGATCGCGACGCACCGCAGGCAGCACGTCCTGACGCAGGATAGTGGGTGGAATCGTCCAGGTCGGATTGACGGTCATATGGGTAATGTCGGAGCGCAGCGATGGCGTGCGCCGATAGGGTTGACCCACTACGATCCGCGAGCGCCAGATGTCACCGTCAGGGCGATAATAGCTGAGCTGGTAGCCGGCGATGTCCACCAGCACGTAGGCATCGGGCAGGCCGTGCAGCAGCCAGCGGGCCCGCTCCATGTTCAACCTGATCTGGTCGATACGCCGCTCGACCGACACATTCAGCTCTGCCAGCGTTTGGCGCCCCACGATGCCGTCGGGCTCCAGCAGATGACGCCTTTGGAAGCGTTGCACTGCCGCTTCGAGCTTCTCGTCGTAGCGGCGCGGGTCGGAAACCTCACGCTCCGCACCGGCGGAAGCATCAACGTCGCTCGCCCTCACTTCGAGCTCGCCCTCCACGGCCAAACGTTCACGCAGGAGCTCCACGTCGTCATCGGTGTCGCCGGGGCGAAGGGCACTTTCCCGTTCCGGCAGACGCTGCCAGCCACCCTGACGCTCGATGGCGCGATAGCGGGCCAGTCCGTCACGCAGGCGCTGATAGGGCGTATAGGGAGGGCGAGCTTCGTCGAGGATGCGGTCGAACTGCAGCTGATCCACCGCATGAGAAATTGCCGCGAGATCCAGCTCAGGCGACTCGACTGGCACTTCCCAATCGGCATCCAGCGCGTGGGGATCGACCTTGCCTCGCTGAAGATGCTTGAGCGAGGTCAGCAGCATCTGGCTGGCCAACAGGTCGAAGCGAGCCAGCTGCTCATTGTCGGCCTGACCTTCCCGTATGGCACGATACTGCGCCTCGATATCGCCGGGAAGATAGTCCGCAGGCGTCAGGCCATCCTCTTCCAAAGCATGAAGCGTTGAAAGCAGTTCGTCGACACTGCCCTCTTGCAGCCACGCCGGCCGATAATCGCGCTCCACATAAAATTCCTGTAGTGCGTCGCTCTCATCGGCCAGCAGACGCGATAATTCGGCGTCAAACTCTCCGTTGTCGGCGTCTAGCTGCGACGGTCGAGCCTCAGCCCAAGCGCCCGGCAGCGTGACAAGCACCAACAACACTGGCCCCATCCATGTAATACCCCGCATCTATCGCTCCTGCTTCGTTGATGACCGGTCTGGCCTTCCTGGCCTCTCACTTCATAATAGTGGCTGGTTAGCGCCAGCAGGCCAGCCTAATTCATTACACTCTTTCATACTCGTTTACGCACCGACTTTTACCAATCGGCGCGACGGACTTTCCGGGGCATTTCTCCATGCGAACGCTACTTTCTTCTTTTCTCCCCTTGCCGACCCTCGCTGCCGCTCTGCTCGCCACAATGCCCACCACCCTGCCCACCGCCCATGCCGGCGGCTTCATGGCTCAGGCAGGGCTGATTTTTCCGGCCACCGCGCCACTCGGGCAAACCTTGCAGCGCCTGGCCCCCGACGCCGACTCCCATGTGCTCGAGCTTGCCGCCAACGCCCTGGCCTGTGCCGAGCCCGATGCGGAGCGCCTCGCCGTCATCGACTTTTCCCGCTCTTCCAGCGAGCCTCGCCTGTGGGTCTTCGACCTGGCGCAAGAGCAGCTCATGTTCGAAGAGCTGGTCTCGCACGGCCGCGGTTCGGGCGACGCCGAAGCTACCGTTTTCTCCAATACGCCGGAGAGTTATCAATCGAGCCTGGGGCTGTTTCGCACCATGAACAGCTACTACGGCCGCAACGGCTATTCGCTGCGCCTGGAGGGCCTGGAAGCAGGCGTCAACGACCTGGCTTATCAGCGCGCCATCGTCATCCATGGGGCCGACTACGTCAGCGAAGCATTCATCCGCAAGACCGGACGCCTGGGTCGTAGCCACGGCTGCCCTGCGGTACGTCCGGAGGTGACCTACCCGCTGATCGACAGCCTCAAGGAGGATCATTATCTATTCGCCTACTACCCCGATCCCGAGTGGCTCGAAAGCTCGGCGTTTCTTCGCTGCGACAGGGCTGAAGCTCAGTTGGCGATGTACTGATCCCCCCTTCGCCAGCCGCCGCCCCCTGCAGCACCAGCAGGGGGCAATGGTCTATCGCACTGCACCATCACGGAACCGCCGTCAGGCTGCCCAGCGCCTCCACAGGAGTTAATTCACAAACTAAATGACTGAATAACAAAGACAGATTGAAAAGTGGCAGATCTGTTGCTTGATACAGATCAATGCCGGGTAGGCGTAGACCAGGCTTCCAGGGGAAGTACGAGTGCGTCAGACCTGACCTTCAACGGAGAAGGGCGAACGCTTGTATCGACAATCCGTATGAGGTCACTCCCATGGAAATTCTCAACAAGGCGAACCGCATTCGTCTCTTGAGCCTGAGCACGCCTCAGATGCGTGCCTTCCATTTCTCCTGGTTCGCTTTCCACATCTGTTTCTTCGGTTGGTTCGGCATCGCCCCGCTGATGGCGGTGGTTCGCGAGGACCTGAATCTGACCCAGACTCAGATCGGCAACACCATCATCGCTTCGGTGGCCATCACCGTGATCGTGAGGTTGCTGATCGGCGTGCTGTGCGATCGGATCGGCCCGCGCAAGACCTACACCGGCCTGCTGATACTCGGCTCGATTCCGGTGATCAGTATCGCTTTCGCCAATAGCTTCGAGACCTTTCTGCTGGCACGCCTGGCCATCGGCGCCATCGGCGCCTCCTTCGTGATCACCCAATACCACACCACCATGATGTTCGCTCCCAATGTGGTGGGCACGGCAAATGCCACCAGCGCCGGCTGGGGCAACCTGGGTGGCGGTACCACGCAGATCGTGATGCCGCTGATTTTCTCCGGCCTGCTGATGCTCGGCGTCAGTGAAACCCTGGGCTGGCGGCTGGCCATGGTAGTGCCCGGCATAGTGATGTTCTTTACCGGTATCGGCTACTGGCTGTTCACGCAGGATGCGCCCAACGGCAACTTCGATGAGCTGCGCGAACGCGGCGAGCTGCCACCGGCCGGCGGCGAGAACGGTGCCGGCAAGAGTTTCCTCGCCGCCGCCAAGGACATTCGTGTATGGGCGCTGTTCGTGGTCTATGCCATCTGTTTCGGGGTCGAGCTGACCATCAACAACATCGCCGCGATCTACTTCTTCGACCATTTCGATCTGACCCTGGCCACCGCCGGCATGATCGCCGGGCTGTTCGGGCTGATGAACGTCTTCGCCCGCACCATGGGCGGCATCTTCTCCGACCTGTTCGCCAAGAACGGCGGGCTCAAGGGCCGGGTACGCTGGCTGTTCATCGCGCTGATCTGTGAAGGGCTTGCCCTGGTGGCCTTCTCACAGATGCACGTGCTCTCCTACGCCATCGGCATGATGCTGGTCTTCAGCCTGTTCGTGCAGATGGCCGAAGGCGCCACCTACGGGGTGGTCCCGTTCATCAACAAGAAGGCCTTGGGCGCTGTGGCGGGAATCGTCGGCGCCGGGGGCAACGTGGGGGCCGTGGCCGCCGCCTTCCTGTTTCGCAGTGAAGCCATTACCTACCAGCAGGGCCTGTTCTATCTAGGGTTGGTGGTACTGGTGCTGGCCTCCTGTGCGCTGCTGGTGCGCTTCAGCGACGAAGTGGAAGCGGTCGAAGCGGAAGCCTACCGCGATGCCGTAGGTGAGGATACCGGCGCCGGCGCGCTGTCGCTGCGCTGATCGCATGTGTCGTAGCAGTTGGCTGCCACGACGCTTGCCCCATCCGGCCGCCGCCCTCGAGGCGGCGGTCATCGTGTGAGCATGAGGTGAACCATGACACCTGCCGAACGCCTGCTAATGGCAGCCAAACGCTGCGAAATCGACGATCTGGAACACCTCACCGCCGCCTGCGACATCGTCGGCGACATCAGTCGTTTCGTCCATGCCCTGCAGAAGGAGCGCGGCGCCTCGAACGTCTATCTGGCCTCCCAGGGCCGGCGCTTCGCCGAGCGTCGTCACGAGCGTATCGCAGAGTGCCTGGAAACCGAGCGGGCGCTGAGGAGCAGCCTCGAAGCCTTGGGCGATACCGCCGGGCGCCCTGCCACCAATGCCCGCCTGCTCAAGCGCATCGCCTTCGTCTGGCATGCACTCGACGGGCTGCAAACGCTGCGCAGCGCGATCGAAGCACTGCAGACCAGTCCGGATAACGCGACGCAGTCTTATAACCAGTTGATCAGCGCACTGCTATCGGTCGTGTTCGAGGTGGCCGACACCGCCGGCGACCCTGAGGTCACGCTCGCTCTGGTGGCCATCTTTCACCTCATGCAAGGCAAAGAACTGGCCGGCCAGGAGCGTGCCTGCGGCGCCGCCGGCTTCACCTCCGGAGAGTTCGACGATGCCCACCGCCAGCTGCTGCTGCATCTGATCGACGCCCAGCAGCGCTGCTTCGACATCTGTCTCGAGTTCACCACTGAAGAGGGCCGTCAGCAGTGGCAGCACGAAATGCCCGCCCGCACCCTGGCCGGTATCCAGCAGCTGCGCGAAATGGCCTGCGGTGACACGACGCTGCCAGAGAGCGCCACTACCCTGGGCGAAACCTGGTATGACCTGACCACCCGCCGTATCGATGCCATGCAGCAAGTGGAGGCCTACCTGATTGGAGAACTGTCAAGCCTGTGTCTGGCCAAGACGCTCGACGCCCGCCGCAGCCTGTCCTGCCAGGGTGATCTGGGCAAACAGCTGGACGAGGCTTCGCCGGGGGTCTGCCAGCAGTTGGTGGAGCTGTTCGGGGGCAGCGCAACCCAGGAGCTTGGCGAGGTAACCGCCCGCGTGGTGGGCTCTTCGCTCAACCGCTCGCTGGTAGAGTTGATGCGCGCCCAGGCTGGCCGCCTGGAAAGCCTGAGCGACGAGCTGGAAAACACACGCCGAGCGCTGCGCGAGCGCAAGCTGATCGAGCGCGCCAAGGGGGTGATCATGACGCACCGGCAAATGACCGAAGAGCAGGCCTATGCCTTCCTGCGCAAGATGGCAATGGATCAAAGCAAGGGCATGGCTGAGATCGCCCAGACCTTACTCGGCCTGTCCGACATTCTCGCGCCACCCGCCCTGAAAGCGACACCATAGCGCCCGCCACAAGCGCGAGCGGCGATGGTGCAACGCACAACCGTCACGCACCTTCAGGGCGCTCAGTACGGCGAGTAGTAAATTGACTCGAATCACGCAAAACGATTCAAGTTATTGATATATTTATAATTTTTAAACAAAACAGGCGCAATGGCACCCAAGCTGCAACGGCTGATCGTCCGCTGAGTCAACGACGGTTCAGCGCTTCCATGCAGCATCAGGACCAGACAACGGCGTCTGCCCGGATTCCCATGACATCGTCATGCGAATCAGGGCAGGCGCCGTTTTTTCTCATGGTCAGCCACTTCCTCTGGGAGCCATACAATGAACAAGACACGCAAGGGCCATACACTCGACCGGCGCCGTTTTCTCAAGCAGACAGCCAGCCTCGTGGGCGGTACCGCCCTGCTCAGCAGCCTACCGGCCAGCTGGGCCTTCGCCAGCGGCAAACCGGAAACCACCTCGGCCAAGCTCGGCTTCATTGCCCTGACCGATGCCGCTCCGCTGTTCGTCGCGGTGGAAAAAGGTTTCTTCGCCGCCCACGGCATGAGTGACGTGGAGGTACTCAAGCAGTCCTCCTGGGGTACCACCCGAGACAATCTGGTGCTCGGCTCGCAGCGCAACGGCATCGATGGCGCCCACATTCTCACGCCCATGCCCTACCTGATGAGCGCCGGCGCCATTACCCCGAACAACCAGCCGGTGCCCATGAGCGTGCTGGCGCGTCTCAATCTCAACGGCCAGTGTATTTCGGTCGGCAGCGAGCACGCCGACCTCGAGGTACGTCTCGATACCAGCGAGTTCGCCCAGGCGATCGCCGCCAAACGTAGCGGCGGCGACGCAGTAAACGCCGCCATGACCTTTCCCGGCGGCACCCACGACATGTGGATTCGCTACTGGATGGCTGCCGGCGGCATCGACCCAAATCGTGACATCTCCACCATTACCGTGCCCCCCGCGCAGATGGTGGCCAACATGCGTGTCGGCAGCATGGACACCTTCTGCGTCTGTGAGCCGTGGAACCATCAGCTGGTCAATCAGGGCATCGGCTACACCGCCAACACCACCGGCGAGCTGTGGAACGACCATCCCGAGAAGGCGTTTGCCATGCGCTCCGACTATGTCGAGGCCAACCCCAACGCCACCAAGGCACTGATGATGGCGATCATGGAGGCGCAGATGTGGTGCGAAGACCCAGCCAACCACGAGGAGATGGCTCAGATCTGCTCCCGTCGGCGCTGGATCCACGCCCCCTATGCCGACCTCATCGATCGTATTCAGGGCAACTTCGATTTCGGCACCGGCCTGGTGATCGAGGACCATCCGCAGATGATGCGTTACTGGAAGCATCATGCCTCCTACCCGTTCAAGAGCCACGACCTGTGGTTTCTCACCGAGAACAAGCGCTGGGGCTATCTACCCCAGGATTTCGACAGCCAGGCGCTTATCGAGCAGGTCAATCGTGAGGATTTATGGCGTGAAGCAGCCGCGGCCCTCGGCATCGACGCCGCCGACATTCCCGACTCCACCTCACGCGGCGTGGAAACCTTCTTCGACGGCAAGACCTTCGATCCCGAAGACCCCCAGGCCTATCTCGACAGCCTCGAAATCAAGCGGCTCGCCTGAAGCGCCTACGCACCGCATAGGAAGGAGACAATATCATGAGCACAGTGCAACGTAGCGACAGCATGTCCCGCTCGGCTCGGCTCGGCTGGATGCCCGACCTCGGCAGCCTGCAGCACCTGCTGATTCAGAAAGTAGTGCCACCGGTGGTCATCATGGCCTTGTTGATCGCCGTATGGGAGATCCTCTGCTCGACTCCGGGCGCCGCCTTGCCGGCTCCTTCCCAGGTGCTGCGCGATACCTGGGATCTGATCGTCAATCCCTTCTACGACTACGGCGGCAACGACGTGGGCATGGCTTGGCAGATCCTCGCCAGCCTCGAGCGGGTGGCATATGGCTACTCATTGGCAGTGGTCGCCGGTATCAGCCTGGGCGTGCTGGTCGGCCAATCGACCTGGGCCATGCGTGGCCTCGACCCCGTCTTTCAGGTGCTGCGCACCGTTCCGCCGCTGGCCTGGCTGCCGATCTCGCTGGCCGGCTTCCAGGACAGCGCTCCCTCGGCGATCTTCGTGATCTTCATCACCGCCATCTGGCCGATCATCATCAACACCTCGGTGGGGGTACGCAACATCCCCGAGGACTACCGCAACGTGGCCCGGGTGCTGCGCCTCAACGGCTATGAGTACTTCACCCGCATCATGCTGCCCGCCGCCGCCCCGTACATCTTCTCGGGGCTACGCATCGGCGTCGGCCTGTCGTGGCTGGCCATCGTCGCCGCCGAGATGCTGATTGGCGGCGTGGGTATCGGCTTCTTCATCTGGGACGCCTGGAACGCCTCGATGATCAGCGACATCGTGCTCGCCCTGATCTACGTCGGCATCGTCGGCTTCGCCCTCGACCGCCTGGTCGCCTTCATCGGCAATCGCGTCACCCGCGGCACCGCCCAAGGCTGAGGAGAAAGAACATGAGCAACCGTTATCTGAGCATCGAGAACGTCGACATGACCTTCCATGGCAAGGGGGTGGAAACCCAAGTGCTCAAGAGCATCGACCTGACCGTGGAGCGTGGCGAATACATCTCCATCATCGGCCACTCCGGCTGCGGCAAGTCCACCCTGCTCAACATCGTCGCCGGACTCATCGAATCCACTTCCGGTGCGGTGATCCTCGACGGCAAGGAGGTCAACTCGCCGGGGCCCGACCGCAGCGTGGTGTTCCAGAACCACTCGCTACTGCCCTGGCTCACCGTCTATGAGAACGTGGCCCTGGCGGTGAACAAGACCTGTGCGCGCACCAAGAACAAGGCCGAGCGCCACGAGTGGATCGTCAAGAACCTGGAGATGGTGGGCATGGGCCATGCGCTGGCCAAACGCCCGGCGGAGATTTCCGGCGGCATGAAACAGCGCGTGGGCATCGCCCGAGCACTCGCCATGGAGCCCAAGGTCCTGCTCCTCGACGAACCCTTCGGCGCTCTCGACGCTCTGACCCGGGCTCATCTGCAGGAGGAGGTGATGCGCATTCAGGACGAACTGGGCAACACCGTGATCATGATCACCCACGACGTCGACGAGGCGGTGCTACTCTCGGACCGCATCGTGATGATGACCAACGGCCCCTCGGCGCGCATCGGCGAGATACTCGATATCGACCTGCCACGCCCCCGCGACCGCATCGCCCTGGCCGACGACCCGCGCTACAACCACTACCGCCAGGAAGTGCTGCGTTTCCTCTACGAGAAGCAGCGCAAGGTGGAAAGCCTGGCCCAGCGGCGCAGCGCCGCCAAGCAGCCGACAAAGGTCAAGGCCCAGGCGTAATGCCGACCGACGTAACAGCAGGCCACCTACGGGTGGCCTTTTCCTTGGTCGTCACTCACCCTTGAGCGTTACGCTCATGCCCAGCAGCAAATAAGAGAGCGTCTTGCCGTGGCCATCCAGATTCAGTGCACCGTTGACGCCACCCTGCAGCACGTCGTCGATAACCAGATTCATCCCCGAAAGGCTCGGCATCAGGTAGCGGCGAACGCCACTGGCGCCGCGGTGCGCGAACAGCGTCAGCACTCGCTCCTCGGTGACCTGCTCTACCAGCGTTTCGTAGTGGCGAGGATCGTAGGCGAATAGCGCCAGATTGAGTCGGTCGCCCTTGTCGCCGGCACGGGCATGGGCCAGACGATGAAGGGGCATCGAGCCCTCCAAAGGGCTTGCGCCCAGGTTCGCTTCAACGTGTGCCATGGGCGACCCTCCTCTCGTTGGCCATCTTCGTCTCGAAAAGAGTGGTATCGAACAGCGTGGCGAAGGTTTCCACGTCGCTGCGTTTGACCAGGTAGGAAGCCGTGCATACCCGCCGCTGGAACTGGCGACGCACCCCGCCGCCCCCTGCCGGGCCGGCGCAGTAGAGCGCCAACAGCTCCTGGGTGGCACGTTCCACCCAGCGCCGCTCGGCGTGCTCCACGGCCAGTCGCAGTCGGTAGTCGCTGCCGGCCGAGGATGGCGCCGTACTCTGCAGATCGCCGGCGTCGCTGTCGAAAACGCTGGCGTGCCCGACGATATCCAGCCGCGAGCGCAGCTCAGGCGGCGCCCGGAACGTCAGCCGCTCGCGCAATATCTCGGCAGCCAATTGCGCCCGTGCCAGCGCATTGGGCCCGGCGTAGGAAATCTCCGCCTCGCCCTGCCAACCGCCTTCGTAGCACACGGTGGTCTTGAGCCGTTGCGGCGCAG
Source organism: Halomonas sp. (assembly GCF_020832045.1). Lineage (GTDB taxonomy): Bacteria > Pseudomonadota > Gammaproteobacteria > Pseudomonadales > Halomonadaceae > Halomonas. The sequence continues at coordinate 40,939 of NZ_JAFIFK010000052.1, forward strand.
GCTTGCCGCGAATGCCGCTCACCGCTACCCGGTCGCGACCGATCTCTTCCACCCGCACGGCGGAAAGATCCACCACCACATCGGGGGTAAGGTAGTTGGCCGGGTCGTGCACCTCGTAGAGCAGCTGCTCCTTGACCGTACGCTCGGTGACCATGCCACCGGTTCCGGCTGGCTTAGTCACTACCAGGCTGCCATCCTCTTCCACTTCGATGATCGGATAGCCGACCCGCGCCAGGCCCGGCACTTCCTTGCAGCCGGGGTCGGCAAAGTAGCCCCCGCTGACCTGGGCGCCGCACTCACCCAGATGTCCGGCCATCATGCCCGCGGCCAGGCGGTCCCAGTCGTTCCACGCCCAGCCGAAATGGTGCACCAGAGGCGCCAGGAACAGCGCCGGGTCGGCCACTCGGCCGGAAACCACTACCTCGGCGCCGAGTTCGAGCGCCTCGACCAGGGGCGCCGCCCCCAGATACACGTTGGCCGAAATCAACGCCTCCTCGCCCGGCAGCTCACGGTTTTCCGCTTCCCAGCGCTGCAAGTCCAGCTCACCGAGGCGGGCTCGAATGTCATCGCCATGTATCCGGCCGATACTCGCCCCGCCCCGCTGCGAGCGAGCTGCCAATTCCGCCACCACCCGACAGGCGCCGTCCGGGTTGGCCGCGCCGAAGTTACCTAGAATGGCGATGCCATGGCGCAGGCAGTCGTCGAGTACCGGCGAGAGCAGCTCTTCCAGTAGCGGCTCGTAGCCCGCCGCAGGGTCGTCACGCATGGTGCGATGAGCGGCCGCCAGGGTACGCTCCCCCAGGGTCTCGAAGAGCAAGGCGGCCGGCTGGCCGCGGCGGATCAGCTCGGCCACTACCGGGATCGCCGCATCGGTACGATCGCCGGAGAAGCCGGCCCCGCTGCCCAACAGGAAGGTCATGAGTGGGTCTCCTTGGCAGGCATGGCTTGGGCGCTCGGTGTCTTTCCGGCGTAAGTCTGCTCGCGGCTTGTCTCGGCAGGCAGGCGCTGGCGGCGCCGGGCGTAGAGCGCCACCAGTACAAGCAATGCCCCGGCCGTCGTCAGCCAGCCGGGAATGAGCGCCAGACCCACCACCAGTACGAGCCCGACCACGTCCAGCAGTCGGTTACCGGTGATCGCCACTCGCGACATCAGCGAGGCGAAGGCGAGCACGAAGACCACGCCCTGGGAGCTGGCCAGCAGAATATCGACCGCACTGCCGAAGCCCGCCAGCGCGGGGTAGATCAGCAGCAGGAACGGAATCACGTAGATAGCCGCCGCCAGGCGCACCGCCTCCCCCGCTGCCGGCAGCCAATTGGTGCCGGCGATGCCCGCCGCAACGAATACCGCCACGCACACCGGCGGCGTGATCACCGACAGGGTGGCGAAGTAGAACACGAACAGGTGGGCGATCAGCGGCTCGACGCCGATGCTGGTGAGCGCCGGCGCCAGCACCGAGGCCACCAGCACGTAGGCTGCCGTAGTGGGAATGCCCATGCCCAGGATCAGACACACGCCGCCAACGATGAAGGCCACCAGGAACAGCGACTCGCCGCCCACATTGACGATCAGGCTGGCCAGCGTCACGCCGATGCCGGTCATACCGATCATTGCCACCAGCATCTGCGCCCCGGCCAGCAGTACGCCGATGATCACCATGCCCTTTCCGGCATCGATCAGCCCCGCAAGCAGCTTGCCGGCGATCTCGCGAAGCGGCCTGCGCGCCAGCAAGGCGAAGGGCACGAAGGTCAGCACCGTCATCAGGATGCCGTAGAAGGCCGACATCTGGATCGAACGTCCCGACAACACGCCGTAGAAGAGCCCGCCCAGCGCCGCCAGGATCGGTATGATTCGTTCCGGACGCAGCACCTCGGGCCAGCTCGGCAGCTCATCATCGGGCACCACCTGCAGGTTGCGGCGGCGCGCCACCAGGTGAATGGTCAGGAACACGCCGAGATAGAACAGGATGGCCGGCAGCAGTGCAGCGAGTGCGATACGCAGATAACTCTCGCCGAGAATCTCGGCCATGATGAAGGCCGCGGCGCCCAGAATCGGCGGCGCGATCTGGCCACCGGTGGAAGCCACCGCCTCCACCCCCGAAGCGAAGGGTGCCGGGTACTTGAGTCGCTTCATCATCGGAATGGTGAAGTTGCCTGTCGTCGCCACGTTGGCCACGGCGCTGCCGCTCACCATGCCGAACAGCCCCGAGGCCACGGTGGCCACCTTGGCGGCGCCGCCCGGCGAGGGGCCACTGATGCGCAGCGCCAGGTCCATGAAGGTCTGGCCGCCGCCGGTGTGCAGCAGCAGGCAGCCGAACAGAACGAAGGCGGCAATGGTGGTGGCGGCCACGCCCACCAGCATGCCCCACACCCCCAGATCGCCGAGATAGAGCGTTTCGGTGATGTAGTAGAGATCGAAGCCGCGATGCCCCAGCGGCCCGGGAATGGCCGCCCCGAGCCAGGCATAAGCCAGCCCCGCCAACACCAGCAGCGGGAAGATCACGCCGATGGCGCGCCGGGAGAGCTCCAGTACCGCCACCAGCAGCACGCCGGTGAACAGCATGTCCCGCGGCGTGGCCCAGGGCAGCTCGACGAGAATCCGCTCATGGTTCGTCGCCACGTAGCCGCAGGCCAGCACCACGCCGACGGCAAGCGTCAGGTCGACGCCAAGCCCCAGCGGGCGCCAGCGCTTGCCGGCACCCAGCGGATAGAGCGTGAACCCCAGCAGGATTACCAGCGCAAGAAAGATACTCCGCTGAATCAGACTCTCGAAGGGGCCGGTCGCCGAGGTGTAGAGGATCAGCCCCCCAGTGCGAGGGCCAGCAGCTTGGTCATATGCTCGCGCATGGCAATCACCTTCGACGGTTATTCGACGGGCCGCAGGGAATCGGGAATCTCGAGTCCTTGCTCCTCGAAGTAGCGCGCCGCGCCGGCATGCAGCGGTACGGTACCGACCTCCAGGGTCATCTGTGCCAGGTCCGCATCACGTACGGCAGAGAAGGCGTTGGCCTGAGGCTCGGGGTTTTCCATCACCGCCTTGACAATCCGGTAGGCGGTTTCCTCGTCGAGGTCCGGGTGAGCGTGCACCGCTACGCCGAAGGCCCAGGTGGTGTAGGCCGCAATGCCTTCGCCGGCACCTTCGGGCACGTCGACGATAGCGATATCGGGCATTTCCTCACGCAGCGTATCGGCCTGCTCGTCGGTGAGCGAGATCACGCTGATCGGCGTGAAGGTGGCGATATCCATGCTCGAGCCGTCGAGCCGGTTGCCGACCCCTGACTTGGCCGAGCCCATCACCCGGCCATCCTTCATCGCATCGACGATATCGGTGGTCGAGCCGCGAACGTAGTCCGGTGAGATGCCCAGGGTGCGCATCACCGCCTCGGTGGTCTTCTCGGTGGCAGAGCCGGTGATACCGGGATTGAAGCGCACGCCTTCGAGATCTTCGAGCGTCGAGACGCCGGCATCCTGTCGCATCACCACGTTCTGCGGCGCCACGGTGTAGACCCACAGCAGGCGGCTGTCGACCGGTCGGCCGTCGAAATCCTCCTGACCGGCATAGGCATGGTAGCCGGTATTGGTGGTGACCAGGCCCATATCGATCTGGTTGCGGCCCAGACGGCGCAGGTTGTCGACGGTGGCACCGGTTTCCGCCACCGAGGCGCTCACGCCCTCGACCTGACTGTTGATGATCTGATTGACGGCAACGAAGTAGCCGTAGTGGCTCGACGAACTGGACGTCGAACCGATCAGCAGGCGCTCGTTGGCCTGTGCCATGCCCGCAGTGAGGAAGGCAGCGCCGGCGGCGGCCGCCAGCAACGTCTTGAGAGTTGGCTTCATGAGTGGCTCCTTGGCCCGGCTTAGCGGGCTTGTTCTTGTCGTAGCGAATGTGGGTTTCCCCATGAAGCAGCTTGGAGAGACGCATTAATTTTGTATATTGAATTGTTTTTAAAATGTGTTTTACTTTTTAAATGAAACCCAGCATAAAACAGCTGCAAGCCTTCGTGGCCGTGGCACAGTCGAGCAGCCTGGCCGAAGCCAGTGAGCGCATTCATCTTTCCCAGCCGGCAATCTCCATTGCCCTGCGCAAGCTGGAAGAGGCGGTAGGCGGTGCACTGTTCTCGCGTACCACACGGCAGTTGGCCCTGACACCCGAGGGAAAAGCCTTCCTGCCGGTAGCCGTCAGGCTACTCAATGACTGGTCGGAAGCGTTCGAGGATCTGGGGGAACGTTTTTCAAAGCAGCGCGGCAAGGTCACCGTGGCCGCCCTGCCCACCCTGGCGGCGGGGCTGCTGCCGGGCATGATCGCCACCTTTCGTGCCCGCTATCCGCGTATCAACCTGAGCCTGCACGACGTGCTGGCCGAACAGGTCAGCCAGATGGTCCGCGAGGGCCGCGCCGACCTGGGCCTTTCCGTGGCTCCGCACGATACCGAGGAGCTCTCCTTCGAGCCGATCCTGGTGGATCGCTACGTGGCGGTCTGCCCTCATGGCCACCCACTGCTCGAGCAGCAGAGGGTGGCTTGGGCGCAACTGTCTGGTCATCCCTTCATCGGCATCAGCCGCCTTTCGAGTTCGCGTCAGGACATCGACCGCATCATGGCCGACGTGGGAGCCCCGCTGGATATTCTCTGCGACGCCAGCCAGATCGCCACCGTGGGCCGCATGGTCGCCGCCGGCCTGGGCATCAGCGTGCTGCCTGAGTTGAGCTTCAAGCAGATCGCCACCGACGGTATCGACTACCGTCCGTTGACGGCACCCGAGGTCGAACGGCCGCTAGGTATCGTCATGCGCCACCGCCATCCGCTCTCGGCCGCCGCCGCAGCGCTGCGCGAGCTGCTTCAGGAGAAGGCCCTGGATTCACGCGGCTAGCTGTCTGAGTAGGCACTATGCTGGGAAAGAACCCTGACCCAGCTCTGGAGCAGCAAGTGGCCGAACCCAACAGCGTTATCGCCTTTTATGACGAGCGAGTTCTCAACCACCAGCCCGACTCCGATGCACCTTTCCTACCCGGCCGCATGGATCGACGAGTGCGCGAGCTACTCTCGGCACTCAAGGTTCCCTGGGTATACCCGGAACATGCCGGGAGACTGAAGGCCATACACCAACTGCTGGAACTCGAACCGGTACCCGGCGTCGCATTCGAAACGGGAAAGGCAGCCACCCGCGAGCAGTTGGGACGCGTCCACACCAGCTCCTACCTGGATCATGTCTATGACCTGCGCGGCCAGAATGCCTGGCTCGATGTCGACACCACCGCCGTCTCGCCCGGCAGCGTCGATGCGGCGGAGGTCGCCGCCGGCACGACCATCGCCGCAGTGGAAGCCGTCATGCAGGGACGCAGCCAAAGCGCCTTCGCCCTGGTACGCCCGCCCGGGCACCACGCCGAGCCCGTCCGCGCCCGCGGCTTCTGTCTGTTCAACAATGTGGCGGTGGCCGCGGCTCATGCCAGGGCCGAGCTTGGCTGCGAGCGCGTGTTGATCGTCGACTGGGACGCTCATCACGCCAACGGCACCCAGGACATCTTCTGGGCCGACCCTGACGTGATGCTGTTCGATATCCATCGCGGCTCGCCCTTCTACCCCGGCACCGGCAATCTCGAAGATGTCGGCGTGGGCCTCGGAGAAGGCACCACCGTCAATGTGCCCATGCCGGCAGGCGCCGGCGACCAAGCTTATCTGAAGGCCTTTGAAGAGATACTGACTCCCGCTGCGGACTGGTTCCAACCGGACCTCATTCTAGTCTCGGCCGGCTTCGACCCTCACCCGTTCGATCTTGCGCTCAACGTCTCCTACGAGGGTTTTGCCGCCATGACGAGCATGCTCCAGATGCTGGCCAAGCGGCACTGCGAAGGACGTCTGGTCTTCGTGCTGGAAGGCGGCTATCACCTGTTCTCGCTGTCACGCGGGGTGAGGACGGTACTGGAAGTGCTGGCCGGCGCAGCCGCTCCCGAGCCCGGGTTCATCGGCGTTGCCGAGGCCAGTGCAGCGGCAGATTTTCACCGCCAGGCCTTCATCACCAAGGACCCCGACGCTCAATAGTGCGCGCCGGCGATGCTGCTCACCCAGCCTGCTAGCCGCATGTGCCAGGGCCGCGACTCCCAGCGCTCGAGGGTGAAGTGAACGGCATCGTCCAGATCGTCTTCGACCAGGCCACGAACGTAACGGGCGAACGCTTCATCGTAGACATTGACGTTGCCCTCCTTGTTGATGCGAAACGAGCGGTTATCGATATTAGTGGAGCCGATGCTGGCCCAGCGGTCGTCGATACTGATCAACTTGGCGTGGTACATGGAGGGCTGGTACTCATAAATCTCCACCCCCGCTTCCAGCATGGGTCGCCAGCGATTGATGGAAGCCTGCCGGACGAAGCCATAGTCGATGCTATCGCCAGGTAGCAGGATACGCACCTCCACCCCTCGCTCGGCCGCTTCGGTCAGTGCATCGAGAAAACTGGGGTCGGGATAGAAGTAGGCGGAAGAGATCGTGATCCGTTCCTGGGCGGCAGCGACGGCATACTTGAACGTCATGCGGATGCGATGCATGCCTTCACGCGGCTTGCTGCTGACCATCTGCATGGCTAGCTCGCCCTGGGGCTCGAGCTCGGGAAAGTAGGCATCGCCATGCAGCAGCTCACCGCTCGCCTCCAGCCAGACCTCGACGAAAGCGCCCTGCATGTTGCCCACTACGGGGCCGGTGATGCGAAAATGATGATCGCGGTAGCCCGGCTCGTCGCCTTCCGGAAGCCAGCTGTCGGTGACGTTGGCCCCCCCGGTGAAACCCACTTCGCCATCCACCACCAGCAGTTTGCGGTGCGTTCGATGATTGAAGCTTGGCAACTGATACCAAGCCGGCTCGCGCCAGCGAATCACGTCCACGCCCGCCGCCTCCATACGTTCGAGGTGCTCCTCCTCGGCCGGCATGGTGCCCACGTAATCGAGCAGCGCGTGTACGGTCACCCCTCGTTCTGCTGCCTCGGCAAGGGCGTCGGCGAAGGCGGCGGCCGCGCGATCGCCAAAGAATTCGAATATCTCGAAGGAGATGGTGTGCTCTGCCGAGGCGATGGCATCGAGCTTGGCCGCATAGATGGCTTCACCGCCCTCGATATGCTCGATGTGATTGCCCCCAACGATAGGGTGGGGAAGTATTTGCCCCAGCGAGCGGACGAAGCTCGGGTCATCGACGCCGTAGTCGACCACGATCGGCTCCACCAGGCGTTTGGGCATGGGCGTAAGGTTGGACACCATGACACTGCCGATGGCAAACAGAATGGTAACCGCAAGGGCAGTACCTCCCATCCATTTGAGCTTTGTTCGTCTCTGCAATGCAATCTCCCTTGCGTCCATTCCCCTATACACCGTAGCAAAACTGTCTGCCGTCATGTCTTCTCGCAGAAAACCATCCCATGGCAACCGACGTGAAACCGTCGAGTGACGAGCCGCCGATATGGCTACACTGCTGAAGTCGATGGCATCTTTCACCTTGGCATAGCAGGAGAATACGGATGAAAGACGGAATGAATGCACGCGGTAGCTGCCTCTGCGGCGCGGTAACAATTGCCGTGGCGGTGCACAAGCAGAACGTCGGTGCCTGCCATTGCAGCATGTGCCGCACCTGGGGTGGTGGGCCACTACTCGCGCTGGAATCGGTCAGCGAGGTTGAAATCGAAGGCGAGGACAACGTGTCGATCTACGCTTCCTCGGAGTGGGCCGAACGCGGCTTCTGCAAGCGCTGCGGCACCCACCTCTTCTACCGCCTCAAGACGGGCGACCACTATGCGGTGCCGGTAGGACTGGTTGACGGTGGCGAAGCCTGGAACTTCGACAGCCAGATATTCATCGACCAGAAGCCGGCGTATTACCACTTTGCCAACGACACCCACAACATGACCGGCCAGGAAGTCTTCGACGCCTACCAGGGCAGTTGAAACCGCAAAGCCCACGCTAGAAGACCATACAAGGAATTGCTCGATGCCCATCTCAGTAGGTGACAAGATTCCCGACGTCAGCATCAAGACGGTCGGACCCGACGGACCCGAAGATACCTCCACGCAAGAGGTCTTCGCCGGCAAGCGTGTCGTGCTGTTCGGCGTTCCCGGCGCCTTCACGCCCGGCTGTTCCAATACCCATATGCCGGGCTTCGTGATCAAGGCTGACAAGGTGCTTGAGAAGGCCGATACCCTGGCCTGCATGGCAGTCAACGACGCCTTCGTGATGCGCGCCTGGCAGAAGGATCAGAATGCCCAGGCGATCCTCATGCTGGCCGACGGCAACGCAGAGCTGGCCCGCGCCCTGGGTATGGAGAAGGACGCCAGCGGGGCTGGCATGGGCATTCGCAGCCTGCGTTTCGCTCTGATCGCCGAAGATGGCGTGGTCAGCTATGTGGGTATCGATACCGAGCGTGGCGTGGTCGATAAGAGCAGCGTCGACACCGTATTGGCACATCTGAAAAATTGAGCCACCGCTTCTCCTAAAGCTTTCTCCCGCCGAGCCGATATAGCAGTTAAAGCCGTATTCGGCTCACTGCGTCATCCTCGGGGGGGGAACAGCATGGAAGGCGAAGCGATAGACGACGTACAACGGCAGCCAGACCAGGTGCCGGCTCAGGCCGACCCCGAGCCGGCAACACTGCTGCTGGTGCTCGAAGATCCCGAAACGCTATCGTCGCTCTCCACGATCGTGGAGCTGGTGGGCTTTCGCGCCCTGAAGGCGGAAAGCGCCCAGGCCGCCCTGACGATTCTGGAGCACGAATCCGTCGATGTAGTGCTTTGCGATTCGCTCATGCCAGGCCCGGATGGCCATTCTGTGCTGGAGCTCGTTCAGGAACGATGGCCGGACTGTGTTCGCCTGCTCTTGAGCGATGTTTCCACCGGCCTCGAAAATGCCCTGCGTGCTGTCGACGAGGGGCATGTCTACGGCTGTATTCCCAAGCCATGGGACGATGCAAATCTGCGCCTGCTGCTTCGGCAGGCGCTGGAACATCTCGCCACCCAGCGCGAATGGGCGCGCCGCGAGATGGCGCTGCAGGAACAGAACCACAATCTGCTCGCACTCAACGCTACGCTTGAGAAGCGTATCGAGGCAACTCAGCAAGAGCTCAAGCAGACCGGTGAAATGCTGGATACGGCGTATGACGAGCTGCTTCACATGCATGTGACGACTGCGCGCACGATTGCCGATCTGCTCCATCAGCGGTTGCCGCGTCACCTCCAGACGAACGATCAGGTCCGTGCCCTGGTCACCGCCTTCGGCGAGACCCATGCGCTGGATCATACCTTGCAGCAAGACCTGCAACTGGCTGCGGAACTTTACAACATGGGCAAGCTCACCTGGGACGATCATCTGCTCGTCACCCCGTCCGAGCAGCTTTCGGCCCATGAGCGGGCTAGCTACCAGCATTACCCGATCAACGCCGAGAACCAGCTGACGGCGATGCCTCAACTGAAAAGAGCGGCAAAGATCATTCGCCACCATCGCGAGCGCTGGAACGGCGGCGGTTTTCCCGATCGCCTGGAAGGCAGTGACATTCCCTACGGAGCACGCCTGCTGGGGCTGGCCGTGGACTTTATCGAGCTGCAGCGTGGAATGATGCTGCCACGCGAGGTGCCACGCCCGCAGGCCTTGTCACTACTGCGCAAGTTTGCAGGACGCATCTACGACCCCGAGCTGTGTCAGGAATTCGTCAAGCTGTGTGTCGAAAAAACGCCAGACCTGCAAACCGGTGGCAAAGCGGTCATATCGCTGGAAACGAGCCAGGTAAAGCCGGGCATGATCCTGGCTCAGGACATTCACTGTTCCAGCGGCATGTTGCTGCTGCATGAAGGCAAGCGGCTCGACCAGCACCTACTGGAAAAGCTCAAGAACTTCGAAGAGATCGAGGGGCGAAGCTTCACGGTACTGGTCTACCGTCCCTGAGCGTTGAAGCGTCGGGCCGCTCCGGGCCCGCTAGGTTTCCTGGCGCCCACCCAGCACCTCGATTTCATCGCCCAGCACATCGTTGATGTAGAGCGCCTGCAGCGTAACCACGGCCACCACCGCGATGGGGGTCGAGAGGATCACGCCGGCCACTCCCGCCACCGCCGCCCCGGCCAGCTGCACGATGACGGTATAGGCTGGGGGCAGGCGCACCAACCCCTTGGCGGCCAGCGGCATGACCAGGTTCGACTCCAGCGTCTCGACCACGAAATAGAGTATCAGGGCATATAGCGCCAGCTGCGGCGATTCGAGGAAGGCGATCAGAAGGGTCGGTATGGCCCCGATGATAGGCCCCAAATAGGGGATGAAGGTGAATACCCCGGCGACCAATCCCAGGGCACCGGCCATGGGCACGCCGAGGAAAGCCAGCCCCAGCGCCACCGAAACGCCCACGAACACCATCGAGACGAGCCGGCTCAGCAGCCACAGGCGCAGTGCCCGCCCCTGCATGCACAGCACCTGGGCTACCCGCTCCCGCTTCGCCGGCGGACACAGCAGCACCATGTTACCGATGTACTTCGCCGGGCTGAGTACCAAGTAGAAGCCGATCAGCAGAATGAGGAAGAAACTGGCGATGGCGCCGAAGGTGGTGGAAAAGAAGTTGGTGAAGTAGTCGATCACCGGCTCTCCCAGCAGCACGGCTGGCTCCTCGACTTCCGCCATGGCCGCTTCGATGCCGGGCAGCTCGCGGAAATTGCTCAGCAGCTGCATGAAAGCTTCAGGCAACTCGGCGATCAACTGTGGCAACTGCTCACCGAGGCGTGGCCCGATCAAGGCGCCCAGCACCAACAGAATGAGGCTTATCAACGTCATGGCCAAGGCCAAGGCCCATTGTCGCCCCAGCGGCAGATAGCGTTGGCACAGGCGAACGGCACCGTCGATGGCCACGGCAACCAATACGCTGGCGAAGACCAGCAGCAGCACGTCGATGAGCTGGCTGGCGAAGAACAGCATGATCACCACCAAGCTGGCGAGCCCGAGGATGATCAACACACGCCGGGTAAAACGGGAAAGCGAGCTGCTATTGCGCTCGAGGTCACTCATGTCAGCTCCTTGCCGTACGAAAGGGCATCCTGCCCGCCCGAGAGGTTTCACACGCAGCCTGCAGGCGTCTCATTAAGCCTAGCCAGGATCCGCTGCAGTGCCCACCGGTTCATCGCAATGAACTGGCCCATGATGCACCAGAAGACGCCGGGTTACTCCAACAACAGGAAGAGGACAATCCCCAGCAGCACGGCGGAAACCCCTTTCCAGAACAGCACCGGGTCGCGTTCGAGCAGCGGTGGGCGTGACTTCTTCAGAAACATGGCGCTGGGTTTGCGCAACTCATGGGTGAATTCCGAAAGCGCCTCGAAGCGCCGCTCCGGCTGGGGGTGCAGCGCCTTTTTCAGCACTTCGTCCAGCCATGGCGGCAGGTCACGATTCACTGCCAGTGCGGAGTGATAGGCAAGACGGTGCTGTGCCGCCCGGGTGCGAGTCTTGGCTACCTGCGTACCGTAAGGCAGGGCTCCGGTAAGCAGGCGATAGGCCATCACCGCCAGCGAGAACTGATCGGAGCGCGGCGTGGCCGGCTCGCCGAGAAAGCACTCCGGTGCCGTATACGCCGCCGTGCCCAGCAGGTCGCCGTCCTGCCCCGGCCGGCTTTCCGCGATTCCGACCACGCGTACCGAACCGAAGTCGATGAGGGTGGCATGGCCGGTGTCATCGATCATGACGTTCTCCGGTCGCACGTCCTGATGCACCATTTCCAGGCGATGGAAGGCACGCAGCCCCCGGGCCACCTGCTCGACGATGGTGCGAACCGCTTCCAGCTCCGGGGCAGGGTTGTCTCGCTGCCACTGAGCCAGCGTGCATCCTTCGATGTATTCCGTCACGCTGTAAAGATAGCGGCGCCGCCGCTCGGCGCGATACGCCTTCACCACGTGGGGGCTGTCGATGCGCCGGGCGATCCACTCCTCCATCAGGAAGCGTTCCACGTGGGCCGGATCTTCCCTCAGTTCGGTGGCCAGCGTCTTGAGCAGCACCCGCTCGGTGGTGTCGAGGTCTACGGCGAGAAAGGCATGGCTACGTTGGCTGGCGTGTACCTGACGGACGATTCGGTAGCCATCGAAGCACATGCGCGGCTCCAGCTGCGGCGGGAACGGCAAGGCCGAATCTCCCCCATGCAGCTCGCCGGCATGCCCCAACGGCACCTCCTCCACCCTTACCACTTGCACCGTGAGGTTGTCGTCGCTGCCGCTTTCGTAAGCGGCTTCCACCAGGGCGCGAGCCGCCGCATCCAGGTCGTTTTCATGCTCGGCTAGAATGGCGCTCATGCGCGCTTCGCTGAGGTATTCGTAGATGCCGTCGGTCATCAGCAAAAAGCGATCGCCCGCCGTGATGGGCACGGCCAGGTAATCGATCTCCAACTGTTCGCTGACGCCCAGGGCACGGCTGAGGTAGCTTCTGTCCGATGCCACCCAGGTGCGATGCTCGCGGGTCAACGGCTCCAGGCCATCTCCGGTCGCCCGATAGAGCCGTGCATCGCCGACATGGAACACGTGCAGCGTGCGCGACTTGAATACCATCCCGGTGAAGGTGCAGACGTAGCCGCGGTCCTTGTCCCAGCGATACTCGCTGCGACGGGTCTGGGCATGCAGCCAGGAGTTGGTGGCCGTCAGCACCCGCTGCGCTGCGGTCTTCACCGTCCAGCTCTCGGCGGTACAGTAGTAGTCCTCGATGAAGCTCCTCACCGCCGCCGCGCTTGCCACCTGGCTCACCGTGCTGGTGCTGATGCCGTCGGCAAGCGCGACCACGATCCCCTTGTTGGAAAGCTGCGGCTCGTCAGGCAGGTAGGCGCCGTGGAAATCCTGGTTGATCGGCTTACGCCCCTCTTCCGAGCACTGGCCCAAGGCGACGCGCAAGCGCGCCTTCACCGTCGTTTCTTTCGCAGCCACGCCGTCTCGCTCACATTTCGCGCAGCGGCGCGGTGCGTACGTGAGTGGCATACAGCGTCAGGCCGGTCAGCGACAGGCCGCCGATCAGGTTGCCGATCACCACGGGAATCTCATTCCAGATCATGTAGTCCATGATCGAGAACTCGCTGCCCAGCATCAGCGCCGAGGGGAACAGGAACATGTTGACGATGGAGTGCTCGAAGCCCATGTAGAAGAACAGCATGATCGGCATCCACATGGCGATTACCTTGCCGCCCACCGTGGTGGAGATCATCGCCCCGACCACGCCGAGAGAGACCATCCAGTTGCACAGCACGCCGCGAATGAACACCGTGAGCATGCCGGCGGCACCGTACTCCTTGTAGCCCAGGGTACGGTCCTTGCCCACTTCGGAAATCGCCACGCCCACCTCATCCGGCGGCGTGGAGAAGCCGTAGGTAAAGACGATCGCCATGAGGAAAGCCACCGTCAGCGCGCCGAGCAGATTCCCGGTGAAGACCACCCCCCAGTGCTTGAGGATGCGATTGATGGTCACCCCCGGGCGCTTGTCGAGCCAGGCCAGCGGCGTGAGCACGAACACCCCGGTGAGCAGATCGAAGCCCATCAGGTAGAGCATACAGAAGCCCACCGGGAACATGGCCGCACCGAGGAACGCGGAGCCGGTCTGTACGGTGATGGTCACGGCGAACACGGCGGCCAGAGCCAGGATGGCCCCCGCCATGAAGGAGCGCAGCAGCGCATCCCGCGTGGCCATATAGAGCTTGGCCTCACCGGCGTCCACCATCTTGGTCGCGAATTCGGAAGGGAGCAGATAGGACATGGCGTCAACGTCTCGCAAAAGTGATCGTGGCTGGCGTACGAACGAAAAGGCGCCTGGAACCGGTGAACGGCTCCAGGCGCCTTTGCCTGTGTTCGTGACTATGTCAGGGCCGGTTCAAGCAGCGCGACGGTCGTCGTTGACCCTGTCGCCTGCGTCATTGACAGGCCCTTGCCACTGATAAGCACGTTGCGTGCCAGTTTCAAAACGCCGGATGAGAAAGAGGCCTGCTTGCCGAGGCCACACGGGCATTTGCCGCGAGGTAACGCACCTTGGCGGGGCAGCGCCTGTGAGCGGTCTGCCCCATGTGAGCACGGGCCAAGCCATCATTGCGGTGCAATACACAACAGGCCTGCTCATCTTTGGTGCAGCGCATTATCAGTCACACGACGCCGGGTCAGTGTGCAGCCGTCGACGTCGCGGCAGCCCTCGCCCCCACAGGGCTCGTCTCGGTCATGCGTACCACGCTGCCGACCACGATCAGACAGGGCGAAGGCAGCGGCGATTCGGCAAGCTTGCCCGGCATGTCGGCCAGGGTACCCACCAGCGAGGCCTGCTCGGGCAGGCTGGCGTTGGCCACCAGCATGATCGGCCAGTCGTCGGGCAGGCCGGCCCGGCGCAACCCGGTGCAGATGGCGTCGACCTTGGTCAGTCCCATGTAGAAGATCAGCGTCTCGTCCTGGCGCGCCAGGGTGGCCCAGTCGGGCTCGCCATCCTTGCGGCACAGCTGCGCGGTGATGAAGCGCAGCTGCTGGGCGTGGGCACGGTCGGTGAGCGGAATGCCCATGCCGGCGGCGGCGGCCGAAGCGGCGGTGATGCCCGGTACGATTTCAGCGTCGATGTTGGCCTCGGCCAGTGCGGCCAGCTCCTCGCCCATGCGCCCGAACACGCCGGGGTCGCCGCCCTTGAGTCGCACTACCGACTTGCCTTCCCCGGCCAACTTCACCAGCAGCGCGCCGATCTCGGCCTGAGGCACGCTGTGGTGACCGCGCTCCTTGCCTACGTAGTAACGCTCGTGCCCGGCGGGAATCAAGGCCAGCACGTCGTCGCCCACCAGGCGGTCGTAGACCACCGCATCGGCCTGCTGTAATAGCCGCGCGGCCTTGAGCGTGAGCAGCTCCACGTCGCCGCTGCCCGCCCCCACCAGATAGACGCACCCGGCGCGGCAGTCGCCGTCCAGGGTGACGGTGGGTGCCGGGATGCCGCGCGTACCGCCGAACGGCGAGCGCACGATATGGCCAAGGCCATGCAGACGCGACCAGGTCGCCTGCACCAAGGCTTTGGGCGGCGGCAGCTTGTGAAAAAGCTCAGGCGATAGCAGGGTTTTCAGTTGGCTCAGGGCGCGCATGGGCCTTCTCCTCTTCGATCAGCGATTTCAGCTCGGGAACGCAACTACCGCACTGGGTGCCACAGGCCAGCCGGGCGCCCAGCGCCTCGACGCTGTCGTCGCCTTCACGGATGGCTCCTAGGATAGCGCGTTGGCCCACCTGGTGGCAGCTGCACACCACCGGCCCCTGATTGGCAGCGCCGTCGTCACAGCCGGCCAGCAGGCGGCGGCGGTGTTCGGCAGCGACGCTCTCACCGCAGGCTGCCTCGGTAAAGCGCTCGGCAAGCCAGGCCAGGTTGGGCAATTCCCTGGGCGGCCCCGACATGAACCACCAGCGCAGGCGACCGGCCTCATCGACCCCGGCGGCACGCAGGCGCCCACCGGCAGGGTCGGTGCACCACAGCGTAGGGGCCACCGGCAGGGTCGCCTCGAGCCAGGCCAACCATTCCGGCGTAGCGCTCTCGACGTCGCCGCCGGCCATCTGCCAGCGCGTGCTGTCGCCCAGGGGAATGCGCGCCCAGTAGTGGCTCCGCTCACACCAGGTCGATTCCGCCACGCCCAGGTCGTCGGCCACCAGCAGAGTGGCCTCCCACCCCACCGCCAGCGGGGCCAGCGCCACCGCACCGTGCTTGGATTCCGGCTGACCCGAAACGGGGTCAACATGGGCATCGATCAGCGCCCCGGAGGATGCCGAGCCGCTATAGTGCCCGCTCCAGTGCATCGGCACGAACACCTCGCCGCGACGCTGCCCGCGCGATACCCGTACCCGTCCGACGTAGCGGCCGCCGGCACCTTGCAGGCAGGCCAGGCCCTGCTCCTCGAGGCCCAGCGCAGCGGCCTCTTCCGGGGCGATTTCGATGAACGGCTCGGCGCGGTGGTTCATCAGCCGCGGCGCACGCCCGGTGCGGGTCATGGTGTGCCACTGATCGCGAATGCGCCCGGTGTTGAGCCGCAGCGGACGTTCCGCGTCTAGCTCCTGTGCCGGCGGGCGCGGGCGCACCGGCAGCAGCCGCGCTCGGCCGTCGGGCGTGGCGAAGCGGCCATCGGCGAACAGCCGTGCGGTCCCGTGGGGGGCAGCGGCATTAACCGGCCACTGGACGGGCGCCAACGCGTCGTAGGCGGCACGATCGAGCCCGGCTAAACCGGAGATGTCGAATAGCCGCTTGCCCTCTCCCGGCCCATCGCCGTTTTCGAAGCCAGAGAGCCGGGCGTGTTCGTCGAAGATCTCGCTGGGGTGGCTATAAGCGAAGGCCTCGCCGAAACCCAGCCGGCTGGCCACCTGGCACAGCGCCCACCAGGCGTGCCGGGCCTCGCCCGGCGGCGGCAGGATGCCGCGCTGGCGCGAGATGCGCCGCTCGGAGTTGGTCACGGTGCCGTCCTTCTCCGACCAGCTCGAGGCCGGCAGCACGATGTCGGCATAGGCCAGCAGATCGGCATCGGCCATGCACTCGGAGACGATCACCAGCGGGCACTTGGCCAGCGCCGCACGCACCCGATCCGAGCGCGGCAGGCTGACCGCCGGATTGGTGGCCATGATCCACAGCGCCTGCACCTCGCCGCGCTCGATCGCCTCGAACAACTCGACCGCCTTGTACCCGGGTGCTTCAGGCAGGCACGGCACCAGGTGTTCGGTGGCCCAGAAGCGGGTGACCCGGTCGCGGGCGCCCGGGGTGTCGTAATCCATGTGAGCGGCCCGCTGATTGGCCCCCCCCCCACCCTGGCCCCCTCCCATGGCGTTGGCGTGACCGGTGCACTATAATGGCCCGGCGCCGGGCAGGCCGATCTTGCCCCCCGCCAGGTGACAGTTGATGATGGCGTTGCCCTTGTCGGTGCCGCTGCTCGATTGATTCACCCCCTTGGAAAACAGCGTGACCACATGCAGGTGGCTGGCGAACCAGTAGAAGAAGGTTTCCAGGCGTTCAGGGTCGA
>NZ_JAFIFK010000095.1 GCF_020832045.1 Halomonas sp.
GGCTTTTGTTTAAAATTTTTTTATACAGAATATCGCGAGTCACAAAAAAAAAAAACAGCGGCGCCCCTGCCACGGCTGGGGCGCAGCGCTTTCAGCCACTTCATCGGATCGAATCGCGTCCGATCAGGCCAGTCCCAGCTCGTGAGTGGCCTCCTCGCGCATCTTGAACTTCTGGATCTTGCCGGTAACGGTCATCGGGAACTCATCGACGAACTTCACGTAGCGCGGAATCTTGTAGTGGGCGATCTTGCCCTTGCAGAACTCCTTGAGCTCCTCGGCGTTGAGCTTTTGGCCCTCACCGAGCTTGACCCAAGCCATCACCTCTTCGCCGTACTTCTCGTCGGGTACGCCGATCACCTGGACGTCGGAGATGGCCGGGTGGGTGTAGAGGAAATCCTCGATCTCGCGCGGGTAGATGTTCTCACCGCCGCGAATGATCATGTCCTTGATGCGCCCGACGATGGCGATGTATCCGTCCTCGTCCATGGTGGCCAGATCGCCGGTGTGCATCCAGCCGGCGGCGTCGATGGACTTGGCGGTAGCCTCCTCGTTGTTCCAGTAGCCGAGCATCACGCTGTAGCCGCGAGTGCATAGCTCGCCGGTCTCGCCGCGGGGCACGACGGCGCCCGTCTCCGGGCTCACCAGCTTGACCTCCAGGTGGGGATGAATGGTACCCACCGTGGTCACGCGCTTCTCCAGCGGAGCGTCGGTCTTGGTCTGAGTGCTGACCGGGCTGGTCTCCGTCATGCCGTAGCAGATGGTGACGTCTTGCATGTTCATCTTTTCGATGACCTTGCGCATCACCTCGATGGGGCAGATCGAGCCTGCCATGATGCCGGTGCGCAGCGTCGACAGGTCGTACTGAGCGAAGTTGGGATGCTCCAGCTCGGCGATGAACATCGTCGGCACACCATAGAGCGCCGTGGCCTTCTCTTCGGAAACCGCCTTGAGGGTGGCCTCCGGCTCGAAGCCGTCACCCGGATAGATCATGGTGGCGCCGTGGGTCACGCAACCCAGGTTGCCCATCACCATGCCGAAGCAGTGGTAGAGGGGCACCGGGATCACCAGCCGGTCCTTCTCGGAGAAGCCCATGGTGCGAGCCACGAAGAAGCCGTTGTTGAGAATGTTGTGGTGGGAGAGAGTCGCCCCCTTGGGCGCCCCGGTGGTTCCCGAGGTGTACTGAATGTTGATCGGCTCGTCGAACTGCAGCGTGGCCTGAATCTCGGCCAGGTGTTCTTCGGAGACGTCGTCGGCATGGGCCAGCATGCTCTGCCAGCTGAACATGCCGGTCAGGGCGAGATCGGCATCGAGACACACCACGCGCTTGAGCTCAGGCAGCTTGGCTGCGGAAAAGGTGCTCGGGGCGCCGTCGCGCAACTCCGGGGCCAGCTCCGCCAGGGTCGCGACATAGTCGGACGTCTTGAACTTGCCCTGGAGGATCAGCGTCGAGGCGCCGGACTGCTTGAGCGCATATTCCAGCTCATGGGTGCGATAGCTGGGATTGATGTTGACCAGAACCGCGCCGATCTTGGCCGTGGCGAACTGGGTGATGGTCCACTCGGCGCAGTTGGGTGACCAGATGCCGACCCGATCCCCTTTTTTGACCCCCAGAGCGAGCATGGCTCGCGCGGCCCGGTTGACCGCCTGCTGCAATTCCTTCCAGGTATAACGCAGGCCTTGATGCAGGCTCAGCAGGGCCTCGCCGTCCGGAAAGCGGGCGACCGTCGCGTCGAAGCAGTCGCCTATGGTTTCACCCTTCAGCGGCGTGTCGCTGATACCGCTGACGTAACTGTTCGGGACGCGTTGTTCAAGTGCTTGGCGTGTCATCGTGTTACCCGTCTTGTTGTGGCAGTGTGATGCGATAGTCGAGAGCCGGTGTCGGAAGGGTGGACTGCCTGTCAGGCCAGTAGCGTGGCCGGGCTGCTGTGGCGTAGCGCTCAGTACTGATCGAGCCGCTCCAGCACTTCCCGCGCCCGCAGCTCCACATCGTCCAGTTCGCGCTGCATCAGGCGGATGTCTTCCAGCTGACGCTCCATGTTGTTGCGCTTGTCGGCGAGGATCTCGAGCAGACGTTTGAGCTGACGTGCGTTGCCGTCGGGCATGGCGTCATACATCTCGACCACTTCGCGAATTTCGGCCAGTGAAAAGCCTAGCCGCTTGCCACGCAGGGTCAGCTTCAAACGAACTCGGTCTTTCTCATGGTAGATGCGGGTCTGACCGCGCCGCTCAGGCGCCAGCAGCCCCTCTTGCTCATAGAAACGGATGGTACGCGGTGTCACCTCGAACATCCGGGCCAGTTCACCTATGGAATAGGTACGACGCTGCCGCGGCAGGCTGCCGTTGACCGGTGGGGTGGCTTCCGCTTTGGGTATGCTCATTGTTGGTTTCCTATGAGTTGGCGGGCACGTCTTACAGTGTCCCTCCACATAACCGCAACACTAGACGACGTTGACGTTAACGTAAAGTGGTTGTCGACCAAGGGATGTATGCGATAAAACCTAGCAAGTGCTAGGTTGGCTGACGTGAGCTCGGTCGCGGTGGCCATGCCCGTTACCTCCTGCTGGATTTTTGGTCCGCTAAACACGTTGAGGAACCGCCATGCAATTCTCCCTAACCGATGACCAGAAGGCGCTGGTTCAGGCCGCTGCCGACTTTTCGCAGGCAGAACTGGCTGAACACGCTGCCGAATGGGATGCCACGTCGCACTTTCCGGTCGATGTCATTCGCCGGGCTGGGGACGCAGGTTTCCTCGGCATTTACATTCCCGAGGAGCGCGGTGGCCTGGGGCTCTCGCGCCTGGATGCCTCGCTGATCTTCGAACAGCTTTCCCAAGGCTGCATCGCGACGACTGCCTATCTTACCATCCACAACATGGTGGCCTGGATGGTAGCCAGCTGGGGCAGCGAAACGCTGCGTGAAACGTGGGTGGAACGACTGATCAGCGGTGAGTGCCTGGGTTGCTACTGCCTGACCGAGCCCGGCTCCGGTTCGGATGCCGCCAGCCTGCGGACCAAGGCCGTACGTGAAGGCGACGAGTACGTCATCAGCGGGTCCAAGATGTTCATCTCCGGTGCCGGAGCCAACGATGTCATGGTGGTCATGGCGCGCACCGGTGCGGCAGACAGCGGGGCCGGCGGTGTGTCGGCGATTCTGGTGCCGGCGGATGCCGAGGGCATCGAGTACGGCAAGAACGAAGACAAGATGGGCTGGAAGAGCCAGCCTACGCGTCTCGTCAGTTTCGACGGCGTGCGCGTGCCGGTCGGCAATCGTCTTGGTGAAGAGGGTGAGGGCTTCAAGCTGGCGATGAAGGGGCTTGACGGCGGACGGCTCAATATTGCCAGCTGTTCGCTGGGTGCCGCGCAGCATGCCCTGACCCTGTCGCGTAACTATCTTCAGGAGCGCAAGCAGTTCGGTCGAGAACTCGCCCACTTCCAGGCACTCCAGTTCAAGCTCGCTGATATGGCGACCGAGCTGGTGGCGGCTCGGCTGATGGTGCGGCATGCTGCCTGGCGGCTCGACCAGGGCGACCCGGAAGCGACCGCTTACTGTGCCATGGCTAAGCGCTTCGCTACCGACATCGGCTTCAATGTCTGTAACGAAGCACTGCAGCTGCATGGTGGGTATGGTTACCTGAGAGAGTTCCCCCTCGAGCGTATGGTGCGCGATACCCGCGTTCATCAGATCCTCGAGGGTACCAACGAGATCATGCGCGTGATCGTGGCCCGCCGCCTGCTGGCGGACGGTATGATCGAAACGCTGCAGCAATGACAAGGAGAACAGCGGCATGACGGATCTTGCAGTCGTATTCGACGAGTTGCCGACCCGGGACGGGGGGCGTGTCGGTATCGCTACGTTGAATGCGCCGAAGTCGCTCAACGCGCTTTCATTGGAGATGGCCCGGCAGCTGGATGCCAAGCTGCAGGCGTGGGCGCTGGACCGCAGCATCGTGGCAGTGTGGCTGGAGGGCAGCGGAGAAAAAGCCTTTTGTGCTGGTGGCGATGTGGTTGCCCTGTACCGCTCGATGACCGAGGAGGGCGAGAATCGTGGTGCGGGGCGCGACAGTGTCTATGCCGAAACCTATTTCACCACGGAATATCGGCTCGACTATCGCATCCATACCTATCCCAAGCCGGTGCTGGTGTGGGGAGACGGTATCGTGATGGGCGGTGGCCTGGGGCTCATGGCGGGTGCATCGCGACGGCTGGTGACAGAGACCACACTGATCGCCATGCCCGAGATCACCATCGGCCTTTACCCCGATATCGGTGCCAGCTGGTTCCTCAACCGCATGCCGCCTGGGGTGGGAGTATATCTCGGCATCACCGGTGGCCAGCTCAATGCTCGCGATGCCCTGGATCTGGGGCTGGCCGATCACTTCGTGCCGCGGGAGCAGCGCGATGCTCTGCTAGAGGCTCTCGGCGAGGCCGATTATGGGGCCCGCAGTCGCCGCGATCTCCAAGCCGGGGTTCAGCGCGTGCTCGACCGTTTCGAGGCCCGTGCTCATGCTCCCGCGGCCCAGGTTTGGCCGTTGCTCGACCATATCCAGGCGCTGTCCGCTCAGGTCGACGCACCCACCGCGGTGCATCGCATCCTGAAGGATACGCGCGACGATGGCTGGCTCGCTGCCAATCGCAAGCGCCTCGAAGCGGGTAGCCCGCTCAGCGCCCATCTGGTGTGGTCCATGCTGGAGCGCCATCGGCATACCAGCCTGGCCGATGCCTTCCGCGATGAGCTCAACCTCTCGGTGCAGTGTTGCCGTCATGGGGACATCGCCGAGGGCGTTCGCGCCCTCTTGATCGACAAGGATCGGAACCCCAGGTGGCAGCACGCCAGCGTCGATGATGTCGGCCCGGCCGACCTGCAGGTGCTGCTGGAACCGCTGTGGAGCGTCGAGGCGCATCCGCTACGGGACATCGATTCAGGACAGCGGGTCAATTGAGCGGCACCAGCCTCGATCACGCCATGACGAACGACAGCCATAACGACAATCAGGAGCAGCGCGCATGAAAATCGCCTTTATCGGTCTTGGCAACATGGGAGCCCCGATGGCCCATAATCTGGTCAAGGCCGGCCATGAGGTCAGCGTCTTCGACCTCGTCGATACCGCCATGAAACAGCTCGAAGGCGCCGGAGCCCATG
Organism: Halomonas sp.; assembly: GCF_020832045.1. GTDB lineage: Bacteria > Pseudomonadota > Gammaproteobacteria > Pseudomonadales > Halomonadaceae > Halomonas. Next base: position 5,140 of record NZ_JAFIFK010000095.1, read on the forward strand.
CCTGTGCCAGTGCCCAGAGCGCGGCCAGCGGGGCGGAAGTGGTCATCTCGATGTTGCCGGCAGGCCAGCATGTGCGTCGACTCTACCTCGGACGCGAAGGGTCGCCGGGGCTTTTCGATGCCCTGGAAGGCAAACCGCTGATCATCGATGCCTCTACCATCTCGCCGGAGGATGCCCGCACGGTTGGCGCGGGTGCTGCCGAGCGCGGCCTGACCTATCTCGACGCGCCGGTCTCCGGCGGTGTGGGAGGTGCCCAGGCAGGTACTCTGACCTTCATCGTCGGGGGAAGTGAGGCGGGTTTCGACCAGGCCAGGCCGGTGCTCGAAGCCATGGGCAAGAACATCTTCCATGCAGGGAACGTCGGCGCCGGCCAGGTGGCGAAGATCTGCAATAACATGCTGCTTGGCATTCTCATGAGCGGCACCGCCGAGGCGCTGGCGCTGGGAGTCAAGAACGGACTCGACCCGGCCGTGCTTTCGGAGATCATGAAGCAGAGCAGCGGCGGCAACTGGGCGCTCAATGTCTATAACCCCTGGCCGGGCGTGATGCAAGGATCTGCCGCTTCGCGCGACTATCAGGGGGGCTTTCTCACCGACCTGATGGCCAAGGATCTGGGCTTGGCGTGGGAGCTGGCGCTGGGCTGCAAGGCCACGGTTCCGATGGGCTCCCAGGCGCGCAACCTGTTTGCGCTGCATGCGGCACAGGGTAACGGTGGGCTCGATTTCTCCAGTATCCAGAAGCTCTACCGTTCAGGCGAATAACCTCGAAACCGGCAGTTCTGCCGGACTCCAGGAGAAGAAACGGGCACAATCTTGTGCCCGTTTCCGTAGCGAGATGACATGTCCACGCCAACCACCTCCTCGGGGCACGCCGGCCGCCCCATGCGACGCGAGCTGCTCGAAGGTCCCATTGCCCTGACCCTACTGCGCAAGTGCCTGCCCGTGGTAGGCGGCATGATCGCCATGATGAGCTTCAACCTGGTGGACACCTGGTTCATCGCACGGCTGGGCCCCGAGCCGCTGGCGGCGGTGTCGTTCACCTTCCCGGTCGTATTCGCGGTGATCAGTCTGGCCATCGGCCTGGGGATCGGCACCTCGGCAGTGGTGGCTCGCCTGCTGGGCCGGGGCGAAATCGAGACGGTGCGGCGAAGAGCCACCGATGCCGCTCTGCTGGCGCTGGCGGTCGGCGTGCTGCTGACGTTACTGGGGTTGGCCACCCTCGAGCCGATGTTCAGGCTGCTGGGGGCCGATGCTGCACTTCTGCCGCACATTCGCGATTACATGGGTATCTGGTACCTGGGGGCGGCGGCGGTGATCGTACCGCGAGTGCTCAACAGCGTGCTGCGTGCCCAGGGCAATACGCTGATACCCGGACTGATGATGGCACTGGCGGCGCTGCTCAACGGCCTGCTCGACTGGCTGCTGATTTTCGGCGTGGGGCCGTTCCCGGCGCTGGGTGTTCAGGGGGCCGCCCTCGCCACGGTGCTAAGCTGGAGTGCCATGACCGCGGCGCTGTTCTGGCACCGCGAGCTGCGCGACTGTCTCGACCTGCGTCAGCTGACACCGGGTGGGCTCATGGACTCCTGGCGCGAGCTGTCGCGCATTGCAGTGCCGGCGGCGATTACCAGCGTATTCACGCCGCTGGCCCTGGCCCTGGTGACGCGCATCGTGGCCGATCATGGCCACCTTGCGGTGGCGGGCTACGGCATCGGCACACGTATCGAGGCCATCGCCCAGATCGGTGTGCTGGCACTGTCGATGACGCTACCGCCACTGGTCAGCCAGAATGCGGGAGCAGGACAGCACGAGCGCGTTCGACGAGCCATCTACGGTTGCTTCGCCTTCGTCATCGTCTGGCAACTCGGTGTCTGGCTGATGCTGCAGCTTCTCGCTCCCTGGCTCGTTGCCGGCTATACCGCGGGGGGCGAGATGGGTGAGGTATTGCGCAGCTTCCTGTGGTGGGTGCCGCTGGGTCTTGGCGCCCAAGGGGTAGTTATCCTGGCAGTATCGTCCTTCAACGCGCTGCATGAGCCCGCTCGCGCCATGCGCCTCTCGGTCATTCGGCTGTTTCTGCTAACGGTACCGCTGGCCTGGCTTGGCGGTGTGCTGGGCGGTGCCCAGGGTATTTTCATCGGCCTGTTCGTGGCCAATGTGCTGGTGGGGCTGGTGGCGTGGCGTATCCTCCGGCGGCGGCTCGTCACCATGCAGGTGGCCGAGGTGCCTGCCTGAGGCGGGCACGAAAAAAAGCATGCGCAGGGGTTGGCATCGGGATTGGCTTGGTCTACATTCGGTGAAAATGTAGAAATTTAATCAGGAGAGCCGCCATGAGCAAGATCACCCCCGTCACTTGGGAAGACCCGTTCCGCCTGGTCGACCAGCTCGATGAAGACGAGCGCATGGTTCATCAGACCGCCTACGACTATTGCCAGGACAAGCTGATGCCTCGGGTGCTCGAGGCCAACCGCCACGAGCGCTTCGACCGCGAGATCATGAACGAGATGGGCGAGCTGGGCCTGCTCGGGGCCACCATCGACGGTTACGGCTGTGCCGGCATGAATTATGTCAGCTACGGGTTGATTGCCCGAGAGGTAGAGCGGGTCGACTCCGGCTACCGCAGCGCCATGAGCGTTCAGTCGAGCCTGGTGATGTACCCCATTCACGCCTTCGGCAGCGAGGCCCAGCGCGAGAAGTACCTGCCCAAGCTGGCTACCGGCGAATGGGTCGGTTGCTTCGGTCTCACCGAGCCTGATCACGGCTCCGACCCGGGCAGCATGTCCACACGTGCCGTACGCACCGACAATGGCTGGCGCCTCAACGGCACCAAGACCTGGATTACCAACTCGCCGATTGCCGACGTTTTCGTGGTGTGGGCACGGGACGAAGAGGGTGTGGTCAACGGCTTCATTCTCGAGAAAGGCATGCCTGGGCTTTCCGCGCCCAAGATCGAAGGCAAATTCAGCCTGCGCGCTTCCATTACCGGCCAGATCGCCATTCAGGACGTGGAAGTTTCCGATGAGCAGCGCCTGCCTGGTGTCACCGGGCTCAAAGGCCCGTTCTCGTGCCTCAACCGTGCCCGTTTCGGTATCGCCTGGGGCAGCATGGGCGCCGCCGAGGCCTGCTGGCACGCCGCTCGTCAGTACACCTTGGACCGCAAGCAGTTCGGCCGCCCGCTGGCCGCCAATCAGCTGATCCAGAAGAAACTCGCCGACATGCAGACCGAAATCGCGCTCGGTCTTCAGGCCGCACTGCGGGTGGGTCGCATGATCGATGCAGGCCAACTGGTGCCCGAAGCGATCTCGCTGATCAAGCGCAACAACTGCGGCAAGGCGCTGGATATCGCTCGTGTCGCGCGCGACATGCACGGCGGCAACGGTATCGCCGACGAGTACCACGTGATTCGCCACATGATGAACCTCGAAGCGGTCAACACCTACGAAGGCACCCACGACGTGCATGCGTTGATTCTCGGTCGGGCTCAAACGGGTATCCAGTCGTTCGCCAACTGAATTCGCCGAGATCCAGACGCTATCTCTAGCGAGGAGCGGCGGGTGCAAGCCGAAGAGTGGTTCTGGCTTGCCCCCGCAGCGACGAGAGTGGAAGCAATCAAGATGAACGGACCGCTGGAAGGCATAACGGTGCTCGATATGTCGCGCGTGCTGGCTGGCCCCTGGGCCGGCCAGCTGCTCGCCGATCTCGGTGCCCGCGTGATCAAGATCGAGCATCCCGAGCGTGGTGACGACACTCGCGGCTGGGGCCCGCCGTGGCTGGCCGGCGACGATGAAGCCGAACGCGTGGCGGCCTACTTCCTGTGCGCCAACCGCGGCAAGCAGTCGTTGGCACTGGACGTGGCAAGCGAGCGGGGCCAGGCGCTGATTCGCCAGCTCGCTACGGGTGCCGACATTCTGCTAGAAAATTTCAAGGTCGGCGGTCTGGCGAAATACGGGCTCGATTACGCCAGCCTGAAGGCCCTCAATCCCAGATTGATCGGCTGCTCGATCACCGGTTTCGGACAGGACGGCCCCTACGCGCACCGCGCCGGCTACGACTTCATGATCCAGGCCATGGGGGGGCTGATGAGCATCGGCGGCGAACCGGACGGCATGCCGATGAAGACCGGCGTGGCCATCACCGACGTGATGACCGGGCTCTACGCCACCATCGGCGTGCTCTCGGCGCTGCACGAGCGTGAACGTACCGGGGAAGGGCGGCACGTGGACGTGGCGCTGCTCGACGTGCAGGTGGCCGCTCTCGCCAATCAGGCGCTCAATGCGCTGGTCAGCGGGGCCTCGCCGAAGCGACACGGCAACGCCCACCCCAACATCGTGCCCTACCAGGCCTTCGCCTGTGCCGATGGGCACCTGGTGCTCACGGTCGGCAACGACGGCCAATTTTCGCGCCTGGCCGAACTGTTGGGCCATCCGGAATGGGCTCAGCATCCGGACTACGCCACCAATGCCGCTCGGGTGGGAAACCGCGAGGTCCTGGTGCCCCTGATCCAGGCGATCTTCATGACTCGCAAGCGTGACGAGTGGCTGGCCGAACTGGAGGCGCGCGGAATCCCCGCCGGGCCTATCAATACCATCGCCGAAGTGTTCGACGACCCTCAGGTCAGCCATCGCGGTATGCATCGCACCCTCAGGCGCGGCGATCTCGAGGTACCTCAAGTGGCCTGTCCGCTGCGCTTCGACAACCGCCCTGCGATGAGCGAGGTGGCACCGCCTCGGCTGGGCCAGGACAGCGACGCCGTACTTGCCGAGATGGGTCTGACGGCCGAGGATATCGCTCGGCTTCGCCACGAGGGCATCGTCCGCTAGGAAGGCACTCCGGCCATTCAGCCAGCCGCTGCGGGTGGACATTCCCCCTGCGGCTGGCGCTCTTGTCGCAAACCCAAGGTGCCGATACCGGGCAGCTTGATACCCAGTGCGGCCGGGTCGATGCCGAGCACCAGGCCGGCGAGATTGAGTTCGAGACCTTCCTGTAGCCCTACGGCGGCACCCAACACTCCCCCTAGCGACAGCTGAGCGCCCGTGCCGCTGGGAGTGGGGGCGAATACCTTCCCGCCCAGGTAATCCTTGCCGATGGCGCTGGAGGGCAGTGCCACGCTGAGTTCCGGCACTTCGCGAATCAACCATGCCACGAAGGTGTTGCTGTTGGGCCCCGGCCAGGCACGATAGCGGTCGCGGTAGGGGTAGTCGGGCAGCAGCGCGTCGATGCGTTCGATGGCCCGTTCGGCTTCGCTGCCGCAAAGTGTGGCGTGCAGCGTCGGAGCGCTGCCGAACCAGGCGCGATCGGGCGCCCCTGAACGTGACGAGAGAGTGGGGCGGCCCCAGCCGGTTACCTGATGCAGGGTGTATTCACTGGCGCCGAGGGGCTTGGTGGCCACCCAGGCGTGGACGGCAAAGATACCGCGCCAGTTGAAGGCGCGTGCGGAATAGACCTGTACCACGGCGCCCTGGGCATCGCTTGGATCCGGGGCCAGTCCGGCGCTGGTTCGGTCGGCGCTGCGCCAGTCGCCACGGGTGTCGATACCACCGAATTGCCACATGTAGAGCGGACCGCCGATCAGCAGCGTCAACAGGATCAACAGCCCAACGGAGAGCTTGCGCATGGATCCATGGCCTCAGCGCGGTGAGAACCGCCGGGTCAACCCCGTCTCGGCAATCATGCGGGTGGAGATCTCTTCGATCGAGAACCGCGTGGTGTCGATGTAGGGCACGTGCATCTGACGATACAGCCCCTCGGCCTGCTCGACCTCCTGGGTGCATTGGTCGAGCGAGCTGTAACGGCTGTTGGGTCGCCGTTCGTGGCGAATGGCGGCCAGCCGGCGTGGGTCGATGGTCAGCCCGAACAGCTTGTGGCGGTGTTTGGCGAGGGCGCGCGGCAGCTTGAGGATGCCGTCCTCGTCGAGGTCGTCCTCGGTCAGGGGGTAATTGGCGGCGCGTATGCCGAACTGCAGGGCGAGATACAGCGAGGTCGGGGTCTTGCCGCAGCGCGACACCCCCACCAGAATGACGTCGGCCTGGTCGTACTGATGGGTGCGGGCGCCGTCGTCATTGTCCAGCGCGAAGTGCACCGAGTGGATGCGGTCCATGTAGACCTCATCCTGGCCGATGGAGTGGGTTCGGCCGACGGTATAGCTCGAATGCGTACCGAGTTCCTTCTCCAGCGGTTTGAGGAAGGTCGAGAAGATGTCGATCTTGAAGCCGGGAGCCTTGCGTATCACCTCACGAATCGCCTCGTCGACGATGGTATCGATGATGATCGGCACCTCGCCGTCGCGCATCGCCGTCGCTTCGATGATGTCGACCAGGGCTCGCGCCTTGTCGATGGTGTCGATATAGGGTTTGGTCAGCATGCGCAGCTCGATGTTCTCGAACTGCGCCAGCAAGCTGCGGCCCAGGCTCTCGGCGGTAATGCCGGTGCCGTCGGAGATGAAAAAGGCGGTACGAGGCATGGTGTCGGCGGTATCCGTTGAGGGAAACGTCCATTGTCGGGGCTTCAGACCTTGGCGGCAAGGCGGCAGAACCGGGGAAGGACGGGCTCCTGACTACAGAAATGACGTAAATCGGCCCATTGTTGTAAAAAACCTCCACTGACTTCGATGTTAGACCAATGGCGAATATGGTCGCTTGCGTTTAAGGTGAGCACCATTGCGTTTTTCGCCTGAAGGTAGGCAACGAAAATCAAGGGGGTTACGTGGAAGACTACATCCTGTGGTTCGATCAGCTCGGCATGGACGATGTCGAACGAGTGGGCGGCAAGAATGCTTCACTGGGCGAGATGATCTCCAACCTGTCGGGAGCCGGCGTCACCGTCCCCGGTGGCTTTGCCACCACTGCACATGCCTATCGTGAGTTCCTCGCCCACGAAGGACTCAATGAGAGAATCAATCAGGCGCTGGCGCGCCTCGATGTCGATGACGTAAGCGAGCTGGCCCGCGTCGGTGCGGAAATCCGGCAGTGGGTGATCGATACGCCGCTGCCGCCCACCTTCGAGGAGCATCTGCGCAGCGCCTACGACAAGCTCGCCAGCCAGCATCCCAACCTCAAGGCGGCAGTGCGCAGCTCGGCCACCGCCGAGGACCTGCCCGATGCCTCCTTTGCCGGCCAGCAGGAAACCTTCCTCAATATCGAAGGCTTCGACAATATCAAGCGCGCGGTCCATGAGGTGTTCGCTTCGTTGTTCAACGACCGCGCCATTTCCTACCGCGTGCACCGCGGTTATGCCCACGAGAATGTAGCGCTGTCGGCAGGCGTGCAGAAAATGGTGCGCTCGGAAACCGGGGCATCCGGCGTGATGTTCACCCTCGATACCGAGTCGGGTTTCCGCGATGCGGTCTTTGTCACCGCTTCCTGGGGCCTTGGCGAAACGGTGGTGCAGGGGTCGGTCAACCCCGATGAGTTCTACGTGCACAAGCCCACGCTTGCCGCCGGTCGCCCGGCGGTGCTGCGTCGCAGCCTCGGCTCCAAGCTGATCAAGATGATCTACGGTAGCGACGCCAGCGCCGGCAAGTCTGTCGACACGGTGGATGTGCCGCTCAAGGATCGTGCGCGCTTCTGCATAAGCGACGATCAGGTCATGGCCCTGGCTCGCCAGGCAATGACCATTGAGGAGCACTACGGACGGCCGATGGACATCGAATGGGCACTGGACGGCGATGACGGCGAGCTGTACATCGTCCAGGCGCGTCCGGAAACCGTTGTCTCCCAGCAGGAGGGTGGCAAGCTCGAACGTTTCCACCTCAAGGAGAAGGGGCGCACCCTGGTCGACGGCCGCGCCATCGGCCAGCGCATCGGACGCGGCACGGTCAAGATCGTGTTCACGCCGGAGGAGATGGACAAGGTCAATGCCGGCGACGTGCTGGTGACCGACATGACCGACCCCGACTGGGAGCCGATCATGAAGCGCGCCTCGGCCATCGTCACCAACCGTGGCGGTCGGACCTGTCACGCGGCGATCATCGCCCGGGAGCTCGGTATTCCCGCCGTGGTGGGCTGTGGCGACGCCACCGAAATTCTCGAGGATGGCCGTGACGTCACTGTCTCCTGCGCCGAAGGTGACACCGGGCACGTTTATGAAGGCCTACTCGACTACGACCGCCGGGTCACCAGCGTCGATTCGATGCCGGAGATTCCGTTCAAGATCATGATGAATGTCGGTAACCCGGATCGCGCCTTCAGCTTCGCCAGTCTGCCTCATGCCGGCGTGGGCCTGGCGCGTCTGGAGTTCATCATCAATCGCATGATCGGCGTGCATCCGAAGGCGCTGTTGGAGTACGACACCCTGCCGCTGGAGCTGCAGCAAACCATCAACCTGCGCACCGCCGGCTATGCCAGTCCAGTGGATTTCTACGTCGATAAGCTGGTCGAGGGCATCTCTACCCTGGCGGCGGCATTTCACCCGCAGCGGGTGATCGTACGGCTTTCGGACTTCAAGTCGAACGAATACGAGAACCTCATCGGCGGTAAGCTCTACGAGCCGGGCGAGGAGAACCCCATGCTCGGCTTCCGTGGCGCCTCACGCTACATATCCGATGCCTTCCGTCCCTGCTTCGAGCTCGAGTGTCAGGCGCTCAAGCGCGTGCGCGACGAAATGGGGCTCGATAACATCGAGATCATGGTGCCTTTCGTACGCACTACCGATGAAGCTCGTGAGGTGGTCGAGCTGATGGCGGCCAATGGTCTGAAGCGTGGCGACAACGGTCTGAAGGTCATCATGATGTGCGAGCTGCCGGCCAATGCGCTGCTGGCCGAAGAGTTTCTCGAGCACTTCGACGGTTTCTCGATCGGTTCCAATGACCTGACTCAGCTCACGCTGGGACTGGATCGCGACTCGGGTATCGTCGCCCACCTGTTCGACGAGCGTAATCCGGCGGTGCTCAAGCTGCTGAGCATGGCGATCCAGGCCTGCAAGGCCAACGGCAAGTACGTCGGTATCTGTGGCCAGGGGCCTTCCGACCATCCGGATCTCGCCAAATGGCTCATGGAGCAGGGGATCGACTCGGTGTCTCTCAACCCCGATGCCGTGCTCGAGACATGGTTTATGCTGGCTGGCCAGACCATAAGCGATTAAAACTTTCTTCTGTTACAAACTAGCCCGATTGAGACTCGTCAATCGGGCTTTTTATCGCCTATGCTGTACATCTCTTACACGGAGTTACTTAGGTGCTTTAACAATGGACATGCGCTCTGTATCTTATCCCCGATGCTGGTTAGCTACTGTTATCTCAGCGTGTATGCTCGGTTTGCCGCTGCTGGCTTCGGCCGAGACGGCCTTTCAATACGAGGCCCCGGCAATCGCTCCGGAATCGGCTTCCGGCTATACCGAGAAGCCTGGCTGGGCCACCGAGCGTTTTGCCGTGGCGGCAGCGAACCCGCTGGCGACCGACGCGGGGTATCAGGTGCTCAAGGCGGGCGGATCGGCAGTCGATGCCGCCATCGCCGTGCAGATGGTGTTGACCCTGGTGGAGCCGCAGTCGAGCGGCATCGGGGGCGGGGCCTTCCTGATGCACTACGATGGCGACGAGGTCAAGGCCTACGACGGCCGTGAGACGGCACCGCGGGCGGCTAGCGAATCACTTTTCCTCAATGGCGGGGGCGAACCTCTCGAGTTCATGGAGGCGGCAGCCAGCGGCCTTTCCGTCGGCGTGCCGGGAACCGTACGCATGCTGGAAATGGCTCACGAGCGGTATGGCAAGCTACCTTGGGCGGAACTGTTCGCGCCTGCCATCATGCTGGCTGAAGAAGGGTTCGAGGTCAGCCCGCGGCTGCATACCAGTCTGGCGGGCGAGGAGAAGCTGCGAGAGGATGCCCTTGCCGGTAGCTTCTACTACACCGAGGAGGGCGAGCCCTTGCCCCAGGGGCATCTCCTGCAGAACCCGGCACTGGCTGCCATCCTGCGCGAAATTGCCGAGAACGGCAGCAAGGCGCTGCACACCGGCCCGATTGCCGAAGACCTGGTGTACCGCGTTCAGGGACACCCCGATCGTCCTGGTGCGATCAGCCTCGAAGACATGGCCACCTATGTGGCCAAGGAGCGCGCGCCGCTGTGCACGGACTGGCAGGATTATCGAATCTGCGGGTTTCCGCCGCCGTCTTCCGGGCATCTGACCATCATGCAGATTCTCGGCATTCTCGATCGGCTGCCGGCCCTAGAAACGCCGTTGGAAGAGGATCTTCCCAGTACCGAGTGGCTGCATCTCTTCCTCGAAGCGTCTCGCTTGGCCTTTGCCGATCGCGGCAAGTACATCGCCGACCCCGATTTCGTCAATGCGCCCGGCGGCGATTGGAGCAGCATGCTGGATGAGGAGTACCTGGCGGAGCGGGCCGAGTTGATCGGTGAGCAGAGCGTGGGTCCCGATGGCGCCGAGGCAGGTCGGCCCGGTGGGGTGGAAACCGCCTGGGCCACACAGCCCACCCAGCCGGAGTACGGCACCAGCCATATCAGCATCATCGATGAAGAGGGCAACGCCGTTGCCATGACCACCACCATCGAGGCTGCCTTCGGCTCGCGTATGTTGGCCGATGGCGGCACCGGCTTGGCCGGTGGCTATCTGCTCAACAACGAGCTGACGGATTTTTCCTTCACCCCGCTGGGTGCGGATGGAACGCCGATCGCCAATCGCGTCGAGGCCGGCAAGCGGCCGCGCTCCAGCATGAGCCCGACGCTGGTGTTCGACCGCGAAACCGACGAGCTGGTAGCCAGTCTCGGCTCGCCCGGTGGTGCGGCGATCATCCACTATACCGCCAAGGCGCTGGTGGCGATGCTGGAGTGGGGGCTCGATGCTCAGGAAGCCCTGAACCTGCCTCATGCCATTACGCTCGGCGGGCCGGCTTATCTCGAGGAGGGGCGCTTCCCCGCCGCGGTGCTCGAGGCGTTGAATGAGCTCGGTCATGATGCCAGCGAGCGTGAGCTGGTCAGCGGGCTTCAGGCCATTCAGCGTACCGACGATGGCTTCTTCGGTGGTGCCGACCCGCGCCGTGAAGGTGTGGTGATGGGCGACTAGAGGGCATTTGGAATGGCGCCCGGCCGGGCGCCATCCGTCATCGGCGCAGCCAGTTACGCAGCTTGACCAGCAGGATCGCGCCGTCGCTGAGCTCGCGCCGGTCTTCCATGAGTTCCACGAGTCGATCGGGGTAGTCGGTGATGATGGCGTCCACCCCGAGATCGATCAGCTGGGACATCCTGGCTCTGTCGTTCACCGTCCAGGCATGTACCTCGTAGCCCAGCTCGCGTGCCAGTCGAATTTCGTTGTCGGTGATACGATTGTGCCGCAGCCCCAAGGCGTCGAAGCTGCGACGATCCAGCGTCCCCGGCATTATCAACTGGGCCAGAAGGGTCACGCGCAGCGCCGGTTCGCGCGCCTTGACCATTTCCAGTACGTTGCTCGACATCACGGCCAGCCGTGTCTCTGCCGCCACATCCGGATTGCCGCACCTTGCCATGGCATCGCCAGCTGCCTGGGTAAGGCACTGACGTCGCGCCTCGTGCTCGCGATGCAGGGCGGCGATCACGGCTTCCACCAGAGCCTCTTCCAACCCTGGGTCGGGCTTCATGTCGATCATCAGGGCGCTGTGTCCGCGTACCGCGGCAAAGGCTTCATCCAGTGTGGGAATCCGTTCGCCAACGAAGGCGTCACCGAACCAACTGCCTACATCGAACTGACGCAGTTCGTCCAGGGTCAGTTCGCGAACGTTGCGAGAGTCGCCGGTGAGTCGTTGCAGGCTGCGGTCGTGGTAGAGCACTACCTCGCCGTCGGCGCTGAGCCTGACATCGATCTCCACGTAATCGGCGCGATCCTCGATGGCGCGTTCGATGGCGGCCAGCGTGTTCTCCGGGGCGGCCATGGAGCTGCCGCGATGGGCAATTACCGCCACGTCGTCACGCAGTTCGAAGCTGTTGACGATCCACCATGCCTGCAGCGCGGCAAACAGGATGACGGCGACTTCGACCCCCCAGGCGAGGCGACCCGGGTGGGCGTCTGGCGGCGGCGGAACAGGACGCGGCTCACGGTGGGCCAGGCGAAGGTAGAGGCAAGCCGACAGGAGCGCGTTGGCGGCAATACCGAGAAAGGTAAAGGCCAGCGTCGCCAGCACGTAGCCTGTCACATAGGCCAGCATGGCGGGGATCAACACGGCGTTGCGCTCAGGCAGCCACCACAGCATCGGGGTGAAGAGGCGGTCGAAAAGCAGGCTGGCAAGCAAAGGCAGGGTGACGATCACCACCAGCACCGATACCACCACCAGGGCGATCCGGGCGCGATGGCCACGGGTCAGGTCGCGGCTGCGCTTCAGTGCAGCCATGGGCGACAGGTTTTCCAGCACGGCCGCGGGCAAGGCCAGGATCCAGCGCACGTAGAGCAATGCTGCAACCGCGGCCCAGGCCAGAATCAGGGGTAATGCCACGCTGAGGTAATACCACAGGGCCGGTGGCCGCATGCGCAAGACGTAATAGGGGTCGAGACCGGCCACTATCAGTTCGTAAAACCAACCCAGCAGGAGTGCCACGGGCAGGATGAGCAGCAGGTGAGCCCCCACCTGAAGGACGACCAGGCCGGACAGGGCGGGCAATCGCCGCAGGGTCTGCCACAGGGCGACGAATGCCAGCCGAAAGTGATTGTCGCGTCGTTTGACCGCCACCAGAATCATGCCGGCTTGCTGTAGGTACAGCACCAGGAAGGTCAAGCCGATGGCGAACAGCAGCCAAAGCATGCCGGCCGGGCTGAGAAAAAGCTCCAGCAGGCCGGCATTGGTGATCACCGGGCGTTCGAAGCGCCCCAGCAGGCTGGTCAAGGTCCAGGCCACGGCCGGCAGCAGCAGACTCGAGGCGAGCAGGGTGAAGAACAGGTGATACGCCACCAGCGGACGCAGGTGCTCTCGCAGGCTGCGCAGCATATCCACGCCAAGCGACGTCATCGACTCATAGGCTCCCGGTCCAGAATCATGGCGTTAGCGTGGCATCGTGACCGCCGACAGGGCAAGTCCCGATAGGCAAGCGGGTTGGATCAGGCATCCAGCGTAAGGCGCTCATCGGCGATGACGATGCCGTTGTTGTCCGCGTAGAGCCATTGACCGGGACGCAGGGTGACACCGGCAAAGGTGACCGCGACGTCGCGACTACCTTCGCCGCGCTTCTCGCTCTTGCGAGGATGAGCACCCAAGGCATGGACGCCTAAATCGGTTTCTGCCAGCACGTCGACATCGCGTACACAGCCGTACATCACGATGCCGGACCAGCCGTTTTCCACGGCCATTTCGGCCAGCATGTCGCCCAGCATGGCGCAGCGGTGCGAGCCACCGGCATCGACCACAAGTACGGCACCTTCGCCGGGCTCGCCCAGAGCCTGCTTGACCAGGGAGTTGTCCTCGAAGCACTTGACGGTACGGATGGGCCCACAGAAGGCTTCACGGCCACCGAAGCTGACGAATAGGGGGTCGAGTACCTGAACCTCCGGGTGGGCATCGCAGATGTCAGGTGTGATGATGGCGCTCATCGAATTTAGGCTCCTTGCCCGAGTGTGATGTCCTTGGATGATGCCATAGCGCAAGGTGATCGACCTTCATCGATTCGTCGCAACATCACCGATGCCGGGCAGTATCCGGCATCGGTGATGCAGGGCCTCGAGCTAGAAGCGCAGGCCAACCGACGCAGTAAAGGTGTCGATGGTGTAGTCACTGTCGAAATCGTAGCGCTCGTATTCGGCGCGGATCAGGATTGGATTGAAGTTGAACTGAGCCCCTACGCCGTAGACCGGATCGAAGCCATCCTTGTCCTGGAGTTCCAGCTCGGCGTCGCCAAGATTGCCACGCACCTCGGTTTCCCAACTGGCGGCGCCTATCTTGGCATAAGGCGAGAACCAGGTGGTGATAGGTAACTGGCCGACCACGCTGGCCCCGTAGGCACTGGACTCGAGATCCGTGCTGACACCGTCGTTTCCGCGCAGGCGCACGCGACCCAGGTCGGCGTAGAAGGCTTCGACCGCCAGGTAGCGATTGATCTGGTAGCCGGCGAAACCCTTCCATACGTTGCTGTCGTCGTCGATGCTGAAGTTGCGACCTCCGCTTTCAATGAAGTTGTCGACTTCGTCGCGGTCGTTCTCCAGTGAGCTGAACCCAGTGCCCAGCCCCAGATAGGCGTAGCGTTCATGTGGCTGGCCGGTCTGTGCCTGTGCGCTGGTGGCAATGAGCAAGGAAACGGCAGTCAACGATATAGAGAGGAGCGTTGTATTTGACATGTTCTAACTCCTTGAATGTCCCATGATGTCCCTAGTTCCTGCGTGGCTGCCAGCGTCCCGGCCGGTCGCGCACGAAGACTTCTTAAATCTAGTCTGGCATGGGAGAGCCAACAAGATGGAGCGAGCAAAAACGTAGCGAAGCGCCACGACAGGGGGGCATAAGTGCTTGGGCGATCGGAAAATAAAAAAAAGCGCCCTCCGGAGAGGGCGCTTCGTTCATCGGCTCCGGTACCTGTTGTCAGGCACCATCGATGTTGCGAGCATCGGAGACGAACTCGATTTCATCAAAACTTAGGATATCAGGCTTCCTGGGCGATCGGAATCACGTTGGAAGCGGCGTTCTGATATTCCTCGATCTCATGGAAGTTCATGTAACGATAGATCTCTCCGGCCATGGCGTCGAATTCTCCCATGTAACGCTGGTACTCCTCGACGCTCGGCAGGCGACCTTCCACCGCGGCAACCGCTGCCAGTTCCGCCGATGCCAGATAGACGTTGGCACCGTCACCCAGGCGATTGGGGAAGTTGCGAGTAGAGGTAGAAACCACGGTGCTCTTGGCGGCAACGCGGGCCTGGTTGCCCATGCACAGCGAGCAGCCCGGCATTTCCATACGCGCGCCGGCGCGTCCGTAGATGCCGTAGTAGCCCTCTTCGGTGAGCTGGTGCTGGTCCATCTTGGTCGGCGGTGCCAGCCACAGGCGGGTCTTCAGGCTACCGGCCGGCTGCTTCTCGAGCAGTTTCCCGGCGGCGCGGAAGTGGCCGATGTTGGTCATGCACGAACCGATGAACACCTCGTCGATCTTTTCGCCGGCCACTTCGGAAAGCAGGCGGGCATCGTCGGGATCGTTCGGCGCGCAGAGTACCGGCTCTTTCAGATCAGCCAGGTCGATCTCGATCACCTCGGCGTACTCGGCGTCCTTGTCGGCACGCATCAGGCTGGGATTTGCCAGCCACTCTTCCATGCCCTGGATGCGGCGCTCGATGGTGCGGCGGTCGCCGTAGCCGTTGGAAATCATCCACTTGAGCAGGGTGATGTTGGACTTCAGGTACTCGGCGACGCTCTCCTCACCCAGGGTGATGGTACAGCCCGCGGCGCTGCGCTCGGCGGAGGCGTCGGAGAGTTCGAAGGCCTGCTCGACGGTGAGGTCCTCAAGACCTTCGATCTCCAGCACGCGGCCGGAGAAGGCGTTCTTCTTGCCGGCCTTGGCGACGGTCAGCAGGCCCTGCTTGATGGCGTAGTAAGGAATGGCGTGGACCAGGTCACGCAGGGTGACACCAGGCTGCCGCTTGCCCTTGAAGCGCACCAGTACCGATTCCGGCATGTCCAGCGGCATTACGCCGGTGGCTGCGGCAAAGGCCACCAGGCCCGAACCGGCCGGGAAGGAGATGCCCAGCGGGAAGCGGGTGTGGGAGTCACCGCCGGTGCCGACGGTGTCGGGCAGCAGCATGCGGTTCAGCCAGCTGTGGATGATGCCGTCGCCCGGACGCAGGGAGACGCCGCCGCGGTTCATGATGAAGTCGGGCAGGGTGTGGTGGGTTTCCACGTCGACCGGCTTCGGATAAGCGGCGGTGTGACAGAACGACTGCATCACCAGGTCGGCCTGGAAGCCGAGGCAGGCGAGGTCCTTGAGCTCGTCGCGGGTCATCGGGCCGGTGGTGTCCTGGGAGCCCACGGTGCTCATCTTAGGCTCGCAGTACATGCCCGGGCGCACGCCTTCCATGCCGCAGGCCTTGCCGACCATCTTCTGCGCCAGGGTGAAGCCCTTGCCGGTGTCCTTGGGCTGCTCGGGCAGGCGGAACACGTCGGACTGGGGCAGCCCCAGGGACTCCCGCGCCTTGCCGGTCAGGCCGCGACCGATGATCAGCGGAATACGGCCGCCGGCGCGTACTTCGTCGAGAATCACCTGAGTCTTGAGCTCGAAGGTGGAGACCACGTCGTCGGTGCCGTGCTTGCACACCTTGCCTTCATAGGGGTAGACGTCGATCACGTCGCCCATCTCGAGCTTGGACACATCCATTTCGACGGGCAGGGCGCCGGCATCTTCCATGGTGTTGAAGAAGATCGGGGCGATCTTGCCGCCGAAGCAGAAGCCGCCGGCACGCTTGTTGGGCACGTTGGGAATGTCGTCACCAAAGAACCACAGCACCGAGTTGGTGGCCGACTTGCGCGAGGAGCCGGTACCGACCACGTCGCCGACGTAGGCAACCGGGAAGCCCTTGGCCTTCACTTCCTCGATCTGCTTGAGCGGACCGGTGGTACCCGGTACTTCGGGCACGATGCCCTCGCGCTCGTTCTTGAGCATGGCGTTGGCATGCAGCGGAATGTCGGGGCGCGACCAGGCGTCCGGCGCGGGAGAGAGGTCGTCGGTATTGGTTTCGCCCGGCACCTTGAAGACGGTGAGGGTGATCTTCTCGGCCAGTGCCGGCTTTGAAAGGAACCACTCGGCCTCGGCCCAGGACTGCATGACGTCCTTGGCCACGGCATTGCCGGCCTTGGCACGCTCTTCCACGTCGTGGAAGGCGTCGAACATCAGCAGGGTGTGCTTGAGCTGCTCGCCGACTTCCTTGGCCAGTTCGCTGTCATCGAGCAGCTCGACCAGGGTGGCGATGTTGTAACCGCCCTGCATGGTGCCCAGCAGCTTGACGGCATGGATCTTGTCCACCAGTGGGGACTGCGCCTCGCCCTTGGCGATGGCTGTCAGGAAGCCGGCCTTGACGTAGGCGGCCTCGTCGACGCCCGGCGGAACGCGGTTGGTCAGCAGGTCGAGGATGAACTCCTCTTCGCCGGCCGGCGGGCTCTTCAGCAGCTCGACCAGCGCGGAAACCTGTTCGGCATTCAGGGGCTTCGGCGGGACGCCCTCGGCGGCGCGTTCTTCGACATGTTGGCGATAGGCTTCAAGCACGTTGGGGCCCTCATCTGGTGTGTTGCCCAAGGCCGTTCGATTCGCCATAAAATCGGCGAAATGACTGCCCTGGCGGGGGAAACAACCGTAGTCACTGGGTGGCGAGATTCTACGGGAAACTGTCGACAATGTTAAGTTGACCCCGCAAGGGCCGGCCTAGACTTTGGTCGCCGCATTGTTGCCTAACTACAACGTGCCACCCGGGGCAGGGCGCGTTACCATGGCACCGTTGAATAATGGGGAGAGCGGGATGTGTGCGCGTATCGTCTCACCCTGTGTGGGGCTCTGCTCGACGACGCTGGGCGATGCCATTTGCCGCGGATGCCAGCGGACGGATACCGAGATCAACGAATGGATGGCGTTGTCGGCGCACCAGCGGCATGAACGTATGGCACAGCTCGATGCCTTGCGCGAGCGGGTGGCGGGTCAGTTTCTGCGAGTCATCGATGAAGCCTGTCTGGAAGCTCAGTTGCGCCGTTATCGCATCCGTTTTCGTCCTGAACAGCCACCCTTGTCGCGGGCGGTGGAGCTGCTGCGGGTGGGGCGCGAACGTATTCGCGAATTGCCTCGCTATGGCCTGGAGCCGCGCGAGCGCGCTGTCGGACTGAGTGCCGTCGAACTCCACGCCCAGCTGAGCCACCTGTTGCTGGAGGCAGCGAGTGAGCGCAGACCCGCCGCCGCCCGATCCTAGAATCGCAAGACCCGAAATGCCGAGCCTTAACCATGTCCGAGACTCTCGAAGCGCCCACCCACGATGTCGAGCTGCCGCCGAGCCTGCTCGCCTTTCTTGCCTGTCCCACGCCCGATGCCTGGATCGAGTGGGCGCTGAAGAACCCTGAACTGCTGCTGATCGATCACGCCCAGTGCGAGAAGAAGGCCGCCTCTACCGCGATGAGCCTGCTCTATCGCTACGTCGACCAGCCGCTGCTGCTGACCAAGATGTCGCAGTTGGCGCGTGAGGAACTGCTGCACTTCGAGCAGGTGGTCAGGTTGATGGAGACGAGAGGGGTCGACTACCGCCATTTGAGCGCTTCACGCTACGCAGAAGGGCTGCGACGCCACGTTCGCCCTCAAGAACCGGAGCGGCTGGTCGATATTCTGATCATAGGTGCCTTCATCGAAGCGAGAAGCTGTGAGCGTTTTGCCAGGCTGATCCCGCATCTCGACCCCGAGCTGGCTCGATTCTATCGCAGTCTGGTCAAATCGGAGGGTAGGCACTTTGAAGACTATCTCATGCTGGCAAGGCATCTAGCGGAAAGCCCCATTGACAAGAGGGTGGATTTCTTTGCCGAATGCGAAGCACAACTAATAGTAACGCCGGACACGGCGTTTCGTTTCCATAGTGGCGTGCCGGCCTGACGCCGCCACTTTGCCATGCAGGGTTCCGTCATGCAGGATGCTTCAGAAATGGTGCACAACAGTGAATGTGACCACCTGGCGTTGTTCGGCCAGTTCTCGCTGGCACTGGGTGATGATGTACTGACCCAGTTCAGCTACGACAAGGTCAAGGCACTGTTGGTCTATCTTCTCTTGCACCAACAGCCGGTCAACCGGGCCAGCCTGGCGGAGCTGCTGTGGCCCGATCAGGGGCTCTCTTCCGGTCGTACCAACCTTCGTCATGCACTCCACTGTCTACGCCAGTCGCTGGGTGAAGAAGCCGAGCGTGTGCTGGTCGTGTCACGTCAAACCATTGCCTTCCGGCGCCCCGAAAGATGGCGCTTCGACCTGCACGAGCTGCAGCAGCTGCTGGAAAGCACGCGCGACGTGGAAACGCTCGAGCGTCTGCTTTTCCACTACCGCGGCGATCTGGTCGAAGAGTTACAGCTTCCGGCCTGCACCGAATTCCAGCGCTGGCTGGTGCAGTTGCGCAATGAATGGCGCCAGCGTGTGATTCGTTTCGCCGAGGGGGTGCTCGAGCTCAACGATAACGTGCCCGATGTGCTGTTGCAGACCCTGGTAAGTCGTTTCTCCGGCTACGGCCCCTTCCATGAGCGGCTGGTGCGCCAGCTTGCCGAGCAAGGCCAGCTGGCGGCGGCGCATGAGCAGTACAACGCCTACCTGCAGCTGCTGGCGCTTTCCGGCCAGCAGCCCGAACCCAATTTTCTCCAGCTGGCTCGCTATTGGTCGGACGGCGCTCCCGATCTGCAAAGTCTGTCGCCGCAGGGAGCGTTCTCTCGCACGCTGGCTGCCGGGAGTTCGCCGCTGCGCGAAGACGAGATAGAACAGCGCCAGCTCTCGGTGATGGCGATTCGGCTGCGGGTAAAGGGTGAGTTCTCGGCTCGCGACGAGACCCGCGCTTGCCTGGCATTGCAGATCGAACTCATGCGCTGGCTGGAGCAGCAGTGCCATCACTTGGGCGGTTTCTGGCTGCCCGGTGCTACCGGTGGGCTGGGGCTGGCCTGTTTCGGTACCCATGGCCCGGCACATCAGCTTGCCGAGCTGGTGGCCCTCTATGAGCATTGCCGTCGGGTGCTGCCGGACGAAGTGAGCCGCCACTGGAGCGGTGAGGACGAACCGCCTCGCATCGAGCTGGCAGCCGGCCTCAACAGCGGACGCGTCGTCTACCTGCCCGAACGCCAGCTGGTCGACCCGTTGGGGCAGGTGACCCAGGGTTCGCTTGAGCTGATGAGCGCCGCCGAAGGCAGCGAACTGGTCATTTCCCAGGAAGCCAGCCAGCACATGCCGCCGGCGCTGGACCTGCAGCCGCGTCTCTCGTCGCGGCTGGTGGCGAGCGACGGCCGAGTGCGTCTGCGTGCCCTGGTACTGGGCCACAACGAAGGTGGCCGTGACGCCATGCCGCCAAGCCTGGTAGGTCGCGAATCGTCACTTCGCGTATTGCGCGATGCGTTGGCACGGGCCGGTATCGGCCTGCGTCAGAGCGTCCTGGTGCGTGGCGCTTCAGGCATGGGCAAGTCGGCCTTGATGGTTGGCTTTCGCCAGCTCGAGCTGAGTCGCGATGCCGCCATCTGCTGGCAGCCCACCACCCGCCTGTCGGTACTGGAGCCCTACGGTGTAGCGCGAACGCTGCTGCGCTGGCATCTCGACGGCAAGCTCGATCAGCCGGCGCTGGAAGCTCTGGTCGCGGACATCGACCTAACCCTGGCTCCGGAACAGCTCGGGCTGTTGGAGGAAGCGCTGGGGGTGCGTGAGTCTCCGGAAGTCGCCCAACTGGCCAAGAGCGGCGAGGCTGCCGATCTCGTGGTGGCCTTGCTGTGTCGGCTCATCGAACGTCAGGCCATCGAGCGCACCCAGGTATTGATGGTCGACGACCTGCAGTGGCTCGACGAGCCTTCCTTCCGCGTATTGTCCGGTCTGCAGGCGCGGCTGCCCATCAATTGCGCTTTCCTGCTGGTGGCCAGTCACCATGGCCGTGAGGCACTGCCCACGCGGCTGCACTGGGACCAGCAGGTCACCCTGGGTCATCTCGATGCCATGCAGTCGTCGCGGCTGCTGTCGCAGTTGGCCAGGCGCTATCGGCTGCACCTCAGCCCGCGGCTACGTGGTCAGATCATCGAACGCTGCGATGGCGTACCTCTCTACATGCAGGAGATCTGTCGCCGCCTGGAGATGGACCGCCGCGAAGGCCGCATCGTCCACCTCGACGAGCTGCCTCGGGGCCTGCTAGGGCTGCTCGCCGGTCGTATCGATCAGCTCGATGGCGACCGTGAAGTGGCCCACGTCGCCGCGGTACTGGGACGGCGCTTCCGGCTGGACTTCCTGGCCGAGTGCAGCGGTTGGGACATGTCCCAGCTAAATCGTGCGCTGGAACAGATGCGTCGGCTTGAGATCATCGAGTCCGCCGGGGGAGAGGGCGGCTGCCGTGAGTACCAGTTCTCTCATCAGCTATTGCAGGAAGCCGCTTACCTTTCCTGCCCTCGCGACGTGCGAGTGCGCATTCACCGCCAGGTCGTCAGCCTCATCGAGGAGCGCTTCCCGATGTGGATCGGCAGGCATCCGGGCGACTTCGCCACGCATTTGCGCCGCAGCGGACATTATGCCCGCGGGGCGCGCTACTTCGAGCTGGCGGCGCGCGAGGCGCTTAAGGTCAGCGCCAACCGAACCGCGCTCAAGATGGCCGATTTCGGCCTTGCCAGCCTGCGTCACGTGGAGAACCAGGCCGAGCGCGAGATCAGCTTGCTTACCGTGCGCGGCCAGGCGGCCTTCGCCCTGGAAGGTCATGGCTCGTCGACCGCCCATGAGAGTTTCGTGCGCGCCCGCGAGCTGCTGGTTCAGCACGAGGGCTGTCAAGCCGAGGATGCCGAGGACCTGGAGCAGGCCTTCCTGGTGAAGTGGGGTTTATGGGTTGGCTGCAGCCAACGTCACGCCCACGCCGATGCCTTCTCGTTGGCGGCTAGCCTGGCCACCATCGCCGGACGCCTGGAAGATCCGCGTTACCAGCGCCTGGCCGACTACGCTCGGGCCAACTGTGAGTACTGGGCAGGACGCATTCGCCAGGCCTACGAACATCTCGACGAAATCGCACCGCTCGAGCAGCCGATGATGATCGAGTGGCTGCCGTTCTCCGAACATCCGCAAGTGGCGGCTGCCTGTTTCCAGGGCTGGGCCATTTGCCTGCGCGGTGACTACCAGCGGGCCGAGCTGCAGGTCGAGTCGGCCATTCGGCTGGCCGAGCGCATCGGGCATCCCGGGTCGCTTGCCATGGCCCTACTTTTTGCCGCTGCCCTATACCGCCAGCTTGGCCACGTGCACCTGGCGGAACGCCGTGCCGAACAGGCCGTTGCCTTGACCGAGACGCCAGACCTGCATCTGTGGCAGGTGTCGGCGCAGGGCGTTCTGGGCTGGCGTCGAGCGCTTTCGGGCGATCGGGATGGCCTTGCGATGATGGAGCTGGCGCAGGAGGAGCTGGGTGAGATAACTGGCCGCGACCGCTACCATCGCCCCAGTCTCTGGTACAGCGATGCCTGTCTGGCGCTCGATGAGTACAGTCGGGCCGAGGACTATCTCGATCAGTGCCTGATGATCGCTCGTGAACGCAGCACGCTGTTCGTATCGGAGCTGGCGCTGCAGCTGGCTCGCGTGCGTGACCGCCTGGAGCGCCCTCGCGAGGAGGTGAAGCTGCTGGTCGTACAGGCACTGGAGTGCGCTCGGCTGCACGAAAATCGGCATCAGGAGCTTTGTGCGCTTGAGGCGTGGCTGACGTTGATCGATAGCCGTGACGAGACGGTACGCGAACAGTTCCGGACGCTGTTGGGCAGTATCAGCCACAGCGATGCCCCGGTGCTGATCCGCTGGCGGACGCTCCTCGAACGGCAATTGCCCCAGGCGAGCGGCAGGTCAGGGCGGGTGGTGCTCGGCAGCGACTGACCTCAGCTCGAGGTTTCCGCCTCGAGCAGGGCGATCCGCTGCAGTGCCTGGCTGCGCTTCTCGCCGCATAGATCGCTATCGAAAGCGAAACTGGCGCAAACCAGGGGGCGGCGGGGGTCTTGAAAGAGCCGGCACAAGTTGGCTTCGTCGAGCTGTACGCAGCGAACGCCTGCCGGCTTGCCGTAGGGCATGCCGGGTATCGGCGAGCTGATCGAGGGAGCGATGCA
>NZ_JAFIFK010000098.1 GCF_020832045.1 Halomonas sp.
GGCAAGACCGTGGGCGTCGGCCCGGCGGGCGGCACTTCCGATATGTACTATCCCCAGCTGTTCGAAAAGCTCGGTCTCGATGTCAGCTCCCGTAACGGTGGTGCCGCCGACCAGGCGGGACAGCTTCAGGATGGCTTGATCGATGCCTTTGCCTTCGCTGCCGGCGTGCCGATCTCTGCCTTCAATCAGCTCGAAGCACAGGCCAACGTGAACATCTTCTCCTTCACCGAAGAAGAGATGGAGCAGTTCCTGGGCGACTTCCCCGAGCTGAGCCCGGCCAGCATCCCGGCCTCTGTCTACAACAGCCTGGATGAAGACCTGACCGCCGTTTCTATCTGGAACTTCGCCATCACGCATAAGGACATGCCGGAGTCACTGGTCTATGAAGTGACCAAGACCGTGATGGAAAACAACGATCGCATGGTTCAGATCCACGGTGCCGCCAGCGAGACACAGGCCGAGAACTTCGAGTTCAACACCTTCCTGCCCTGGCACCCGGGTGCCGTACGCTGGTTCGAAGAGAACGGCTACGAGATCCCGGAGGATCTGCGCGGCTGATTGAGACGCGCATCGACGCCGGCCTTCGGGCCGGCGTCAACGCCTTGCGCCACCGCAGGCAACCGTAACCCTCAGAGCATCCCGGCATGACCCACGAAATCCAACCCGAACAAGCCGCCTCGAAGATCGGCACCGAAGGCGTTTCTGACATCCCCATTGCCCACAATGAGCGCGTGCTCTCCGGTCTGCTCGGCCAGACGGTGTTTGCCGCCTGCGTGCTGTTCACGGCCATGCACCTTTATGCGCTCAACGTCTCGCCCATCGAGACCTGGGCCTTTCGGATCATTCACGTCGCTGGCGGCCTTGCAGTAGGCTTCGCTATCACCGCAGCCATGACCCTGGATCGCAGCCCCGGCGACCTGCGCATTCGCCGCATCGAGTGGTTCGCACTGATTCCTGCCGTCGCCGCTATCGCCTATGCCACCGTCACCATCCTTTATGCCTGGTTCGTACGCGAGACGCAGGGTACGCCGCCGGCTGCCTGGGTCTTTGTACATATGAGCTGGGCGCTGGCTATCGCGACTGCCATTGCCATGATCAGCAGTTGGGTATGGCGCAGCTCCAGCCGCTCCATTCACTGGGCCGATGCGGTATTGATCGTCGCTTCGATCATCGTGGCCGCCTACCTGCTGTTCGTGCTGCAGCGCTGGCGCATGGCCGCAGGTACTCCCTTTGCCGGCCAGACGGAGTTCATCGTTTCCGCAGTGGGTGTGGCATTGATCATGGAGCTTACCCGTCGCGTGGCCGGTCTGGCACTGATCGCCATCACCGCCGTATTCCTGGTCTACGCATTCGCCGGCCCCTACCTGCCCGGCCTGTTGGAACACCGTGGCTACTCGGCGTCGCGCTTCTTTACCTATCTCTATACCGACAACGGTATTCTCGGTGCGACGACGGCTGTCTCGTCTACCTACATCATTCTGTTCATCACCTTTGCCGCCTTCCTCCAGGCGTCGCGCGTGGGTGACTACTTCGTCAACTTCGCCTTCGCTGCTGCCGGCCGCACGCGTGGCGGCCCGGCCAAGGTGGCAGTGTTCGCCTCCGGTCTGATGGGCATGATCAACGGCACTTCGGCAGGCAACGTGGTGGCCACCGGCTCGCTGACCATTCCGCTGATGAAGAAAGTGGGCTACCACCCACGCAGCGCCGGCGGCATCGAAGCGGCTGCTTCCACTGGTGGCCAGATCGTGCCGCCGATCATGGGCGCCGGCGCTTTCATCATGGCCGAGGTCACCGGTATCCCCTATACCGAGATCGCCATTGCCGCATTGATTCCCGCGGCCCTGTACTTCCTTTCCATCTACCTGATGGTGGACCTGGAAGCCCGCCGCGGCGGCATGCAAGGCCTGCCCCGGGACCAGTTGCCGGTATTCCGCCAGATGGTCAAGCAGGTCTATCTGTTCCTGCCCATCATCATCCTGGTCGGCACCCTGTTCATGGGTTACTCGGTGATTCGCGCCGGCACGCTGGCGATGATCAGTGCGGCAGTGGTTTCCTGGTTCACGCCCCACTGGATGGGGCCCAAGGCACTGCTCAACGCCCTCGCGCTGGGTGCGCGCATGGCCATTCCGCTGATTGCGGTGTGTGCCTGTGCCGGCATCATCGTGGGCGTCATTGCACTGACCGGCGTCGGCGCCCGTTTCGCTTCCATGCTATTGGGCATCGCCGACGCCAGCCATCTGCTGGCCCTGTTCTTCGCCATGTGTATTTCGATTCTGCTCGGCATGGGCATGCCGACGACGGCGGCTTATGCCGTGGCCGCCTCGGTGGTCGCGCCGGGTCTGCAGCAGATCGGCATCCCACCGCTGGTGGCGCACTTCTTCGTGTTCTACTACGCCGTACTGTCGGCGATCACGCCCCCGGTGGCGCTGGCAGGCTATGCGGCTGCGGCCATTGCCAATACCGATCCGCTGAAGACGGCCATGACCTCCTTCAAGTTCGGCCTGGCTGCGTTCATCGTACCCTTCATGTTCTTCTACAGCCCGGAGCTGTTGATGCAAGGCAGTTGGGGCGGGATCCTACGCGTGGTCATCACCGCTAGTGTGGGTATCTACCTGCTGGCCGCATCCGTACAGGGCTGGTTCCTGAACGGTGGCGTCAACTTCGTACAGCGCATCATGCTGCTTGCTGCCGCGCTGTCGATGATTGCAGGAGGCTGGATGACCGATTTGATCGGCATCGGTATCGGCGGGCTGGTGTTCGTCTGGCAGGCAGCTGCTCTCAAGGCCAAGCCCACCATCTCAGGCTGAACCACGCACTACAACGTTCGGCAATTGCCATGAACTGGGCCCCACCAATTGGTGGGGCCCAGTCGTTTAGCGCTCGAGTCGCAGCGCTCAGGACTCGATCACACCACAGGCCATGCGACCACCACCACCGCCATCTTCCGGCTCGTCGGAGTAGGTATCGCCGCCTTCGTGAACCATCAGGCTACGCCCCTGTACGTCCTCGACTGTCAGGCGCGGCGCCAATATCGGCAGGTTCGCCTCACCATCCTCGTTGACGATCAGCACCGGAAGGTCGCCCAGATGCCCATCACCATAGGGGCCCTGATGGCTATCGGTCTCCTCTGGGTCGTAATGACCTCCCGCTTCCCCGGCGGCCTCCATTTCGCCATCTTCGTTCTCACCTGGTTCGCAGCTGGGATTTTCATGCACGTGAAAGCCGTAGACGCCGGGCGGCATGTCGTGAAGATCGGGGGTGAGCAGCAAACCGTGATCGCTATCCTCGAGAGTGATAGTACCGATAGAGTCCTCGATCCCATCGGTGCTAACCCAGTTCATCTCGACCTCAAGGCTATCCTGAGCCTGGGCTTGGCCCATTCCTGCAGCTAGCAACAGGGAGGCAACAGCAACTCCCGAAAGATTGGCATGGCGCATCTTGCGACCTCCTTTCCTGAATCCTTGGACATGCAGAATCAGGCTAGTCGCAGATTGGCCCCAGCGCCAAAGCAAAATCAGGCAAGGTTGTCGAGTATGCGCAGGCAAGGTGCTGACTGATTGAGAGTATAGAAATGCAGGCCGGGCGCACCGCCATCGAGCAGACGCTGGCAAAGCCGCGAAACGACGTCAGTACCGAAGGCCGCAATGGCTTCGCTGTCGTCGCCATAAGCCTCGAGCTGCTTGCGGATCCAGCGTGGAATCTCGGCACCGCAGGCATCGGAGAAACGAGCCAGCTTGGTGTAGTTGGTGATCGGCATGATGCC
>NZ_JAFIFK010000010.1 GCF_020832045.1 Halomonas sp.
CACCCACGCCCCGACCCACCACCCCCCCCCCGCGCCCCGCCGCCCCCCCCTGCCCGCCCCCCCGCCGCCCACCCCCCCCACCCCCGCCCCGCCCCCCCCCCCCCCCCCACCCCCCCCCCCCACGCCCCTCGCCCCCCGCCCCGCCCGCGGGGGGGGGGGGCCCCCGCGCCAGGTTGAGCACGATTCTTCGCGTGTTGGGGAAGTCGAAACCGGCATTGACCAGGGCACTGCGCACCCGCTCGCGGCTCTCCTTGACGGCGGCCTCGGGCAGGCCCACCAGGGTCATTCCCGGCAGGCCATTGGCCAGGTGTACCTCGACCTGTACCTCGGGCGCTTCCAGCCCCAGGCCGGCCCGTGTGGCAACGATCGCCAGCATCTCGCGGTCCCTCGCAGTTCATTAGCGTAAGGGCTAGATACTAGCATTGTGCCAGAACGGGCTCTCCACGCTGGCTCAGCGCTTGGCTTCGCCGGGTGCGCCCGCCCCCTTGTCGGATTCCTCGGGCAGCGTGAGCGTCGCCTTGGTCACAGGGGTCTCCCGTGCGACAAACGCCTTTTCCAGTGCATCAACCTGCTGTTCTAGCGCTTCGACCCGAATACGCGTGCGCTGCAGCACGTCCATCAGAATGTCGAAATCTTCCCGCGACACCAGCTCGAGGCGGTCGAAGGCACCGCGTACCACCTGCTGAATGCCCTTCTGCAGCTCTTCCGGTGCCTGAGCG
Source organism: Halomonas sp. (assembly GCF_020832045.1). Taxonomy (GTDB): domain Bacteria; phylum Pseudomonadota; class Gammaproteobacteria; order Pseudomonadales; family Halomonadaceae; genus Halomonas. The sequence goes on from NZ_JAFIFK010000010.1 coordinate 720, forward strand.
GCGCCCTGAAGGCGTTCGCCCAGCTGCTGAGCCAGCCGACTGATGGGGTCCTGATTCGCCATGGTGCGCTTCTCCTTTGCCTGCACATTTGCTCTACAGCATACGCAAGGCCTCGTGACGACGCATGCCTCTTCTAGCGCCCTGTGATGGCGCACCCGCGCCGAGCGCGAGCACCAAAATGGTGCTCGGCGCTTCGCTACCCTGCGCCATCACGGCGCAAGGCATGCTTGTAATGAAGCGCAACCGACTGTTTGTGAGAAATAAAAATCTGCTTTGGCACGATACGAGCATGAGGAGGCGTACAGCCGGCAGGCGACCCCCGCCGCCACCATTTTTAGCAGGGAGAGACGCGATGAAGCTCATTACCGCCATCATCAAGCCGTTCAAGCTCGACGACGTGCGCGAGGCCTTGGCCGACAACGGCGTTCAGGGCATCACCGTGACCGAAGTGAAGGGCTTCGGTCGCCAGAAAGGCCACACGGAGCTCTACCGCGGTGCCGAATACGTCGTCGACTTCCTGCCCAAGGTGAAGGTCGAGGTAGCCGTTGACGATTCACGCGTCGAGAGCGTGCTCGACGCCATCTGCAGCGCAGCCAATAGCGGCAAGATCGGCGATGGCAAGGTCTTCGTGACGCCGCTGGAGGATGTGATCCGCATCCGTACCGGCGAGCGTGGCGCCGAAGCCGTTTGATCGCAATAACGAGAACAACGGAGAAACTCCCATGTATGAACTTGCAGAGTTGAGCTACGCGCTCGACACCTTCTACTTCCTCATCTGTGGCGTGTTCGTGATGTGGATGGCCGCCGGCTTCTCGATGCTGGAAGCGGGCCTGGTACGCGCCAAGAACACCGCGGAAATTCTGACGAAGAACATTGCCCTGTTCGCCATCGCCTGCACCATGTACCTGCTGGTGGGCTACGCCATCATGTACTCGAGCGACGCCGGTGGCATCCTGCCCAACCTGGGCGTGCTGATCGGTGGCGAAAACAGCGTCGATGCTGTCACTGCCGGTGGCGAAGATGCCCCCTACTACTCCATGCGCGCCGATTTCTTCTTCCAGGTGGTCTTCGTCGCCACTGCCATGTCGATCGTCTCCGGCGCCGTGGCCGAACGCATGAAACTATGGTCCTTCCTCGCCTTCGCCGTGGTCATGACCGGCTTCATTTACCCGGTGTCCGGTTATTGGACCTGGGGTGAGGGCTGGCTCGACGAGCTCGGCTTCTCCGACTTCGCCGGCTCCGGCATCGTGCACCTGGCCGGTGCCGCGGCAGCGCTGGCCGGCGTGCTCGTTCTCGGTCCGCGCAAGGGCAAGTACGGCAAGGACGGCAGCATCCATGCCATTCCGGGGGCCAATCTACCGCTGGCCACTCTGGGTACCTTCATCCTGTGGATGGGCTGGTTCGGCTTCAACGGTGGCTCGGAGCTCAAGCTCTCCGATGTGGCATCGGCCAACAACGTGGCACAGGTGCTGGTCAACACCAACGCTGCGGCAGCCGGTGGTGTGATCGCCGCACTGATCTTGGCCAAGGTCTGGTTCCGCAAGGCCGACCTGACCATGGCACTTAACGGCGCCCTGGCCGGCCTGGTGGCGATCACCGCTGAACCGCTGGCGCCCACCGCGCTTGGTGCGACGCTGATCGGTGCCGTGGGCGGCATTATCGTAGTAGGCGCCATCGTCACTCTAGACAAGCTGAAGATCGACGATCCGGTCGGTGCCATCTCGGTGCACGGTATCGTGGGTATCTGGGGCCTGCTGGCCGTACCGCTGTCCAATACCGATGCCGGCTTCGGCGCCCAGATCATCGGCGGAGTGGCGATCTTCGCCTGGGTCTTTGCTGCCAGCCTGGCCGCATGGCTGATCATCAAGGCCATCATGGGCGTGCGGGTCAGCGAAGAGGAAGAGTACGAAGGGGTCGACCTTGCCGAGTGCGGCATGGAAGCCTACCCCGAGTTCAGCATCGCCAAGGGCTACGGCAGCAGCGGCGGCCGTCCGCAGTCCGGCGGCTACGCCGCTGGGGCAGCCGTTGGCCAGCCTCGCGCAGAATGAAACATCCTGGCTTTACCGGGCTCCCTGCGGGGAGCCTTTTTTCTTCCAGCCAAGGGCGGTGTATGCTTGAGACCAACTGATCGCACCCGCTCGGGTTCGAGCGACGAACCCCGCAAGACAATGAGGAAACAGATCATGAAACTGGTGACCGCCATCATCAAGCCGTTCAAGCTCGACGACGTACGCGAGTCGCTTTCCGAGATCGGGGTCCAGGGCATCACCGTGACCGAGGTGAAAGGCTTCGGCCGCCAGAAGGGCCATACCGAGCTCTACCGTGGCGCCGAGTACGTGGTCGACTTTCTTCCCAAGGTGAAGGTGGAAATTGCCATCGATGACGATCTCGTCGAGCAGGTGATAGACGCCATCACCCAGGTGGCCAATACCGGCAAGATCGGCGACGGTAAGATCTTCATCACCCCGCTGGAGCAGGTCATTCGTATCCGCACCGGCGAAACCGGCAAGGATGCGGTGTAACAGCTAGCCAGACAGCAAAACCCCACGGCCGTGCAAGGCCGTGGGGTTATTTGAAACGCGGCTAGTACCGAAACGCTTTGAGCACCCGAAACGTCCCTTTCTATTTTTCGACGAAGGCGCGCTCGATCACATAGTCCCCCGGCTCGCCCATGCGCGGCGAGATATTGAAGCCCAGGTCGTCGAGCAGCGCGCTGGTCTCGTCGAGCATTGCCGGGCTGCCGCAGATCATGGCGCGGTCCTGCTTGGGATCCATCGGCGCCACGCCGGTATCCTCGAACAGCTTGCCACTACGGATGTGGTCGGTGAGGCGGCCCATGGTATGGAAATCCTCGCGGGTCACGGTGGGGTAGTAGACCAGCTTCTCGCGGATCTCGTCGCCCAGGTACTCGTGGGCCGGCAGCTCCTTCTGGATGAAATCGGCATAGGCCAGCTCGCTGACGCTGCGCACGCCGTGTACCAGAATCACCTTCTCGTAGCGCTCATAGACTTCCGGGTCCTGGATCAGGCTCATGAACGGAGCCAGGCCGGTACCGGTGGAGAGGAAGTAGAGGTTGCGTCCCGGCAGCAGGTCGTCGGTGACCAGGGTCCCGGTGGGCTTGCGGCTGACCATGATCTGATCGCCTACCTTGAGGTGCTGCAGGCGTGAGGTCAGCGGGCCGTCGGGCACCTTGATGCTGAAGAATTCGAGATGGTCCTCGTAGTTGGGACTGGCAATGGAATAGGCCCGCATCAAGGGCTTGCCGTTCACCTCGAGACCGATCATCACGAACTGACCGTTCTTGAAGCGCAGGCTGCGCTCACGGGTGGTACGAAAGCTGAAGAGGGTATCGTTCCAGTGGTGGACGCTGAGAACTTCCTCTAACGCAAACTTGCTCATGCCGGCTCCTGTCTATTCCAATTTCGAATAACGCAAAGGGCAAATCGATTTGCTTGCATTATAAGAGCGCAGGGTTTATCTGTTAATTGGATTGTATGGATAACCTTTATCCAGTCTACTGATATAGATCAACAACGAGTCGTTTGATGCATTTCACTCTGCGCCAACTCGAGGTCTTCGTCGCCGTCGCCCAGCACGAGAGCGTCTCCCGCGCCGCACGGGCGCTCTCCATGTCCCAGTCGGCCACCAGTACCGCCCTGGGGGAGCTCGAACGGCAGTTCGACTGCCAGCTGCTCGATCGAATCGGCAAAAAATTGCGGCTCAATGCGCTGGGCTTCCAGCTGTTACCCAAGGCGGTAGCACTGCTCGATCGCGCTGAGGAGATCGAGGAAATCCTGCATGGCCAGCAGGGCATCGGTTCGCTCGACGTGGGCGCCACGCTGACCATCGGCAACTATCTGGCGACGCTGCTGATCAGCGACTTCATGCAGCGCCACCCGGGGAGTCGGGTGCGCCTGGCGGTACGCAATACGAGGGAAATCGTCGAGCGCGTGCGTCAACACGAGCTCGATCTGGGCCTCATCGAGGGGCACTGCGAGGACGAGGATATCATCACCCAGCCTTGGGTCGAGGACGAGCTATCGGTGTTCTGCTCACCCCGCCATCCGCTGGCCGGACAGGGGCCCGTCGAATTGGAGCGGCTGCTGCGCGAGGCGTGGATCATGCGCGAGCAGGGCTCCGGTACGCGCATGACCCTGGAGCAGGCCGCTCGGCACCGGCGCGGCCGCTTCAATACGCTGCTGGAGCTGGAGCACACCGAAGGCATCAAGCGGGCGGTGGAGTCGGGGCTCGGCATCGGCTGCGTCTCCAAGCTGGCGCTGCGCGACGCCTTTCGCCGTGGCAGCCTGGTGCCGATCCCCACCCCGGAGCTCGACTTGAGCCGCCAGTTCGCCTTCATCTGGCACCGCCACAAGTACCTGGCCACCGGCATGCGCGAATTCCTGCGCCTGTGTCGACAGATGACCGAGGGGGCCAGGCGCAGCGACGAGATCGACCTGCCGCCGGTGTCCTGACCCCGTCCCGCTAACGATCGCGTAACTTGAAGCCGCCCACCACGCTGGCCAGGCGGTCGGCCTGTTCGCTGAGCTGTTCGGCGGCGGTTGTCGACTCCTCCACCAGCGCCGCATTCTGCTGGATGGTACGGTCCAAGTCGGCCACCGCCACGCTGACCTGGCCGATACCGTCGCTCTGCTCGCCGGCGGCTATACTGATCTCACCGAGCATGTTGGCCACCCGATTCACGCTGGCCACCAACTCACCCATGCTTTCACCGGCGCGCCCCACCAGCTCGGCACCGTTGGCGACACGCTGAGTCGAGGCGTCGATCAGATTGCGAATATCACGCGAGGCCTCGGCGCTACGCGTGGCCAGTTGGCGCACCTCCCCGGCGACCACGGCGAAGCCGCGTCCGTGCTCGCCGGCCCGTGCTGCCTCAACCGACGCATTGAGTGCCAGCAGGTTGGTCTGGAAGGCAATACCGTCGATCACCTTGACGATTGCGCCAATCTTTTCCGAGGAGCGGCTGATCTCGTCCATGGTGCTTACCACCTGATTGACCGTCTCACCCGAACGCTGGGCTACTTCGGCGGCCGACTTCGACAGGCCGTTCGCCTCCCGCGAGGACGCCGAGGTATGCTCGACCGTCGCCGAAATCTGCTCCATGGAAGCCGACGTCTGCTGCAGGCTGGCGGCAGCCTGTTCGGTGCGTCGCGACAGATCCTCACCGCCGCTGGCAATCTCGCTGGACGCCAAGCGCACCGATTCGCTGCTGTCACGCACGTCGACCAGCACGTCATGAATCTTGTCGACGAAGGCATTGAACTGGATAGCAAGTTCGGCGCTTTCGTCGCGCCCGCGCACCGGCAGCCGCTGGGTCAGGTCACCTTCACCGGAAGCGATATCGCGCATGCGTTCGGCCAGCAGGCGCAGCGGACGTGAGACCCGAGTACCGACCCACCACAGCGCCGCGAGGCCCAGTGCCGCCAGAAGCAGGCCGACCAGCGCCATGCCCAGCGTATCACCACGTCGCTGCTCGCCCAGCAACGCCTGCAGTGCGGCAAGCTCCGCCATGACCGCCTGCTCGGGTAGCCGGATCAATAGCGTCCAGGGTTGCTCGCTCGTGCCGATGGTGAAGGGCTGATAGCGCTCCAGCATGCCGTTGCGCGTCAGCGCGACGCTTGAACCTTCCGTCTTTGCCTGGTCGAGGGCCGTCATGACCTGGCTGTCGAAGGTATCGTCCGCCGCAGCGCCGAGACGCTCGGCATCGGCGGTATAGGCCACCAGGCCCCCACGCCCCGCCACCAGTGCCATTTCACCGGCACCGGCATAAAGTTCGGCATTGGCCTGAAGCAGCAGCTCCTGGATGAAATCCAGCGAGAGGTCGACCCCCGCCACACCACGAAAGTCGCCGTTCACCAGGATCGGTACGTTGAACGAGGTCACCAGCAGTGTCTCGCCGCCGAAATCATAAGGAGCTGGGTCGATGATGCAGGGAACGAGGGACTCGCGCGGGCAGAGATAATATTCGCCTTCGCGCACGCCGCTGGAGAGCACTTCGGTGCTCTCCATGGTAGTGCCTAGCGGCAGCACTTCCACCTGTCCCTCCCCGGTGCGGTACCACCAGGGCATGAAACGGCCGCTACCGTCATAGCCGTTGCTCTCGCCAAGATCGGCGTACAGCGCATCACGGCCAAAGGCATCGGGCTCCCAGCCGATGTAGGCATCCAGCAGCGAGGGGTTCTGGACGACGGTCTGACGCACCAGGTTGGAGAGTTCACGCCGGCTCAGGCCGAGAGCCGTTCGGCCGCTGTCATCCTGCATACCCATCAGCGCATTGGCATTGGCCAGCTGAGTCGCCAATGTCAAGGCGTGCTCAAGCTCACGCTGGATCCGCCCGGCCTCGGCCTCGGCCAGCACCTCCAAACGCTCATCGATACCTGCCTCGAGCAGCTCGCGGGTATGGGTCTCGACGGTTTGCTGAGTACGCGAGGAAGAGAACAGTCCGTAGACGACAAGCGCCACGACCACCATCAACAGGCAGGGGCCGGCCAGAATGAGCACGAACTGGCGTATCGATTTGAGATGCATGGGCGCTCTCACTGAAGTAGGAAGCAGGTGGCAGCGAAGAAAACTCCGCAGCGATGATTCCTCTATCGGCAAGAGCGCCCCTATCTTGAGACGAAAGCTTGAGGCGAGATGCTTTAGCGCATATCGCTGACCGCCTTCTGTATATCGTCTAGCGGCGCTTTGGACAGGTCCTTGTCCAGGGTATGGATGATCAGTTTGCTGGTCGGCCCGTCGATCTTGTCGCGTAATACGCCCAGGAAACGGGGCGGGGCTACGATGATCAGCTTGTCCATCCGGTTGTCGACCCTGGCCTTGTAGACTCGCTCGGCAATCTGCTTGGCGAAAATTTCCGCCTCATGGTCCTGGGCAACGCTGTTGCCACGGCTCTGGCTCCGAGCACTGGTTGTGGACTCGTCAACCGAGCCCGTGGCGCCGGTGACCAGATCTCCCTCATGCAGACGCCCTTCGGCGTGCACCAGGCTCTCCTTCTCCTCCAGCTTCAGCGCATCGCGTGTGAACACGCGTGCTCGAGCCGCATCGGCCACCACGATATACGTTGTCATAGCCTCTCCTTGATGCAATGTATGGGAACGCCCGCAACGGGCCCTCGCCTTCAACATGGCAATGGGTGCCCCACAGGTCAACCGACGGAAAGCTTAGAGCACCTTGCGCCGCAGCAGCCCCGTCACCGCCTCGCCGATCAGCACCAGGACGACAATGGCGATCAGGATGGTGGCCACCGTGGGCCAGGCAAAGGTGTCGATGGCGCCTTGCAGGATCACTCCGATGCCGCCGGCCCCCACCAAGCCCAGCACCGTCGACTCGCGGATGTTGATATCCCAACGCAGGATGACGATGGCGAAGAAGGCCGGCATGACCTGAGGCACGATGGCGTAAGCAATCACCTTGGCCTTGGAGGCCCCGGTGGCTTCCATGGCTTCTACCGGCCGGCGATCGATCTCCTCGATCGCCTCGCCCATCAGCTTGCCGATGAAGCCGATGGAACGAAACATGATGGCCAATATCCCCGCCAGCACTCCGGGGCCGAAGATGGCCACGAACAGCAGAGCCCAGATAATGGTATTCACCGAGCGGCTGGCCACCAGGATGAAGCGTCCCAGCCACAGGCAGGCGCGGTTGGGGGTGGTGTTCTGGGCCGCGATATAGGATACCGGCAGGGCAATGAAAATAGTCAGCGCCGTGGCCAGCGTGGCGATGTGTACGGTTTCGAGCAATGCACTGACGATAGCGGCAAGCCGCGAAGGATCGGGCGGCCACATGCGCGCGCCCAAGCTAGAGATCTGATTGGGTGCGTCCCACACCCAGGGCCAGAAGATGTCGATGTCGCGTACTGCCCAGTAGACCACCATGACGGTAACCAGCAGCACGCCATAACGGATTAGGCGCTCCTTTCGGTTGTAGCGCTGCCACACACGGTCGGCCAGGGTATCGGCATGATTTACCATATCTTTTTCCTCACCCAGCCGCTGATACCTTCACTGACCAGAATCACCGCGATGATCGTGAGCAGGATGGCAAAGGCGAAATCGTAGTCGTAGCGACCGAAGGCGTTCATCAGCGTACCGCCGATGCCGCCGGCACCGACGATACCGACTACCGCAGAAGCGCGCAGGTTGCTGTCGAGCTGATACATGGAGAGACCCACCTGGCGCGGCAATATCTGCGGAAATACCGCATAGATCAGCGTCGCCAGATAGCCCGCCCCGGCGGCCTTCATCGCCTCGACCTGGCCCCAGTCGATCTCCTCGATCTCCTCGGCGAGCAGCTTGCCGACGAAGCCGATCGAGTAGATCGTCAGCGTGAGAATCCCGGCCAGCGGGCCGAAGCCCACCGCGGCAACGAACAGGATAGCGACGATTACCGGGTGAAAGCTGCGCGAAATGATGATCACCGCACGCCCCAACAGATAGATGGGTTTAGGTGCGACGTTCTTGGCCGCCATCACGGCAAAAGGGATCGACAGCGCCACCCCGAGCAGCGTGGCCAGGATGGCGATCTGGAAGCTCTCCTTGAAACCGGTGATCAGCAGGCCACTACGCTCGAAGCTGGGCGGAAAACCGCCGCCAAAGATACGCGCCGCCCGCGGCAGACCCTCGCTGATGCGTGCCCAGTTGAACGGCAGCGAGCCGAAGGCCCATACCAGGTAGACGATCACCACCAGCCACAGCCCATAGCGCAGCAGTGGGTTGGCGATGAACGGCGGCTTGCGCCAGGTGCGCGGCGCAGCGTGGTCAGGGGGCGTCATGGGCGGCCTCCCTCCCCGAACGTCCGGGCTCCTCGGTGATCTCGTCCTCGGCCGTCTCGATACCGCCGTAAATGGCGTCGAGCGCCTCCTTGTCGAAGTCGGCGGGCAGGCCATCGAAGATCATCCTGCCGTGGCGCAGCCCGACGATGCGTTCGGTATAGGCCTTGGCCTGGGCCACGTTGTGGATATTGATCAGCACCGGCAACGAGAGCTCGCTGGCCAAGCTCTGCAGCAGCTTCATGATCTGTTCGGAGGTGCGCGGATCGAGGGAGGCCGTCGGTTCGTCCGCCAACAGGATCTCGGGCTCCTGCATCAGCGCCCGCACCACGCCGACCCGCTGGCGCTCGCCACCGGAAAGTTCGTCGGCACGCTTGTTGGCGTAGTGGGCGATGCCCACCCGCTCCATCAGGGAGAAGGCGCGCTCTATGTCACTTTGCGGGTAGCGTCGGGTGATTGCCTGGAACAGGTTGACGTAGCCGAGCCGCCCGGCCAGAACGTTCTCCATCACCGTCAGCCGGTCGATCAGATTGAAGCCCTGAAAGACCATGCCGATCTTGCGCCGGGCGCGACGCAATTCCCCACCGCGCAGGTTGACCAGTTCGTTACCGTTGAGCTTGATCGAACCGGAGGTAGGTTCCACCAGGCGGTTGATACAGCGCAGCATGGTGCTCTTGCCGGCGCCGGAGGCGCCAACGATCGAGACCACGCTGCTACCCTCAACCTTGAGGTCCAGCTCCTTCAGCACCGGCTCATCCCGGCCGTAGCGCTTGACCAGCTTCGAGATTTCCAGCATTCACCCACCTCGTGCAACAGGGAAACGGAGAGACGCCCCCGGCTAGGCCGAGGGCTCAGGCTTAATCGTGCCCGGGATTACTCCTGCTCCAGGTCCTCGCGGGTGTAACGCACGTTATTGGCGGCCTGGATGGTACGAATGACCTCCCAGTGCTCCTGATAGTTGATGGGGATGAACTTCTCCACACCCTCGAACTCCTCACCCAGCGCGGTACCTGCGAAGTCGAAGCTGAAGAAGGCCTCCTCGATCTTCTCGACAAGGTCGGGATGCAGGTTGTGGGCGTAGTTGTAAGACGTAGTGGGGAAGCGATCGGATTCGTAGATCAGGCGCACGTCCTCTTCGTCGTAGAGGCCCCGCGCCGCCATGCGCTCGACTACCTCGGAAGCCACCGGGGCGGCATCATAGTCGCGAGCGACCACGCCGAGCATCGACTGGTCGTGGCTGCCGGAATAGACGACCTCGTAATCCTCGTCGGGCATGATGCCTAGCTCGGGGAACAGCGCCCGTGGCGCCAGGTTGCCGGAGTTGGAGGTCGGTGAGGTGTGAGCCACGCGCTTGCCCTTCAGGTCCTCCATCTCCTCGATATCGGAATCGACGTGGGTGAAAACCTGCAAGGTATAGCCGAACTGGCCATCATCCGACCCCATCAGGGCAAACGGTACCGCCCCTGCCAGATTCACGGCGAAAGGCGTCGGTCCGGTGGAGAAGCCGGCAATGTGCAGACGACCGCTACGCATGGCCTCGACCTGAGCGGAGTTGGACTGCACGGCAAAGAAGCGTACGTTGCGCTCGGTCACCTCTTCGAGATGATCGATGAAGGGCTGCCAGATATCGCTGTAGATGGCTGGATCCTCGACCGGCGTATAGGCGAAGATCAGCGTATCCGGGTTGGCCCACTCCGACTCGTCGGCTGGACGGTCGGCGACCATGTTGCCATCCTCGTCGCAGTACAGGTTATCGAGGTCTCCACGCGGGCAATCGGCCTGGGCCTGGGCCGATGCCAGCAGTGCCAGGGGCAGCAGGCCGGTCAAGGCCAGAGTGCCCAAAGGAAGACGGCGGGAAAGCTTGGAAGTTGTCATTGGCGTGTCTCTCTGTATCACTGTAATTATTTGAGTCGATGTCGTCATAGGCAGTATGGCAGGCTCTAAGGATTCGGGTGACCCTACCCTCCTGCTCGGAAGCGAACATGCAAGAGCCATAATGATCGCAAACGAAACTAACCAACAATCTAGGTAGTATGACAATACGATGTCAAACCGATTTCACGACGTCCCGGGTCAACGCAGCAACCGCTACCTGCTGATGCGACATGGCCATAGCCAGGCCAATGAAGCACACCTGATTATCAGCACACCGGCTCGGGGGCTCGGTGAGTTCGGTCTCTCCAAGCAGGGCGAAGCCCAGCTCGACGCGCTGCTCGCCGACTGGCGCTGGCCGGTACCGACTCGTATCCTGCATTCCGACTTCCTGCGCACCACCGAAACCGCCGAGCGAGTGGCCATTCACTTCGGCCTCGAGCGACAGCCCGAGCCACGCTTGCGTGAGCGTAATTTCGGCACCCTGGAAGGCTTGCCGGACAGTCACTACCCGGTGGTGTGGGCGCATGATGCCCGCGACCCGGAGCATGGGGAGCATGAGGTGGAAAGCGTTGCTAGTGTTGCCGCACGCATGCAAGACGTGATCGCCACCCTGGAGCGGACGCTGCGCCAGGAAACCGTGCTGCTGGTCAGTCACGGCGACCCGCTGCAGATCATGTTGACCGCCCTGAAAGGGCGTCCGCTGAGCGAGCATCGTGCCCAGGTTGCACTGCTGCCAGCCAGCATCACTATGCTCGGATAAGCGCAAAGTACGGTTTCACGACGTATCGGCTGACGCTCGTCGCGTTCTGGGGTAGCATCTTTTGATCGGCAGGGATGTCGGTCACTTCATCGTACTGCGTCAACGGGAGGAGCCCGATGCGACAGTTGCAGCATTGTCACCATCCAATAGCGCATCGCGTACTGGTTTGCTTACATCTGCTCGTGCAGCTGGGCCTACTAGGCGCCGCCGCACTATGGCTGGTGCCGCGCACCCCTTGGCTTGCCGCCGTAGAGTGGAGCCAAGCCTGGCCCAGCCTGGCATTGGGCACCGGACTCTGGTTGGCGGCGGCACTGGGCCTGCGCCTGGTCATCGAGCTGTGTCAGCAAGCCGTTCAACGCAAGGAACGGAAAGGCTTCGCCCCTCACGAGATGGTCACTCGCTCGTTCGAGCGACGCCCTGCCGTACATGATGCTCAGGCAGCCTGGACCAGCGAGGCGCGGGCCATCGAGATCGAGCCCAGCGTACTTGGTAGCGCGCGCGTGACGCGACCCGCCGAGCCCCTCAAGCCGCAGGAGAGCGCCTGAGCGCCATGCCCATGGCCGACGAATAGCGGCCGGACCCGGCTCGGGTCCGGCCGTACGCGTTCAGTGACCGAGGATCTGGCTGAGGAACAGCTGGGTACGCTCGGATTGCGGGTTGTTGAAGAAGGTCTCCGGCGCGTTCTCCTCGATGATCTGGCCCTGATCCATGAAGATCACCCGGTCGGCCACGGTCTTGGCAAAGCCCATCTCGTGGGTCACGCAGAGCATGGTCATGCCTTCGCGGGCCAGTTCGACCATGACATCGAGCACTTCCTTGATCATCTCCGGATCGAGAGCCGAGGTAGGCTCGTCGAACAGCATCACGTCGGGGTGCATGCACAGCGAGCGGGCAATCGCCACGCGCTGCTGCTGGCCACCAGAGAGCTGGCCCGGATATTTCCTGGCCTGCTCGGCGATCTGCACTCGCTCGAGATAGCGCATGGCCAGCTCCTCGGCCTCGCGACGGGGCTTCTTCTGTACCCACATCGGCGCCAGGCAGCAGTTCTCCAGCACGGTGAGATGCGGGAAGAGGTTGAAGTGCTGGAACACCATGCCCACGCTGCGGCGGATCTGCTCGATTCGCTTCACGTCCTGGGTCAGCGGCACGCCGCCGACCACGATCTCGCCGGCCTGATGCTCCTCCAGGTGGTTGATGCAGCGAATCAGCGTCGACTTGCCCGAGCCCGAAGGCCCGCAGATGACGATGCGCTCGCCGCGCTTGACCTCGAGATCGATGTCGCGCAGCACATGGAAGTCGCCGTACCACTTGTTGACGCCGCGCATCTCGACCATGGGGGTCTCGGCGCCGGCCCGGGTTGCCTGTTCGTTCATTGTTTTCATTCCTTACCGCTTATGGCCGGTATGCAATTTACGTTCGAGATACTGGCTGTAGCGCGACATGCTGAAGCAGAAGATCCAGAACATGAACGCGGCGAACACGTAGCCCTCCAGGGCAAAGCCCAGCCAGCGGGAATCCGACAGCGCCGCCTGCACGATGCCCAGCAGGTCGAAAAGCCCGATGATCATGACCAGGGTCGTGTCCTTGAACAGCGAGATGAAGGTATTGACGATGCCGGGAATCATCATCTTCAGCGCCTGGGGCAGCACGATAAGGCCCATTCGCTTCCAGTAGCCCATGCCCAGCGCTGCTGCCGCTTCTTCCTGCCCCTTGGGAATAGCCTGCAGCCCGCCGCGTATGACCTCGGCCATGTAGGCGCTCTGGAACAGGGTAATGCCGATCAGCGCACGTACCAGGCGGTCGACACTCATGCCGGTGGGCAGGAAGAGCGGCAGCATGACCGAGGCCATGAACAGGATGGTGATCAGCGGCACGCCGCGCCAGAACTCAATGAACACCACACAGAAGCTCTTGACGATGGGCATCTGCGAACGCCGACCCAGGGCCAGCAGGATACCGATCGGCAGGGCCGCGACCATGCCTACCACCGCAAGAATCAGGGTCAGCATCAGCCCGCCCCAGCGGTGTGTTGGCACCACCGACAAACCGAAGTGGCCGCCGTAAAGCATGAAGTAGGCAAACACCGGGAAGGCCAACAGCGTCGCCAGCGCCACCCAGCGCTTGAACGGAAGTCGCGGAATGGCCAGCCAGGCGATCAGCACCGCGAACGAGGCGAACACGATATTGACCCGCCACAGCTCGGTGCGCGGATAGAGCCCGTAGATGAACTGGGTCAGGCGGGCGTTGACGAACACCCAGCAGGCTCCTTCGCGGGAACAGTCATCACGGCTGGTCCCTACCCAGTCGGCGTTGATGAATGCCCACTGGATCGTCGGCGTCAACAGCACAAACAGCAGGTAGAACCCCAGCAGAGTGAAAACGGTATTGACCGGCCCGCTGAACAGGTTGGCTCTCAGCCAGGCCAGTGGCCCCACCGTGTTCTTTGGCGCAGGGCGCGCCTCGATCATCTTGAGTTGAATCGTCATGGCGCCTCTCCTAGCGTTCCACCAGCGCCACGCGGGCGTTGAACCAGTTCATGAACATCGACACCAGCAAGCTGATGATCAGATAAACCGCCATGGTCATGGAGATGACCTCGATCGCCTGGCCCGTCTGGTTGAGCGTGGTACCGGCAAACACCGACACCAGGTCGGGGTAGCCGATGGCCGTGGCCAACGAGGAGTTCTTGATCAGGTTGAGGTACTGACTGGTCAGCGGCGGAATGATCACGCGCAGTGCCTGGGGCACGATCACAAGACGCAACACCAGTTTCTGCGGCAGGCTCAGCGCCTGGGCCGCCTCGGTCTGGCCGTGGGAGATTGCCTGAATGCCGGAGCGCACGATCTCGGCGATGAACGATGCCGTATAGATGGAAAGCGCCAGCCACAGAGCGAGGAATTCGGGGATGATGGTGATGCCACCGCGGAAATTGAAGCCGCGCAGCTCAGGCACGTCCCACGTCACCGGCACCCCGGTTGCCACCAGCACCAGCAAGGGCAAGCCGAAGATCAGGGCCAGCGAGATCCAGCCCGCCGGCAGACGCTTCCCGGTGGCCTCGTGACGGCGCTTGTTCCAGACAACCAAGGCGATGCTGGCCACAATGGCCACGCCAAAGGTCAGTGGAATCAACCCGAAGCCCGACTCGAACAGTGGCTCCGGCAGGTAGAGACCCCGCACGTTGAGAAAGATGACCTCGCCGAGGGAGTAGCTGTCCCGCGCCGAGGGCATGGTGCGCAGTACGGCGAAGTACCAGAAGAAGATCTGCAGCAGCAGAGGAATGTTACGGAAGATCTCGATATAACCGCTGGCCAGCCGGGCGATGAGCCAGTTGGGCGAAAGCCGGGCGATACCCACGGTAAAGCCGATGATGGTAGCCGCCACCACGCCCAGAGCGGAAACCAGCAGGGTATTGAGCAGCCCCACCACGAACGTGCGGCCGTAGGTACTCTGCGACGAGTATTCGATCAGGCTCTGGCCGATGCCGAAGCCTGCGGTTCTTTCGAGAAAGCCGAAGCCGGTAGTGATGCCACGAGCGGCCAGGTTGGCCTGGGTGTTACCGATGATATAGAGCAGGAAGGCGGCGACAGCGGCGATCAGCAAAACCTGAAAGATCAACGCACGCTTTGCTCGATCACGCCAGAAAGGAGGTTTTGGGCCCAGCGTATGGGCCTTGGGTCGAACGGACATGAAGGGACTCTCCGCCTGGATCCGTCAAGCAGTTGTCAAACCCCGACCCGGAAGATCCGAGTCGGGGCACAGTTGGATCGAGGCACTTATACGGTGTCTCGGACGGCTTGATCAGCGAATCGGCGGAGCGTACTGGATACCGCCTTCGGTCCACAGTGCGTTGATGCCACGCTCGATCTGCAGCGGCGAGTCCATGCCGACGTTGCGGTCGTAGCTTTCGCCGTAGTTACCCACCTGGCTGATGATGTTGTAGGCCCAGTTGGCGTCGAGACCCATACCCTCGCCGTAGTTGCCGTCCTGACCCAACAGGCGAGCGATGTCCGGATCGTCGGAGTTGCGCATTTCGTCGACGTTGTCCTGGGTGATACCCATCTCTTCGGCGTTGAGCATGGCGAACAGCGACCACTTGACGATGTTGAACCACTGGTCGTCACCCTGACGTACCACCGGGCCCAGCGGCTCCTTGGAGATGACTTCCGGCAGGATCACCGACTGATCCGGGTCGGAGAGCTGAATGCGCAGTGCCGCCAGCTGGGAAGTATCGGAGGTCAGCACGTCGCAGCGTCCGGCCTCGTAGCCACCCACGGTCTGCTCCGAGGTATCGAATACGATCGGATCGAAGGTCATGCCGTTGGCGCGGAAGTAATCCGCCACGTTGAGCTCGGTGGTGGTACCGGACTGAACGCAGACCGCCGCGCCGTCGAGATCCGTGGCGCTGGAGACGCCGAGGTCGCGATTGATCATGAAGCCGATACCGTCGTAGAAGTTCACTCCGGCAAAGTTCAGACCCAGGGTGGTGTCGCGGGTGGTGGTCCAGGTGGTGTTGCGCGAGAGTACGTCGACCTCTCCGGACTGCAGCGCAGTGAAGCGCTCGACAGCATTCAGCGAGATGTAACGTACGGCTTCGGCATCGCCGAAGACCGCTGCTGCTACGGCACGGCACACGTCGACGTCCAGCCCCTGCCAGTCGCCCTGATCGTCCGGTGCGGAAAAACCGGGCAGGCCGTCACTCACGCCACACTGAACGGCACCACGGTCGATGGTGGTCTGCAGGGTGTTGGCCGAGGCCGTGGCGGTCGCACCCAGTGCCAGTGCCGCTGCGGAAGTGAGCAGAAGCCACTTGTTCTTATTGTCGCGCATGAATAATTCCTCGATGTTCTTGGTATACGTGGACGATGCATGCCTGAGCATGTGCCAGCACCTTAGCAAGGTTTATTCCAGTACGGGGATAGTACAGGCAAAACACTTATTCAACGGTCGCGCTCAAGGCGATCCGGCCTATAACGTCGCACCGCTTTAGTGCATGAAAATACTGGAAGTCGCCTTGGTGCACGGGAAGGAGGCATTGAGAGAGCGTCAATCGCGAAGGACTTACCGAGCCGACAGGGAGCAAAAGAAAGGCCCCGAAGGATGGATAGGCATCCAACCTTCGGGGCGCAGTCAAGGGGCGAAGGGCGCTGAACGCTGCCTGACGAGGCGCGTCAGTGGCGGATCAGGTAGTCGAAAGCACCCAGAGCAGCCTTCGAGCCCTCACCCATGGCGATCACGATCTGCTTGTAGGGCACGGTGGTGACGTCGCCGGCAGCAAAGATGCCGGGCACCGAGGTCATGCCGCGCTCATCGATCACGATCTCGCCGCGCGGGGAGAGTTCGATAGAGGAGTCGGTCAGCCACTCGGTGTTGGGCACCAGGCCGATCTGCACGAAGATGCCCTCGAGCTCGAGCCGCTTGATTTCGCCGCTGGCGCGTTCTTCGTAAGTCAAACCGTTGACCCGCTTGCCATCACCGTTCACTTCGGTGGTGCGCGCCCCGAGAATGATGTCGACGTTGGACAGGCTGCGCAGCTTCCTCTGCAGCACGGCGTCGGCACGCATCTCGTCCATGAACTCGATCAGCGTCACGTGGCCGACGATGCCGGCCAGGTCGATGGCCGCCTCGACCCCGGAGTTGCCGCCACCGATCACCGCCACGCGCTTGCCCTTGAACAGCGGGCCGTCGCAATGAGGGCAGTAGGCGACGCCCTTGTTGCGGTATTCGGCTTCGCCGGGCACGTTCATCTCGCGCCAGCGGGCGCCGGTGGAGAGAATCAGCGTCTTGCTCTTGAGGCTGGCGCCGGACTCGAACACCACTTCGTGCTCGCCGCCCTGATCGACCGCCGGCACCAGCTTCACCGCACGCTGCAGGTTCATGATGTCGGCCTCATACTCCTTGACGTGCTGCTCCAGCGCCGCGGCCAGCTTGGGGCCTTCGGTGTAGGGCACGGAGATGAAGTTCTCGATGGCCATGGTATCGAGCACCTGGCCGCCGAAGCGCTCGGCCGCGACGCCAGTGCGGATGCCCTTGCGCGCGGCATAGATGGCCGCTGCGGCACCGGCCGGGCCACCGCCCACCACCAGCACGTCGAAGGCCGCCTTCTCGTTGAGCTTGGCCGCCTCGCGCTGGGCCGCGCCGGTGTCGACCTTGGCCAAGATCTGCTCGAGGCTCATGCGGCCCTGGTCGAAGAGTTTGCCATTGAGGTAGATGCTCGGCACCGACATCACCTGACGCTCTTCTACCTCATCCTGAAACAGCGCGCCGTCGATGGCGACATGGCGCACCCCGGGGTTGAAGATCGCCATCAGATTGAGCGCCTGCACCACGTCGGGGCAGTTCTGGCAGGAGAGAGAATAATAGGTCTCGAAGTGCAGCGTGCCGTCGAGAGCCTTGATCTGGTCGAGGATGTCGTCACTGACCTTGGGCGGATGGCCACCTACCTGCAGCAGCGCCAGCACCAGCGAGGTGAACTCGTGGCCCATGGGAATGCCGGCAAAAACCAAACCGGTATCCTCGCCGGGACGATTCAGGGCGAAGGAGGGCTTGCGCGCATCTTCACCGTCCAGGCGCAGGGTAATCTTGTCGCTGAGACTGTCAATGTCCTTCAGAAGCCCGTGGAGTTCCTTGGACTTGGCGCCGTCATCGAGGGACGCGACGATCTCGAACGGCTGAGTGACCTTTTCCAGGTAGGCTTTTAGCTGACTTTTCAGATTGTCGTCCAACATGACAGCGGGTTCCTTCATGTCTGGCTCATGAAAAAAACGGCAAGACGATACCGAGTGCGCAGACCGGGGTCAGCGCAGGCGGCAGCTTGCACGTCTTGGAAAGCGTGCCCGGGCAGAGCCTGCCCGGGCGGGATCGCAAGGCCAGTTCGCGGCCTCGCAGGACGCTGGATCGCTTAGATCTTGCCGACCAGATCCAGGGACGGAGCGAGGGTCTCTTCGCCTTCCTTCCACTTGGCGGGGCAGACTTCGTTCGGGTTGTTACGCACGTACTGAGCGGCCTTCAGCTTGCGCAGAGTTTCCGTGACGTCGCGGGCGATGGCGTTGTCGTGAATCTCCAGGGTCTTGATGATGCCGTCCGGGTCGATCACGAAGGTGCCGCGCAGGGCCAGACCGGCTTCTTCGATGTGCACACCGAAGGCGCGGGTCAGCTGGTGGGTCGGATCACCGACCAGCGGGAACTTGGCCTTGCCAACCGCCGGAGAAGTCTCGTGCCACACCTTGTGAGAGAAGTGGGTGTCGGTGGTAACGATGTAGACCTCGGCACCGGCCTTCTTGAACTCCTCGTAGTGCTCAGCGGCGTCCTCGACCTCAGTCGGGCAGTTGAAGGTGAACGCAGCCGGCATGAAGATCACCACGGACCACTGGCCCTTCAGGTTCTCGTTGGAGAGTTCGACAAATTCACCGTTGTGGAAAGCGGTGGCATTGAACGGCTGAACTTCGGTGTTGATCAGGGACATTCAGTGTTGCTCCATGTCTTAGTGGATGATCCGAATACGGGGCCTATCATATCCATCGCAACCGATAGGCGAAAATTGATTGCCGCCATGGTTCCGATAAGGCTTGTCTATGGTGGCGCCACCCGCTCATTGCAAGGCGACGGCCTCGCCCTGCCGGTTGAGCGCGAGAAAACTCTGTGTGTTACCCATCTGCAGCGACTGCACCATACGCTGTAGATGATGCTCGACCTCGTCGCTCGTAGGCGCCTGGTGGCCCTTGCCTGACAAAGCACCGACGAAGACGACGTCCCACTCGATCTCGGTTCGCTGTGACTCGGCCACCAGCGCCTGCATGTCGCTCAGCTCGTCCGGCGCCTTGTCCACACACAGTACCGGCGTCAGCACGCCGCCTTCGCCTTGCTCGAAGCCCCGGCGCTGCTCGGGGGTGGGGTTCTCAGGCAGCTCGGCGCGAGTGAACACGAACAGCAGCCGCTGCGGCTCGGGCTGGCGCTGCGCTTCTTCCAGCAGATCGGTAAAACGGGAAATGGCCAAGTCAGTCCTCCAGCAGTTCGCAGTCCGGCAGATGCCACTACGATAACGCATCCCGTCATGCGGCGTGCAAGCGATCAGAGCGACCAATCGACGCGCAGGGCGGCTTCGTCGAGCGGCCAGGTTCCCACCGCCTGAGTCTCGCCGCTTTCCGCTACCGTCACGTGACTATGGGCCAGCTGATGGCGCAAGCTACCCAGGAGCCGCTCGAGCGCCTGGCGCTCGTCACCGCTGATCGCCACTATCGCCGTGCCGGGCAGCGTCCAGGCCCGCGCCTCACCGTGACGCGCCATTTCCGCCACACTCGCGTCTAGTCCCCGCTGCTCGAGCCAGGCGGCGACCTGTTCGGTCAGCCCCACCACCAGCAGTGGCGCCGCGTCCACCGATGCCGCTTCGGCGTCCGGCAGCGGATGAGCCAGCGCCCTCCTGACCGGCTCAGCCAGCACGGCATCCAGCGCCAGCAGCCGGCTTTCGGGGTCCAGCACCACGCTTCGGAGTATTGGCGGCCCCTCCAGCTGGCGCAGCAGGTCGAAGTCCGGATCGATGCGCAGCGACAGCGGCTCATGAACAAGCGCCAGCGAGAGCTCGGTCCGATGCCCATCGAGTGCGATAGTGCGCCGTTCCATACCGGCGACGGTGTCGATCACCAGCGGTACACGAAGCGGCCAGGGGGCATGTTCCCCGGCCTGTTTCAAAACGCCCTCTATCATCCAGCCGTCCTGGGTCTCGCTACGCGTGGCCTCGACGCCGAGAGTCGGGCGACCCGGTTGCTGCGTCCAGGCTTCGACAAACGCCTGCAGCGGCTCGTCGGCGGCCTTGCTCAGCGCCGCCGCAAGATCGTCCCAGGCGGCCTCGCGGTGCATGTAGCGCTCGGCAAAGCGACGCAACCCCGCGTCGAAGGCCTCGTCGCCGATATGCTGACGCAGCATGTGCAGCAACATGGCACCGTGCTGATAGCCCAGCAGTCGCAGTGCCGGGTCGCGCTGGCCGCGGAAGTCGGCCGGCCGACCATCATAGCCCTCGGGCAGCGCGGCCAGATCGAGCAGCCAGCGGCGGCGGGTTTCCCGCGCCTCGCCGCGGGCTTCGTCGAGGGCATAATCGGCCAGGTAGGTGGTCAACGCCTCGGCCCAGTTGCCGCGAGAGTAGTCAACCAGCACGCCGGCGCCCCACCAGGCGTGCATCAGCTCATGGGCCAGTGAGGTATGCGGAATGAACGGCAGCGGAATGACCCGCTCGCCGAGCAGAGTGAACCCTGGATAGGCCAACCCGACCGGTGCCGGTGTGGCGGCAACGGTGAAGCTCGTGTAGGGATAGGGGCCCACACGTCGAGAGAAACGCTGCAGATACTCGGCACTGTACTCCATATAGAGTTCGGCATGAGCGTCGTCCAGCGATTCGGGAAACAGCGTGCGCAGCCGCACGCCTTCCACCTCGCGACTGCGCTCCTGCCAAGGGCCGACGGCCACTTCCACCACCGCCGTACGTGGATGTACATGGAGGACGGAGTAGCCCGAATCATCTACCCGTGGCGCACCCTGCAGCGAGCCGGTGCCTACCGCCCGCTGCCCCGGCGGCACCGCAATACGCAGCGACAAGGCAAAGGGGCCCAGAGCCTCGAAGCGTGGGTACCAGCCGCCATGGGCGGGCAGCAGGCTGCCCCGGGGCGAGACCATGAGGCGTTCCTGATCGTCGAGCCTTCCCTGCCAGCGCAGCGTCAGCGCCTCGGTTCCCGGCGGCAGTGACAGCCGGTGACTCCCCTCGCTGCCGGTTGCCACCTCCAGCGCCACGCCATCGGCTTCGGCCGCCACCACCACGAGGCCGGACAGCAGCGTGAAGTCGCTCGCAGCGGGCGGCGGCGCGAGCAGCATTTCGCCTTCGAGCCACCCGCTGGCGGGGTCCAGCGCAACCGCGAGATCGACCTCGGGAAGCGCTTCGGCCTGTGTCGTAGCGACGCCGAAGAGCAGAGCGGCCAACACCAACCCCGTCAGCCTGCTCCGCAGCCAGCGCGGCACGTAGCGATTGAGCATGCTCAGTCTCCGCCATCGCGAGGCGGAAAGCGTGCCAGCACCTCACGCTGCTCATCTCCGCGGCGAATCTCCAGCGGCAGCAGGGTGCCGGGGTGCTGGCGCTGCACCAGCTGGGTGAGATCGGCAGGCCTCGTCAGCGCTTCACCGGCCGCCCGCAGAATGATATCGCCCTCCTCGAGGCCGGCCTGCTCCGCCACCGAACCGGGCAGTACGCCATGTACCGCCACCCCTTGCGCGTCGGGCATCAGATAGATTCCCAACTGCATGGGCGCCTGCAGCGGCTGCGAGGTTTCGGCCAGGGCGAACACGGCCTGCGCCAGCCCGGCGGGCGGTGGCTCGCACGCTTCGGCTCCTACCGCCCATGGCAGCAAGGTGGCATGTGCCTCGACGCCCAAATCATCGAGCTGGTGAGGAACACCATGCTCGTACTGCAGATGCCCCTGGCCGATCAGACCGACCGTGAGCGCGCCCTCACTGGCGGCTTCGGCCAGCCCGACGGCCATGGCACGGTCCCACACGAGCTGCGCGGCGATGAAACGCTCGAGGCTCTCCTCATCTCCTGAAGTGGGGTGCTGGGCATGCACGGCGGCCAAGCGCTCGCGATAGTCGGGCAGCGCCTCGGCCGGTGCGGAGATACCGAAGCGCTCGGCTTCCGGCACCGCCGCCCAGCCCTCGCCGGCCAGCCGGCCGCGCAGCTCGGGGGTCACGTTGATCGCCTTGAGCGGCACCTGGTTGAGACGCGCAAAGTGCAGTATCGGCAGGTACAGCGCCGGATCGAATCCCCAGGCGCGGCGCCAATTGCTGGCGTCGAGGAAATCCGCTTCGTCCAGCTCGCCTGCCACCCAGGCATCCAATGCCGGCTGGGCCTCACGCGGCAGCATCTCCAGGCCGATTACCATCTCCGGGCGATAGGCATGCAGGCCGGCCAAGGTGTGCAGTTGCCAACGATGATGATCCATGCGGTCGTGCTGCTCGCCGAGCATCACCACGTCGCGCTCGGCCAGCTCCGCGAACAGTGCCGCCGAATCGAGGCGCTCACCGCCGGGCTGATGCCATTCCCCCGGCGCTGGGCAGGTAGCAGCTTGCAGCGGCAAGGCCACGAGGCAGACAGACAAACAGGCCGATGAAGCCAGCCCACGGAACAAGACGGTCGGATAGCGCATCGGCATCTCCCTTTTTAGGCTGCCTCCATGATGGCGCATTCGACCGTGTCAAGCAGCCTCTTCCTCGATATCCCGCGCTTCCGCCTGCTCGAAGTGAAACTCCAACTGCGTCGGCTCCAGGCGCGGGTCGAGTTCGGTGAAGTGCGGCGTTTCCATGGTCGGTACCGCCACGAAGGGCTCCTGTTCGACCTCTTCGAGGGGCTCGCCGAGGCGGCGACGCAGACGCAGCCCCACGAACAGCGCCAGCGCGAGCGATGCCCCACCGAGGAAGACCCACAGCCCATCGGGGCCCATCGCCTGCATCACCAACGAGGCCGAGAACGGGCCGATGATCGAGCCGATGCCATACCAGATCATCAGCTTGGCATTGGCGGCGACGATCTCGCCGGGCTCTAGCCAGTCATTGGTGTGGGCCAGGCTCAATGCGTAGAGGGTGTGCAGCATGGCGGTATGGAAGCAGGCGGCCAGTATCAGCATGAGGAAGTCGACGCGTGCCAGCATCGACACCAGCACGCCGGAGATCGTCATCACCACGGCCATGCCCAGGATCACCTTGCGCCGGTCGATATGGTCGGAAAGCCGCCCCAGCCCCCACTGAGCGAAGAGTGCCACCATCGTGGTGATCGCCATGAAGCGGGCCGTCTCGCCGGTGGTCAGGCCGATCTCCTGACCGTAGAAGGGGGTCATGGCGAAGAACGACTGCACCATCAGCCCGGCGGTGAAGGCCCCGACCAACCCCACCGGGGCGCGCTTGAACAGGGTCTTCAAGGGTATCTTCTGGGGCTGGATATCGTGGGTCTGGCGCGGGCCGTGGATGCGCACGATCGACAGCGGCACCAGCGCCAGAGCGAACAGCATGCCAACGAGAGAAAACAGCGCCGGCCCGGCCGGATCGGCCAGGTTGAGCATCCACTGCCCACCGGCCAGCGAGACCGTCGAGATGATCATGTAGATCGCCAACACTCGGCCGCGATTCTCGTTGGTTGACTCCCCCGAGACCCACGACTCCATCACCATCAGCATGCCCGCCGTGGCCACCCCGCCGATCAGCCGCCAGGCCAGCCAGGCCCAAGGGTTGACCCACAGGCCGTGGAGCATGGCGGTGACCGCCAAGATGCCAGCACAGGCGGCGAACACACGAATGTGGCCGACGCTGCGGATGCGTTTCTCGAGCATATAGCTGCCCAGCACGAAGCCCAGCGAGAAGCTCGACATCAGCAGCCCCGCCATGTGCGAGGGGAAGCCCTCGATGGACATGCGCACCCCAAGCAGGGTCATGATCAGGCCATGCCCCAGCAGGAAGCTGATTTCACAGACGAAGAGGATGGGAAGGGTTGCCGGTAAACTGCGCAAGATGTCACTCCATTGACGTGGTCGAACGCGGGACCAGCCGGCCTCGGGCCAGACTGCCTGGCCCAGTGTAGGAAGGCGAAGGGGGGTCTTGCCAATACGGCAGCCGTGGCGCCTCGCTATCAGCCTCGCCTGCCAGGGTCTACGCTTAGGAAAATAACGGTACGCAAGGAGGCCATCATGGCAGGCAAGGAAACCGCCTCTCTCCTGGTGGGAGCGATCCTGTTCTGGCCGGCTTCGACGCTGGCCGCCGGCCCCGTCACGCCGGACGAGAGCGCTGCCGGCATGGACCCGGCAGAAATCACCGAGCCACCGAATGTTCGCACTGGCCGGGCCGGTACCACCAGCGGCATCACGGGGGCCGACATGGAAGAGGATGACCAGGGCAGCGGCAGCGGCGAGACCCGGGGCGACGAGCTGTTCCAGACCCCTGCCGCGGCATCCGATGCCGGCCCCGCCTACGAGACCCAGTCGCCCGAGAGGGAAGAGGACGGCGAGGGCGATGAAGAGGTCATGCCAGACGATCCACTGGGGGCCGACGACACCGGACGACAGGAAGATGGTGAGCCCCAGGCCAGCGGCGACCAGTCGCCCTGATGAGGCATGCATCAGGCGTTCGTTACCAAAGGAAACCAACCGCCGACGGGCATCCCCGTCGGGAGCCGCTACGCTTAAGGTAGACCGTTAGTAGCAAATCATAATGACAGCAATGAGTAAGGAAACCAGGCAGGAGGCCACATGACCCTCAGGGTTTCGCGCAGACAATTCTTCAAGCTCGGTGCGGCGGGGATGGCCACATCCAGCATGGCCATGATGGGCTTCGCCCCGGACCCCGCCATCGCCTCGATCCGCCACTTCAAGCTCACCGGCGCCAAGATCACACGAAGCAACTGCACCTACTGCTCGGTGGGCTGCGGCGTACTGATCTACGCCCGCGGCGATCAGGCGATCAACAACATCGACGACATCTACCACATCGAGGGGGATCCGGATCACCCGGTGAGCCGCGGCTCGCTGTGCCCCAAGGGCGCGGGCCTGCTCGACTACATCCGCAGCGATTCACGGCTGCGCTACCCCCAGGTGCGTGAGGCCGGCAGCAACGAATGGAAGCGGATCAGTTGGGATGAGGCCTTCGATCGTATTGCCCGTTACATGAAGGACGACCGCGACGCCAACTTCGTCACCGAGAACGACGAAGGCAATACGGTCAATCACTGGACCACCACCGGCATGCTGGCGGCTTCCGCCTCGACCAACGAGACGGCCTACTGCACCCACAAGATTGCCCGCAGCCTGGGCATGGTAGCGTTCGACAACCAGGCGCGCGTCTGACACGGACCGACGGTGGCAGGTCTTGCCCCAACATTCGGTCGCGGTGCCATGACCAACCACTGGGTCGACATACGCAATGCCGACCTGATCATCGGTATGGGGGGCAACCCCGCCGAAGCGCACCCGGTGGGCTTTCGCTGGGTAATGGAGGCGCGTGAGCACAACGACGCCCGGCTGGTGGTGGTCGACCCCCGCTTTACGCGTACCGCTGCAGTGGCGGACTACTACGCCGAAATTCGCACGGGGACCGATATCGCCTTCCTCGGCGGGCTGATCAGCTACCTGATCGAGAGCGGTCGCTTCCATCGCGACTACGTGCTCGCCTACACCGATGCCAGCCTGATCGTGGATGAGGCCTTCGGCTTCGAGGATGGCCTGTTCAACGGCTATGACCCCGACAACGGTGAGTACGAGATGGAGGGCTGGCAGTACGAGCACGACGACGAGGGCCACGCCCTGCGCGACGAAACGCTCCAGCATCCGCGCTGTGTGTTCCAACTGATGCGACAGCACTTCAGCCGCTACACCCTCGAGGTGGTGTCATCGGTATGCGGCACGCCGAGCGAGAAGATTCAAAAGGTGTGGGACATGGCGGCCGAGACGGCGGCTCCCGACAAGACCATGACCTTCCTGTATGCGCTGGGCTGGACACAGCACTCCATTGGCTCGCAGATCATCCGCACCGCGGCCATGGTTCAGCTGCTGCTGGGCAACATGGGCATGCGCGGCGGCGGGGTCAACGCTCTGCGCGGGCACTCCAACATCCAGGGTCTGACCGATCTTGGATTGCTCTCCGACCAGTTGCCCGGCTACCTGACCCTCGCGGACGACGACGAGCAGGACTACGAGGAGTACATCCTCGATCGGGCCCGACCGCCGCTGGTGCCCGAAGAGGTTTCCTACTGGCGCTATTACGAGCGCTTCCACGTCAGCCTGATGAAGGCGTGGTACGGCGAAGCCGCCACCGAGGCCAACGACTGGTGCTTCGACTGGCTGCCGAAGATGGGCGAGGATCTCTACGACATCCTGCACACCTTCGAGCGCATGCACCATGGTGAGATCACCGGCTACCTGTGCCAAGGCTTCAACCCGTTGGCCGCTTTCCCGCACAAGGCCAAGGTCACCGAGGCGCTGTCGCGGCTCAAGTTCCTGGTGGTGATCGACCCCTTGAGCACCGAGACCGCGGAGTTCTGGCGTAACCACGGTGAATATCACGATGTGGACACGGCAGCGATCGACACCGAGGTCTTCCGTCTTCCCACCACCAGTTTCGCCGAGGAGGACGGCACCATCGTCAACAGCTCGCGCTGGCTGCAGTGGTTCTGGCAGGCGGCTCCGCCGCCGGGCGAGGCGAAGCCAGACACCGCGATTCTCGCCGGTATCTTCCTGCGCCTGCAGCGGCTCTATCAGGAAGAGGGCGGTGCCTTTCCCGACCCCATCCTCAACCTGCACTGGCCCTATCGCCGGCCCGAGGAACCAAGCCCCGAAGAACTGGCCCGCGAATACAACGGCTGGGCACTGGAGGATGTCTTCGACGAGGATCGTAACCTGGTGGTGCGTGCCGGCGAACAGCTGGAGGACTTCGGCTTCCTGCGGGCCGACGGCTCCACCGCCTGCGGCTGCTGGATCTTCGCCGGCTGCTGGACCGAGGCCGGCAACCAGATGGTCCGGCGCGACAACTCCGACCCTTACGGCACCGGGCAAACGCTGGGCTGGGCCTGGGCGTGGCCGGCCAACCGCCGCATTCTCTACAACCGTGCCAGCGCCCGACCCGATGGCACTCCCTGGGCGGCCAACAAGGCGGTAGTGTGGTGGGACGGCCAGCGCTGGGTCGGCAACGATGTGCCCGACTTCCCGGTCGACTCCGCTCCTGGCACGGCCCAAGGCCCCTTCATCATGAACCAGACCGGGCGCGGCCAGCTGTTCGCTCGCGATCGCATGAAGGAGGGCCCCTTCCCCGAGCACTACGAGCCGTTCGAAACGCCCATTGCCAACAACCCGCTGCACCCGGGCAGCATGCTGGCCAAGCACAACCCGGCCGCACGGGTGTTCGCTCAGGACCGCGAGAATTTCGGCACCTTCGAGGAGTTTCCTCATGCAGCCACGAGCTACCGACTGACCGAACACTTCCACTACTGGACGATGCACAACCGGCTCAACGCCATCGCCCAGCCGGAGAAGTTCGTCGAAATCGGTGAAGCCCTGGCCCAGGAGCTGGGAATTGCCAAGGGTGAGCGGGTTCGAGTCAGCTCCAAGCGTGGCTACATCGACGCAGTGGCGGTGGTGACCAAGCGCATCCGCCCGCTGCGGGTGGATGGCCAGGTCGTCCACCAGGTGGGCATCCCGCTGCACTGGGGTTTCCTCGGCGAGACGAAGAAGGCCCACCTGACCAATACGCTGACGCCCTCGGTCGGCGACGCCAACACACAGACGCCGGAATACAAGTCGTTCCTGGTGCGGGTCGACAAGCTGTAGCGCAAGGAGGCGAGAAATGAGAGGCGAACAAGTCAACCTGCAGAACATCATCGCCCGATCGGCAACCCCGGTGCCCTCGCCCCAGGAGCGCACCGGCGGCATCGACCGTGTGACCAAGCTGATCGACGTTTCACGCTGCATCGGTTGCAAGGCTTGCCAGGTGGCCTGCGCCGAATGGAATGATCTGCGAGACGAGGTTGGGGAATGCGTGGGTGAGTACGACAACCCGCTCGATCTCACGCCCAACACCTGGCAGGTGATGCGCTTCGACGAATACGAGAACGAGCAGGGTAACCTGGAGTGGTTGATCCGCAAGGACAACTGCATGCACTGCGCCGATCCCGGCTGTCTCGAGGCTTGCCCCGCCCCCGGCGCCATCGTGCAGTACGCCAACGGCATCGTCGACTTCAACTCCGAGCACTGTATCGGCTGCGGCTACTGTGTTACCGGCTGCCCCTTCGACGTACCGCGCATCTCGGAAGTGGATGGCAAGTCCTACAAATGCACGCTCTGCTCCGACCGGGTGTTCCACGGCCTGGAGCCGGCCTGCGTCAAGTCATGCCCCACCGGTTCGATCATGTTCGGCACCCGCGACGACATGCTCGACCTGGCCGAGACCCGCACCGACTTCCTCAAGAGCCGCGGCTTCGACAATGCCGGGGTCTACAATCCCGAGGGGGTCGACGGCACCCATGTGATCTACGTGCTGCAGCATGCCGACAAGCCGGAGATCTACAGCGCCCTGCCGGAAGACCCCAGCATCAGCCCGATGGTCGGCGCCTGGAAGGGAGTGGGCAAACCGCTGGCCTCGGCGGCCATCGGCCTTGCCGCGCTGACCGGGTTCTTCCACTACGTCACGGCCGGTCCCAAGGAGCTCAGCGAAGAGGACGAGCAGGCGGTACGCGACGACGAAGCCCGCGAGAGGGAGCGGGAGGCCAGAGAAGAACGAGATGAAGGGGAGGAGCGACCATGAGCCTCGCCAAGACGGACCCGCCGCTGCAGCGCTACAGCGTCTGGATGCGCCTAAATCACTGGCTGGTCGCCATCAGCTTCGTGTTGCTGGTGCTCAGCGGCCTACCCTTCTTCCATCCCTTCTTCTGGTCGCTGACGGGGTTGTTCGGCGGCCCGACCATGACCCGCATCCTGCATCCCTGGATCGGCCTGTTCATGTCGCTGATGTTCGCCATCATGGCGGTGAGCTTCTTCAAGGAAAGCCTGTTCAAGCGGCACGACCTGCAATGGCTCAAGCAGATCAACGACGTCCTTGCCAACCGCGACGAGAAACTGCCCCCGGTCGGCAAGAACAACGCCGGCCAGAAGCTGGTGTACTGGATCATGCTGGTATGCATCCCGCTGCTGCTGATCACCGGGGTGATGATCTGGCAATCGCTGGTCGGCGAAGCCATCCCCATTACCCTGCGCCGGCTGGCCTCGCTGGGTCACGCCTATATCGCCTTTCTCGCCATCATTACACTCATCATCCACATCTACTCGGGCATCTGGGTCAAAGGCTCGTTCCAGGCCATGGTGCGCGGCCGGGTCAGCAAGGCCTGGGCTCGTCACCATCACGACCTGTGGTATGAGGAAGAGATGGAAAAAGAGCGCAAGCATCGTGAGATCAGCCGTCGTCATGACCCGACCGGAAAGGAGTCGACGTGAGCCACGCTTATGGCAACGCCCCCACGGGGATCATGCACCCCCCCGAGGTACGGCTACCCGACATCGAGCATTTCGCCCACCGCGCCCGGCGCCTGCAGGACCTCGCCGAACGCAACCAGCCCTTGGGGGAGTTCCTCACTTTCATGGCCCAGCTCGCCACCGCTCAGCAAGTAGCGATGGAACGCTTCACGCCAGGCTGGCAGCCCGAGCCGACAGCCTTCGTGCTGGCGCTCGAGCACGGTATGCCGCCGCTCAACGTACAGGCGCTGCAGGATGTCATCGACCTCCCCGGCGAGGTCGATGCCCTGCTCAGTGCCCTGGAGCTTCACGTGGGTGAGGCCCAGCGCCCGCTGCTCACCGCCCTGCGCGAGCTACCCGAGCAAACGGGTCGCCAACTTGCCCGTCAGGTACTGGCGGGCGAAGCCGGTGAGACGCACCACCGCGGCCTGATGCCACTGGTCGCTGCCGCGCTTCAGGTGGCCTGGCTGCGCCTGGTGCACATTCTGCCCCGCACCCCGGAGCGCCCACAAGGTGAGCTGCGTGCCCTGTGCCCCTGTTGCGGCTCGCCACCGGTGGCCAGCGTGATCGAGACCGATCCAAAGAGCAGCGGGGTGCGCTATCTGCAGTGCGGCCTGTGTGCCACCCAGTGGTACCTGGAACGCTCGATTTGCAGCGTATGCGAGCAGAGCGGCAAGCTCGACTATCTCAGCCTGGCGCCGGAGGCGGGCGATGACGATGTCTCGGTGGCTCAGGCCGAGGCCTGTGGCGACTGCGGCAGCTACCTGAAGATATTCCCCCGCGCAGTGGACGCCAAGGCCGAGCCGCTGGCCGACGACCTGGCCAGCCTGACGCTGGACCTGCTGTTGGGCGAGGAGGGACGCTATCGCCGCAGCGGCTTCAATCCGCTATTAATCGTCGAAGATTGACACTGAACGCAGCGGGAAATGGACGCAGCCCGGCCCATCATGCTATGCCATAGGGATGCACATCCTCCAACGAGAAAGGGGTGACTCGCCCCATCAGGAAGGGCTATCGACCACCCCGGCATGGACATGAAGACGACAATGGACGTTCGACGCCGCCTGCCCGCAGTCGACACACTGCTGGCCCATCCCGCCGTGGAAACGGCCCGTCAGCACTACGGTCACCGCCTCATCCGACGCGCCGTACGCCAGGCTCTCGATCAAGCCCGACAGCGGCTGGCCGCCGACCCGGTGGCTGGCAGCATGCTCGAGGCTGACGCCCTGGCCGAGGCGACCCTGGCGCGGCTGGCCGAGCTGACACGCCCCGCCGCCCGCGCGGTATTCAACCTTACCGGCACCGTTATCCACACCAACTTGGGGCGCTCCACGCTGGCCGAGGCGGCTATCGACGCCATGACGGATGCTGCCCGGCATCCGGTGGCGCTGGAGTACGACCTCGAAGACGGCGGCCGCGGCGACCGCGACCGCCTGGTCGAGGGCCTGCTGTGCGAGCTGACCGGCGCGGAAGCGGCCACCGTGGTCAATAACAACGCCGCCGCGGTACTGCTTGCGCTGGGCGCGCTGGGCGCCGGGCGAGAAGCACTGATATCGCGCGGCGAGCTGATCGAGATCGGCGGTGCCTTCCGCATGCCCGACATCATGCAGGCGGCAGGCTGCCGGCTGCGCGAGGTGGGCGCCACCAACCGCACCCATGCGCGGGACTTCGAGAGTGCCATCGGCGAGCACACCGGGCTGATCGTCAAGGCCCACACCTCCAACTACGCCATCACCGGCTTCACCAGCAGCGTACCGGAATCGCAATTGGCCGAGATCGCCCATGCTCGCGGGATCGCCTTGCTTATCGACCTGGGCAGCGGTGCGCTGACCGATTTCACCGCCCTCGGCCTGCCCTACGAGGCGCAGCCGGGCGATGCCATCTCAGCCGGCGCCGATGTGGTCACCTTCAGCGGCGACAAGCTGCTGGGCGGGCCCCAGGCCGGCATCATCGTCGGTCGCCGCGAGGCCATCGCCACCATCAAGCGCCATCCGCTCAAGCGCGCCCTGCGCCTGGATAAACTGACACTCGCCGCACTCGAGGCCACCCTGCGCCTCTACCGCGACAGCGACGCCCCCGAGCGTGCCATCCCCTCCCTGGCGCTGCTGACCCGGCCCGAGGCAGAGATCGCCGCCACTGGCGAGCGCCTGCTGCCTCGGGTCAGCGCGCTGCTCAGCGACTTCGAGGTAACCCTGACGCCCTGTGCCAGCCAACTTGGCAGCGGCTCACTGCCGGTG
Organism: Halomonas sp.; assembly: GCF_020832045.1. Classification (GTDB taxonomy): domain Bacteria; phylum Pseudomonadota; class Gammaproteobacteria; order Pseudomonadales; family Halomonadaceae; genus Halomonas. Next base: position 32,394 of record NZ_JAFIFK010000010.1, read on the forward strand.
GACCGCCTGCCCAGCCGAGCGCTGGCCTGGCGCCCCACCGTCAGCGCTCGTCGCGACCGCGAACGGTGCCTTCGTCGGTTGGAGGGCGCCCTGCGCCGACTGCCGCGCCCGGTCATCGGCCGCATCAGCGACGGCACCCTGCTGCTCGACCTGCGCTGTCTGGCGACGGCTTCCGACGAAGCGGCCTTCGTCGACCAGCTAGCCGAACTGCCTGCCGGCTATGGTGCCACCGACCGACAGGACGCCGGAGGCTCCCTGTGATCGTCGGCACCGCCGGCCACGTCGACCACGGCAAGACCGCACTGATCCAGCAGCTCACCGGCATCGACACCGACCGGCTCAAGGAGGAAAAGGCGCGTGGACTGACCATCGAGCCCGGCTTCGCCTACCCCGAGGTTGAGGAGGGTGTCGAGCTCGGCTTCGTCGACGTGCCCGGTCACGTTCGCTTCCTTCACCACATGCTGTCGGGCAGCATCGGCGTCGATACGGTGCTGCTGGTGGTAGCCGCCGACGACGGCGTGATGCCGCAGACCGTCGAGCATCTGCAGATCCTCACGCTACTGGGGCTCGATCGCGGCCTGGTGGCCATGACCAAGGTCGACCGTGTCGACGCTGCCCGCAGGCGCCGAGTTCGCGAGGAGATCACCGCCCTGCTTGCGGACTCGCCGCTGGCCGGCGCCGCCATTCATGAGGTATCGAGCACCAGCGGCGAGGGGATAGAGGATCTGCGCGAGCGTCTTTGGGGCCTGGCTTCCAAACCGCTCGAGGCGGCGGTGCACGGCCATTTCCGCCTCGCCGTGGACCGCGTCTTCACCAAGGCGGGGGCCGGTGTGGTGGTCACCGGCACGGCACTGGCCGGCCACATCAGCGAGGGCGACACGATACGCCTGGTGGCTTCCGGCACCAAGGCTCGTGTGCGGGGTTTGCGTCGCCTGCACCGGGATAGCGAGCAGGCGTGGCAGGGCGATCGCGTAGCGCTCAACCTCAGCGGTGACGGGATCTCCCGCGATATCATCCCCCGGGGAGACTGGGTGGTGGCCGAAGCGCTCGAGACCCCCGGGCTGCAGCGACTCGACATGGAGTGGCAACTGCTCGACACGGCCCCATGCCTCAAGCATTGGGCACCGATACAGGTGCACCTGGGCGTGGGACGTTACAGTGGGCGCCTATCACTGCTCGAAGGCCAGCACCTCGCCCCGGGCAAACGCATGCTGGGGCAGCTGGTGCTCGACGAACCGGTGCACGCCTGCCTGGGCGACCGCTGCGTGATACGCGACCCCAGCGTGGGTGTGACGCTGGGCGGCGGCGTGGTGCTGGAGGGCGACCCACCGCGGCGTGGCCAGCGCCGCCCCGAGCGGCTGGCCTGGCTGTCAGCGCTGGCTGCGTCCACCGCCCACTCACCGCTCGATCTTACGCCGGCGCTGAAAGAGGGGCTGCGGCTGAAGCCTGAGGGAGTCGACTTGGACGCCCTGGCACGCAATGCCAATGTCGAGCTGTCGACGCTGGTCGAGACCGTCGTGGCGTTGGGCGGCGAAACGCTGGAAGATCGAGGCCGTAGCCGCGCCTTTTCGGCCGATACCGTCGCAGCGCTACAGCACCGCCTACTCGATACCGTGGCGGCCAATCATCAACGTGAACCTTCCATGCTCGGCACCGAGCGCGGCCGGCTGACACGCCAGGCCATACCCCAGCTTCCCGAAGCGACCGGGCGCCAGTTGATCGAGCGGCTGATCGAGCGGGGCCGGCTCGAGCCCCACGGCCCCTTCGTGGCCCTGCCAGGCCACCTCGCCACGCTAAGCGAAGCCGACGAAGCGCTATGGCGGCGGCTCGAACCGCTCATCGCCGCGACACCTTTCCAGCCGCCGCGGGTGCGAGACCTGGCCGAGGGAGAGAGCCTCGATGAAGCGCGCATTCGCGAGGCGCTCACCGCCTGCGCCCGCCTCGGCCGGCTCTACCAGGTACGCCGCGACCACTTCTACCCAGCGGCGGCGGTGGCCGAAATGGCCACCATCGTGCAGGCACTAGAACACGAGCACGGCAGAATCAACGCGGCGGCCTTTCGCGACCGCATCGGCACCGGCCGCAAGCTGGCCATACACATACTCGAATTCTTTGATAAGGTAGGCTTCACGCGCCGCATCGGAGATGAGCGCGTGGTACGTAACGCCGAGATGTGGCAATAGCCAACGGCCCTAGGCTGAAGAACCGCTCAAGGAAGAGGATCGACCCCCGGTGGGGCGGCCAGACTTCAAATCTGGCAGGGGCTGCCAGCGGTCCCTGGTGGGTTCGACTCCCACGCTCTTCCGCCAGCTCCCGTCTACCTCAACCCTTTATCACTACCCGCGTGCCGATGCGCAGCCAGGGATCCAGCGCGCGAATTTCCTCGTTGCTGACCGCCACGCAGCCCTCGGTCCAGTCGAAGCTGCGGTGAATATCGGGGTCGCCGCGGCCCAGCCCGTGGATGCCGATCAAGCCGCCCAGTGAAGTGGTGTGCGGCGCCCGGCCATGACGTCGGCGATAGTCATCGATATACCAGTACTCCTGCAGCGTGATCTTGCCACTTTGCAGAGCCTCTTCGGCAACCTGAGCGTTGGGGTAGTCGAAGCCGAAAAACAGGCCGAAACGCGAGGCGCGATTGATACGATCGACGCGAAACTCACCCAGCGGTGTCATCGAGCTGCCCTTGGCCCGAAGCGGTGCAGCACCGCCGGCCCCGAAGGCGAGGTGCTCGATGCGCTTGATTTCGTGCTCGCCGCGCAGCACCCGTACCCGGCGGTTGCGCAGGTCGATGCTGAGCCAGACCTCATCGGCGGTCAGCCCCTCGGGCATGGCAATGGCGTCCAGCGCCTGCCAAAGGGCCGACTGACCAGGAAGAAGGTCGATCGCATCCAGACTGCCGGACGGGATGTTTGCCTGGGCCTGAGACCCCAGAGTGAGGATGGCCGCCGTCAATGCGGCGACCAGGAAAGATGCCCTTTTCATGCAGCCCCTGCCGTGCGTAGTGGAGTGTTGGCTGTCGGCTTGGTACCGATCGATTTTGTTCCGGCCAGCCGTGGCCTGCGCCATGACGGTCGGTCATGACATGACTCCTTTCGCCGGGGATGCCGTCACATGACGGGAATGGGCGTCGGTGCTACCGACCCGGGCCGGCCATGTGATGCATGTCGCGAATATACCACAGGGGGCCTAGCGCGAAAGAGGGGGCTCGGCAGTTAGCGTTGAAAAAAGAGTGACACACCCTAAATCAGGCGCTCGTCGGGCGGGCTTCGCTCTGATGTTGCGCCAGCCGCTCGATAGCCTGGCGGGCCAGGGGCGAGAGCTGGCTGCCGTCCTGGTGAAGATACTCGACGATCTGGCGCTTCATGCTGCGCGCCCAGAACTTCTTCAGGTGGGTATGCACGCGCTCGGCGGCATCGCCGTAATGCGCATTGTTGATGGCGATCTGATTCGCCATGTGGATCAAGGTGTCGAGCTGGCTGCGGCTCATGGCGACTTCAACCTCCGCTGGCTTGAACGACCGGCACGCTTTCGCCTGCCGGCTGATGATAGATGACGTGGCGCCCCGTGCGGGCGAAACCGACCAGCAGCAGGCCCGCCTGGCGCGCCTGTTCGATGGCAAGCGAGGTGGGCGCCGATACCGCGACCAAGCAGCCGATGCCGACGCTGGCGCACTTCTGCACCATCTCGTAGCTGGCCCGGCTTGAGACCAGCGCAAAACCGTCTGCTACCGTGAGACGGCGACTCACCATGGCGCCGATCAGCTTGTCCAGGGCGTTATGACGACCGACGTCCTCCCGCGCCAGCAATATCTTTCCGTCGAGGTCGCACCAGGCGGCGCCATGGGTGGCACCGGTCTCGCGCTGCAGCGGTTGGTGCCACTTGAGCGCCTCCAGCGCCTGCTGAATGGCACCGTCGTCAACGGCTGGGGCTGCCACCCGGCCGATCGGCCGAATCGCCTGCTCCAGCGACTCGGTACCGCACAGTCCGCAGCCGGTACGCCCGGCCAGGCTGCGCCGACGCTGCTTGAGCTCCATGAAGCGTTGAGTGGCGATTTCCAAGTGCACGGCGACACCGGCAGCCTCTTCCCGCACCTCGATGCCGTAGAGTTCATCAGGCGTGTACAGGATGCCCTCGGTGAGGCTGAAGCCGAGGGCGAAGTCCTCGAGATCGGCGGGGGTGGTCATCATCACGGCATGCGAAATGCCGTTGTAGACCAGCGCTACCGCCGTCTCCACGGCGATGCTGTCCTCCTGCCGCTCGGCGCTGCCGGCCCGGCGTACGTCAACCGGGGCACGGCAGCGGCTGTGGTCGTCACTCATTCGCACGCTCCGCTGTGGGCGGCCTGGCCGCTTCGTCCTTGGCACCATGCAGGAGCTGGAGCTGCAGCCGGTCGAAGCTCTGGAACTGACGCTGCCAGGCAGACGGCTGGCTGACCTTCTCGACCTGCACTGCGGTCACCTTGTACTCCGGGCAGTTGGTCGCCCAGTCGGAGCTGTCGGTGGTGATCACGTTGGCCCCGCTGCCAGGGTGGTGGAAGGTAGTGTAGACCACCCCCGGCGGCATGCGGTCACTGACACGGGCTCGCAGCACCGTCTGGCCGGCGCGGCTGGTGATACCGACCCAGTCGCCGTCGCGTACACCACGAAGCTCGGCGTCGGCGGGGTGCAGTTCGAGCACGTCCTCGTCGTGCCAGGCCTGGTTGTCGGTGCGCCGGGTCTGGGCCCCCACGTTGTACTGGGAGAGGATGCGCCCGGTGGTGAGCAGCAGCGGGAAGCGGCGGTTGGAGCGCTCTTCGCTGGCGATGTAATCGGTGATAGCGAACTGACCAAGGCCGATGGGGAAGTCCTCGACGTGCATGGTCGGCATGCCCGTCGGGTACGTCTCGTTGCACGGCCACTGGATGCTGCCCAATTCGTCGAGCCGCGCATAGCTCACCCCGGTGAAGCTCGGCGTGAGGCTGGCGATCTCGTCCATGATCTGCGAGGGGTGGTCGTAGTGCATGGGATAGCCCAGCGCATTGGACAGCTCCACGGTCACTTCCCAGTCCTGCTTGCCGGCCAGCGGCGGCATCACCTTGCGCACCCGGTTGATGCGCCGCTCGGCGTTGGTGAAGGTGCCGTCCTTCTCCAGGAAGGAGGAGCCCGGCAGCAGCACGTGGGCGAACTTGGCCGTCTCGTTGAGGAAGATGTCCTGCACGATCAGGCACTCCAGCGAGCGCAGCGCCTGCTCCACGTGCTGGGTGTTGGGGTCGGACTGGGCGATGTCCTCGCCCTGCACGTAAAGCGCCTTGAAGTCACCGGCGACGGCGGCGTCGAACATGTTGGGGATGCGCAGCCCCGGCTCGTCGTCGATGGGCACGCCCCAGGCCGCCTCGAAACGTTCGCGCACGGCGGGGTCGCCAACGTGCTGATAGCCCGGCAGCTCATGGGGGAAGGAGCCCATGTCGCAGGAGCCCTGGACGTTATTCTGCCCGCGCAGCGGGTTTACGCCCACGCCCTCGCGGCCGATGTTGCCGGTGGCCAGCGCCAGGTTGGCGATACCCATGACCATGCTCGAACCCTGGCTGTGCTCGGTGACGCCAAGGCCGTAGTAGATCGCGCCATTGGGTGCGTTGGCGTAGGTGCGCGCCGCACGCCGCACCTGCTCGGCGGGCACACCGGTGATCGCCTCGACGTTCTCCGGCGAGTGGCGCTCATCGAGAATGAACTCGCGCCAGGCCTGGTAGCCCGACTCGTCGCAGCGCTTGGCGATGAACTCGCGATCCTCCAGCCCCTCGCTGATCACCACGTGGGCCAAGGCATTGACCATAGCCACGTTGGTGCCGGGACGCAGGGCAAGATGCTGAGCGCCGAGATGATGCGGCGTCTTGAGCAGGTCGATGCGCCGCGGGTCGACGACGATCAGCTCGGCGCCCTGACGCAGACGACGACGCATCTGCGAGGCAAAAACCGGGTGGGCGTCGGTGGGGTTGGCGCCGATGACGACGATGGTGTCGGCCTTCATCACCGAGTCGAAGGTCTGGGTACCGGCGGACTCGCCCAAGGTCGCCTTGAGGCCGAAGCCGGTGGGTGAATGGCACACCCGAGCACAGGTGTCGGTGTTGTTGTTGCCGAAGGCCGTACGCACCAGCTTCTGCACCAGGTAGGTCTCCTCGTTGGTGCAGCGCGACGAGGTGATGCCGCCGATGCTCTCACGGCCGTATTTCGCCTGAATCGCCTTGAGCCGTTCGGCGGCAAAGGTAATCGCCTCTTCCCAGCCCACCTCGCGCCAGGGCTGGTCGATCGACTCGCGGATAAGCGGCGTAGTGATGCGGTCCGGATGGGTGGCGTAGCCGAAGGCGAAGCGGCCCTTGACGCAGGAGTGGCCGTGGTTGGCGTCGCCGCCCTTGTACGGCACCATGCGCACCACCCGGTCGCCCTGCATCTCGGCCTTGAACGAGCAGCCCACGCCGCAGTAGGCGCAGGTGGTCACCACGCTGTGCTCCGGCTGCCCCTGATCGATCACCGATTTTTCCATCAGCGTCGAGGTCGGGCAGGCCTGCACGCAGGCGCCGCAGGAGACGCATTCGGAATCCATGAACGCCTCGCTCTGCCCGGCGGCCACCTTGGACTCGAAGCCGCGCCCCTCGATGGTCAGCGCAAAGGTGCCCTGCACCTCCTCGCAGGCGCGCACGCAGCGAGAGCAGACGATGCACTTGCTGGGGTCGAAGCTGAAGTAGGGGTTGGAGTCGTCGGTCTCGGCATCCAGATGATTCTCGCCGTCGAAGCCGTAGCGTACCTCGCGCAGGCCCACCGCACCGGCCATGTCCTGCAGCTCGCAGTCGCCGTTGGCCGGGCAGGTCAGGCAGTCCAGCGGGTGGTCGGAGATGTAGAGCTCCATCACGTTGCGCCGCAGCTTGGCCAGCCGAGTATTCTGCGTGGTGACCTGCATGCCGGCTTCGACCGGCGTGGTGCAGGAGGCCGGCAGCCCGCGCTTGCCCTCGATCTGCACCGCGCACAGCCGGCAGGAGCCGAACGCCTCGAGGTTGTCCGAGGCGCACAGCTTGGGAATGTTGATGTCGGCGAGTGCCGCGGCGCGCAGCACCGAGGTGCCTTCGGGCACGGTGATCTCGGTGCCGTCGATCTCGAGGGTGACGAGCGTCTCGGAGAGCTGCGCCGGGGTGCCGTAGTCGCGCTCCGGAGAGACGAGGCTTGGGTCGAACGCGTGCTTGGGATCGTAATAGTGCAACATGTCGTACCTCCTCCCGCTCAACGCGGCTGCGCGTCGCGCTGCAGGTCGTCGGGAAAGTGTTTCATCACGCTCTGCACGGGGAAGGGGGTCATGCCGCCCATCGCACAGAGGGAACCGTCCACCATGGTTTCGCACAGGTCGCCGAGCAGCGCGAGATTGGCCTCGCGGTTGTCGCCTTGACGTATGCGGTCGATCACCTCGACGCCACGCACCGCGCCGATGCGGCAGGGGGTGCACTTGCCGCAGGACTCCACGGTGCAGAACTCCATGGCGAAGCGCGCCTGTTCGGCCATGTCCACCGTGTCGTCGAACATCACCACGCCGCCGTGACCGAGCACCGCGCCGACCTCGGCGAAGGCCTCGTAGTCCAGCGGCAGGTTCCACTGGCTCTCGGGCAGGTAGGCGCCCAGCGGGCCACCCACCTGCACCGCGCGTAGCGGGCGACCGCTTTCGGTACCCTCGCCGAAGCCTTCCATCAGTTCGCGCAGGGTAGTGCCGAAGGCGAGCTCCACCAGCCCACCGCGTTTGACGTTACCGGCCAACTGCAGCGCCAGGGTGCCCCGTGAGCGGCCCATGCCGCAGTCGGCATAAGCCTTGGCCCCGTGGGCAAGGATGTAAGGCACCGCGGCCAGCGACAGCACGTTGTTGACCACGGTGGGCCGGCCGAACAGGCCCTCTATCGCCGGCAGCGGCGGCTTGAAGCGCACCATGCCGCGCTTGCCCTCGAGGCTCTCAAGCAGCGAGGTCTCCTCGCCGCAGATATCGGCGCCGGCGCCGAGGCGCACCTCGAGGTCGAAGCGTCGGCCGCTACCGCGGATATCGGCGCCGAGATAGCCGGCGGCCTCGGCGCGGGAGATGGCCTCATTGAAGATCTCATGGGCCAGCGGATATTCCGAACGCAGGTAGACGTAGCCCTGGGTGGCGCCCACGGCGAGGCCGGCGATGGCCATGCCCTCGATCAGCAGATAAGGGTCGCACTCCATCACCAGGCGGTCGGCGAAGGTGCCGGAGTCGCCCTCGTCGGCGTTACAGACGATGTACTTCTGCTCGGCCGGAGCGTCGAGCACGGTCTGCCACTTGATACCGGTGGGAAACGCCGCCCCGCCGCGGCCGCGCAGGCCGGAGGCCTTGACCTCGTCGACGATGGCCTGCGGCGAAAGCGCAAGCGCCTGATCCAGGCCGCGAAAACCGTCATGAGCACGGTAGTCGTCGAGGGAGAGCGGATCGGTGACGCCGATGCGTGAGAATGTCAGCCGCTGCTGAGCCTGCAGGTAGGGGATCGCCTCGACCGGCCCTTGGTAGAGGGGTGACTGGGCGCCGTGTGTCTGCAAACCGGCTTCCAGCAGCCCGGCGTCGAACAGGCCGCCCACGTCGCCGGGCTCGACCGGCCCATAGGCGATGCGCCCCGCCGATGTCTCGACCTCGACCAGGGGTTCCAGCCAGAACAGACCGCGGGAGCCGTTGCGGACAAGCTCGATGTCAATGTCGCGGGCGGCCGCCTCCGCCTTGATGCGAGCGGCCACCTCATCGGCACCGAGAGCAAGAGCCGTGGTCTCGCGGGGTACATAGACCTTGACGCTCATCAGCCTACCTCCAGGACTTGAACGGTCAGTTCATCCACCAGGCGATCGAATTTATCCGGCGTGACCCGGCCATGGATGCGCTCGCCGACACGTAGTGACGGGCCGCAGGCGCAGTTACCCAGGCAATAGACCGGCTCCAACGTGATCTCACGGTCGGCGGTGGTCTGGTGATAGTCGATGCCGAGCGCGTCTCGGACGTGAGTTTCCAGTGCCCGTGAACCGCGAGCCTGGCACGCCTCGGCGCGACAGAGCTGCACCACGTGGCGCCCCGGCGGCGTGGTGCGAAAGTGGTGGTAGAAACTGATCACGCCGTGCACCTCGGCCCGGGTGAGCTGCAACGATTCGGCAATGAGCGGCACCGCCTCGCGCGGTACGTAGCCCCAGCGGTCCTGGATCGCGTGCAGGATGGGTAGCAGAGCCCCGGGATTGTGCTTCAGGGCGTCGATTTCGTCCTGAACCTGTTGAGGGGTCCAGTTAAGGTTTGCACTGTTTAACATGGCCTGGCCTCGAAGCGAACGTAGGAGACTCGTCATCGGCACTTCATCGATACGTTCGAATCCGCTGTATGATTATCGTTATGCTAAGTTATGTACTACAGTGCATATATGAAACAAGATGCCACTTGCTCTGCCCTGCAGCCTTATAATGAAGGTAGCAGTAGTGCGGTCTTTTCAAAATATGAAAAACACATCATATGAAACGCATTCGAATCGAGCCGGCCTGGTCCTTTACCGACGAAGCAGGTAACCGTCTGGATCCGCAGCTGTTCGGGCTGCTGCAAGGCATCCATCGCAGCGGCAAGCTGACCGAGGCTGCCGCTGAAGCCGGCATCTCCTATCGCCACGCCTGGAACTTGCTCAACAAGTGGGCCGATTTCTTCGGTGTGGCGCTGGTGGAAATGCAAAAAGGGCGCGGTGCGCGACTCACTCCGCTAGGCGACAAACTGCTGTGGGCACGACAGCGGGTGGCCGCCCGGCTCGGTCCGCAGCTCGAGAGCCTGGGCTCGGAGCTCAATCTCGAACTTCAACAGCTTTTCGAGGGCGTCGAGCCGGTGCTGCGCATGCACGCCAGCCACGGCTATGCCGTGGCGCTTCTGCCCCGCTTCGCCAGCGATTTTCAGCTCGACCTGCAATACTGCAGCCCCCAAGAGGCATTGGCCGCCCTCAATCGTGGCGTCTGCGACGTGGCCGGCTACCACATGCCGACCTCGGCGACACGCGGGCCGCTGATGCAGGGCTATCGGCGCCAGCTGCGGCCACGCAGCCACTGCATCATTCGTTTCATCACCCGCTGTCAGGGGCTGATGCTCGCACCGGGCAACCCGAAGGGAGTCACCGGCCTGGCCGACCTGGTTCGCGGCGACGTGCGTTTCATCAACCGCCAGCAGGCCTCGGGTACTCGAGCACTGCTCGATATCTTGTTGCGCGAGGCCGGGCTTTCATCTCAGCGCATCCCGGGCTTCGAGCTCGAGGAGTACACACACTCCGCCGTGGCCGCCTATATTGCCGCCGGCATGGCCGACGTGGGCTTCGGCGTGGAAGCCGCCGCGCACCAGTTCGGCCTGGATTTCCTGCCGTTGACCACTGAACACTACCTTCTGCTGTGTCAGCGCAAGAGCCTCACAGATCCCAGTGTGAAACGCCTGCTCGAGATGATCCGCAGCGAACCGTTCCAGCAAGCCGTCCACGAGCTTCCCGGCTATTCGCTGGACCGCTGCGGCGAGGTGTGCCGCGTCGACGAGCTGTTCGACGAAGCTCGGCACACCTGAGCCTCACTCCAGCAGGATTCAGTAATCGACCACCACATTGCCGAGCGGCTTGCTGCAACAGGAGAGGATATAACCCTCTTCGATGTCCTCCTCGGTGATACCCCCGTTGTGCTCCATGTCCACTTCGCCGGACTTGAGGCCCACCCGACAAGTGCCGCAGATCCCCATGCCGCAAGCCTTGGGAATATGCAGCCCGAGCTTGGCGGCGGCGGCGTGCACCGTCTCGCCCGGCTGGATGCGCACGCTCTTGCCCGAGCCGGCGAACTCTACGCTGAGCAAGTCGGCGTAATCGATCTCCTCGGCCTCCGCTTCGGCTTGCTCGGCCAGCTCCAGAACTTCCTCGCGCACGTCCAGCGGCGTGGCGCCGAAAGACTCCTCGTGATAGTGGCTCATGTCGAATCCGTTATCACGCAGGATGCGCTTGATCGCATTCATGTAGGGGGTAGGGCCGCAGCAGAATATCTCGCGCTCGAGGAAATCCGGTGCCATCAGCTCGAGCATCGGCTGGGTCAAATATCCTCGATAGCCGGCCCAGGCCTCGCCGATGTCATCCTTTTTCTCGCAGACGATATGCAGCTTGAACTCGGGGATCCGCGAGAACATGTGCACCAGCTCGCGATGGTAGATGACATCGCGCGGGGCACGCGCACTGTGGATGAATTCGACGTCGACGTTGGCGTTGGTGTCGAAGAACCAGCGCGTCATCGACATCAGCGGCGTGATGCCCACGCCGCCGGAGAGGAACAGCACCTTCTCGGCGGGAAAGTCGATCGAATTGAAGTTGCCCACCGGCCCGTGTACCGCCAGTTCGTTGCCGACCCTCATGTTGTCATGCAACCAGTTGGATACCCTTCCGCCCGGCACCCGCTTGACGGTGATCGAGAAGCTGTAGGGGATCGATGGCGAACTGGAGATGGTATAGGAGCGCATGATCGCCTCCCCTTCGATCTCCAGCTCCAGGGTCACGAACTGCCCCGGCTTGAAGAAGAACAGCACCGGCTGCTCGGCCATGAAGCAAAAGGTGCGAACGTCCCAGGTTTCCTGAATCACCTTGACGCAGCGCACCACATGGCGGCCATTGGTCCAGGTCTGGGTCGTGACGGGGTTGAGAAAGTTCATGGTCATGTCGAGTCGCCTGGCGTTGTCAGCGTGGGTGGCTCCGACTGCGGCAATCCGCCTGTCGTTGAACGAATTCTGCGTCAGTAGGCAAGAGCCCGACTTGCCTGACTGCGACATGAACGTACCCATGACCTCCATGAGACATGACTTTTCTACTCTCGCTGGTCGCGCCTGAATCCATTCGGGTCGTCGGCAGACAATTGGGGGGGCGACAGCTGATCCAAACTCGCCCTGATCCCATCAGACAGCCATGCCATCACGACACCAATAATTCGACCGATGCCGCAGACGCGGCCAGCAATGAGGAAGCTTACATGGACCCACTCTCTCCAGCCCCCCTTGACGATCCACTGGACCCGGCGCGTCAAGCCACTGCCAAGATGCTTGCCGAGCGCGCGCGCAACTTCTCGTTGCCGCAGCCCTTCTACAACGATGCCCGGCTGTTCGACCTGGACATGCAGGAGATCTTCGGCAAAGAGTGGTTGTTTGCTGGCATGACCTGTGAGGTACCGGCGAAGGGCAACTACATGACCCTTCAGGTCGGGGATAACCCGGTCATCATCGTGCGTGGCAATGACGGTGCGATCCATGCCTTCCACAACGTCTGTCGCCATCGTGGCTCACGACTGTGCGTCAGCGACAAGGGCAAGGTGGCCAAGCTGGTCTGCCCCTACCACCAGTGGACCTACGAGCTCGATGGTCGCCTGCTGTTCGCCGGCAGTGACATGGGCGAGAACTTCGACCTCTCCACCTATGGCCTCAAGCCGGTCCACGTGCGCACCGGCGGTGGCTTCATCTTCGTCAGCCTGGCCGAGCAGCCACCGGCCATCGACGACTTCCTGATCACCCTGGAGCACTATCTCGAGCCCTACGAGATGGCCAACCTCAAGGTTGCCGTGGAGTCGAACATCGTCGAGCAGGCCAATTGGAAACTGGTTCTCGAGAACAATCGCGAGTGCTACCACTGCAACGGCGCCCACCCCGAGCTGCTCAACTCGCTGCAGGAGTTCGACGACACCGACGATCCCCGCGCCACGGCGGCTTACAAAGCGCTGGTGGCTAAGAAGCAGTCCGACTGGGACGACCAGCAGGTTCCCTGGCAGCTCAAGCGCTTCGGCAAGCGCAACCGCTTGACCCGCACGCCGCTGCTGGATGGCGTGGTCTCCATGACCATGGACGGCAAGCCGGCCTGCCGCAAGCTGATGGGCCGTCTGACCAGCCCCGACATGGGCTCGCTGCGTATCCTGCACCTGCCCAACTCCTGGAATCACTTCATGGGCGACCATGCCATCGTGTTCCGCGTGCTGCCGCTGGGCCCCCAGGAGACGCTGGTGACCACCAAGTGGCTGGTGCACAAGGACGCCGTGGAAGGCGTCGACTACAACCCCGATGAGATGCGACGGGTGTGGGACGCCACCAATGCCCAAGACAAGCGTCTGGCCGAGGAGAACCAGCGCGGAATCAACTCCAAGGCTTATCAGCCGGGCCCCTACTCGGAAACCTACGAGTTCGGTGTGATCGACTTCATCGACTGGTACAGCGAGCGGATGCAGGAAAATCTGGGCCGCAGCGCCCCCCACCTGCAGGTAGTGAGGGGCTAGCGCAGCTGGCATTGACTCAGCGGTCGTTTAAGGGGGGCTCCCGTCGGTGCATCAAACGTTCGCCGATCCATACGGTACTGGCCCCCCAAACCAAATGCGCGGCGATCATCAATCGCCGCCGGTTGGCGGGATGTCGATTCGCCGGCGCCAGGATGCGCAGTGCGGGCACCCAGCCAAAATAGCTCACGGCCCATACTGCCACCCCGTAACCGCTACCAAAGACCAAAGGATGGTCGATGTGGCGCCGGGTCACGGGGTACAGCGCGCCGGCGACGGCTCCATAGGCGAAGTGACTGGCCAGACTGAGCTCGGCGAGCTGAGTATCGTCTAAGCGGGTGTCCGCCGCTTCGGCCTTGTGCAGCAGGTCCTGGGTGATCTCCCGCGGTGGCAGGGGATAGCGCTGCTCACGTGGGAGCCGGCGATGCAGCGCCTCCATCGTCAGGGTCATGGGAACGGTGGCAAGCAGACCGCCGATGGCGCCCGCGAGATAGCGATTCATGGCTTCCTCCTTGAGGCACATGATGAGAACTTGTGTGGAACAACATAGTCGGAATCGGGCACCTCTGCGCCCGGCAGAAAAGCGCATCCCGGCCCTTCCGGCCGGGATGCTTCTTGGTTAGCGACTGCCTTCAGTTCACGGCCGGTCGCAGGTGGCTTACCACCGCTTCGCGCACCTCAGGCAGCATGACGCCGGCCTGGGCTTCCAGCTCGGCCACCAGTGCCGGCAGCCCGGGAACCCCCGCCTCTACCTGCCGCTGAACGGCAAGCCGGGCGCAAGTGTCGGGGTCGGCATCGGCGGGCAGTTCGATGCCCAGCGCCACTAGATACTGACGGAAGTCCTCCGCATCGATCAAGTCGGCGAACATCATCTTTCCCACCTCCGCTGCCGTTGCCCTCGTTTGCTTCTCTAGATTACCCGCTCCGTCGATTGGCAGCCACGCTGCCGTGCGGGTCGACACCCCCGAAAAGGCTCGCCGCGACGCCTTCAGAGCCGCAGCCTGCTCGAGCCCCCCTTACGCAGCCACACTGCCGTGGGGGTCGATGACGAATTTCTTCGCCGCGCCGCCGTCGAAGTCGGCGTAGCCCTGCGGTGCCTGATCCAGGCTGATCATCTGTACGTTGACCGCATCGGCGATATTGACCTTGCCGAACAGGATCGCCTGCATCAGCGGGCGGTGGTACTTCATCACCGGGCACTGGCCGGTATGGAAAGAGTGCGACTTGGCCCAGCCGAGGCCGAAGCGCATGCTCAGTGCTCCCTGCTTGGCGGCATCATCGGCAGCACCCGGGTCTTCGGTCACGTAGAGACCGGGAATGCCGATCTGGCCGCCGGCACGGGTCAGTGACATGGCCGAGTTGAGTACCGTGGCGGGCGCTTCCTTGCCGTGGTTGCAACCGCAGGCATGAGCCTCGAAGCCGACGCAGTCGACGAAGGCATCCACTTCTCGCTCGCCGAGAATCGCCTCGATCCTGTCGGCCATGTCGCCCTCCTGGGTCAGGTCGATGGTTTCGCAGCCGAAACTTCTCGCCTGGGCCAGGCGCTCCTCGATCATGTCACCCACGATCACGCAGGCCGCCCCCAGAAGCTGGGCTGAAACCGCCGCCGCCAGCCCCACCGGGCCCGCCCCGGCGATATACACCGTGCTGCCAGGCCCGACGCCGGCCGTCACGCAGCCATGGAAGCCGGTGGGAAAGATGTCGGAGAGCAGCGTCAGGTCACGGATCTTCTCCATGGCCTGATCAGCGTCGGGGAATTTCAGCAGGTTGAAGTCGGCGTAGGGCACCATGACGTACTCGGTCTGACCGCCGACCCAGCCGCCCATGTCGACGTAGCCATAGGCGGCCCCCGGGCGCGCCGGATTGACGTTGAGACAGATTCCCGTGCGGCCTTCCTTGCAGTTGCGGCAACGCCCGCAGGCGATGTTGAAGGGCACCGACACCAGGTCGCCCGGCTGGATGAATTCGACGTCGCGGCCGCATTCGATCACCAGGCCGGTGATCTCATGTCCCAGCACCAGGCCGGACGGCGCCGTGGTGCGACCGCGCACCATGTGCTGGTCGCTGCCGCAGATGTTGGTGGTCACGACCTTCAGAATCACACCGTGATCGCAGCGGCGATTGCCCAGTGCGAGTTCGGGGTAGGGAATGGCTTCTACCTCGACCTTGCCCGGGCCCTGGTAGACGACTCCGCGGTTGGCTTGGCTCATGGCTGGCTCCCGTTCGTTGTTGTCAGGTGCGGCACATTCCGCCGCTTCAGCCTATGCCCTTGACGATGCCGCACTTGCCCCACAGAGACCTCTGCTTGCCTACCTGAGACACGCCGCCGAGACAATGAGCCAGCGGATAGCTGGAGGTCGCTTTCACGACATCCCCCACTTCGGCCTGGCCCAACAATGGCTCGCCCGGGAGCGCCTGTCGCTTGCGGTTACCAACAACAACATGCGAGGAATCCCCATGAGCCAAGACGATGAACCCATTCTCACACCCGGGCAGGACAACGCCCAGGTGCTGGGGATGGACTTCCACCACCCTGTCTTCCCACTCTCGGCCCTGGCCATCCTGGCCTTCATCCTCTATGCCCTGGTCTATCCCGATGCCGCCAACGGCCATCTCACTGCGGCCCGCGGCTGGTCGATAGAGTACTTCGACTGGCTGTTCATGATTGCCGGCAATCTTTTCGTGCTGCTGTGCCTGGCGCTGATCGTCATGCCGGTGGGACGCATCCGCCTGGGTGGCACCGGCGCACGACCGGAGTACTCCACCACCTCATGGTTCGCCATGCTGTTTGCCGCGGGCATGGGCATCGGCCTGATGTTCTGGAGCGTTGCCGAGCCGGTGGCCTACTACACCGACTGGTACGGCACCCCGCTCGATGCCCCGGCGCACACCCCGGCCGGCGCCAGCGCGGCGATCGGCGCCACGATGTTCCACTGGGGCCTGCACCCCTGGGCGATCTATGGCGTGGTGGGGCTGTCGCTGGCTTTCTTCGCCTACAACCGCGGCCTGCCGCTGACCCTGCGCTCGGCCTTCACGCCGATTCTCGGTGAACGGGTGCGCGGCTGGTTCGGCCACGTGATCGACATCGTCGCGGTACTGGCGACCATCTTCGGCCTGGCCACCTCGCTGGGCTTCGGCGCATCCCAGGCGGCGGGCGGCCTCAACTATCTGTTCGGCGTGCCCAATACCATCGGCACCCAGCTCGCCATCATCGTGGTGGTCACCGCCGTGGCGCTGTTCTCGGTGTGGCGCGGAATCGACGGCGGCGTGAAGCTGTTCTCCAAGATCAACATGCTGATCGCCCTGGCTCTGCTCACCTTCGTGATCATCACCGGTGGCGTGCTGCTGTTCGTCAACAATCTGTGGAGCACCACCCTGGCCTATGCCAGCCACATCGTTCCGCTCTCCAACTGGGTCGGTCGCGACGACACCGTCTGGTACCACGGTTGGACGGTCTTCTACTGGGCCTGGTGGATTTCCTGGTCGCCCTTCGTCGGCATGTTCATCGCCCGGGTTTCCCGTGGGCGTACGGTGCGTGAGTTCCTGATCGCCGTGCTGCTGGTGCCGACCCTGGTGACTTTGGTGTGGATGAGCGCCTTCGGCGGCACCGCCCTGGACCAGTCGGCCGCCGGTGTCGGCGCCCTGGCCGACGGCATCAGCGACGTCTCGCTGGCAATGTTCCAGATGCTCGAACACCTGCCGCTGACCACCCTGACCTCCAGCCTGGCGATTCTGCTGGTACTGATCTTCTTCATCACCTCGTCGGACTCCGGCTCGCTGGTGATCGACAACATCACCGCCGGCGGCAAGACCGACGCGCCCCGCGGCCAGCGCGTGTTCTGGGCAGTGCTGGAAGGCGTGATCGCAGGTATTCTGCTCTATGGCGGCGGCAGTACGGCACTGGGTGCGCTCCAAGCCGGCGCCGTTGCCACCGGGCTGCCCTTCACCCTGGTGCTGCTGGGCATGGCCTACTGTCTGGTCAAGGGGCTGAGGGAAGAGCAACGCGGGCTGGCGATGGCCAAGCCGGCCTGATCCGAGCCCTGGTACCCCAACACAAAGACCCCGGCCAAGGCCGGGGTCTTCTTTTGCTCGGTGCGATGGAGAAGGCTTAACGCAGCACGCCCTCCTCCTTCAGTAACTTGAAGATCGCCTCGGCGCCCTGCTCCGGGGTCACGTCGGTCAACACTTGGCCACTGCCGCCTTCGGCCTTGGCCGCGGCGGCCTTGAAGCGATCCCGCGCCGAGGCCGCCTTGACGATCTTGAGCCGCTTGGGGCGCTTACGCGCGGGTGTCACGCTCCACTCCGTCTGGGCCTCGTCCCACTCGACTGCGGCGGGCTCGGCCTCGATCTCACCGCGCCGGGCCGGGCCGAAGGCGCTCTGGCGAGCGGCAGGAGCAGCGGCGTCGACGCTGACGATCGCCGGCAGACGCACCCGCAGCCGACGGCGCTGGCCGCGCGGCAGCGCCTGGAGCAATGTGGCCGTGCCATTCTCGATGCTTTCCACATCGGCCACACCGCCGATCAGCGGCCAACCCAGGCGTTCGGCCAGCAGATAGGGCAGCATGCCGGATCCTTCGCCCTGCTCGGCGCGCTCGCCGGCAATCACCAGCTGCGGGTTGGCTTCCTCAAGCGCACGAGCCAGTGCGGGGAGCACGTCGGCGCCGCGCGGCTGTTCGATGAGAGCCAGGCTCGGCAGGCCCATGCCCAGATAACCGCGCAGGGCCTCCTCATCCTCCTCACCGAGCGTGCCCGCATGCAGCAGGGTGACCTGGGCTCTCTCGAGCGACTTGGCCAGCTCGACGCCGCGAGCATCCTGATCGGCGCGACGAGCACGCCCGGTCACGGGGTGCCGACCGACCGAAACCAGCACCGCCACGTCGAGGACTGCCTCACCAAGAGCTTCAGGCCGCATCACGCTTCTCCTCTCGTTGCCGTTCTACCATCTCGACCAGTGCCGCGAGTATGCCCGCCGAGTCACCGATCACCGCCAGGTCGGCGCGCTTGACCATGTCACAGCCGGGATCGAGGTTGATCGCCACCACCTTGTCGCAGCTCTGGATACCCTGAAGATGCTGAATGGCGCCGCTGATACCCACCGCCATGTAGACCCGCGCAGTCACCCAGGTCCCGGTGGCGCCCACCTGGCGGTCACGCGGCATGAAGCCGTCGTCCACCGCCACCCGCGAGGCACCTTCGGTCGCTCCCAGCACCTTGGCGGCGTGGTGGAACCCGTCCCAATCCTTGACGCCGTTGCCGGCGGAGAGGATGAATTCAGCTTCGGAAAGCGCCACGCCGGCCGGGTCGACGGCCACCTGGCCCCGATCCTCGATGCGCCCCAACAGAGAGGGCAGCGCCTGCTTCAGCGACAGCGGCTGAGCGGCATGACGAGTCTCGAAGACCGGCTCGGCGCACTCGGGCAATGCCAGCACGACGCGCGGCAGGGTACGCTGAATATCGCTACTGCCGGCAGCCCCCCTGCCGGTACAGCGCCACCCCAGGGCGCAGGCATCATCGCGTTCGATCTGCCATACCCCGGCGGCTGGCCGTTCGCCCAGGCGCGCCGCCAGGCGCCGACCCAGGTCGGCACCGCCCAGCTTGGAGTCGGGTAACAGCCACAGCCGCGGGGCCAGCTCACGCTCGACGGCAGCAAGTGCCGCCAGGCGGGCCTCCGGCGCGTAGCCGTCGAGATCATCGCCATCCAGCACGATCAGCCGATCGATACCGGCATCACCAAGACCCCCAAGGTCAGCCTGGCCGAAGATGACTGCCAGCACGGCACCCGACCGCTCGCCATCGGCATCGGCCAGCTGTCGGGCCAGGCCCAGCAGGTCGCGGTCGTGAGCCGAGAGTCGCCCACCGGGCATGTCCGGTACCACCGCCACCAGGAAGGCCGGCTCATCAATCGTTACCAGGCGACGACTCTCCTTCGTCCCCGTCGTGCCGACGACGGCATGGCCACCCTGCTGGGCACCGCTGCGATCGATACGCTTGATGCCGTTGGGACCGATGAAGCCTACCGCGTGGGGGTCCCTGCGGATCACCCCGTTGGGGCCCATCCATTCGGTCGTCGCGGATGCACCCCGCTTGCCAAGCTCAGCCAACACGCTCAGGTGGTCGGGATGCAGGCGATTTCGGGCGATCCATTCACGGCGCGGATCGCGGCGGATGATCTCGCTCATGGTGTGACCTCCTTCACCACAGGCCGGGACTCGACGGCAGGCTGCGAAGCGCGGGAGCTGTCTCGACCGTTACCGGCGTCAGCAGAGCGCTCCACCAGGGCATCGGCCACCAGCTCCGCGATGTCGCGCACTTCGGCGGTGGCATCGACCACCCCTTCGAGCATGGCGGTACACTGTGGGCAGCCCACCGCCACCAGTTCGGCTCCGGTTTCACGTACGTCGTTCATGCGCATGTCGGGAATTCGCTGCTTGCCGGGGATGTCGGTGTTCGGCGCCCCGCCGCCGCCACCGCAACAGCGCGAGCGATAGCCCGAACGCTCCATCTCGGTGACCTCGATACCCAGCGACCTGAGCACATTGCGCGGCGCTTCGTATTCACCGTTGTAGCGACCGAGATAGCAAGGGTCATGGTAAGTGACCTTGCCACCCTTACTGGGGGCTACCTGCAGCCGGCCCGCTGCGAACAGCTCAGCGATATAGATACTGTGGTGACGCACCTCCCAGTTTGCATTGAAATCAGGGCCACCCAACGCGCCATACTCGTTGCCGAGCACGTGGAAGCTGTGCGGATCGCAGGTGACGATGCACTGGAAACGGTACTGCGAAAGTGTCGCGATGTTGCGCCTGGCGAGCGCCTGGAAGGTGGCCTCGTCGCCCAGGCGACGCGCCACATCGCCACTGTCGCGCTCCTCGTTGCCGAGCACGGCAAAGTCCACCTCGGCGGCACGCAGGACCTTCACCAGGGCGCGCAGGGTACGCTGGTTGCGCATGTCGAAGACTCCGTCTCCCAGCCACAGCAGTACGTCCACCTGCCCCAGCTCACGCATCAGCGGCAGGTTGAGATCCGCCGCCCAGTGCATGCGCGAGCCGGGATCGAATCCGCCAGGGTTGTCGGTAGCGATCAGATTGTCGAGTACCTCGGCGCCCTTGCCCGGCGTATTGCCTTGCTCCAGCGTGAGGAAGCGACGCATGTCGACGATGGCATCGACATGCTCGATCATCATCGGACACTCTTCGACGCAGGCGCGGCAGGTGGTGCACGACCACAGCGTCTCGGCATCTACCAGGGCAGTGCCCGTGCGGGCCACGATGGGGCCGTGGGGAGTGCCGGCATGCTCGCCCACCGGCTTCCCAGGATAAGGGCTGCCGGCATACCCGGCATCGCTGCCGCCGACCATACCGACGACCATGTCCTGAATCAGCTTCTTGGGATTGAGCGGCTGACCGGCGGCGAAGGCCGGGCACACCGCCTCGCAGCGTCCGCACTGCACGCAGGCGTCGAAGCCGAGCAGCTGGTTCCAGGTGAAGTCGCTGGGCGTCTCGACGCCCAGGGGCGCCTTGGGATCGTCCAGATTCAGCGCCTTTAGGGCGGTGGCGCACCCGCTCCCGCGTTTGGAAGAGAAGCGCTCGGGGCGGCGATGGAAGGCCAGATGCAGAGCCCCGGCGAAGGCGTGCTTCATCGGCCCGCCCCAGGTCATGCCGAAGAACATTTCGCCCAGGCCACACACCAGCACCGCGGCCAGCGCCAGGGCGAGGATCCCGCTGCCCGTTCCGGCAGGCAGAATGCCCACTGTCGGCAGGGTGATCAGGAACACGCTCGACGAAAACGCCATCAGGCTCTTCGGCAGCCGCATCCACGGTCCCCTGGAGAGCCGGGCGGGCGGACTGCGCCGCCGCTTGGCGACGAACAGGCTACCCGCGAACATCAACGCACTCGCGACCAGCAGCAGCCCGCCCAACACCGGGTTGGCAAGCCCCAGGCCATGCACAAGGATCATCAGCACGGCGGCGGCGACGAAGCCCCCGGCGGTAGCCACGTGGGTATTGGACATTACCTTGTCGCGCGCCACCACATGGTGCAGGTCGACCAAATAGCGCCGCGGCATGGCCGCAAGACCTTGAAGGATAGGCACCGGCGATGAGCGTCCTTGGCGCCAGAGGAGAACGCGTCGCACGGCGCCGATCACGGCCAGCACCAGAGCGGAGAAGATCAGTATCGGCAGCAGGGTCTCGAGCATCTCGCTCACCTCGCAGGCTAGAAATGATGGCTCGGCGCAGGAGTGGGAAGGGGAGCCGGCGTCGCGCCCTTAGCATTCGCCCGAGCCGAGGCGCCTCGACGCGGTCCTGTCGAAGGGACTCGACAGAGGCGCGGGGGCCAGGGATGGCCCTTCCGTGCCGTGACCGGAGGTCGCCAGCCGAGGCTCGGCACTGCGAATGCGTGGCGCAAGACGGCCCTCCCCTTCCACTTTCACCTTACCCGAGCGCAATAGCTTTCAAAGGTCTTTGCATAGCCGCAGGGCATCGTAGATCGCCGCATGCGTATTGCGCGGCGCGGTGCAGTCGCCCAGGCGGAACAGCAGGTAGCCTTCGCCCTGCTCGCTCAAGCTGGGCTGCGCCTTGGCGGCGTAGAGCGCCTCGAGATCCACCTGGCCACGATTGCGCGAACGCTCCTTGAGTGCGTAGTAGAGCCCCTCGTCCGGGCGTACGCCGTTCTCCACCACCACCTGATCGACCACCCGCTCCTCCAGGGCGCCGGTGTACTCGTTCTCGAGCACCGCCACCAGCTGCCCACCCTCACGGTAGACCTTATGCAGCGCCAGGTCGGAGGTCATGATCACCTCCTTCTCGTAGAGGCTGCGGTAATAGGTCGGGAAGGTGGTGCCGCCTACCGCGGCACCCGGCTTGATGTCGTCGGTGACGATTTCGACCTTGGCGCCCTTGTCGGCAAGGAAATCCGCTACAGAGACGCCGGTGAATTCGCAGATGGTGTCGTAGATAAGTACGTTTTTGCCCGGTTCCGCTGCACCGCTGAGAACGTCCCAAGCGCTCACCACCAAACTCTCCTCAGGATTCTCCGAGTAGCCCCACTCCGGGTTCTGGCTGAGGAAGGGCTGTCCGCCGGTGGCCAGCATCACGACATCGGGGCGCAGGTCCTCGAGGGTGGCTTCGTCGGCGCGAGTACCTAGGCGCAGATCGACCCCGAGGCGTGTCAGTTCCAGCTGATACCAGCGAGTGATACCGGCGATCTGGTCGCGCTGCGGCGCCTGGGCGGCGATGGTGATCTGGCCACCAAGCTGCTCTTCAGCTTCGAACAAGGTGACGTCGTGACCCCGCTCGGCGGCGACGCGGGCCGCCTCCATGCCGCCGGGGCCACCGCCTACCACTACCACCTTGCGCTTCGGTCCTTCGCTTTTCTCGATGATGTGCGGCAGACCCATGTACTCCCGCGACGTCGCGGCGTTCTGAATACACAGCACGTCGAGGCCCTGATACTGGCGGTCGATGCAGTAGTTGGCACCGACACACTGCTTGATCTGGTCGATCTGCCCCATCTTGATCTTGGCAATCAGGTGCGGATCGGCGATATGGGCACGGGTCATGCCCACCAGATCGACGTAGCCCCCTTCGAGAATGCGCTGGGCCTGGTTGGGGTCCTTGATGTTCTGGGCGTGGATCACCGGCACCTTGACCACTTCCTTGATGCCCGCTGCCAGGTGCAGGAAGGGCTCCGGCGGGAAGGACATGTTGGGAATCACGTTGGCCAGGGTGTTGTGGGTATCGCAGCCGGAGCCGATTACGCCGAAGAAATCGACCTGACCGGTGGCGTCGTAATAGGCGGCGATCTGCTTCATATCCTCATGGGTCAGGCCGTCGGGGTGGAACTCGTCGCCACAGATGCGCATGCCCACGGCGAAGTCGTCGCCCACCTCGGCGCGCACCGCCTTGAGCACCTCCATGCCGAAGCGCATGCGATTCTCGAAGCTGCCGCCCCACTGATCGGTGCGCTTGTTGACCCGCGGACTCCAGAACTGATCGATCAGGTGCTGGTGCACGGCGGAGAGTTCGACACCGTCCAGTCCGCCTTCCTTGGCCCGCCGAGCGGCCTGGGCGAAGTCGCCGACGATACGCCAGATCTCCTCCTCCTCGATGGTCTTGCAGGTGGAGCGGTGCACCGGTTCGCGGATACCCGAGGGCGACACCAGGGTCGGCCAGTCGAAGCCGTCCCAGCGCGAGCGCCGTCCCATGTGGGTGATCTGGATCATGATCTTGCCGCCGTGCTTGTGCACGGCATCGGCGAGATTCTGGAAGTGAGGGATGATGCGGTCGGTGGAGAGGTTCACCGAGCTCCACCAGCCCTGGGGGCTGTCGATGGAGACCACCGAGGAGCCGCCGCAGATGCACAACCCGCAGCCGCCCTTGGCCTTCTCCTCGTAGTAACGAACGTAACGCTCGGTGGTCATGCCGCCGTCGGTGGCATGCACTTCGGCATGGGCGGTACTGACCACGCGGTTGCGGATGGTCAGCTTGCCGATCTGGATCGGCTCGAAGATCGCGTCGAATGCCATGAAAACCTCCTCAACCCTGAGCGTCGGCCAGCGGCTGAACGGTGAAGATACCCACCTCGCAGCCGGGTTCGGCGGCGCTTTGGGTCTGCTCGGCCACGGTGCGCAGATTGCTGCCGCGGGCGGCGAGGATCTGGTCCATGGCGCCGGCGAACCAGCCGGTGAACATGTACTCTTCCTTATGCCCCGTCTTACCTAGCTGATAGACGAAGGCGCTGTGCTCCAGGCGTACCCGGGCGGTGCCGGCATCGAGGTCGATGTCTTCGGTCACGAACTTGCCCCAGCCGCGCTGAGACAGGCGCAGCATGTAGTGCTCGAACACCTCGACGCCTTCCAGGCCGTGCAGTTCGGCTTCCTTCTCGCACCAGTGCCAAGCACTCTTGTAGCCGGCGTGGTAGAGAATTTCGGCATACTTATCCACACCCAGCGCTTCGGCGACGGCGGTGTGGTTGTTGATAAAGAAGTGCCGCGGTACGTAGAGCATCGGCAGGGCGTCGGTGGTCCACACGCCGGTTTCGCTATCCACCTCGATGGGAAGCTCGGGGGCCATCTTGGTCACGGTTGAATTCCTCGAATCTTGATGATTGTTATGAAGTGGCAAAGCAGCCGTGCTGCAACGGAGCGCCGCCGGGATAGGTCTTAGAGGGGGTCTTTTGCCATGGATGGCAAAAGTAGCGTCCAGGGATGGATTCACAGCGCCCCCTCATAGACCTATCGCCGGTAGAGCCGCGTGCCGCTTTCCCTCAGGCGCCCCATACCTCTTTCAAGATACGCACCCAGTTTTCCCCCATGATCTTGCGCACCTGAGTTTCACTGAACCCACGGCGCAGCAAGGCTTCGGTCAGGTTGGGGAACTCGCCGATGGTGCGGATGCCCTCGGGATTGATGATCTTGCCGAAGCTGGTCAGGCGACGGGCGTAGCCCTTGTCGTGGGTCAGCCACTCGAAGAAGTCCTTGCCGTGGCCCTGGGTGAAGTCGGTACCAATGCCGATGGCGTCCTCGCCGACAATGTTCATTACGTACTCGATGGCCTCGACATAGTCGTCGACGGTGGCATCGATACCGGCGCGCAGGAAGGGGGTGAACATGGTCACGCCGACGAAGCCGCCGTGCTCGGCGATGAAGCGCAGCTCCTCGTCGGACTTATTGCGCGGGTGCTCCTTGAGGCCCGAAGGCAGGCAGTGGGAGTAGCACACCGGCTTCTTCGATTCGAGAATCACCTCTTCGGAGGTCTTGGAACCGACGTGGGAGAGATCGCACATGATGCCGACGCGGTTCATCTCGGCGACGATCTCGCGCCCGAAGCCGGAGAGGCCGCCGTCGCGCTCGTAGCAGCCGGTGCCCACCAGATTCTGGGTGTTGTAGCACAGCTGCACGATGCCGACGCCGAGCTGCTTGAAGATCTCGACGTAGCCGATCTGATCCTCGAAGGCATGGGCGTTCTGGAAACCGTAGATGATGCCGGTCTTGCCCTCCTCCTTGGCCCGGATGATGTCGGCGGTGGTACGCACCGGACGCACCAGATCGCTGCACTCGGCCATCAGCTGATTCGATTTGACGATGTTGTCGACGGTTGCCTGGAAGCCCTCCCACACCGAGACGGTGCAGTTGGCAGCGGTGAGCCCGCCCCGACGCATGTCCTCGAACAGCTCGCGGTTCCACTTGGCGATGATCAGGCCGTCGATGACGATGGCGTCGTCGTGCAGGTCATGGGGGGTCATGGGGCGTGCTCCGGATCGGGGTTGACTGATGGCAGCATAGCGCCGCCATGGTGCGTTCCGACTTCTGGAAGCGACGGTGATAATCTCAAAAGCGTCACCTCTGTCGCGGCTGCGACGCGAAGCGCAGTAACTCGTTCCGAATACGGCCCCTGAAACGCATCTCCCGCCGAAGCGGGAGATGGGGGAATCGCTGACAAGCCGCCTGGTGGTGACTCAGTGCTTCAGGCGCACGCTGGCATAGGTAGGCTCGCCGCGGGCGTTGTCGAGCGCCGTCAGCGCGGCCGAGATGGGCTGTTCAGGGATGGGCTCGAGGGAAACCGGCTGCAGCAGCAGGCTATCGGAAGAGCCTTCGGGAAGCGCCGGTTGGCGCAACGGGCTCATGCCGAGCCGCTCCTCCCGTGGCGGCAGGCCGAAAAACTCCCGATAGCACTTGGAGAAGTGGGGCGTGGAGACGAAACCGCAGGCCGAGGCCACCTCGATGATCGGCATCGAGGTTTGCTTGAGCAACTGGCGCGCCCGGGTAAGGCGCAGCTTGAGGTAGTAGCGCGACGGCGAGCAGTGCAGGTACTTCTGGAACAGCCGCTCCAACTGACGACGGGAGACGTCGACATAGTCGGCAAGCTCGGCGAGTTCGATGGGCTCCTCGAGATTGGCCTCCATCAGCGCCACGATTTCCAGCAGCTTGGGCTGGGTGGTACCCAACACGTGCTTGAGGGGCACACGCTGGTGGTCGTTCTCGCCGCGCACGCGTTCGCAGATGAACATTTCGGAAATACCCGCCGACAGCTCACGCCCATGCTCTCGTTCGATCAGGGTCAGCATCATGTCGAGCGGCGCAGTGCCGCCGGAGGCCGTGGCCCGGTCGCGATCGATGGTGAACAGTCGGGTGGTCAGCACCGTGCGGGGGAACGACTCGCGCATCGCCGCCAGGCACTCCCAGTGCACGCTGGTCTCATAGCCGTCCAGCAGCCCGGCCTTGGCCAGCGCCCAGCTGCCGGTGCAGATGCCGCCCAGCCGGCGCGACAGGCGCGCCTGCGACTGCAGCCAGACGACGTGTTCGCGCTGCACGGTCCGCGCAGGACCCACGCCACCGCAGACGATGACCATGTCGAGCGCCAGCGGCATAGTGATGGCACCGTCCGGTGTGACCCGCAGACCGTCGCTGGCCGAGATCGGCCCGCCATCCACACTCAGCGTGAACCAGCGAAACAGCTCACGCCCGGCGAGCTGATTGGCCATGCGCAGCGGCTCGATGGCCGAGGCCAACGAAAACAGCGTGAAGTTCTCCAGCAGCAGGAATCCCAGCGTCTGGGGCATCGGTGCCTTGCGCAATGTCTGGGGCGAGTTGGCCGAAGCCGGGGTCATCGTGGACATGTCGGTTACTCCAAATGCCGGATCGTTGTGTGTTGTATCGGCATTGATTCATCAGGGTCTTGGATGTCGCTTTCAGGCAAGCCTACCGGGAAATGTATTGCATGTTGTCGCTCACGGATATGATTAAGATCGGCCAGAGGCGGACAGGATGCCAACAGCGACCGGGGCAAATGTCGCAAATAGGATGGGTCGGCGTCGCATTGCCCTGTACTGCGGCCTTGACTAGGCTGATCCCACTTCGCCCACAGAGCCGAAAAACAATGACAAAGCGCATCATTGCCTACTGCCGTCTCAAACCCTTCCACCTCGACCAGCTCCGGCAACGCTTCCACGTCGACTACTTCGAGACATTGCAGAGCACCGACGACCCCGGCTTTCGCGAAGCCCTGGGCCAGGCACACGGCCTGGTCGGTTCGAGTCTCGTGATTTCCCCAGCGCTGCTCGATCACGCCCCGCACCTCAAGGCCATCGCCACCGTCTCGGTGGGCTATGACAACTACCCCGTCGAGGCGCTGACGCGGCGCGGCATCCTGCTGTGCAACACGCCCGACGTGCTCACCGAGACCACTGCCGACACCGGATTCCTGCTGATCATGGCAACCGCCAGGCGTGCCATCGAGCTGGCCGATCTCGTCAAGCGTGGCGACTGGACGACCAGCATCGGCGAGGCTCACTTCGGCACCGATGTGCACGGCAAGACCCTGGGCATGATCGGCTTCGGTCGTATCGGCGCCGGCGTGGCCCGCCGCGGCGCCCTGGGCTTCGGCATGCGGGTCCTCTATGCCTGCTCCTCGCCCAAGCCCGAGCTGGAACGGGAACTGGGCGCCGTACGCTGCGAGCTGGACGAACTGCTGGCCCAGGCCGACTTCGTCTGCGTCACCGTACCGTTGACGCCTGCGACCACCCATCTGATCGGCAAGCGAGAGTTCGGGCTGATGAAGCCCTCGGCGATCTTCGTCAACATCGCGCGGGGCAAGGTGGTTGACGAATCGGCGCTGATCGCTGCGCTGGAAATGGGCGAGATCCACGCCGCCGGGCTCGACGTCTTCGAGCAGGAGCCGCTCTCGCCGGAGTCGCCGCTGCCACACATGACCAACGTCGTGGCGCTGCCGCATGTGGGCTCGGCGACCCACGAGACCCGCGACGCCATGGCCCAGCGGGCGGTGGACAACATCACCCTGGCGCTCGAGGGTGAGCGGCCGCTCAGCCTGGTCAACGAAGCGGCATGGGGCAGCCTTACGCCCTGAACCGCTCAGGTCCTGTTCCAGCCCACGACCGCAGGCGGCCACTGACTCCTGGCCGCCTTTTTGCTGCGCTACGACCGAACAAAGCCGCGGTTGGCAAGTCAGCACCACTGGGCCATACTTGACCGAACATCAGGCTAGCAGCCTGTCATACAGGTATGAGTGCCATGCGACTGCAGCACAAGACCGCTCTGATCACCGCCGCCGGCCAGGGCATCGGTCGCGCCACGGCGCTGCGCTTCGCCGCCGAGGGCGCTCGGGTCATCGCCACAGATATAGATGCCGACAAACTGAGAGATCTCGGAGATACGCCCGGCATCGAGGCGCGCTGCCTGGATGTGCTCGACAGCGCGGCGGTTGCGGCATTGGCCAGCACACAGCCGCGGCTGGACGTGCTATTCAACTGTGCCGGCTACGTCGCCAGCGGACCGCTGCTGGACGTCACCGATGCCGAATGGGAGCGCTCGCTGGCTCTCAACGTCACCGCCATGATGCGCCTGACCCGCGCCCTGCTGCCGGCAATGATCGCCAGCGGCGGCGGCAGCATAATCAACATGGCCTCGGTGGCCTCCAGCCTCACCGGCGTTCCCAACCGCTGCGCCTACGGTGTCACCAAGGCCGCGGTGCTCGGCCTGACCAAGTCGATCGCCGCCGACTACATCGGTAGCGGTATCCGCTGCAACGCCATCTGTCCCGGCACGGTGGACTCCCCTTCGCTGCGCCAGCGCATACGCGAACAGGCCGAGCGCCAGGACCGCCCCGAGGCCGAGGTGCGCGCCGAATTTCTCGCCCGCCAACCGCTGGGGCGACTCGGCACCGCCGAGGAAGTCGCCGCCTTGGCCACCTATCTGGCCGCCGATGAATCCGGCTATACCACAGGCACCGCCCAGGTTATCGACGGCGGCTGGCTCATCTGACCCGAGGAGAACTCATGAAACTGCTGCGCTTCGGCCCCCGTGGCCATGAAAAGCCCGGGCTGCTAGACGCAGACGGCGTGATCCGCGACCTTTCCGCCCACCTGCCCGACCTCGAAGGTCACCATCTGGGACGCGACTCCCTGACCCGGCTGGCCGAACTCGACCCTCAGCGGCTGCCTGCAGTAGCTGACGAACCCCGCATCGGCCCCTGCGTGGGGCGCGTCGGCAAGTTCATCTGCATCGGCCTCAACTACTCCGACCACGCCGCCGAGACCGGCGCCGAGGTGCCGCCGGAGCCGGTGGTCTTCAACAAGTGGACCAGCGCCATCTGCGGCCCCAACGACGACGTCGTCATTCCCCGCGACTCCCGCAAAACCGACTGGGAGGTGGAGCTCGGCGTGGTGATCGGCAGGCACGCACGCTACGTGGACGAGGCCGATGCCATGGATCACGTGGCGGGCTATTGCGTGGTCAATGACGTCTCCGAGCGGGAATTTCAGCTCGAGCGCAGCGGCACCTGGGACAAGGGTAAAGGCTGCGACACCTTCGGCCCCCTAGGCCCTTGGCTGGTGACACCGGACGAAGTGCCCGACCCCCACGCACTCGGCCTCTGGCTGGAGGTGGACGGCCACCGCTACCAGGACGGCAACACCCGCACCATGGTCTACCGGATCCCCTTCCTCATCAGCTACCTGAGCCGCTTCATGAGCCTTCAGCCGGGCGACATCATCTCCACCGGCACCCCACCCGGGGTCGGTATGGGCCAGCAGCCGCCGGTCTACCTGAAGCCCGGTCAGCAGATGCGCCTGGGCATCGAGGGTCTCGGCGAACAGGCGCAACACGTGATCGCCGAGCCGCACTGACGAGCCGCCGTAGGGAGCACCGCCCCATGACCACCCAGATTCTGGCCAACGATCGCGGCCACCTCGACAGCCTGCGGGTTCACCCAGCCGACAACGTGCGCGTGGCCCTCAAGGACCTGCCCGTCGGCCATCCCATCGATGACGGCGACAGGCGCCTGCAGCTGGCGGAGGCGATCCCTCACAAGCACAAGTTCACCCTGCAAGACCTCACCCCCGGTGACGCCGTAATCATGTATGGCGTCACCGTGGGTCGCGCCACCCGCCTCATTCCGGCAGGCACGGCCATCACTACCGACAACACGGCGCACAGCACCGCCACCAGCGTGCCCCAGGCGCGACGCGGCCAGTGGCAGGCACCGGACGTCTCGGCCTTCGTCGACGTCACCTTCGACGGCTATCATCGCCCCGACGGCAAGGTGGGCACCGCCAACCTCTGGCTGGTGGTTCCGCTGGTGTTCTGCGAGAACCGCAACATCGAGGTGCTGCGCCAGTGTGTCGCCGACGCCCTGGGAGAAGATCCCTATCGTGACTACAAGCGCATGGCGCGGGAGCTGCTGCATGGCAGCACTGGAGCGGCCCCGGTCGAGCCGCCCGGCGAACGCCTCTTTCCCAACGTCGACGGCGTGCGCTTTCTCACTCACACCCTGGGCTGCGGCGGCACTGACGAGGATGCCCTGGCGCTCTGTCGGCTGCTGGCCGGCTACATCTGCCACCCCAATGTGGCCGGCGCCACGGTACTCAGCCTCGGCTGCCAGAAGGCGCAGATCGAGATGCTGCAAACCGCCGTGGCCGAGCGCGACCCGCGCGGGCTACGCCCGGTGCATTACCTGGAGCAGCAGGCCAGCGTCAGCGAGGAAGCGCTGATTCGTGAGGCCCTGACCACCATCTTCGATGGTCTGAGTGAGGCCAACCGCACGCCGCGCGCCCCGGCCCCGCTCTCGGCACTGACGGTGGGCGTGGAATGCGGCGGCTCCGACGGCTTCTCCGGGCTCTCCGCCAATCCCCTGGTGGGGGCGGTGGTCGACCGCCTGGTGGCACTGGGGGGCAGCGGCATCCTTAGCGAGTTCCCCGAGCTTTGCGGCGTGGAGCACGAGCTGATCGCCCGCTGCCGCGACGACGCCGTGGCTGAGCGCTTCCGCGCGCTGATGGAAGCGTACCAGCGCCACGCCGCCCGGGTCGGCGCCGACTTCTCGATGAATCCCTCCCCCGGCAACATCCGCGACGGCCTGATCACCGACGCGATGAAATCGGCGGGCGCCGCCAAGAAGGGGGGCGACAGCCCGGTGGTGGACGTGCTCGACTACACCGAGCCGCACACCCGGGCCGGGCTGAGCCTGCTCTGCACCCCCGGTAACGACGTGGAGTCGACCACCGCTCTGGCCGGCTCCGGGGCCAACCTGATCCTCTTCACCACCGGGCTCGGCACGCCCACCGGCAACCCCGTGACCCCGGTGCTGAAAATCGCCAGCAACAGCGAACTGGCCGCGCGCATGAGTGACGTCATCGATTTCGATGCCGGCCCCATCATTCGCGGCGAAGCGAACATCGAGGAGTTGGCCGAGCAGCTGCTCAGGCTGTGCATCGACACCGCCTCGGGGCGATACCTTCCCCGCGCCGTCGAACTGGCACAGTATGATTTCATTCCCTGGAAGCGCGGCGTTTCTCTATGAGGAAAAACGTGGCTGCGTTCGCTAGGTATGCGATGCAGCTGATCACTACTCCGAAAGGCGCTTCTTGAGCTTCATGTAAGTGCCGTAATGCCGGTCGAGGTGGCGCCGCATGGCCGCCTCAGCGGCATCGGGGTCGCGTGACTCGATGGCCTCGACGATCTCGATGTGCGCTGCCAGTGCCGCCTTGTCCTCATCCTTCTGCTGCAGCACCTGGGCGCGGCGGTCGTCGAGCCACTCGGAGAGCGCCACATGAATGGCGTCGAAGATGGGGTTGCGGGAAATACTCGCCAATACGCCGTGAAAGTCGTTGTCGGAGCGCTTGAAACGCGCCTCGTCACCCACGGCTTCCCGGTTGTCCTGCAGGGCTGCACGCAGGCTCGCCAGATCCTCGTCGCTGGCATGACGCGCCGCGTAGCGGGCCACGGATATCTCGAACATCGCCCGGGCTTCCTGGAAATACTGCTGACCGTCGGGCTTGGCAAGCAGCTGGCGCGTCACGCCGGAGAGGCGTGCCATGACCGATTCCGCCGTGGGCCGAATCACCCGGGCGCGGGTACCGCTGTTGATGGCGATCAGGCCAAGCTGCTGCAGATAGAACAGCGCCTCGCGCACCGCCGGGCGCCCGACACCGAACTGTTCCATCAGCTCGCGCTCCGAGGGCAGTTGATCGTTCTCGCTGAGCCGGCCCTCGAGGATTTCCGCCTCGAGCTGCTCGGCCACTTGCTCGGAGAGCGTCTTACGCTCGACCCGATATCTGGTCATGGGCTGATGCTCCACTGAATTTCGCCAATTGGCGCCAGTTTACCGTATTTGTCCGGCCCTCCGCTTACGCCAGGCGCTCCAGCGGCAGGATCTCGAGCCGTTCGGCGAGTTCGCGATAGGCCTGCTGGTTGGCCATGTCCAGAGGTATGCCCTCGGCATCGCGGCGGGCCTGACAAGCCCACTCGCGATCGCCAGGGGCCAGCACAGCGCCACCCCCGCGGCCCGGCTGCGCGCGCAGATCGGCAAGGTAGTCACGCATTCGCTCCGCATAAGGCTCGCCCGGAGCGAAGGCATCGGGCTTCATGGCCAGAAAGAAATGCGCCACGCCCCGTGGCGTGGCCATGTCGGGCCCGCCCATGGGCAGCAGCCTGAAGCCGTTGGCCATGCCCGCCAGGGTGGAGCTGAGCACTTCCACCATGCCGCCGAGCCCGGCCCCCTTGAAGCCGAAATCGGCCCCCCCCAACGGCAGCAGTGCCGCCACGTCCGCTGGCGTGCGTGTCACCCTGCCCTCGGCGTCCGCAGCGACCTGATCGGGCAGCTCGCGGTCGATGGCACCGTACTGCTGCACGCGGTTCCAGGGAATCGCACTGGTCGCCATGTCGAACAGGTAGGGCAAGCCGTCGGCCACCGGCGCGGCAAAGGCGATGGGGTTGGTGCCGTGGAACGGCTGCACGCCCTCATGCAGCAGCACGAAGGGATCGGAGTTGCACAGGGCCAAGCCGATCAGGCCACGCTCGGCGGCGGCCAGGGCGTAGCACCCGGCCGCGCCGAAGTGCGATGAATGACCCACGGCCACGGCCCCCAAGCCGACCTGCTCGGCCATATCGACGGCATGTGCCATGGCGGTGTAACCGGCAAGGTGGCCGAAGCCGTTCCCGGCATCGAGGTAGCCAGTGGCGGGCAGACGCCGCTCGAAGCGTAGCCGAGGCGCACCGGCGATACGTCCCCCCTGCAGCGCACGGACGTAATGGGGCAGTAGCCGCAGGCCATGGCTGTCGGTACCCATTCGCGAGGCCGTCACCAGGGCGCGAGTCACGGCCCTGGCCGAGACCTCATCGGCGCCCGCGCCTTCGAGCACCGCCAGCATGAAGCGCTCCAGTTCACTCCTCGCCACCTTGAAGTCGGCTACGCCTTTACTCATCGCTCTCTTCCCTTGCGTTCGCCTATCAGCGATAGACCAGAGTGGGCAGCCACATGGAGATGGCCGGCACGAAAGTCACCAGCAGCAGGCAGATCACCAGTGGGATCAGGAACGGTATCGTGCCCCGCATGCAACGCTCGAAGCTGACGTTGGAAACCCGCGACAGCACATAGAGCACCATGCCCACCGGCGGCGTCAGCAGGCCGATCATCAGGTTCAGCACCATGATCACGCCGAAGTGCACCGGATCGATGCCTACCGCCATGACCAGAGGCAGCAGGACCGGCACCAGGATGGTGATGGCGGCAATGGTTTCCATGAAGCAGCCGACGAGGATCAGCACCAGATTGACCATCATCAGTACCACGACCTTGCTGTCGGAGAAGGGCCCCATCAGGGCGATGACATGCTGCGTGACCTGGTTGCTGGTGAGGATCCAGGCAAAGATCGAAGCGGCGGCGACGATGAACAGGATCACCGCCGTGGTTTCGATGGTTTCCATGCTCACCTTGATCAGCTTGCGCCAGGTCAGGGTGCGATAGACCACTACACCCAAGAGCAGGGCATAGAACACGGCGGCCACGGCAGCTTCGGTGGGAGTAAAGGCACCGGTGATGATGCCCCCGACGATGATCACCGGTGTCATCAGCGAAAGCAGTGCCCGGCCGAAAGTGTGCCCCAGTACACGCACGGAAAAGACGGCATCGCGCTGATAGCCGCGGCGCCGTGCGATGAGGAAGATCATCAGCATCAGCATGGCGCCCATCAGCAGGCCCGGCAGCAGCCCGGCGGCAAACAGCTGACCCACCGAGGTCGACGCCATGACGCCGTAGATCACCATCGGCAGGCTGGGCGGGATGATCGGGCCTATGGTGGACGACGCAGCAGTGATGCCGACGGCAAACTCCTCATCGTAGCCGGCATCCTTCATGGCCTTTACCTCGATCATGCCTAGGCCGCCGGCATCCGCCACCGCCGCTCCCGACATTCCAGAAAAGACGATGCTGGCGCCCACGTTGACGTGGCCCAACCCCCCGCGCATCCACCCCATCAGCGCTTTGGCGAAGTTGAAGATGCGCTCGGTGATCCCGGCGTTGTTCATCAGGCTGCCGGCGAAGATGAAAAAGGGGATGGCCAGCAATGGGAAACTGTCGATGCCGTTGATCATGCGGTGAGCCACGACGATGTCGGGCACCTGACCGCTGATCAGCACGAACATCAGACACGAGCCGGCCAGGCTGATGGCGATCGGCACGCCCAGCACCAGCATGGTGAACAGCGAGAAGAACAGAAAGGAGAGGTAATGTCCCATCACCGCCAGGATCACGCAGCCGAGCACGGCCAGCGCCGAGAGCGTGGGCGTGACGATGGGCTTATGCCAGCGCATCACGGAGAGTCGAGCCATGCGTTGCCTCACGAAGGAATCTTGTCGTTGTCGTCACTGCGGATCGGGTGGTGCGGGTCGGCAAGAGGCCTGGCGGCGCTCTGCCAGGATGCGACCTACCAGCCGCTGCAGCCCCCGCAAGGCCATCAACACGAAGGCCGCGCACACGGCGTAATAGAGCACGCTCTTGGGCACGTCCACGGAGATCATCATGCCCCCGGTTCGCCCGCCGAGCTTGAACGTGATCCAGGCGAGCATGGTGTAAAAGGCGATACTGACGGCCTCGACGGCGACATTGAGCAGCCATGACAGCCAGCCGGGCATGTAGTGGTAGAAGAACTCCACCATGATATGGGTGCCGCGCCGGACCGCCATGACGCTGCCGATGAAACCGACCAGGATCAGCAGATAGCGAGCGATCTCCTCGGTCCAGGTGGTGGAGTCCCCCAGCACGTAGCGGGTGAAGAACTGCAGGAACACGACGAAGATCAGCGCCCAGAACACAACCAGAGTGACGTAATCCTCCACGGCGTAGTCGCTGAAGCGGAAGTCGTCGTCATCGAAAGCCAGATGGAAATCGATCTCGGGCTCATGGAACTCGGGGCTCGACGTCTTGGGAGGGCGGGGATGAGACATGGGTCGGGTCTCCTTGGCATCCCGCCCCGAACGGGGCGGGATGCTTGCCTTTACTGGCCGATGGCCTGCAGTCGGTCGTACGTCTCCTCGTCCCAGGTCGCGGCATCACCCAGGTGGTGGGGCATGACGACCTCACGGAAGGGCTCGCGGTCGACCTGGTTGACCGTGGTACCCTGCTCCTCGAACCATGCCACCAGGTCCTGCTCGGCCTGAACGATCTCCTCGGTGTTGTTGCGCGCCGCCTCCTCGAACACCTCACGGAAGATCTCGCGGTCTTCTTCGGAGAGCTGGTTCCAGCGCGGCCCGCCGACGATGGTGATCAATGAATCGGTAATGTGGCCGGTCAGGTTGATGTAATCCTGCACCTCATGGAACGCCTTGGCCCGAATGGTGGGCAGCGGATTCTCCTGGGCATCCACCACGCCCTGCTGCAGGGCCAGGTAGACCTCGTCGAAGGCGATCGGTGTCGGATTGGCGCCCGCGGCGCGGGGGAACATCATGTAGAGCGGTGCATTGGGCACGCGTATGCGCAGGTTGCGCATGTCGTCAGGCGTATTGATCGCCTTGTTGGCGGTCACGTGGCGCTCGCCGTAATAGTTGAGCGCCAGGGGCACGTTACCGGTGGCATCCTGGTAGCCCTCGGCGATCTCCTGGAAGAGGTCGCTGTCCGCGTAGGCCTGCCAATGATCGAAGTCGCGGAACATGTAGGCGGCACCGGCAATGCCCATGGGCCCATAGGAGCGACCCGCGAACTGCGTGCCGGTATAAATGACGTCGATGGTACCGAGCTGGAGCCCCTCGTTGATGTCCTCTTCCTTGCCCAGCGATGACGCGGGGTGAACCTGCATCGTGTAGCGGCCTTCGGTTCGCTGCTCGATTTCGTCGGCCGCCCACAGCGCCCACTCGTGGAATGGCTCTGAGGTTTCGTAGACATGGGCGAATCGCAGGCTCTGCTGGGCATTCGCCGCCATGCTGATGCCCGCCGCCGCAAGGGCAATGACGGTCATGCGCAGGAGCTTGGGCTGGCGTTGGCGCGTGTGGCTCATCTTATTCTCCTTACAACCTGTCGGTTTATTCTGCTTGTCGAGTTAGGGTGCAGGCCTTGGGCAGCAGTGTCGCACCGGGGCGAAGCGTTCCCGCGAACGCTCGGCCCGGCGTCAGACTGTCTTGTTGTATACGTATCATACCACCCTGTCCAAACTTAGACGCTCGCCAACATGCACGCAACCGATAATCGCGCCGGCCGGGTTCAGGCCCGACGGGCGGGCTCGGGCCCCGTGATCTCGGCATACAATTGCAGCAGCAGCTCCGGGTCGCCGAAGCCACCTGCCTTGGTCATCACCATGCGCAGCGGCTCGCCGTCGAGGTAGCCCAATGCCACTCCGGGGCGCCACTCCGCCACCACCTCGATGAAGCGTCCCCCCAGGCGGCCGAGTGCCGCCATCGCCGTATCACCGCCGGTCAGAAATATCAGCTGCACGCTCGAGCGCGGCCACTCGGCAACGATTGCCGCTATACGCTCCCCCATCACCCGGGCCACCTCGGCAGGGTTGCGGGTATGACCGTCCTGGTCGCCAGGTATCAGCAAGCGCTGCGCCGGGGCCGGCTCCGTGGGGGTGTCAGCAGGAGTGGCGCCTGCCGGGAGAACCTCCTCCCAGCCAAGCCCGGGCGCTCCCTGCCGCAGCCGTCGGCACTGCTCCAGCGCGCGCGGGCTGCGCGAGCCCACCGCATAGAGGCCATGGCGCACGTTGCTCAACCACGGGGCCGAACCATGCATCAGCCCAAAACTGCGCCGGGCTGCCTCGCAGGCCAGGCCGGCGGCCCCCACCAGCAGCCAACGCTCCGGCGCGCGTGCAACGGCGTCATAAAGGTGGGACAGGTCTTGCTGGGTCGAGGCGTCGACCACAACATGCCCCTGCTCGAACCCGAGGCCCGGTGCGGCACGCCGGCGCGCCATCGTCACCCCCGCCGCGAGAAAGGCCGCATCCAGCGGTCCCTGCAGGGCGCACGAACGTGCATCGTCCCCGTAGGCGGTATGCGCCAGCGGCTGCCCCTCCACCCATACCTCGGCATCACGCACTTCGCGCCCCTGGGCAGGCACGGCGGGAGCCAGCAGCAACTGACGCCCGGTCACGCCAAGCATGGCGATACTCTCCGCCACGACGTGGCCGCGCAGGGTGGAGTCGATCTTCTTGAACCATATGGCAGGCGAGAGTCGCGCCAGCAGCCGAGTGGCCTGAACGACACGTGCTGCCGCCTCTGGGGCCGGCAGGTGACGCGATTCGGTGTTTACCGCAATTACCTGCGGAGCACGCTCCCGCCATGCCTCGAGGCTGCTCGCCAGATGCTCCAGCGCGATCACCACCCGTGTCTGCGCCCCGCGCGCCGCAAAGGGAGCCGCCGCATCCAGGGCGCCGGTGAGATCGTCAGCGACAATGGCGACCCGGCAGCGGCTCATGAGCGTGAGCCCGTGGCCAGGCGGCGGGCGTAGGCAATGGCTGCCGTCATGTTGGTGGCGTCCGCCCGACCCTGCCAGGCGATATCGAAGGCCGTACCGTGATCGACCGAGGTGCGCAGGATAGGCAGACCGAGGCTCACGTTGACCGTGGTATCGAAGGCGATCAGTTTCACCGGGATATGGCCCTGGTCATGATACTGGGCCACGACCAGATCGAACTCACCACGAGTGGCACGATAGAAGACGCTATCGGCCGAGATCGGCCCTATCACGTCGAAGCCGTGCTGCTGCAGCTGGCGCACCGCCGGGGCAATGATGCGCTCGTCCTCGTCGCCGAAGATACCGCCTTCACCGCAGTGGGGGTTGAGGCCGGCCACGGCGATTCGCGGCTGGGATATGCCCATCTTCACCAGATGCTCGTGCCCCACCTCCACGGTGGCGGCGATACGCGCCTCGCTGACGCGCTCGATCGCCTCGCGCAGAGACACGTGGGTAGAGACATGCAGCGTCGACAGCCGCTCGGAGGCCAGCAGCATGAACGAGGAGGGCGCCCCGGTGAGCGCCGCCAGCATGCCGGTGTGGCCGTCGTAGTGATGGCCAGCCGCATGCAACGCCGCCTTGTTCAGCGGTGCGGTGACGATCACCTGCGCACGACCGCTCTGGACCAGCTCCACGGCACGCCTGACGCAGCGAAACGCCAGGTCGCCGCCGGCGGCACTGATGCATCCGTCGGGCATGGATTGCGCCTCGAGCGCGTCGACCTCGGCCACGGCCACGCGCCCGTCGCCGGGGCGGGCCTCCTCCAGCGGGGCGAAATCGAACGCAGCGCCTACCAGCGCAGCGGCCCGACGATAGATCGCGGCATCCCCCACCAGCAGGAGGCTGTCTCGCTCCCGCTCCGTCATGTCGCCCAGGGCGCGGCAAATTATCTCCGGGCCGATGCCGGCAGGGTCGCCCATGGTGATGACGAGCTCATAGTCGGGTACGAGCGTTATCTTGCTCATGGCATCAACTGGCCGCCGTTGACCTCGACGATCTGCCCGGTCACGTAGCCGCTCATGCTATCGGTACCGAGGAACACGTAGGCGCCTACGCACTCCTCCGCGACCCCCGTGCGCCCCATGGGGATGGAAGCGGACACTGCGGCCAGCTGCTCCTCGGTGGAGTGACGCACGTGGAAATCGGTGGCGATGACCCCCGGCGCCACGGCGTTGACACGGACGTTGTCGTCCATCAGCTCCTTGGCCATATTGCGGGTCATGGTACTGACGAAACCTTTTGCCGCAGCGTAGAGCCCTGCACCCGGCCCACCGCCATTGCGGGCCGCAATCGACGTGGTATGAATGATGTTGCCGCCGCCGGCACGCTTGAAGTGCGGCAGCGCAGCCCGGGAGACCATCACCACCGAGCGCACGTTGAGGTCCATTACCCGGTCGAAATGCTCGTCGTCTATCTCGGCCAGCGCGACCCGTCCCAGCATATCGCCGGCGTTGTTGATCAACAGATCCAGTCCACCCAGCTGCTCGGCGGCCTCGTCGACGACACGCCGCGCCTGCTCGGAGCGGCTGACATCGCCCCTGATGACCACGGCCTCCCCGCCTGCCGCCCGTATGTCGCGGGCCACCGCCTCCGCCGCGTCGGCGCTGGCGTGATAATGCACTGCAACCCGCGCCCCCAGCGCACCGAGCTGGCGCGCCACGGCCGCACCGATACCGCGGCTGGCCCCGGTGATCAAAACACGCTTTCCCTTCCACTCATCCAACATGCCCGCTCCCCTTCGCTGTTCGTCTGTGCCGGCCCACACTCATCGCCTGTCCACACTGCCGGTCACGCCTGTCGACCCGGCTTGCGTAGATACGCTAAAGTGAACCGCACTGGCATACCTGTCATACATCACGACACATACCATGATAGGTGAGCCCTGGCCAAACGCCAGACCCTCGAAACGCCAGTCCCCCCCGCAAGGAGGCCGCATGACCACTATCACCCGGGTCGAAGTTCAGGATATCCGCTTTCCCACTTCCCGCTCCCTCGACGGTTCGGATGCCATGAACGCCGCGCCGGACTACTCCGCCACTTACGTGATACTGCACGTTGATGACAATGGCCCGGAGGGGCACGGCCTCACCTTTACCATCGGCCGTGGCAACGAGATCGTCGTCGCGGCGGT
Organism: Halomonas sp.; assembly: GCF_020832045.1. Lineage (GTDB taxonomy): Bacteria > Pseudomonadota > Gammaproteobacteria > Pseudomonadales > Halomonadaceae > Halomonas. The sequence goes on from NZ_JAFIFK010000010.1 coordinate 72,554, forward strand.
CAATGCCCTGGCCCACCTGGTCGAGAGCCGCACGCTGGCCTCGATCACCACCGACATGGGCAGCTTCTGGCGCGAGATCACCGGCGACAGCCAACTGCGCTGGATTGGCCCCGACAAGGGCGCGATCCACCTGGCTACCGCGGCCCTGGTCAATGCGGTATGGGACCTATGGGCCAAGCGCGAAGGCAAACCCATCTGGAAACTGCTGGTCGACATGTCGCCAGAACAGCTGGTGCGCTGTCTGGACTTCCGCTTCGTCACCGACGCTCTCACCCCCGAGGAAGCTATCGCACTACTGCGCAAGCGGAAGGCTGGCAAGGCCGAGCGCGAAGCCGAGATGAAGCGCGACGGCTTTCCCGCCTACACCACTTCGGCCGGCTGGCTCGGCTACTCCGACGACAAGGTTCGCCGCCTGGCGCGGAAAGCGCTCGCCGAGGGCTGGACCCACTTCAAGCAGAAGATCGGTGGCGATCAGGAGGAAGACGTTCGCCGTGCCGCCCTGCTGCGCGAGGAGATCGGTTGGGACAACGTGCTGATGATGGATGCCAACCAGGTCTGGGACGTCGACGAAACGATCACCAAGATGCGCCGCCTGGCCGAATTCGATCCGCTGTGGATCGAAGAGCCCACCAGCCCCGACGACATCCTCGGCCACGCCGAGATTCGCCACCGCGTCGCCCCCATCGGAGTGGCAAGCGGCGAGCATTGCCACAACAAGGTGATGTTCAAGCAGTTCTTCCAGGCCGAGGCGCTCGACTACTGCCAGCTCGATGCAGCGCGCCTGGGCGGGCTCAACGAGGTAATTCTGGTAGCACTGATGGCCGCCAAGTTCGGCGTGCCGGTCTGCCCCCATGCCGGTGGCGTTGGGCTGTGTGAATACGTCCAGCACGTCTCACTGTTCGACTATATCGCTGTGGCGGGCAGCTTGGAGGGGCGCGTGCTGGAGTATGTCGACCATCTTCACGAACACTTCGTCGACCCGGTAATCATCGAGCAGGGACGTTATCGCGTGCCCGAGGCCCCGGGCTACAGCATTACGATGCACCCTGAGTCCCTGGTCCGGCACCGCTTCCCGGGTGGCACCGCCTGGCACGAGGAGAGCTGACATGGAGCGAGACGCCTTTCTCGAAGTGCTCGCCGGATGCCTCGGCGAGCGAGGCCTGCTACGCGAGCCTGAAAGCATGGTCCGCTACGTGTCGGACTGGGCCGGTATCAGGCTCGGCATGCCGCTGGCGGTAGCGCGCCCCGCCAGCACGGCGGAGGTCGTCGCGACAGTGCGCCTGTGCCGGGAGCACGGCGTGCCCATGGCGCCCCAGGGCGGACACAGCGGCCTGGTGGCTGGCGCCCTGCCTGCCGCCGAGGGCAACGAACTGGTGATCAGCCTCGAACGCATGAACCGCGTGCGCAGCGTCGATGCGATCAACTTCACCATGAGCGTGGATGCCGGCTGTATTCTCGACAGCGTCAAGCAGGCCGCGGCGGAGCACGAGTGCGACTTCCCGCTGGCTCTCGGCGCCCAGGGCAGCTGCCAGATCGGTGGCAATGTCGCCACCAACGCCGGCGGGCTCAACGTGCTGCGCTACGGCATGATGCGCCAGCTGGTGCTCGGCCTCGAAGTGGTACTGCCGGACGGTCGCCTGTGGAGCGCCATGACCGAGCTGCACAAGGACAATCGCGGCTACGCTCTCAGGCAGCTCTTCCTCGGCAGCGAGGGTACGCTGGGAATTGTCACCGGGGCCGTGCTCAAGCTCACCCCGCGGGCCGTTCAGTCACGCACAGCGCTGCTCGGCCTGGACTCCCTGGAAGCGGTGATCGAGCTCTACGGCCTCGCCCGGCGCGACTGCAGCGACCTGCTCAGCGCCTTCGAACTGATTCCGCGGCGCTGCATCGAGCTCGCCATGGAGGCCACCTCCACGCTCAGCGATCCCATGCAGCAGCACTACCCCTGGTATGTGTTGCTGGAGGTCAGCGCCAGCGGGTCGCTGGATCTCGGCGGCATGCTAGAACACCTGCTGGAGCGAGGCATGGCCCGCAACCTGATACTGGACGGTGCCCTGGCCGCCAGCGAGAGCCAGTCGCAACAGCTGTGGCAATTCCGCGAGAGCATGCTGGAGGGCCAGCGCCGCCGCGGCGAGCACCTGCGCACCGACATATCGGTGCCCATTTCGGCGATCCCGGCCTTCGTCGACGCGGCCAGCCGCCGCATCAGAGAATCCTCGCCCGACTGCGAGATCATCGCCTATGGTCACGTCGGCGATGGCAATCTGCATTTCAACGTCCTGCCACCGCCGACAATGCCCGAGGCCGAGAAGTACGATCATCTCCACGCCCTGGAGGTGCAATTGTTCTCCCTGCTCGACGATTTCGGCGGCAGCATAAGCGCCGAACACGGCATCGGTCGCACCAAGCAACCCGCCTATCTGGCCCGGCTCTCACCGGTAGAGCGCGAGCTGGTGGTAGGCATCAAGGCGCTGTTCGATCCCGATGACCTGATGAACCCGGGGCGTATCCTGCCGCGGCGGCAGCGAGAGTGACCCGCAGGCCGACAGGATACGCCCCCACGCCGACGAAGCCGTATCCCGCGGCCGCATGTACCGAGGAGACCGCTGGTGAGAATCACTCGACTCAAGACCTGGCAGGTGCCGCCACGCTGGCTGTTCCTCAAGATCGAGACCGACGAGGGCTGCTACGGCTGGGGCGAACCGGTCATTGAGGGGCGCGCCGCCACCGTCGAAGCCGCCGTGCATGAGCTTGCCGACTACCTGGTCGGCGAGGATCCGCACCGTATCGAACACCTGTGGAACACGATGTACCGCGCCGGCTTCTATCGCGGCGGCCCGATCCTGATGAGCGCCATCGCCGGTATCGACCAGGCGCTGTGGGATCTCAAGGGACGCGACCTCGGGGTGCCGGTGCATCAGCTACTTGGCGGCGCGGTGCGCGAGCGCATGCGCATGTACGCCTGGACCGGCGGCGACCGGCCAAGCGACGTGGGAGCGGGAGCCAGGGAATTGGTGGAGCGCGGCTTCACCGCCTTCAAGATGAACGGCACCGCCGAGATGCAGATCGTCGACTCGCACCGCAAGATCGACGAGGCGGTGGCGCGCGTGGCCGAAGCGCGCGAGGCGGTGGGGCCCGAAGTGGGCATCGCTATCGACTTCCACGGCCGGGTGCATCGGCCCATGGCCAAGGCGCTGCTGCGCGAGCTGGAGCCCTACCATCCGATGTTCGTCGAGGAGCCACTAGCGCCCGAGCATTTGCCGGCACTCAAGCACATTGCCGGGGGCCTGAGTTACCCGCTGGCTACCGGCGAGCGGCTGCACACCCGCTTCGAATTCCGCGACCTATTGGCCGCGGGCATGATCGACATCGTGCAGCCCGACCTTTCCCACTGCGGTGGCATCAGCGAGGGGCTGAAGATCGCCACGCTGGCCTCGGCTCACGACGTGGCCCTCGCGCCGCACTGCCCGCTCGGCCCTCTGACCCTGGCCGCCTCGCTGCAGCTGGATGCGGTGTGCCACAACGCCTTCATCCAGGAGCAGAGCATGGGCATTCACTACAACCAGGGCAACGACGTGCTCGACTATCTGGTCGACAAGTCGGTGCTGGCCATTGCGGAGGGCTTCTGTACCATTCCCCAGGGACCGGGGCTCGGCGTGGAGATCGACGAGGCGTTCGTCGAGGAGCGGGCCAAGGTCGGCCATCGCTGGCGCAACCCGGTATGGCGCCATGAAGACGGCTCCATTGCCGAGTGGTGAGGAGAGCGGACATGAACGGTGAGGTGCATGCACGGCTGGCGTGGGTTGCGGTGGACTGGGGCTCGAGCCATCTGCGCACCTGGGCCATGGACGCACGGGGCGAGGTATTGGCCCGGGCAGGCAGCGGCATCGGCATGCTGGCCCTGAGCCCGGAACACTACGAGCCCGCGCTGCTCGAGGCGATCGGCGACTGGCTGCCGGTATCCGGCCACGTGCCGGTGTGGATCTGCGGCATGGCCGGTGCCCGCCAGGGCTGGCGTGAGGCGGCCTATCTACCGGTGCCGACACGCCTGGACCAACTGACCCGTGGCGCCGTCGCGCCGACGGTGCGCGACCCGCGCTTGCACGTGCGCCTGCTGCCAGGACTGTGCCAGCATGCCGATGACGCGGCGCGAGGCTTCGACGTGATGCGCGGCGAGGAGACCCAGTTGGCCGGGCTGGTGGCGCTCGAGCCCGACTTCACGGGGCTGGTCTGCCTGCCAGGCACTCACGCCAAGTGGGTCTGGCTCGAGGCGGGCACGGTGATGCGCTTCGCCACTTCGCTCACCGGCGAGCTGTATGCGCTACTGGCCAGCCAGTCGGTGCTCAAGCATTCGGTGAGCGCAGCCCGGCTCGACGAGCCCGGCTGCAGCGAGGCGTTCGCCACCGCGGTACACGAGGCAGCTACCGACCCCGGACGCTTCAGCCAGCGGCTGTTCGCCCTGCGCGCCGCCGATCTGCTCGACGACTCGCTGCCCCACGGCCAGGCCAGGCGACTCCACCTGGACGCGCGCCTTTCGGGGCTCGTCATTGGCCTGGAGCTGTCCGTCCTTGCCGACGAGCTGAGGCATGACGCCCCCGTCACGCTGATCGGCAGCACGGAGCTCTGCTCCCGCTACGCACTGGCGCTGGAAGCCCTGGGTTGCAGCAGCCGGCGCTTCGACGGCGAGGCCACGGTGCTGGCCGGCTTGGGTTTGGCCGAAGCCAATTCGCGACACCGCGCCCGTGACTGACTTACTCAAGGAGAGACCATGAGCCTGCCCCTGATCGCCATTCTGCGCGGCGTCACTCCCGACGAGGCGGTAGCGGTGGGCGAGGCGGTGCTCGCCGCCGGCATCACTACCCTCGAAGTGCCGCTCAACTCACCCCAGCCCCTGAACAGCATACGCCGCCTGAGCGAAGCGCTGGGCAACCGCGCCCTGGTGGGTGCCGGCACGGTGCTCACGGAAAGGGAGGTCCATGAGGTCCACGCTGCCGGTGGCCGGCTTGCCGTCTCGCCCAACTGCCGCCCGGCGGTGATCGCGGCGGCCAGCCGTCTGGGCCTGCAGAGCTGGCCGGGCGTGCTCACGCCCAGCGAGGCCTTCGACGCCCTGGATGCCGGCGCCACCGGGCTCAAGCTCTTTCCCGCCGTTCAAATGGGCATCGCCGGGATGCAGGCGATGCGCGCCGTGCTGCCCACCGGCACCCTGCTTTACGCCGTAGGGGGTATCGATACCGAAACCATGCCAGCCTGGCGCGCCGCCGGCATCGACGGCGCCGGCCTGGGCAGCGCCCTCTATCGGCCAGGTCAGACGCCCGAACGGGTCGGCGAACAGGCACGCGCCCTAGTGGCGGCCTGGAAGGCCGCGAAAAGTGGTGGTTCCAGATAAGAAAAAAGCCCCACGGCATGGCCGTGGGGCTTCGAATTCGTGGCGCGCCCGGCTGGATTCGAACCAGCGACCTTTGGCTTCGGAGGCCAACACTCTATCCAACTGAGCTACGGGCGCTTTGGGTGGTCGACGCTAGCCTCATCGGCTTCCGCCTACCGGCAGCGCGTTGCGCTGCACAACACTCCCTTTCGGCTACGCCCAACCGAGCTACGGGCGCTTTGCTTGCTGAGAAGCGGCCAACATCGTAACCGTCGCCGCCCAGGCTGTCCAGCCCGACGCACCGCTTACCGGCTTCCCAGAATACGATACTGCGACGGCACTTGCGCCGACGCTTCGGCGTCCTGAATGGCTTGCTCCAAGCTCTGCCCCAGCGCCTGGGACCTGGCATGTGCGGCCGACTCGAATGCATGCCGCGTCTCGGCCTTGGCGCGCGCTATCTCGGTTTCCAGCTCGGCATGCATCTCGTCACGGTAGCGGCTCTCTTCGGCCTTGAGCAGGGCATACTCGGTGCCGACGAGGCCCGCCAGGGCGACAGCCATAGCGGCGGTGCCTGCCACCAGTGCCCCAGGGCCGGTGGGCGAGGTGGCGGCCGTGGTGGCCGCACCGGTGCCCAGCGAACGGGCCGCATGCATGCCCAGGCGCGGTGCGACACGGGCTACCAAGGCCTGCGAGCCCCGCATGGCCGGGCCAGCCACCAGGCGCTGGGCCAGCGCTCGGCCGGCGAGCATTCCGGCGGCGCCGCCGGCTCCCGCCGCGCTCCAGCGAACTTCATCCCAACCACCGCTAAGGGTACGTTCGAGCACCAAGTCGAGGTCCAGGGTGGGTGCCGTTTCCGCAGCACCCTGCGAGATTTGCCGATGGCTGTAGCTTGCCTGCAGGGTACTGCCTATCTCCTCCACGACCCGCTGCTGTACCTGAACGATCCTCTCGCCGAACTCCTCTTCCAGGGATTCCAGCGCCACTGCAATGTCACTGCGCTCCACCACCCGCTCGAGGAACTGCGCCTCCAGCCAATCGTCGAGATCGCCACCGATTGCCATGGCCAGACGCAGGTAGCTACCCCGTAGCGAAAAGTGCCAGTCGAGATAGTCCGACACCGCACTCTCCAGCGGCAAGAAAGCCGTGTCGAGACGCGCATCGAGCCATGCCTGCATTTCGTTGCGTAGATGCAGGTCCAGCCTGCCGGCAAGCACGTTGAACTCCTGGCCCAAGGCAGCGCGGGCTTCGCCATCGAGCACCAGCGTCTCGCCATTGATGACGACTCGGAATAGCGGCGCTTCGCTGCGCTCCTGCAGTTGCTGATGGGCGTACCCGAGCCCCGCCAGCAGCAGCAATAAGAGCAGCAGCGTCAGGCCCCAGGAAGCGGCCGGAAGTCGCCGCATGGGCTCGACCAGGGTCTTCATGACATGTCCTTCGATTCAGCATCGTGTGTTCGCTCGACCATATCGCGCAGGGTATCGGCACCGATCAACACTCTGATGAATGCCCAGGCAAAGGCGCTATGGGTGAACAGCAGTAACAGCCAGCCGAGCAGGGCCAGGCCTTGACCGAACCCGCTCCATTCCAGAGCGTTCTGCATGGCCCAGTACTGGGTCAACTCCAGCGCCTGCCCAAGGCGCTCGAGCATACCCAGAAGACTATCGCCCGCAGCGGTCGAGATGTGGCGAATCAGGCTCTCCTCCCAGCCCAGGCCAACCAGGTAGGGTTGCGGTAGCCATACTGCGGTGAGTACCAGCAGCAACATTAGCAGCAGGCCCGCCGGCCACATCACCAGACGTCGCGAAAGCGCTGAAACGAAGTTGCCCACGACATGGCGCCGCACCCGCCTGCGGATGGCTTTCTGGCTCACCACCAAAATCACTATCGCTGTGCAGAGTATGAGCCAATAGACCGATGGAACGAGCCGCAGTTTCACTAGCAGAAGCAGTGACAGGACAATGGCGACCAATTGATGGCCTAGCGCCATCAGCACACCTCCGCGCAACCAGCGATGCCATGGCGAGGCAGTAAGCAAGTACTGTCCTAGCCAGGCCCGGCGCCGCTGGCGTGCCGCCTCGAAGCTGCCGGCAAAGATCAGCTGCGCCGAGACTATCCAGAATGGCAATAGCAAGGGCGCGGCAAGTCCTGGTTTCAACAGAGTCCATATGGCCAAAAGCCCTGCTGCGAGCAGGATATGCCCCTGCCGGAACAGAGCCCGGCGCCAGGCGATGGGTAAGCGCTTGGCCATGGGCTTGCCTCGCGTTGCTCAATAGACGTCAGGGGGCGCACTCCCTGCGAACGAGATTGGCGTCAGTTGGACTGCACCATCTCGCAGACCTTTTCGCGTATGTGCCGTCCGATCGGCAGAGCCGAGGTCGCCGCCGGCGATGGGGCGTTGCAGACGTTGACGGTGCGCCGAGTATTGACGAAGAGGAAATCGTCGATCAGTCGGCCGTCGCGGGAAACCGCCTGAGCGCGCACGCCGGCGGGCCAGGGCTCCAGGTCGTCCAGGGTCAGGCTGGGGCAGTACTTGCGTACCTCTTCCAGGTAGCCACGGCGCCAAAGCGAGTTCTTCATCTCGTGCATGCCCGGGCGCAGGTTGCGTCCCAGCACCTTGAGAATTCCAGGGTTGCTGAACATTCGCGCCATATCGAGAAGGGAGGCGTCCGTCTTGCGGTAGCCTTCGCGCTTGAAGGCCAGCACGGCGTTGGGGCCCACGGTCACGGAGCCATCGATCATACGGGTCAGGTGGACACCGAGGAACGGCATGCTGGGATCAGGAATGGGATATATGAGGTGCTTGACGATATCGCTGTGCCGGTCGGACAAGCGATAGTATTCGCCCCGAAACGGGCAGATGGTGAAGCCCGGGTCGCGGCCCAGCAGCCGCACCACCCGATCGGCCATCAGCCCGGAGCAGGTCACCAGATAGCGGCTGTTGAATTCTCCCTGCGAGGTGCTGACGATCACCTCACCGGTGCGCTCGGAAAGGCCGATAACTTGATGTTCGTAGCGGACCTGGCCGCCGTGCCGCTGGAACTCTTCGGCCATGGCCTCGGCCACACGAGCGTAGCTGACGATGCCGCTCGAAGGCACGAAAATGGCCCCCAGGCCGGTGATATTCGGTTCGCGCTCCTGCAGCTCCCCTGCCGATAGCCACTCTCGCTCGAGGCCGTTGGCAGCGGTCCGCTCCCACAGCGCTTCCATGCGCTGCACCTCCTGCTCATTGGTGGCCACCAGCAGCTTGCCGCAGACATCGTAAGCGATGGCATGCCGGTCGCAGAAGTCCCGCGTGGCGCGATTGCCCTCAAGGCAGAAGCGAGCCTTGAGGCTGCCAGGGGTGTAGTAGACCCCGGCATGAATGACACCGCTGTTATGCCCGGTCTGGTGCTGCGCGGGGCCACTCTCCTTCTCCAGCAGCAACATCTTCTTGTCGGGATAGCGCTCGATGAGTTGCATGGCGGTGGAGAGGCCGAGGATGCCGCCACCCAGGATGATGAAATCGTACACGCGGGCCTCGCGTCGTCAGTGGCAATCGCTTAAAAGATGCCCACTACGATACCCTTGGCCCGCAGGGCTTGCCAGCCGTAACGGGAGCCCCTCATGCCAAAGGCGTGGGCAACGGCGTTTTCCAGCGGTTTGCGATGTCGGTATACTAGTGCGCATTGTGTTCAACGGCGCCCGGCCGTCGCGTACCGACATCGCCATGGGCAGATAACGATTACAGGACCGTCGAGAGGTGGTGAGAGTGAAATCCAGCAAACTGATCTTGGGGTGTCTGGCCACCATGGGCCTGACCGCGGGCGCTGCGTCCGTTCAGGCTGAAGTGGACCGCGATGCCATTGCCGAACGTCTGCGTCCGGCAGGCCAGCTCTGCCTGGTAGGCGGCGACTGCGGTACTGCCGCTGCGGCAGCCAACGGCAATGGCGAGGCTGAAGCCAACGGCATCGATGGCGGCGCCATCTACCAGCGTGTGTGCATGGCCTGTCACGATACCGGCGCTGCCGGCGCCCCGCGTCGCGACAACGAAGACGAGTGGGCCGACCGCATCGACAAGGGCTGGGATACGCTGCTGGATCACTCCATCAACGGTTTCAATGCCATGCCGGCCCGTGGTGGCAACCCCAACCTCTCCGATGAAGAAGTCGCAGCCTCTACCGCTTACCTGCTCGAGCCGGTAATGGACGTACCGGAAGTGGGTGGCGAGGAAGCCGCTGATGAAGCGCCGACTGAAGACGAAGCCCCCGCCGAAGAGGCTGCTGCAGATGAAGAAGCCGTGACCGAAGAGGGTCCGGTGGACGAAGAAGCGGAAGCCGCTGCCGTTGCAGCTGACGAAGCCGTGGAAGACGAAGCTGTCGCGGAGGCCACTACTGAAGAGGCCGCCGCAGCCGATGATGAGCCGGCATGGGCCGGTATCGACGGCGAGGCCATCTACAACCAGGCTTGCATGGCCTGCCACATGACCGGTGCTGCCGGTGCGCCGATTCGTGGCAATGACGGCCACTGGGCCGAGCGCCTGGAGCAGGACATGGACACCATCTATGAGCATGCCATCAACGGCATCGGTGCCATGCCACCCAAGGGTGGTCATGCCAACCTCTCCGACGACGAAGTCCGTGCAGCCACCGACTTCCTGGTAGAACCGACTCTCTAACCCGAGAGTCACAACACACGAACGGGGCGCCTGTGGCGCCCCGTTTGCGTTGGTGAGAAGGAGCCCTCAGCCCAATGAGGGTGCCCTCAGCCTAATAGCTAATAGAGAGCCCTCAGCCCAATAGAGAGCGCAGCCCGGCGATGGCGTCCTGACCCCGCGCCTGCTTCTTCTCCGGGTCCTCGCGGTCCGGCCGCCCTTCCCACTCCAGGTCATCTGCCGGCAGCTCGTCGAGAAAGCGGCTCGGCGCACAGTCCATCAGCTCACCGAAGGCCTTGCGCTGGCGCGCCAGGGTCAGGGTCAGGGTCTGGCGCGCCCGTGTAATGCCGACATAGGCCAGGCGACGCTCCTCCTCCACCGTGCCGGCCTCGATGGCGTTGCGGTGGGGCAACAGCTCTTCCTCGAGGCCCATCAGGTAGACGTGGGGGAACTCGAGTCCCTTGGAGGCGTGCATGGTCAATAGCTGCACCTTGTCGGTATCGTCCTCTTCAGCCTGCTGTTCGAGAATATCGCGTAGCACCAGCCGCGAGATGGCCGCTTCCACGTCATCGGTCTCGGCGCTGTCTTCCGCCTCGATCTCCTCGGGATCGCGTTTCATCGACTTTTCGAGCTGGTCGATCAGCGTCCAGACGTTGGCCATGCGTTTTTCGGCAATGGTCGGTGCGCTGGCGTTCTGGTAGAGCCACGCCTCGTAGTCCATCTCGTGCAACATGCCGCGTATCGCGGCCAGGGCATCGCCCTCATCCATACGCCGGCGCACGCCGTCGATGAAATGGGTGAAGCGTGCCAGGCGCTCGACCGCCCGCGCCGGAAGCACTTGTTCCAAACCCAGCTCATGACAGGCATCGAACAGCGAGATGCCGCGTCCGGTGGCCGGGTCGTTGGCATAGTTGGCGAGCTTTTCCAAGGTGCCGGGGCCGATCTCGCGGCGCGGTACGTTGACGATGCGCAGGAAGGCGTTATCGTCGGCCGGATTGATCAGCAGGCGCAGGTAGGCCATGGCGTCCTTGATCTCGTTGCGCGAGAAGAAGGAGGTGCCGCCAGAGAGCTTATAGGGAATCTGGTAGTGCTGGAGTTTCAGTTCGAGCAGGCGGGCCTGGAAGTTGCCGCGATAGAGCACGGCGAAGTCGCGCCACTCGGCACGCTCCTTGATGCGTCGGGTGAGGATCTCGCTGGCCACGCGCTCGGCCTCGGCCTCCTCATGGCGGTTCACTACCACACGGATCGGCGCCCCCTGGCCCATCTCCGACCACAGCGTCTTCTCGTAGACGTGTGGATTGTTGGCGATCAGGGTATTGGCGGCCCGCAGGATGGTCCCGGTGGAGCGGTAGTTCTGCTCCAGCTTGATCACGTTGAGGCGTGGGAAGTCCTCGCCCAGGGTCACCAGGTTCTCCGGCCGCGCTCCGCGCCAGGCATAGATCGACTGATCGTCGTCGCCCACCACGGTGAAGGTCTTGCGCTCCTCCATCAGCAGCTTGACCAGCAGGTACTGGGAAACGTTGGTGTCCTGGTACTCGTCCACCAGCATGTAGTGGATCTTGCGCCGCCAGCGCGCCAACACCTCAGGATTGTCCTTGAGCAGCACTACCGGCAGCAGGATCAGGTCGTCGAAGTCCACCGCGTTGTAGGCCTTTAGGTGGCGCACATAGGCCTCGTAGACACGGGCGGCGTACTGCGCATCCTCATCCGCTGCGTGAGAAAGCGCCTGGCCCGGCAGCACCAGGTCGTTCTTCCATTCCGAGATCTGATGCTGCACGGCGTTGATCTGCTCGGCATCGACCTGGGCATCCTTGTTCATCAGGTCGCGCAGCAGCGCCTTGGCATCCTCGGGATCGAACAGCGAGAAGCCCGGCTTGTAGCCCAGCGCCTTGAGTTCGCCGCGGATGATGTTGAGGCCCAGGGTATGGAAAGTCGAAACGGTGAGGCCGTGCCCCTCCTTGCCCTTGAGCATCTGCCCCACCCGCTCCTTCATCTCCCGGGCGGCCTTGTTGGTGAAGGTCACTGCAGCGATGCGTCGGGCGCTCATGCCGCACTCCTGCACCAGATAGGCGATCTTGGTAGTGATCACACTGGTCTTGCCCGACCCGGCGCCCGCCAGCACCAGGCAGGGGCCGTCGATGTAGCGCACCGCCTCCTGCTGGCGGGGGTTGAGCTTGGCAAGACGCTGCTGAATGCTCATGGGTGTGCCTCGCTGCGCAGTTCGTGATCCACTGCGCCGGCAAAGCCCAGTTGGCGCCAGGCCTCGAATACCAGGATGGCGCAGGCGTTGGAGAGATTCAGGCTGCGGCTGTCCGGCAGCATGGGAATGCGCAAACGCTGGTCGTGTGGCAGGGAATCGAGCATGGCCTGGGGCAGGCCGCGGGTCTCGGGGCCGAATAGCAGCGTATCACCGGGGCGATAGCTCGGTTCGTGGTAGCCGGTGCGGCCACGGGTCGAAACGGCGAAAACACGCTGGGGCTTCACGGCCTCAACAAAGGCCGGCCAGTCGCGGTGTACCCGCACTGCCGCCCACTCATGGTAGTCGAGCCCGGCGCGGCGCAGCCGCTTGTCGTCGAGCACGAAGCCCAGCGGTTCGATCAAGTGCAAGCGAAAGCCGCTATTGGCACAGAGCCGGATCAAATTGCCCGTGTTGGGCGGAATCTCGGGTTCGAAGAGCACGACATCGAGCATGGCAGCTGCCTCAACGCAGGCGGGCCCCCGCAGGGGCCCGCCGGTACAGCGGGGGCGATCAGAAGCTCAGACGAACCCCGACCTGGGCGCCACGGTCCAGGGTGCGGTTGCCGTGGCGGTTGTCGAAATCGGCCGCCGCCTGGCGCAAACCGACGTAGCCGTCGACATTGGGCGTGAAGGCGTAGCGCGCGCGCACGCCGAATTCGTAGCCATCGTCGAGGTCGCCACTGGTGACTACCGAAGGGGTGTAGAACCCGTAACCGCCCAGTGAAACCGCTGGCGCCTGGGGCAGATAGACGTAGCCGTAGCCACCCAGGCCCAAGCCGCCGCCGTTGCCGTAGTCGGTGTCGTACTGAGTCCAGCGGGCGCCGATGCCTACGTCGCGCTCACGGGTGCGCTGCGCGCCGAGCAGCTGGGCATGATAGATGGTGGCGTCTTCACGGTAGTCGCTGTGGAGAATGCCGCCACCCAGTGCCACGCCGTGAGCGATCTCACCCGCCGCCTCGAACTGCACGGCATCGGGGCCGAGGTTGAGGTCCAGGCTACCGGCAGCATGGGCTCCGGCGGCAGCGAACAGAATGCCGGTGGCCAGCGCGGCCTTGGCGAAGTGTCCAAGCGTTTTCATCGACGACTCCTCAAAAATGCGCTTGAATCGCGCTTCACAAATCACTGGGCAGCGACGCCGTAGCGCGCACGATAGTCGCGTATGGCGGCCGCGTGACCCTGTAGTTCTTCGCTCGACTGCTGCTCGAGATAGGCCAGCACCATGTTCAGCGTGACGATGCTGATCACCGGCATGTCGTAGCGTGCCTCGACCTCCTGGATGGCGCTCTGCGCACCCTCGCCGCGCTCCTGGCGGTCGAGAGCGATGACCACGCCTGCGGCGTCGGCACCGGCAGCCTCGATCAGCGACATCACTTCACGGATGGCGGTACCTGCGGTGATCACGTCATCGATGATCAGGATACGCCCGGCAAGCTCGGCGCCGACGATGTTACCCCCTTCGCCGTGCGCTTTCGCCTCCTTGCGGTTGAAGGCGAAGGGCAGATCGCGCCCGTGATGATCGGCCAGCGCCACCGCAGCGGTCGCGGCAAGGGGAATGCCCTTGTAGGCCGGTCCGAACAGCACGTCGAACGCTAGTCCGCTTGACTCGATGGCATTGGCGTAGAAACGGCCGAGGCGAGCCAGCGCACTGCCGGTGCGAAACAGGCCGGCATTGAAAAAGTAGGGGCTGACGCGGCCAGACTTGAGGGTGAACTCGCCGAACTTCAGCACGCCCTGGTCGATTGCGAACTCGATGAATTCTCGCTGATAGGCTTTCATGCTGGCCGTCACGGCGCTCCCCCTGCTATCCATAAGCCCTATGGCATGGAATCCTGGCGTATTAACACGAATATCCATGCGGGCCATTTACCCAAACGTCGAAACGTCGGGTATCATACACGCGCGACGTCAAAGGGACCATGTATGAAAATTGCCACCATCAATGTCAACGGCATTCGTGAAGCCGTCGGACGAGGTTTTCTCGACTGGCTGGCGGAACAGGATGCCGACGTCATTTGCGTACAAAACCTCAAGGCCAAGAGCTTCGAGCTGGATGACAGCATCCTCTACCCGGAAGGCTACGAAGGCTACTTCCTGGATGCCGAAGAAGACGGCTTCTCCGGCGTAGGCATCTACTGCCGCAAGATTCCCAAGGCGATCATGTACGGCCTCGGTTTTCCCCAGTGCGATCACGAGGCGCGCTTCCTGCAGGCCGACTATGACCGCTTCAGCATTGCCAGCTTCCTGATGCCCGACGGTAGCGACTATGCCGCCAAGCAGGCGTTCATGGCCCAGTATCAGGAATACCTGAACAAGATGGCCCGCAAGCGTCGCGAGTACATCATCTGCGGTACCTGGCACATCGCTCACAAGACCATCGACCTGGAAAACTGGGCCGACAACCAAACCACGCCTGGCTTCAAGCCCGAAGAGCGCGCCTGGATGGACCAGGTGTTCGGCCCCACAGGCTTCATCGACACCTTCCGCGAGATCAACCGCGACGCCGGCGAATATACCTGGTGGCCCAAGCTCGAGCAGGACGAGCCGCGTTCACGTCAGGAAGGTTGGCGTATCGATTATCAGATCGTCGGGCCCAACCTGCGCCGCCACGTGGTCGATGCCTGGATCGACTACGACGCCACCTTCAGCGAGTTCGCTCCGCTGTTTGTCGAGTACGATCTTACGCTCTGACGCTTTCCCTTATCGTCGCGACCGGGCTCTGCCCTGAACGCATAGCGCCGGCCTTGGTAGGCCGGCGCTATGCGTTTGAAGCTATATCGTCGCTCGGTAGATGGATGAGCTTTCCCGGCGCTCATCTCATCCGGCGCCGTGCAGGCAGACTTAGCGACGAATGCCCAGGGCCTCGCGCTGGTGCTCGAAGAGCTGGGCCCCGGCGTTCTCGGCCAGCTCCAGCATGGCGTTGAGCTCTTCCCGCGAGAACACGCCCGTCTCGGCGGTGCCCTGCACTTCGATCAACCCACCCGATTCGGCCATCACCACGTTCATGTCGGTTCCCGCGGCGCTGTCTTCCGGATAGTCGAGATCTACCACCGGAACGCCCTTGTAAACCCCTACCGACACCGAACTGACCAGCTGCTGGAAAGGGTCGCCCTTGATCAGCTTCTTGCGCTGCAGGTAGCGAATGGCATCTATCAGTGCCACACATCCACCGGTGATCGAGGCGGTACGAGTGCCGCCATCGGCCTGAATGACATCACAGTCCACGGTGATGGTGAATTCGCCCAGCTTCTTCAGGTTTACCGCGGCACGCAGCGAGCGACCGATCAATCGTTGGATCTCCAAGGTGCGACCGCCCTGCTTGCCATGCGATGCCTCACGGCCGCTGCGGGTATGCGTGGCGCGTGGCAGCATGCCATATTCGGCGGTGACCCAGCCCTGCCCCTTGCCGCGCAGCCAGCGCGGCACGCCGGCTTCGACGCTGGCATTGCACAACACCTTGGTGTCGCCAAACTCCACCAGTACCGAGCCCTCGGCGTGGCGGGTATATTCGCGTGTCAGACGAATCTCGCGGGGCTGGTCGGGGCGCCGTCCGCTCGGGCGTTTCAGGTCGGAAGCCATACTACCTCTCGAATCGATACGAACTATGTGACGCCGTGCCAGGCTGGCCGCTACCGGCTGTCGGCGTCGAATGGCTGGCCATTCTACACGGTCGAGGCGGGGAATCGGTTAAACTCCTCGTCTCACATGGCGTCCGTGCCGCCTGAAACGCCACCGACCGAACGAGGGATCCACGATGGTTGACCAAAGCAAGGTTCACAGCATGACCGCTTTTGCCCGCCAGAGTCGGGAAGACGACTGGGGCAGCCTGCAGCTGGAACTGCGCTCGGTGAATCAGCGCTATCTGGAACCTTTCTTCCGCCTGCCCGAGGCTTTGCGCGACCTTGAGCCCGCCTTTCGTGAGGCACTGCGTACGCGTCTGACGCGGGGCAAGGTGGAGTGTCACCTGCGCTTCGAGCCCACCGACGCCAGCGAAACTCTAGCCGTCAATCGCTCCCGACTGGTCGCCCTGGCCGCGGCACTGGGTGAGATCCGCGAGGCACTGCCTCAAGTTGCCATGCCGGATGCGCTCTCGCTACTGGAGCATCCCGGCGTGCTCGAATCACAGGGCATCGACCTCGATCTGGTGAAAGCGGAGGCAACGGCACTGTTTCAGGCCGCCCTCGACGAGCTGATCGATGCCCGCGCTCGCGAAGGCGACAAGCTCGCCGTGATGATTTGCGAGCGCCTGAGCGGCGTACGCGAGCAGATCGCCGAGGTGCGGCGGCTGATGCCGACCATTCTAGAGCGTCAGCGCACTCTGCTGTTGGAGCGCCTGGAGACGGTCAAGGCGGAGCTCGACCCTCAGCGCCTTGAAGGCGAGCTGGTACTGCTCGCTCAGAAAGCCGACGTCGACGAGGAGCTCGATCGGCTCGAGGCCCATGTCAGCGAAGTGGAACGTCAGCTCGGTCAGAATGGCCCCAAGGGGCGCCGGCTCGACTTCCTGATGCAGGAGCTGAACCGCGAGGCCAACACGCTTTCGTCCAAGTCGGCGGTGGCCAGCACGACCCGCTGTGCGGTGGAACTCAAGGTGCTGATCGAACAGATGCGGGAACAGATCCAGAACATCGAGTGATGGCCACGGGCTCCCTCGATGAAGTCTATCCAAATCCAGCTCTAGCCAGCGCCAAGCGGGGAGTACAAGGGGAGTAAACCTAAGTGCGCCCCACAAGGCTTATCAACAGTCTGCCTCCGAGGTCAATCTTGGCGCCGAGGCAACATCAAATCCATGATTAGAGTGCCGTTATTAGCGTCAGTCACCTCGAAGCCCTCCCGGCGATAAAAGTTGATGGCACGATGATTTTCGGCAAGCACTTCCAACTTGAGATGGCGAAATCGCCTACTTTCCATAATGCGGATGACGGCATCTAGTAATTCATGTGCAAAACCCGAACCGCGCGCCTCCGGCGACACCCACATTAGCGACAGGTACCCGCACAGCGTTTCGACATCATTGCAGTAGAAGGCGACGATACCGAGTACCTCGCTCCCTCGATAATGCACCAGCAGCTCCGCCTTTTGCAGCAGTTTGTCTGCATAGGCTTCCAAGTCGACGCCATGGAAGAAGTCACCATCCGGACGGTGATGTTCCTCCCGCAATATTGCAGCCAATTCATGAACCATCATGGTGCGATGCCTCTCAGGGTAAGAGCATCAGCGGCGACCATCGGGCCAGCATGGCCTCAGCCAGCAATTCGTCACCTTCTAGCAATAGCTACTCATACTCTTTACCGCCAGCCTTGGTTATCAATCTCTCCAAAGCTACGGCCCCCATGGGGCTAGGCACTTTGCTTGAACGATGATTCTTCTAGGGGCGACTCAGCAGGGCTTATTGGCTCGAGCAAGGGTGAGGACGGAAAGCGCCTGCAGCGCACCGCGAATTCATGCGATACTGCGCGCGTTCTCCGGCCCATGCCGCTTCACCCAGATGTTTGATGTCCAACAGGGATGCCGATTATGTCCCAAGGTACGCTTTTCATCGTTTCCGCGCCCTCCGGCGCCGGCAAGACCACGCTGGTACGCGAACTGATCGAGAGTCTCGATGGCATTCGAGTTTCGGTGTCGCATACCACCCGAGGCCAGCGCCGCGGCGAGGTGAACGGCGTCAACTACCACTTCGTCGAGGTCGCCGAATTCGAGGCAATGATCGAGCGCGGCGAGTTCTTCGAGTACGCCCGGGTGTTCGACAACTTCTACGGCACTTCCCGACCGGCGGTGGAAGCCCTGCTCGAGGCCGGCCAGGACGTGATTCTCGAAATCGACTGGCAGGGAGCGCGCCAGGTACGCGAACAGATGCCCGATGCGGTGTCGATCTTCATTCTGCCGCCGTCGCGCGACGAACTGGAGCGGCGCCTGGCCAGCCGTGGCACCGATGAACATGCCACCATCGCCCGACGCATGCGCGATGCGGTCAGTGAAATGTCGCACTACGAAGAGTACGACTATCTGGTGATCAACGATGACTTCACCACGGCCCTGCGCGAGCTTCAGTCACTGGTGATCAGCCGACGTCTGAGCCTGGCTCGGGTGCGCGATAGTCACGGCCCGTTGCTGGCGGCGCTGTTGTCATAACCCCAGCTGAGGGCGCTTGTCAGGGTAGCCGAACGTCGAGTAATCTAGTCTGTCATGTTCCATTTTCGGATTTCCGGCGACAGCCGGGAGACCTTCACAGTTTCGGGATGTACCCAATATGGCACGTGTCACCGTCGAAGATTGTCTGGAAAACGTCGAAAACCGCTTCAAGCTGGTGATGATCTCCACCCAGCGCGCGCGTCAGCTGTCGCGCGGTTCACGCGATGCCCAGCTGCCGTGGGAAAACGACAAGCCTACCGTGATGGCGCTGCGCGAAATTGCCGCAGGACTGGTCGATCACACCGTGCTGGACGAGCCGATCGAGGCACCTGTCAGGATTCGCCGCGAAGGCGATCCGGGCATGTCCTTCGAGGAGTAAGGCTGTCAATCAAGGCGCGCTAATGTTCACCATCGACGACCTGGCCGACAGACTTGGCGGCTATCTTCCCCCCGACGAGATTCAACAGGTCAAGCGCGCCTTTTACTACGCCGAGCAGGCCCACGACGGTCAGCGACGGCGCTCCGGCGAACCCTACGTCACCCATCCGCTCGCCGTGGCCAATATCCTCGCCAATATGCACATGGACCATCAAAGCCTGATGTCCGCCATGCTGCACGACGTGATCGAGGATACCGGCGTCTCCAAGGAGGCGCTTGCCGAGCAGTTCGGCAAGCCGGTGGCGGAGCTGGTCGACGGCGTCTCGAAGCTGACCCAGATCACCTTCGAAGACAAGGCGGTCGCCCAGGCCGAGAACTTCCAGAAAATGGTGCTGGCGATGTCGCGCGATATCCGCGTGATCATCGTCAAGCTCGCCGACCGCCTGCACAACATGCGCACCCTGGGTGCGTTGCGCCCGGAAAAGAAGCGCCGCATCGCCCGCGAAACTCTCGAGATCTACGCCCGTATCGCCAGCCGCCTGGGCATCAACACCATTCGCGTCGAACTCGAGGACCTGTCGTTTCAGGCGCTTCACCCGATGCGCGCCGAACGCATCAAGCGCGCCGTTTCCAGCGCACGGGGCCACCGACGTTCGGCGATTCGTCAGGTCCAGACCACGCTGCAAAAAAGCCTCGACGACGACGGCCTTGCCGGCACCGTTGTGGGTCGTCAGAAGCATCTTCTGTCGATCTACAAGAAGATGCGCGACCAGCGCAAGCCGTTCGCGGAAATCATGGACGTATTCGGCTTTCGCATCATCACCGAGGACGTCGACAGCTGCTATCGCATTCTCGGCGTGGTGCACAACCTCTACAAACCGGTGCCCGGGCGTTTCAAGGACTACATCGCCATTCCCAAGGCCAACGGTTACCAGAGCCTGCATACCACCCTGTTCGGCAGCGGCGGCATGCCCATCGAGGTGCAGATCCGCACCCGCGAGATGGAGGCCATGGCCAACAACGGCATCGCCGCCCACTGGCTCTACAAGGCCGGCCAGACCGACCATCCCATCGCCGAGGGCAGCCATGCCAGAGCCAGGGAGTGGGTCAAGGGGCTGCTGGAGATGCAGCGCCATGCCGGCGACTCGCTGGAGTTCATCGAACACGTCAAGAACGACCTGTTCCCCGACGATATCTACGTGTTCACACCCCGCGGCGACATCATGGAGCTGCCTCAGGGCGCCACGGTGATCGACTTCGCCTATACGGTGCATACCGACATCGGCAACAGCTGTATCGCCTGTCGCATCGACCGTCATCTGGCGCCACTCTCCACCCGGCTGGAGAGCGGCCAGACGCTGGAGATCATTACCGCGCCGGGGGCTCGGCCCAATCTTGCCTGGCTCAACTTCGTGGTCACGGCAAAGGCGCGCTCGGCCATTCGCCATGCTCTCAAGCACCAGCAGCAAACCGAAGCGGTGCAGCTCGGACGACGCCTGCTCAACAAGGCCCTGGCCGATTTCGAAACCAGCCTCGAGGAGCTACCGGAGAACGTGCTGCCGGACCTTCTGGCGGAGCTGTCACTGAAGGGTGACGAAAGCCTACTCGAATCGATCGGGCTCGGTACGCGGGTGGCCCACGTGGTGGCGCGCCGCCTGGTCGATCTGTTGCACGGCGACATGGCCGACGCCAGCGAGCGAACGCTCACGACCCAAGGGCCCATCATGATCAGCGGTGCCGAGGGCATGGTGATCAAGTTCGCCCGCTGCTGCCATCCGTTACCGGGCGACCCTGTAGTGGGCCATCTTTCGGTAGGCAAAGGCATCGTGGTGCACCGGGACGAATGCCGCAACCTGGACGAGCTGAAGGGCGACCCTGACAAGCTGTTCGCCCTGGAATGGTCCGACGAGATCGAGGAAGACTTCCCTGTCGCCCTGCGCATCGAGATCGAGAGCCGCCGCGGATTGGTAGCAGAGCTCGCCAGCCTGGTCACCGATGCCGATGCCAACATCGAGCGTATCGGCATCGAGGAGCGCGATGCGCGCCTCTCCATCGTTCACCTGACCCTGGCGGTTCGCGACCGCGTTCACTTGGCGCGTATCATCAAGCGCATTCGCAATCTGTCGCACGTCGGCAAAATCACTCGCGTCGGAAACTGACTCCGTTTCGGCTCGTTCGCCACCCACGGTGGCTAACGAGCCTTTCCTTTGTCATTGCCACCAAGCACACGCACCTCGCAAGGAGAACGTCATGAGCAACAAGGCCGTCATCAACACCGACAAGGCGCCTGCCGCCATCGGCCCCTACTCTCAAGCCATCAAGGCCGGCAACACCGTCTACCTTTCCGGCCAGATTCCGCTCGACCCGGCCACCATGGAGCTGGTCTCCGACGATTTCGAGGCCCAGGCGCGTCAGGTATTCACCAACCTCAAGGCAGTATGCGAAGAGGCCGCCGGCTCGCTGGGCGAAATCGTCAAGATCAATCTCTATCTGGTGGACCTGGGCAACTTTGCCATCGTCAACAAGGTGATGGAGGAGTTCTTCGAAAAGCCCTACCCGGCCCGCGCCGCAGTGGGCGTGAAGGCACTGCCCAAGGGAGCACAGTTCGAGGCGGAAGCGGTAATGGTAATAGGAGATTGAGGAGAGCGTGCGACTCTTCCTGGCGCTGAATCCGCCGCCCGTGCTGCGTGAGCGGCTCGGCGCGCTGGCGGATATCGCCCATGCCCGCTGCGGCGGAAGACGCATGCCCGACCATAGCCTGCATCTGACGCTGGCCTTTCTCGGCGAGGTTCAGGAGACCAAGGCCACCGAGCTCGTCGAGTGGGTCCAGGACCTGACCATCGAACCCGGCGAGTGGCGCCTCGACGGCTGGGGCTGCTTCCGGCGCCCCAGCATCGTCTGGGTAGGCGGTCGGCAAACCGACCACGGCCTGGCACGGCTGCAGGGCCGGCTGTGGGACGCGCTCGAAGCACGCGGGTTCGGTATTCGTCCCGGCGGCTTCACGCCTCACGTCACCCTGCTGCGCCGCGCCGTCTCTCTCCAACTGACCCATCTGCCTGCCCTTGATCTGCATTGGTTCTATAATCAGCTTGAACTGATTGAATCGTTCACCGATGCGCGGGGCGCTCATTACCGGACCCTGGCGGTATCGCAGAGCTGAACTTCAAGGATGAAGGCGAACCATTGGTTGGCTTAACGACCAGTGTCGCTTGGATGAAAGGAGAGCATGGTGTTTTCTTCACCGCCCCGTATTGGCAGAAATTTGGCTTTCCTAGCCTTGGCGGTCAGCCAGGCCAGCATGGCCGATCTCTATGTGGCAGTCGGTATGACCAGTGAATCGACCGCTGCCCTCCGTCTCGAAGTCGATAGAACGTATGGCCTCGCACGCCTCCATCCTCAGCTCGATCTGCGGCTGGCCACCGGCCTGTTACTGCTTGAGGGTCAGGAGCGCGACCATAACGGCGCTTGGCTCGTAACGCCGACATTGCGCTGGAGCTTCGGCGACAGCGGTAATGTATTTTTGGAAGGCGGTATCGGCGCGGCAGTGTTCCTCAACACGCGCTACGAGTCGAGCGATCTGGGCAGCGCCTTCCAGTTTCAGGACCGTATCGCAATTGGCAGCAGGCTGGGGGCAGGTGAGCTGGTTTTGAGCGCAACCCACTATTCCAACGCAGGAATAAAATCGCCCAACAATGGCTTCGAGGTGCTAGCTCTGGGCTATCGTTGGACGCTTTAGGGTTATACTCAAGCTTGCCGAGGGTTACACCGGCTCGGGCAGAAAGCCGCCCTCTTTCATGACCTGGGCATAGCCCTCACGATAGCTGGGGAAGCGGAAGGTATACCCCGTTGCAAGCAGACGCGAATTGTCACAGCGCTTGCTGGCACGTTTGCGCAGCGGCGCCTGGATCACCTCGGTGGGTTCCACCTTGAGCTGTCCGGCCAGCCACGCCATGACATCGTGAAGCGGCTCGGGAGCGCAGTCACTGGCCAGATAGAGGTCATCGAGCGTATGACCTGCCACATCGAGTCCGATCAAGTGCGCCAGTACGCCCGCACAGTCGTCGCGGTGTATGCGGTTGGAGTACATGGGCGGCGTTTTCGGTGAAATGCGACCTTCAAGAACCTGACGGATGAGGCGATCTCGTCCCGGCCCGTAGATCCCGGAAAAACGCACCGCGGTGCCCACCAGCGAACTCTTGCTCAGCGCCTGCTCGGCCTCGCGCATCAGCGCGCCGGCAAAGCCTGGCGACTCGGCCGGAGTCGTTTCGTCGACCTGCTCGCCCTCCTTCTGGCCATAGACACTGGTGGAGGAAACGAAGAACAGGCGCTTCGGTGTGACGTCGCGCTCCTCGTAGGTGCGCAGTACGGCCTTCAACCCATCGGGATAAGCAGCCCGATAGGCGGCTTCATCGAAGCGGTCGGCGCTGAGGATGTAGACCACGTAATCGACGTCGGGAAGCGCCGCCAGCGCTTCCTCGTCGTACAGGTCCAACGGCAGCGGCTCGATGCCGCTGGCCTCCAACGCCGCGACACTGCGACGGGCCCCGATCACGCGATGCCCGGCTGAGAGCAGCTCTCCGCCAAGGGCCATTCCAATGTCACCGCAGCCCAGAATCAGTGTAGTTTTCTTCACCTTTCTCTCGCCCCCTGATAAAAAGTCCCTATTGAAAGTCATCTATCGTCCGAGAGGATGCCCAAAGGGCACCAGTCATGACTCTAACAGAACTTCGCTACATCGTAACCTTGGCGCAGGAGCGTCACTTCGGCAGAGCGGCCGAGCGCTGCTTCGTTTCCCAGCCCACGCTGTCGGTAGCGGTCAAGAAACTCGAGGAGGAACTTGGCGTTGCGCTGTTCGAACGCTCAAAGTCCACCGTTCAGGTCACCCCGCTGGGCGAGAAGATCGTCGAGCAGGCCCAGCGCGTGTTGGAGCAGAGCAGCGTGATCAAGGAGCTGGCCAATGCCGGCAAGGACCAGCTGGCAAGCCCGCTGCGCATCGGCGCCATCTACACCATCGGCCCCTACCTGTTCCCGCACCTGGTGCCCGCCTTGACCCGCAGCGCCCCGCAGATGCCGCTCTACATCGAGGAGGGATTCACCGCCAACCTGCGGCGCAAGCTTCGCAGCGGTGAGCTCGACGCGATTCTCATCGCCCTGCCGTTCACCGAGACGGATGTGGTGACCAAGCCGCTCTACGAGGAGGAGTTCGAGGTACTGATACCCGCCGATCATGCTTGGAACCAGCGTGAATTCATCGAGAAGGAGGACCTGCTCAAGGAGCGTCTGCTGCTCCTGGGTGAAGGCCACTGTTTCCGCGACCAGATCCTCGAGGCTTGCCCCGCCATCAGCCATCAACTCAATAGCCCCAGCAACACCCTGACAGCGGAAGGCGGCTCGCTGGAGACGATCCGGCATATGGTCGCCTCGAAGCTGGGCATCACCGTATTGCCGCGCTCGGCCATCGGCACCGTGCACTATGAGAGCGGTCTGCTCACCAGCTTGCCGTTCAAGAGCCCGGCGCCTTCACGCACCGTTGCCATCGCCTGGCGTGCCAGCTTTCCGCGCCCCAAGGCGATCGATGCGGTCACCGAGGCCATCCAGCAGTGTCATGAGGCGCTTCCCGAACCCACATGAGCGACATCAATGCGCTGGACGCGCCAGTCACCTCCCTGAAAGGCGTTGGGGAAGCAGTAGCGGTGAAGCTGGCGCGTCTGCGCATCGAGAGCGTGGCCGACCTGCTGTTTCACCTGCCGCTACGCTATCAGGACCGTACCCGAATTACGCCGATCGGCACCCTGAGGGCCGGACACGAGGCCGTGGTGGAAGGCGATGTCTCGGCCAGCGATGTGGTAAAAGGACGTCGGCGCAGCCTCCTGGTTCGCCTGCGTGACGGCTCCGGCATCATCAGCCTACGCTTCTTTCATTTCTCCCCGGCACAGCAGCAGCAGTTTCGCCCCGGCGCGCGGGTACGCTGCTTCGGCGAGGCTCGCGCCGGCGCCACTGGGCTGGAGATCTATCACCCCGAGTATCGTCTGCTCAGCGCAGACATTCCGCCGGTCGAGGATCACCTGACACCGATCTATCCCACCACCGAAGGGCTGAACCAAGCGCGCCTTCGGGCGCTGATCGAACAGGCCTTGGCCCGGCTCGACGAGAACCCGGCGGCCCTGCCCGATTGGATCGGTGACGATCTGCGCATACGCTTCGACCTGCCCGAGCTGCACCACTGTCTTCATGTACTTCATCAGCCACCACCCGACGCCGACCCCGAACGGCTCGCCAGCGGCAAGCATCCGGCAACCCGCCGCCTGGCCCAGGAGGAGCTGCTGGCCCACCGCCTCAGTCTGCAGCAGGTACGCCAACAGATTCAGCAAGACGGGGCCCCGGCATTGCCCAGCGGACGCGGCCTTCAGGCGCGCTTCCTCACCCAGCTGCCGTTCTCGCTGACCGGCGCCCAGCGTCGCGTGCTCGATGAGATAAGTGCGGATCTGGCTCGTGAAGTCCCCATGCTGCGGCTGGTACAGGGTGACGTGGGGTCGGGCAAGACGGTGGTGGCCGCCATGGCGGCCCTCTCGGCCATCGCCGGCGACTGCCAGGCGGCGATGATGGCCCCCACCGAGATCCTTGCCGAACAGCACTACCGCACGCTCAAGGCGTGGTTCGCACCGCTCGGCATCGAAGTGGCCTGGCTGGCGGGCAAGCTCAAGGGCAAGACGCGGCTCGATACCAAGGCCGCCATTCTGGACGGCCGTGCACGCATGGTGGTAGGCACCCATGCGCTATTCCAGGGCGACGTACATTTCCAGTGCCTGGGGCTTGCCATCATCGACGAACAGCACCGCTTCGGCGTACACCAACGCCTGGCACTGCGCGAGAAGGGCGAGGCCGGGGGGCTGACGCCCCACCAGCTGGTGATGACAGCCACCCCCATCCCTCGCACCCTGGCCATGAGTGCCTATGCCGACCTCGATGTCTCGATCATCGACGAGCTGCCGCCCGGTCGCACCCCGGTGAAGACGGTGGCGATGCCCGATGAGCGGCGTCCCGACGTGGTCGCCCGTATCCGCCACGCCTGCGCCGAGGGGCGTCAGGCTTACTGGGTCTGTACGCTGATCGAAGAGTCGGATGCGCTGCAGTGCCAGGCCGCCGAGGCGACTCGCGACGAGCTTACCGAGGCGCTGCCGGAACTCGCCATCGGGCTGGTTCATGGCCGCATGAAGCCCGCCGAGAAAGCGGCGGTGATGGACGCCTTCAAGAGCGGAGACCTCGACCTACTGGTAGCCACTACCGTGATCGAAGTGGGGGTCGACGTGCCCAATGCCAGCCTGATGATCATCGAGAATCCCGAGCGCCTGGGACTCTCTCAGCTGCATCAGCTGCGCGGTCGGGTCGGGCGCGGCTCCAGCGAGAGCTTCTGTGTGCTGCTCTACCATGGGCCGCTGTCGGCCCACTCCCGCGAACGTCTGGCGGTGATGAGAGAAACCACCGACGGTTTTCGCATTGCCGAAAAGGATCTGGAGCTGCGCGGCCCCGGCGAGGTACTGGGCACCCGCCAGACGGGCCTGGCACAGATGAAGATTGCCGACCTGGAACGCGATGCCGATCTGCTGGAGCGCATCGCCCCGCTGGCCGAGGCGTTGCTCGCGCGCCATCCCGAGGCGAGCCAACCGCTGATTCGGCGCTGGCTCGGTGAAGAAGCCGGTCGCTACGGTCAGGTGTAAGCTCCGCGTGTCAGCCCGAAGCGACCTAGCTGGCGGCAATCGCTGGCCGTTTGTCCGACTCGACCAGGCGGTTGGCGGCTTCGACCAGCGGTTCCATCAGGCTGGCAATCAGCTGCAGCTGAGTCTTCAGCGGCCGGTGCTCTCCCTCTTCCAGCTCCTCTGACACGTCTATCGGCTCGGCCGGAAGTCGCTCACGCCACTCTTCGCTCAATTCACTCATGCTAAGTGGCACGCGTCGTGCCAGAGCGTCCGCCAGTTGCCCCAGGGATTCGGCGATCTGCCGCGCAGCAGACAACAACGCCACATCGCTACCCGTAGGCTCGATCCGGTGCCGGTGAGCCCCAAGCGCCGACAGGTAGCCCAGCAGCGTATGCGACAGCACCAGGAAACGAAAACCGTCGTCGGCGTATTGCCGCCGGTAGTGCTCGGGCTCCTGGAGCATGTTCGCCAGCAGCGTGGAGAGTGCTGCATCGGCATTGTGAGCGTCGCGCCGCGCCAGCCGATAGGCGAGGTCATCCTGCTTGCCGCTCTCGTACTGATGCAGGATCTCTTCGAGATAGCAGCGACCGGCCAGCAGCGCCGCAGCGGCCTCGCGATGCACTCCTCTCCCCTGCCAGTCGGGCAGGATGAGGAACACCGCAGCGCCGGCGATCATGGCACCGATCAGGGTGTCAAACAGCCGTGGCCAGATCAGGTCGAAGCCGTCCCCCACCTGATTGAAGCTGCACAGCACCAGCAGCGTGATGGCCGATGTGGCAAGTACATAGTGCTTCTCGCGGGCGGCGAAAAAGGTCACCCCGGCAAGCACTGCAATCATCGTCTGCAGCAAGGCGCCAGGAAACAGGGTGATCGAGACCCAGCCTGCCACCAGCCCCAGGATGGTGCCGATGATGCGCTGGGAGAGGAATCGCCGAGTGGCCGCGAAGTTGGGGCGGCACACGAATAGCGTGGTGAGCAGGATCCAGAAGCCTTGGGTTGGCTGTATCAGGTGCAGCAAGCCGTAGCCCGTGAGCAGGGCAATGGGCAGCCGGAGCGCGTGACGAAAAGTGGGGGAGCCCACCGTGAGGTTGAGGCGGATGCGTTCCCAGGCGTCTTTCACGCTTCCAGGCGACCGATCGAACAGGCTCGCATCGCCGGGGCTGGGGTCGCTGTCGGGATTGTGAGCCAGCACGAGTTGGCCCTCGAGCGTGGTGAGGTTGTCGGCCAAGGCGTTGAGCGGGCTCATCAGCTCACGCCACGCCGGATTGCGCATGGCGCGAAGATGATCGATGGAAGCGCGCAGATCGGACAGGGCCTGCTCGCTCTGGTCGTGCTCGAAGGATTGGTTGAGCAACAGCGCCTTGCCCAGCCGCTTGCACGCCTCTCCCTGCTGGTCGAGCAGGCGCTGACAGCGGAACAGTACGTCCTGATGGAAAAAGGCTTCGGTCAACCGAGCATAGGGGTAGTGCGATGAACTGGCACGCTCATGGATATCCTGGGCGATGAAATAGATGCGCAGATAGCGGTTGAGCTTTCCCTCGCCACGCTGCCCCTCGAGGCGTCGGAAAATGGTCTCCTTGGCCAGATTCAACGCATCCACCACCCGGCCGTTCTGGCGCGCCAGGGCAAGCCGGCGCGCTTCGATGTCAACGCCACGCAACGGCTCGAACAGGGTGGCCTTGAGCATCAGGTACCTGCCCAGCTCGCGATAGAGCTGAGCCATGCTCTGCTTGACCGGCTGACGCGAGAAGAGGGCGCACCACAGCACCGAGATCACCCCGTACCAGGCCGCGCCGGAGAGAATGAGCAGCGTCTGCCCCCAGTCCCCCGCCTGCGGTACGCCGCCATGGTGCTCGATGTTGATCATGGTATAGATCGCCAGGATAAGCGTACCGGAAGCGATGGTGGCGTAGCGCTGCCCGATGGCGCCCAACATGATCAGTACGAAGGTCGAAAGCCCAAGCCCGAGGGCGAACAGCCAGGGCCAGGGAAACAGCCAGCGCACGATGAGCGCTGCCGCAGCGAAACAGAGCAGCGTAACTGCCAAGGCCTGCAGGCGGCCCTGCCAGCTATCGTCGGTTTCCGACAGCGCGCTGGCAATGATGCCGAGGAACAGCGGGATCACCAGGGCGATATCGGCCAGAGCCCAACTCAGCAGCAACGCCCCACTGAGAGCGATGAACACTCGCAGGCTGTAGGCGAATCTGTCCAACGTCCACAAACGTCTTAGTGATAGTGATAGCGAGCTCGGCATGGGTTCGTGCGCATTATCGTCGATGAAGGATGCACCTACTCTACCCATCCGTTCGACTTTCGTATATTGACGGAACGCCGTATCGGCTCAATCCCCCACACGTCCCAACAATGCGTCGGCCTCTGCCTGCAATGCATGACGTTCTTGCGCCAATACGTTACGCAGCGCTGCATCATCGATATCGGCAAGATTGTCGTCGAACCCTATCAGAACGGCATTGAGCCCGGCATGCATGAGGCGTAGCCCGGCTTGGGTGTCGCTCCGCAATCGTGCGCTCGTCTGCTCCAAAGCTTCCACACCCAACGCCAAGCCGTCGCGACTGGCGCAGGCGATCTCCAGCGGTACGCGGCAGGTCTTCTCGATGGCACGCGCCAATTGATCATGCCGACGGGCCTGCTCCGGCTTGGCGTGAGGCTGCTTCATGATCTCCAGATACCGCTCGAAAGCAGCAACATCGGCGTCGCCCAGACGCGCCAGGGTATCCCTCAGATCGTCACCACGCTCGATCAGCGCGACCCGAACCGGCACTGACGAGCGGGCCTCGCTCAAGCGCAGCCCCTTGAGTACCAGCGCCAGCCCCAATCCCGCGCATACCGCTGCCGCAGCGCCGCAGCCCGGCATGGCACGAGCCTCGATGGCATTGCGGAAATCCGTCAGCGACGCTTGCCAGATGCTACGTGAACGGTTCATGGCGCTCTCATTCGGACGCTACGCCTACAGCGTAGACCGCGATGCTGGGCGCTGTGTATCAATAAACAGAACACCAAGCATCTACCATTGGTACAACACCCTTTCGATACTCAGGAAGTCCCATAACATGACAAGGATAAATCGATGGACATGAAGCTATTGCTCAACTGGCGCCTTCACCTGACGGTGATACTGGCGTCGTTACTTGCCGAGTGGATCGGCATTCTGCGTATTCCTCTGGGTCCGGGAACGCTGCTGCTGCTGCCGCTGTTCTACGCTTTCATTATCGGCGTGCTATTCAATCCGCACCTTTTCTCGAGTATGCAGAAGATCATTCCCAAGCCGGTCAGCAACGCCGCCGGGCCGCTTATCCTGATCTCCATACTGCCCTTCATCGCCAAGTTCGGCTCCACCATCGGGCCGGCCATCGAACAGATCATCGCCGCCGGTCCGGCCCTGATCCTGCAGGAGCTGGGTAATCTCGGCACCATGCTGCTGGCCCTGCCCTTCGCCGTGCTGGTGCTGCGCATGGGGCGCGAGGCCATCGGCGCCACCTACTCCATCGCTCGCGAGCCCAACATCGCCATCATTTCCGACCGCTACGGCCTGAGAAGTCCGGAGGGCATCGGCATCATGGGCGTTTATGTGGTGGGCACCATGTTCGGTACGCTCTACTTCGCCCTGATGGCAGGCTATCTGGCCTCACTGGACGTTCTCGACATTCGTGCCCTGGCCATGGCCTGCGGTGTAGGAAGCGGCAGCATGGTGGCAGCCTGCTCCGGTGTCCTGGTCGAAGCGGCCCCCCATCTGCGCGACGAACTGCTGGCCTTCTCCGGCGCAAGCAATCTGCTGACCTACGCCACCGGCCTCTACGTTTCCCTGTTCATCGCCCTGCCCACGGCCGAATGGCTCTACAAGCGCCTCGGCGGCGCCAAGTTCGAGGAGGTCCGCAATGAAACCCTCTGATACGACCGCACCCGACAACGGTTTCGACACCTCCGCATTGCAGGAGCTGCGCCCCGAGCAGCAGCTGGGCAAGACCGCGCTGCTGCTGGCCGTGGTGTGCGTGGCCGCCTGGATCGCCAACATCGTCAACGGCGCCCCGTTGCATCAGGCACTGCCCGGCATGATCCTGCTCTACCTCATGGTCATGATCGGACTGACCATCGGCCGCTTCGCACCGTTCTATCTGCCCAGCGTGGCCTGGGTGTCGCTGGTCAGCATCATCATGACGCTGCCCTTCTTTCCCGGCAACGCCTGGGTCGTCGGCCACCTCGCCCACGTGAACTTTCTCGCGGTGGTGACACCGGTACTGGCCTATGCCGGCCTGGCGCTGACCGGCCGCGAGTTCACCATGTTCCGGCAGACCGGCTGGAAGCTGGTCATCATCTCGTTGTTGGTCTTCACTGGGACCTTCGTCGCGTCGGCATTCATTGCCCATCTGATTCTTTGAGGAGCCCGTTCATGGATGACAGCCAACTGCCGACTTTGGAGCGTCTCACGGCCTGGCGCCACGACTTCCATCGCCATCCGGAAACCGCCTTTCAGGAGCATCGCACCGGGGCCCGGATTGCCGAGCTGCTGCGTGAAGCCGGCCTGGAGGTCGTCACCGGGCTGGGCAGGGGCACGGGGGTGGTGGCGATACTCGACGGGAGGCGAGGCCCCGGACGCGCCATTGGGCTGCGCGCCGACATCGATGCCCTCGACGTGGAAGAGGCCAACCGCTTTGACCATGTCTCCAGCGTACCGGGCAAGATGCACGCCTGCGGCCATGATGGGCATACCACCATGCTGCTGGGGGCGGCCCATGCGCTGGCCGCCGACCCCGATTTTGCCGGGCGGGTGGTCTTCATCTTCCAACCGGCGGAAGAGAGCGAAGGCGGCGGCCGTGTGATGGTCGAGGAAGGACTCTTCGAGCGCTTCCCCATGGACGCCGTCTACGGCCTGCACAACTGGCCGGGGCTGGCCGTGGGCGAGGCGGCGGTGCACGACGGCGCGGTGATGGCGGCCTTCGATGTCTTCACCTTGAAACTCAGTGGGCGTGGCTGTCATGCCGCCATGCCGCATCTGGGCAGCGACACCATCCTGGCCGCCTGCCAGTTGGCCAGCCAACTGCAAGGGCTGATAAGCCGCGAGACACCGGCCCACCAGAGTGCGGTGCTCAGCGTCACTCAGTTTCATGCCGGCGACGCCTTCAACGTGATCCCCGAAACGGTGGAGCTGCGCGGCACCCTGCGCTGCTTCGACGGCGAGCTGCGCGCCTACCTGGAGCGCCGCTTCCGTGAAGCCGTCGATGCACTGGCCGGTTTTCACGGCCTCAGGGTCGAACTCGACTATCAGTCGCGCTATCCGGCCACGATCAACGCGCCTGAGCATGCGGCACGCTGCGCCGAGGTACTCGAGACGCTTCCGGGTGTCACCCGCGTGCATCGTGACCTGCCGCCGAGCATGGCCTCGGAGGACTTCGCCTTCATGCTAGAGGCCTGTCCCGGTGCCTACATCTGGCTCGGCAACGGCGTGGACAGCGCAGCGCTGCACAACCCGCACTACGACTTCAACGACGCCATCGCCCCGCTCGGCGTGGCCTACTGGCAGGCCCTGGTCAAGACCCTGCTCGACGACTGACAGCGCTTCGCGCCACGTCTCTTACGGCCGCAGCAACGTTGCGGCACGGGTCGACGCGCCTGGCAAACGACATCTTGCATGCTATTGAGGAACGACAATGAGAATCTGCGTTATCGGCCTCGGCCAGATGGGCGGCAACATGGCCCTGACCCTGCAAACCGCTGGTTTCGACGTTACCGGCAGCGACCTGTTCGAGAGCGCCCGCCAGCGCTTGTCCGAGCGAGGGCTACCTGTGGTCGCACCCGACCAGCTTCCACTCAGCGACGTCTATCTGCTGTCGCTGCCCACCTCGGCTCAGGTGCGGGAGGTTATCGAGGCCTCACCCGGCCTGCTCGGCCTGGCGCCAAGGGGCAGTGTCATCGTCGATACTTCCACGTCAGACCCGGCGGTCAGCCGGGAACTCGCGACCAAGGTCCAGGCTGCCGGCCTGGCATGGCTCGACGCGCCGGTCAGTGGCGGCCCCAAGGGAGCGGCAACAGGCAGGCTCGGCATGCTGCTCGGCGGCGAGACGGCCACCATCGAACGCCTGGCGCCGATGCTCGAGGCGATGTCGGCCCGCTACACCCACGTCGGCGGGCCGGGCAGTGGCCATGTGGTCAAGCTGGCCAACAACTATCTCTGCGCCGCCCATCTGCTGACCACCGCCGAGGCCGTGGCCATGGCCGCCCGCGCCGGGGTCGACCCTGCGGCCTGCTTGGCCGGGCTCAACAGCGGCTCGGGGCGCAGCGCGGTGAGTGAGGTCAACTTCCCCGAGTGGATCCTCTCCGGGCGCTTCGACTCCGGCTTCACCACCGGCCTGATGCGCAAGGACCTGCGCCTGGCCCGCGACGCCGCCAAGCGTCTCGACATGCCGCCGGGCCTGCTCGATGCCGTGGTCGAGGCATGGCACGCCGACCCCGAACATCCCGCCGACGGCGACGACTTCAATCGCATCGCCGGCGCGCTGCTGGCCGCCGCCACCCCTGCCGAGGAGACCGCGTCATGAACCGCCTCAATCAACAGGCCCGGGAGCGCCTCGCGGCGCTGCTCGACGGCTTCGACCTGCAGGGCGAGATGCCGCTTTCCAACTGGATCGATGGCTCGCCCTGCCCGGGCGAGGGCGAGACGATCAGGCTGATCGATCCTGCCACCGCCGAGCCGCTGCTCGAGTACCGCGATGCTGGCCCGGCCCTGGTCGAGCGCGCCGTCGTCGCCGCTACGCGAGCGCAGCAGGCGTGGATGGCACTCACCGCCAGCGAGCGCGGCCGGCGCATGAACGCCGCCGTACGTGGCCTGGAAGGCCATGAGGAAGCCCTGGCCCAGCTCGAGAGCGTGGTGGCCGGCAAACCGATCCGCGACTGCCGCGGCGAAGTGGGCAAGGTGCGCGAAATGTTCGAGTACTACGCCGGCTGGTGCGACAAGCAGCACGGCGAGGTGATCCCGGTGCCCACCAGTCACCTCAATTACGTGCGTCATGTCCCTTACGGCGTCGTGGGCCAGATCACGCCGTGGAACGCGCCGATGTTCACTTGTGCCTGGCAACTCGCTCCCGCCATCGCCGCCGGCAACGGCGTCGTGCTCAAGCCTTCGGAGCTCACCCCCTTCACCTCGGTGGTGATCGCCCGGCTGCTGGAGCAAGGCGGCCTGCCCGAGGGGCTGATCAATATCGTCAATGGGTTGGGGCCGAGCACCGGCAAGGCCCTTACCGACAGTGAAGGCATCAGCAAGCTGGTGTTCGTCGGCTCGCCACAGAGCGGACGCATGATCGCCGAGGCCGGTGCCCGGCGGCTGGTGCCCAGCGTACTGGAGCTGGGCGGCAAGTCGGCCAACATCGTCTTCGCCGACGCCAGGCTCGACGCCGCCGTGGCCGGCGCACAGGCAGCGATTTTCGCCGCGGCAGGCCAGAGCTGTGTGGCCGGCTCGCGACTGCTGGTTCAACGCGAGGCCTTCGCCGAGGTGACCGAGCGGCTGGCGCGTGCCGCGGCCGAAATCGCCGTTGGCCTGCCCAGTGACGAGACGACCCGCATGGGACCACTGCAGAACGCCCGCCAGTTCGCTCACGTGACGCGTATGATCGACGCTGCCGTGGCTGCCGGGGCGCGGGTCATCGTCGGGGGTGGCCGCCCGGCGGGGCTGCCCGAAGAGGCTCAGGGCTACTTCCTAGCACCGACCGTGCTGGTCGACGTCACCCCGGAAATGGAGATCGCGCGCGAAGAGGTGTTCGGCCCGGTGCTGGTGGCAATGCCCTTCGACGACGAAGCGGATGCCGTGCGCCTCGCCAACGCCACCCGCTTCGGTCTCGCCGGCGCAGTGTGGACCCAGGACCCGGCGCGCGCGCACCGTGTCGCCGGCCAGCTGCGCGCCGGTACGGTATGGATCAACGGCTACAAGGCGATCAGCGTGATGTCGCCCTTCGGCGGCTTCGGCGACAGCGGCTTCGGTCGCTCCAGCGGCCTCGACGGCCTGCGTGAGTACACCCTGCCGCAGAGCGTATGGGTGGAGACCGCCACTGACGCCAGCGTGGCAATGGGTTACGGCAGCGGCGTGGGTTAAGGTCGCACCTCGTCCGGGGCTTGTGCCGGATCGACGCCTTGGAAGGCCTGCATCCAGCGCTGCAGATGGCGCAGCAGCAGAATGCTGGCCTTGGGCTGCTGGCGGCCGATGCGGGTGACCATGTGGGCCTGGGAGCGCTGGAACAGCGGGACGTCGACGGGGCGCGCCACCAGGCGCCCCTCGGCCAGGTCGGCAGCCACGGCAAAGGCCGGCAGCAGGGTGATGCCCATGCCGCTGCGCACGTACTGGGCCAGGATGGCCATGGAGTTGGTGTTCATGGCCATGCGCGGCCGCAGCCGCGCCTGATGGAACGCTTCGTCCACCATCTGGCGTACCTGATGGCTGGGGTCCCACATCGCCATGGGTGCCTCGCTCAGCTGAGCCAGGGTCAGGGGTCGCGTCTCTGCGGCCAGCGGATGGTCAGGCGGCAATATGGCCATCAACGGCTGCGGGCTCGATACCCAGAAACGCAGCTGGTGATGGGTGCGCTCGTGAAACATCAGGCCGATATGCGCCTGCTCGTCGATGATCGCCTCGATGATGCCCGAAGTGCCGGCCAGGTGGATGTCGATCTGAATACCGGTATAACGCTCGGTGAATTCGCGCAGCGGCTTGGCCACCAGATCGCCGACGAAGCCTTCTCCCACTACCAGCGCAACGGTGCCGGTCTCCAGCCGCTGATAGGCTTCCAGCGAGGCGACGAAGCTCTCGTCCAGCGCACCGCGTCGCTCGCAGTACTCCAACAGCATCTCGCCCACCGGGGTGGGCCGGATACCGGTGCGCTTGCGCTCGAGCAGCGTGGCGCCAAGCGCATCTTCCAGCAGCATGATCTGGCGGCTCACCGCCGATGGGGCGATATCCAGGCGTGCGGCGGCCTGGCGAACCGAGCCCGACTCCAGGGTGACTCTGAAATAGACCAGACGCTGGTGGGGAATATCCACGTCGTATACGCCGACTCGAGGCTCGATGGTTCTTGAGAAAGTACTTGAGAAAGTACTTGAGGAAGTACTGGTGATAGTACTTGAGATGGTACGGGATCAGAGGTGCTTGAGCAGCTTCTGCAGCTTATTGAGATCGGCCGAGTCGCCCACCAGCCTTACTTTTCCCTCCATCATGCCGTCGAGAAAGGCCTGCTGGGTCGGCTTGCGCAGTACACGAATGGCAGTGGCTTCGTCATCGAAACGCAGCTCGAGATCGAGATCCACCGGCAACCCGGCGCCGACCTGAATGCCTTCCGGCGACATGCGGTAGTGGCGGGCAATGGAGAGATCTTCGGTGGCGATGCCCCAGTCGAGACTGCGCGTCTCGGAGAGCAGTTGGCGAAAGCGCGGCTTGCGACGCAGCGCGCGTTTCAGCATCCACCCAAGCAGCCAGAGCATCAAACGCAACTTCATGTCGAATCCGTTTCGAGCTGGTGGAGTGATACCGCGGCCTGACGAGGCAGGCCGCGCCGGGTGTGGATCCGATGTCGGATCACCCCTTGCCGACGGCGTCCTTGAGTCCCTTGCCCGGCTTGAAGGCAACGGTCTTGCTGGCCGGGATGGCCAGCGGCTGGCCGGTCTGCGGGTTCTTGCCGGTGCGAGCGGCACGCTCACGCACGGTGAAGGTACCGAAACCGATCAGGGAAACGTCCTGCCCCTGGGCCACGCTGCCGGTGATTTCGTCGAGGATCACGTTGAGCACCTGGCTGGCCTTGTCCTTGGATAGTTCCGCACGCTCGGCAATTGCCGCGGCAAGTTCTGGCTTACGCATACAGCCCTCCTGGTATTGGCTATATCCCGGCGAAAGTGCCGGTCTTTTGTTATTCACGTTCGAATCAAGTTGGTGACGCCTGTCACTCTCCCGGGAGAGCCCGTTCCCTTGTCTGGATCTTCCCCTGCTCCTGGAGCGGCAAGCGTGGCGGTCATCGCGCGTCGAGCTGTCAAGCCGGCCGAAACGATGACGACACTAGCCTAGCAACGGCGGCGTGGCCCGCGCCAGCTCAACTTTCCGCTTCACACAGCTTCCTGTCAACGCAAAGCCGATCAAACGTTCGTCTTGGTCTTCGGCGAAGGCCGCCAGATCCTGTCCCGCCCCTTCGACCCGCCAGCGCGCTGGGGTCTGCAGAGGCGGCATGGCTACCACCGGCAACAAAGGGGTCTTGACCAACACCGGCCAAGCGCCGTAACTCACCGGCGTGGGTGTGCCACAGAGCGTGCGCGCCAGGGCCTTGGCGCCAGCCTGCAATGGCTGTACGTACATGGCATTGACCCCATCCACACAGGCCACGTCGCCCAGTGCGAAAACACCCTCAATAGAGCTCTGCAGGTAGCGGTCTACCTGGATGCCGGCAGCCCCCGCCTCGATGCCTGCCTCTCGCGCCAGCTCGATACGCGGCTGTAGGCCGGTGGCGAGCAGTACCAGATCGGCTTGAACGCAGCTGCCGTCTTCGAGTAATAGCCCCACATCACTACCGCTCTGCGCCAGCCGCCGAATGCCGTGGCCCAGATTCAACACCATGCCGGCCTCGACGAAGGCTTCCCCCAGCACCCTGCCCAGGGGGTCGGGCAACAGGCGCGATAACGGCGCCTTCTCCGGAGCGATCAGCGTCACTTCATGGCCGCCAGCGGTAAGGTCGTTGGCGAATTCACAGCCCACCAGGCCGGCACCCACGATGGCGACCCGCGCAGGCCTGCCCAGCGTTCCCAGCGTGGAATGAAAGCGCCGGTAGTCGTCCAGGTCGTTGATGCTGAATACGCGTCCCACGATCTCGTCGGGCAGGGTGAATGGCATGGCGGGGGCAGCGCCCGTGGCCAGCACCAGTTCGCTCCAGGCCAGGCGTTCTTCGCCGATGACTAGGACTCGCTCCTGGGTGTCGATGCTGGTAACGCGGGTATGGGTTCGCACCACTGCGCTCAGTTGGTCGGCCACGTCCAGAGCTGTGCGTGCCGCCAGCCGCTGCGGTGGCAGACGCTTGGAGAAGCCGGTGGAGAGCAGCGGCTTGGAGTAGTCGTCACCGCTGTCGGCAGTGATCAGCGTCACGGGGCGCTCGGCGTCCAGCGCGCGTATCTGTTTGAGCAGGCCGATGCCTGCCATGCCGGAACCGATGATGATCAGGGGAGCGGTCATGGGGCTCCTTGATGGCTTGCGGAGCCGTCGTTTCGTGCCACGGCTCGGTCAGGTTTCGTGAAGACCGCATGTTACACTATGCACCCCTAGTTCGACCCGGAGAGTGCAGGTGACCCACCTCACGGCGCGCCACGGCCACCCCCACCTGTCCCTACCCTGGCGCCCCTTGGCCGCGGGCCGGCCGGCCATTAGCCCCGACTGGTGGGCATGGGTCGCAACCCGCGACTCGCTTACAGCACGGCTCATCGAAGCCGGCACCGGCCGTACCTTCCGCGTACGACTGCTCGATCAGCGTCTGGGACGCCCGCGGCCCGACGAGGCTCACGCCCTGGGCCTGCCCCTCGACCGCCTGGCTTGGCTGCGTGAGGTCGCACTATGTCTGGACGAACGGCCCTGGGTGGTTGCCCGTTCGGTGGCGCCGCTGGCACAGCTACGCGGACAGCGTCTCGAGCGACTGGGTGAGCGCTCTCTGGGTAGTTGGCTGTTTCGTCAGCCCGGTCTCGAGCGCGGCCCCATCGAGATTACCGCCGCACCGGCCCCCTTCCATCCCTTGCCCGGTCCTTGGGGGCGGCGCTCCGTGTTTCGCCACCGCCGCTTTGCGGTGCTGGTGCAGGAGTTCTTTCTCGATGCGATGGCGGATGAACTGGGACTGGCAACACGCTAGGATGACCGGCATCGAATGAGGAGACACCGATGGATCGCTCCCTGATGCGCCCCAAGGGGCTGGCTCGCCTGCCCGATTTCCTGCACCTCATGCGGCTGGACCGTCCTATCGGCACCTGGCTGTTGATGTGGCCGACGCTGTGGGCTTTGTGGGTCGCTGCCGCCGGTATCCCGGAGCGGCACCTGCTGCTGATATTCGTTGCCGGTGTCTACCTGATGCGTGCCGCTGGCTGCGTGATCAACGATTACGCCGACCGCCACTTCGATGGCCACGTCAAACGCACCAAAAACCGCCCGCTGGCCACCGGACGCATCAGCGAACGTGAAGCCAAGTTGCTGTTCGTGATCCTGGTGGCGGCGGCCTTCGTGCTGGTGCTCTTCACCAACCTCTTTACCGTGATGCTCTCCCTGGTGGGCGTGGTGCTCGCCTTCATCTATCCCTTCATGAAGCGCTATACCCACCTGCCCCAAGCGTTCCTAGGTGCTGCCTTCTCCTGGGCCATTCCCATGGCCTTCGGCGCGGTGCTGGGCCACGTGCCGCTGGAAGCCTGGCTGCTGTTCGCCGCCAACGTGGTCTGGACCGTGGCCTACGACACCCAATACGCCATGGTCGACCGGGACGATGACCTGAGGATCGGCATCAAATCCACCGCGGTTCTGTTCGGCCGTGCCGACCGCGCCATGATCGGTCTGCTGCAACTAGTTACCCTGGGGCTGCTGGGTTGGACCGGATTGCGCCTGGGGCTCGGCGTGTTCTTCTGGCTGGGGCTGGCGGGCATGGCAGCGACCTTTCTGCACCAGCAGGTTCTGATCCGAGGCCGTGAACGGGAACGCTGCTTCCAGGCCTTTCTCAACAACCACTGGTCGGGCCTGCTGGTTTTCGCCGGCATTGCACTGAGTCTATGGCCAGCAGCGGGCCTGTAGCGCAGCGCTAGCGGCAGTGTCACGCAAATGTCATGATGCCATGGTGAGATCGTCACCGACCCGTCACTGACCGCGAGGCTTCGGGATGACCGCCAAGACCGTTCTTATCGTCGACGACGAAACGCCGATTCGCGAGATGATCGCGGTGGCGCTGGAGATGGCCGACTATCGCGTGCTGGAGGCTGCCAACGCTCAAAGCGCCCACGCCATGATCGTCGACAACCAGCCCGACCTGCTGCTGCTGGACTGGATGATGCCCGGCACCAGCGGCATCGAGCTGGCACGCCGTCTGAAGCGTGAGGAAGCCACCCGCGAACTGCCCATCATCATGCTCACCGCCAAGAGCGAAGAGGACAACAAGATACTGGGCCTCGAAGCCGGTGCCGACGACTACATCACCAAGCCCTTCTCGCCGCGGGAACTCGTGGCCAGGCTCAAGGCGGTGCTGCGACGTACCACCCCCAAGGGCGTCGAGGAGCCGGTAGAGGTGGACGGTCTGATGCTCGATCCCGTCAGCCATCGGGTCAGTGCCAACGGCCGCGCGCTGGAAATGGGGCCTACCGAGTATCGTCTGCTGCAGTTCTTCATGACCCATCAGGAGCGGGCCTACACCCGGAGCCAGCTGCTCGATCAGGTGTGGGGCGGCAACGTTTACGTCGAGGAGCGCACCGTGGACGTGCATATTCGTCGCCTGCGCAAGGCGCTGGGCGAAGCCCATCAGCATCTGGTACAGACCGTGCGCGGTACCGGCTACCGATTCTCCAGCAAGGGCTGACGTGCGCCTCTGGAGCCATGAACTCTGGCGCCTCGGCCTGCTTGCCATCGCCGGGCTCGCTGTCGGCTGGCTGTTCTCAGTCCCTTGGCTCGGGCTTGCCCTCGGCATTGCCCTGCGCCTGGCCTACCATCTACGACAGCTGCATGCCCTGCGCCGTTGGCTCGCGCGTAACCCCCACAGCGAACCGCCCGCGGCCACCGGTCTGTGGGGCGATCTGTTCGACCGTCTCTACCGCTATCAAAAAGGCCAGCGCCACACCCAGCATCGTCTGCAGACGACCCTGAAGCGCATACAGGAGTCGTCGGAAGCGATGCGCGACAGCGTGGTCATGCTCGACCCCCATGGCGACCTGGAGTGGTGGAACAGCGCCGCCGAGCGCATGTTGGGGCTCAAGGCCGCACATGACCGCGGTCAGCACATCACCAACCTGATTCGCGACCCGCGCTTCGTTGCCTATTTCAATGCACGGGATTACCGCGAGCCGCTGACGCTGAATTCACCGGTGAGCGAGCGTATGGTGCTGCAGTTCCAGATCACCCTCTACGGAGACGACGAACGCCTGGTGATGGCCCGTGACATTACCCGATTGCATCGCCTGGAAGAGATGCGCCGCGACTTCGTCGCTAACGTCTCCCATGAGCTGAGAACCCCATTGACGGTGCTGGCAGGCTACCTCGAGACCTACGCTACCTACGCCGAGCAGCTTCCGCCGCGGCTGGCGCAAGGACTGAGTCGCATGCAGGAACAGACCAGCCGTATGCAGAATCTGGTCAACGACCTGCTGCTGCTGTCGCGCCTTGAGATAGACCGCGGTGGAGAGGACCATTCACCCCTGGCCATGGCCACGCTGCTCGAGGAAGTGCGCCGCGACGCCGAGGCGCTAGCGGGAGGCCGTCAGCAGGTGAGCGTCGAGGTGGCTGAGCCCAGCCGGCTAGTCGGCAGCGATACCGAGATACACAGCGCGCTCTCCAATCTGGCCTTCAACGCGGTGCGCTACACTCCGCCGGGCAGCCAGGTCGTGCTGCGCTGGAAGAAGCACCCCAAGGGGGCATGCCTGGAGGTGGCGGACAATGGAGAGGGCATCGACCCGGTGCATATTCCCCGCCTCACCGAACGCTTCTATCGGGTCGACAAGGGTCGCAGCAGCGAAACCGGCGGCACCGGCCTAGGGCTTGCCATCGTCAAGCACGTGCTGCTGCGCCACGACGCCTATCTGGAAATCGAATCCCACCCCGGCCAGGGCGCGCTGTTCCGCTGCGTCTTCCCCGCCGAGCGGCTGGTGGCGGCCGAAACCGTGACCAACTGAGATAGAGCGGCTCCGGCGAAGGCAGCGTTTAGACGGAATCCGCACCACATCGCCACAGCCTTTCATGTCTCGTCATCTTCGACTTTGGGCTCTCGCTCCAACCGATAGAACCAGCCATCGATAAAAGCCCAAAGTTCATCGTCGACGAATTCGAATGACAAACGCGCTCCATCCTGTTCTGAAGGAACGATATCGAGAGTGACAATGGTGTTCCTATCGACTCCGAAGCCGTAAAAATACCCCCACCTTTCTGACGGAGCCGCCACCTCCCCCTCTTCCTGACGTTGGGAATGGCAAACCACCTCGTAGCTCGGTGCTTCGTAGTAAACTTCATTCCAAAGGGAAAAAGCATGCTCAGTCACTCGGGTACTTACCCCGATGCGTCTTTCTGCTTGCTCCGGAGAGGTCAGACCCCCGCGATAGCGAGCGATCTCGGTAGTGATGTATTCACCCGCAATGTCTTGCAGGCTTGGGCAGTCGCAATTAGCCAATGCAGCCGGTTGAGCAAAGCTCAGGGAAACCGGAAGAAAAAACAGTAGGGACTTTTTCACCATCTTTCATAAATTCCTTGTGAATACATTTTCCACTCGGCAGCCCGCCTGTTTACCAAACCACGATTGACGACACCCTGAGATCTATTCCAAGCCTTCCAGGCTTCCTCCAGGGTAGGGTAAGGAGTAACAGCCCAAGGATCGTTCATCAGCTTGACCGCAGATGAAGAGGAAAAGGCACCAATACCGATGTTGTACGCAAGCATGACAGCGGCATCGAATTGATGCTGAGCCAATGGGATTTCTACCGATCTATTCACTGCCCTGACGAATGGAGCCAAGTCTTCTTCAAAGAGACGCTCGGCTTGCTCACGATCGATTCCCTCACGATATAAATCCCATTCGGCCTCAGAAACAAGATGGCCGTAACCAATCGTGGCACCTTTCACCCAAGAGGTTATGTCACGCCCGGTCTGGTCGTCGTAGGGCATTAAACGCAGTTGCTCGACATCCTTCAGCCACTGCTTTCCAGCTTCGCTCATGGTGAGGGCTTCTGTTTGCGGGTCAGGTCTTTCAGTGGAGATGGAAACGACGTTAGTTGAAAGGGCCGGCCCTACAGGAGTGGATGACGTCGCTCCTGCGGACAAATCATCTCCTACTGCGCTGGCGCTTCCAATCACCACGCCACCACAACTCACAGCGTGGCCGGTGAGTGCCGCCGGCTTGCCATCTAAAAGAATGGTATCCGAACATTCACTTATGAAGCGCGGATGAGTGGGATGGTCGGACTTCTCATGTGGCGCCAGCGGATCGCCCAAGCGAGCCACCGATTTGCCATCAATTAGTACGGTAGGGCTACCGGCGGTGACCAGGGTCGGTGGAAAGCCATCATGGCCGGTGCCAATGTCACCCACGAGCACGAGTTTTTTGCTCATACCTCGCTCTCCTTGCTATGCGGCCGCCGCCACACTTACTCCGCAGACACCTCAGCCTGGTGATGACGTCATTCATGACGCTACCCAGAGAGCCACCTTAGATTTGGGTGTAACAGGGAGTCAGCATTGGGCTGCTGCTTTACATGTCATGTATGCCCCTAAAGGCATCCAGCAAGAGCAGAAACCATGCCCAAGCAAATTAATATTAATAAAAACAAACAAATACTTAAAAATCCGCACGAAGATAAAATTTAATTAGGCAAAAACTTGCCCGTCACGGGCAAGTTTTTGCTCCTTAAGCAATAAGTTGCCTAATTTAAATTAATGCCTTTTATCGGCCGTGCGAGTCGGGAACCATCACACCGCCCCGGTAGTGACTGTCCCACATCAGCACGGCGCCGGCCACGGCGCCGGGGAGCAAGAAAAGGTTGGCCAGGGGAATCCAGGTGATCAGTGTCACCCAGCCGCCGAAGGTGAGGGTTTGCCAGGAGTGCAAACTGAGGCGGCGACGCATGTCGGCGAAGCTCACCTTGTTGTTGTCCATGGGATAGTCGAGGTAGGTGATCGCCATCATCCAGGCCGAAAAGAGGGCCCAAAGGAAAGGGGCAAATACGTTTAGCGCGGGCACCCAACTGAGCATGAACAGCGCCACTGCACGCGGCAAGATATAGCCGAGCTTGACCAGCTCACGCCCCAGGGCATCCACGGCGGTGCGTGCCAGACCGCGGTCGTCCAATGGCGGACGGCCGGTCACGATGACTTCTACCTTGGCCGCCAGGAAGCCGTAGAAGGGGGCTGCGATCAGGTGGGTCACTAGGGTGAAGGTAAAGAATACGATCAGCGCCAGACTCACCACGAACAGCGGCCAGATTAGCCATTCCAGCCAGCCGAGCCAGGCCGGCACCATCGCCATCCAGGCCTCGAGCCAGCCACCGAAACCGGTTACCACGTAGTAGAGCATGACCGTATAGACCGTCAGGTTGACGGCAATCGGCGCGTAGACGTAGCGACGCAGGCCGCGACCGTAGACCAGCCGCGTCCCGCGATTGAGAGCCGTGAAGGCGTCCAGCATCTGTATCCTCTTGCGGTGACAGTTACTTGCGCTTCAAGGCATCCTCGTCGATCTTATTCGGATCCATATG
The DNA here is from genome assembly GCF_020832045.1 of Halomonas sp. Lineage (GTDB taxonomy): Bacteria > Pseudomonadota > Gammaproteobacteria > Pseudomonadales > Halomonadaceae > Halomonas. The sequence continues at coordinate 116,433 of NZ_JAFIFK010000010.1, forward strand.
GCGGATGTCGAGCCCCTTGACCAAATAGATCACGTACTCGGCGAGGTTGTCGGCATGATCGCCGACCCGCTCCAGGGCACGCAATATCCACATCACGTTGAGCACCGGGCCGATGGCACGGCTGTCCTCCATCATGAAGGTCATCAGCGAGCGCATCGCACTGCTGTACTCGTCGTCCACCGACTCGTCCTCATGCACGACCTGCAAGGCCAATTCGGTATCGAAGCGGGCGAAGGCGGTCAAGGCATCGCGCAGCATACCCCGCACATGCTCGCTGATATGGCGAACCTCGACCAGGCCGCGCACATTGTTTCCGTTATCGATCAGGGTCAGGGCATTGCGTGCGATCTTGCTCGCCTCGTCACCGATACGCTCAAGGTCGGCGGTAGCACGTATTACCGCCAGGACCAGACGCAGGTCGGAGGCGGCGGGCTGACGCCGCGCCAGCACTCGGGTACATTCATCGTCGATCTTGAGCTGCATTTCGTTGACGTCACGGTCGCGGTCGCGCACCTTCTCGGCCAGACGGCTGTCGCCTTCGAGTAGCGCCTGGATTGCCTCCTGCACCTGTTGCTCGACCAGTCCACCCATGGTCATCAGTTGGGTCTTGAGGGCTTCAAGCTCCTGGTTGAACTGGCGGGATATGTGCTGACTGTGGGTTTCACTGGTGATATCCATCTTGCACTCCTCGGGCGGCCTTTCAAGCCATGCGGCCGGTAATGTAATTCTCGGTACTGCGCAGGCTGGGGTTGGTGAACAGGGTATCGGTGGGGGCGTATTCCACTAGCTGCCCGTCCTGCAGAAAGGCGGTGTAGTCGGAGACCCTCGCCGCCTGCTGCATATTGTGGGTAACCAGTATCAATGTGAGCTGCGATTTCAGGCTGCGAATCAGCTCCTCTATCTTGAGCGTAGAGATCGGATCCAGCGCCGAGGCCGGCTCATCGAGGAGCAGCACCTCAGGGCGTACCGCCAGCGAACGGGCAATGACCAGACGCTGCTGCTGTCCACCGGATAGCGACCAGGCCGAAGCGCGAAGGCGATCCTTCACCTCGTCCCACAGAGCCGCCGACTGCAGCGCCCACTCGACGATGTCGTCCATGCGCCGGCGCGTCAGTCCGCCCTGCAGACGCAGGCCGAAGGCCACGTTCTCGTAGATCGACATGGGAAACGGGTTGGGCACCTGAAACACCATGCCGACCCGCCGACGCAGTTCGTCCACGGCTACCTCGGGCGCGTGAATGTCCTCGCCTTCGAGCAGTATCCTGCCTTCATGACTCACATCCTCATTGAGGTCGTGAAGACGGTTAAGCATGCGCAGCAGCGTCGACTTGCCGCATCCCGATGGACCGATGAATGCCGTGACGCGATGGCGCGGCACCCGCAACGAAATGTCGCGCAGCGCAGGTTTACCATGATAGGCCAGACTCAGCCCCTCGAGCTGAAAGCAGCTGACGTCCGGGGCGAATTCGGTGATCGAGCCCTGAGCGGTTGGCTGGAGTCGCGGCGGCGTGTTCATCGTTCGGCGTTCCTCATCATGGACGCGACTGCACGTCGTGACGTGCGCGTAAATAATGACGCAGGAATATGGCAGTCAGGTTAAGCACCAGTATTACCATGACAAGCAACAGCGCTGTGGCATATACGAGCGGCAGCGCCGCCTGTACATCGTTGCCGTGAAAGGCCGTATCGAAGATGTGATAGCCGAGGTGCATGAACTTGCGATCGAGATGGAGGAAAGGAAACTCGGTGTCCACCGGCACCTGAGGTGCCAACTTGGCCACGCCAACCAGCATCAGCGGTGCGACTTCGCCGGCGGCGCGCGCCACGGCCAGGATCACGCCGGTGAGCATGGCCGGTACCGCCATTGGCAGCACCACTCGCGTGAGAGCCTCCAGACGCGTGGCGCCCAATGCCAGTGCGCCCTCGCGCTGCTGTACCGGAATCCGCGCCAGACCCTCTTCGGTGGCTACGATCACTACCGGCAGGGTCAGCAGCGCCAGCGTCAGCGAGGCCCACAGCAGCCCCCCGGTACCGAAGGTCGGCGAAGGCAGCGATTCGCTGAAGAACCATTCATCCAGCGAGCCACCGATACCGTAGACGAATACCCCCAGACCGAACACGCCATAGACGATCGAAGGCACCCCCGCCAGATTGCGCACGGCGATGCGCACGAGATTGGTCAGCCGTCCCTGATGCGCCACCTCGTTGAGATAGACCGCCGCCAATACGCCGAAGGGCGTGACCAGTAGCGACATCAGCAGCACCATCAGCACGGTTCCGAAGATGGCCGGCCATACTCCCCCCTCCGTATTGCCATCCCGCGGCCCCTCGGAGAGAAAACGCCACACCCCCTGCGCCCAAGCCGCTACTTTCTCACCGATTGACATGCCATTGGGTTGCCAGGCGCGAAGCACATCATCGAGCGGCTGGACCAGCTGGCGGCCATCGGCGCTTTCGAGCAGCGCCACCTGGTTGCGCATGGCCTGCTGCAGCTGGCGCACGCGCTCGTTGGCTTCGGCCAGCGCCTGGCGTGCTGCTGTGTCGTCCGGCCTGTCGTCCAGTTGCCGAATCAGCGGCCGCAACAGTTCCCTGCGCAATCGCTCGCGCTCGCCACGCAGATCGTGAAGCACGGCCAGCTGCTCCTGCAGGCTGGCCCACGCCGCTTCCTGCGTCTGGGCGATCGGCAGACTATCGGTTTCACCCACTGCTAGCAGCCGACCGATGAAATGGCCGTGTCGACGGCGCTCCAGCACCACCAGATCGGCAGGTCGCTCGCTGGCCACGATGGCATCGACCGGCAGCCAATGCCACACATGACCATCGAGGTCACGATTGCCAGTGAAATAGAGTCGCTCTCGCCCGGCCTCTCCCTCCAGCGGTAGCTCGCGTACGGCGCGGCCTGCAAGTATGCGACCGTCATCGAGTTCGACCAGCACGACTGACGCCGGCCAGAAGTGCCCCAGGCCGCGAGTAGCAAGCAATAACAGCAAACCACCCAGCATCAGAAGTGACAGCGCCACGCTGCCCGCGGCCAGCCAGGCCCATGGCCCCTCCGTTCGCGGCAGGCGCCGCTGCGAGAAGGGCAGCCAGACACTAATTGACGAATACCTGCTCATGCGGCGCCACCACCGATCCAGCGATAGCGCCGCCGCAGACGGCTTCTCACCACTTCGGCCAGGGTATTGACCAGGAAGGTAAACAGAAACAGCAGCAGTGCCGCCAGCATCAGCAGCGCGTAGGCTTCACTGCCGGGTACGGCCTCGGGCAATTCGACGGCGATTCCTGCCGCCATGCTACGCATGCCCTCGAACGGACTGAAACTCATCAGGGCAGCGTTACCACTGGCCATCAGCACGATCATGGTTTCGCCCACGGCCCGTCCGGCGCCAATCATGACGGCCGCAAAGATGCCGGGCGACGCCGCCGGTAGCACCACCCGCCACAGGGTCTGCCAGCGCGTTGCTCCCAGCGCATGAGCACCCTCGCCAAGTCGTCCGGGCACGCCTGAAAGGGCATCTTCGGCCAGGGCATAGATGCTTGGCATCACGGCAAAGCCCATGGCCAGGCCCACGATCATGGCGTTGCGTGTGGCGTAATCGAGGCCCAGTTCGCGATCCAACCAGAGGCGTAGATTGCCGTCGAACAGCAGCCTCTCGACCTCAGGAGATAGCCAAAAGGTCATCAGCACCAGCAGCAACAGCCAAGGGACCAGCCACAGCCCGGCACGAGACAGCGGCAGCTGCCGCCGCCAGAGTGACGGTAGTCGGCGCCACACGCCGGCCGCAAGCAGCACCCCCAAGGGCAGCATCAGCAGAAGTGTCAGCGCTCCGGCCAGATGGCGCTCGACCCAGGGGGCCAAGATCAGGCCGGCTACGAAGCCGACCACCACCCCCGGCATGGCTTCCATCATTTCCAGGGTAGGCTTCATGCGGCTGCGCAGCCGCTGGCTCATGAACAACGATGAATGTATGGCGGCCCCCAGTGCCAAGGGTACGGCAAAGACCATGGCCCACAGCGCCGCCTTCAGCGTGCCCCAGGCCATTGGCGTCAGGGCGGTACGCACCCGCTGCGTCTCCAGCCTTCCCCCAAGCAGCGCCGGCAGCACCTCGACGACGAGAAAGGCACCTATCGCCATGAGGGCGAGGATCACGCCAATGCCACCCGCAGCGATCATTCCCGTGGCCAGCCGATCGAGCCATCGGCGCCAGGGAGATCGGGTAGCGGAGTGAAGACGTGAGGGTTCTATCATGTTCGGCAGCCTATAGCGGCTTGATGACAATTGCGTGACAGCCTCAAGGTAGCGGGTCGAGCCCCAGACGCAGGCGCTGGTCCTTCAGCAGTCGCTCCGACAGCGCGACGAAACCCAGCTCCACCACCGTCTGCTGCCCCTGCGGGGACAGCACCAGTTCCAGCAGAGCCCGCTCCGGTCCGGAAAGCGTCTCATAAGGGGGTAGATTGACATAGAGATAGAGCGCGCGACCCAGCGGATACTCACCCTGCTGGACCGGTTCGGCGTGCGGAAAATGCAGACGGCCGTCGCGGTCTTCAATGGAAAGCGGCTTCACGCCAGGTGTCAGATGATTCAGGCCGACATAACCAATGGCTTCCAGGCTCTCGGTCACCGCTGCCACCACTGCCGCCGACCCCGGATGCTCGTTGAGTCGGGGGCTGTAGTCTCCGCCACAGAGTGCCTGCTGGCGAAACAGGCCAAAGCTGCCGGAGGCGGGGTTGCGTCCGTTGAGTTCGATCTGTCCCGCTCGGCCAGCAATACCCAGCTGCTCCCAGCGCACAATGGCCTGGCCGGCACCGCAGCGCCGCGTGGTCGAAAAGATGGCGTCAAGCTCATCGAGGCGCAGCGACTCGAGCAAGTGGTGGCGGTGCACGATGACCGCCAAGGCGTCCCGCGCCACCTCCACTTCCACCGGCGCATAACCCTGCCGCTCGATAAAGGATTGACGTTCCGATTCGCTCATCGGTCGTGACATCGGCCCGAGACGGGTGGTGCCGGCCACCAACGCCGGTGGCGCACTGGCAGAGCCGCCAGCCTGGAGTTGCAAGCGAATGCCAGGGTGTTGCTCGCTGAGCTGTTCGCCCCAGCGCAGCATCAGCCCGGCCATGGTATCCGACCCCACGATACCCAGCGTGCCGAGCGGCTCATCGGCCTGGGCATTGGCCATCACCAATGCCAGCACGAACGCCATGCAACCTTGCAGCAGCCTGGGCCGGCTCAAGATCATGCCGGAAGCGATCATAATGGACTCCTTACGGGTGCCAGGCAGCATATCGCTCAGGCGCGGCTCGCTGCAGCGCTGGTGAGGGCAGAGCTTGGCGTATAAGATGGCGCTCTGCTATCGCTGCAACGCAATACCGCCACCCACAACAACAAGCCGAGCTTACGACATTCCATGACCGACCTCGACGATGTTCCCGCCCCCCAGGGACAACTGACCCTCAAACTACTGGCCAACCGGCAGGATACCAACCTCTATGGGGACATTCCCGGAGGCTGGCTGGTAAGCCACATGGATCAGGCCGCCGAACTCGCGGCGGGACGTGAGGCTCACGGCCGCACCGCTACCGTCGCCATCGAGACCATGGATTTCCTGTGTCCGGTACGAGTCGGTTCGATGGTCAATATCTTCACCGCGGTGCGCGAAATCGGCCATAGCTCGATCAAGATCGACGTCGAAGTATGGATTCGCCAGCCTCATGAACGTGAGAATAGCGAACTCCACAAGGTGACCGAAGCCCGCTTCGTGATGGTGGCGCTCGACGACAAGGGACGCATACGCGCAGTACGCCAGGCCGGGTGACCTCACAACGCAACGAGGGCGCCATCGGGCGCCCTCGTTACGGTATTGCTCTCGCCAATCAGGTGACGACGGTGTCACGCGTCTTCAGATATTCGAACTCACCCACGTCGCTGAACGGGCGCAGCAGCGCCTGGAAGGCACTGTATGATTCGTAGACCTTGGCCGAGTCGGGGTCATTTTCCACCTGCTGCTGAATGACCCGCTGCGAGGATTCGTACAGCGCCTCGATCACGTCCTGCGGGAAGGAACGCAGCTGAACGCCATGTTCTTCCACCAGTGTGGCCAGGGCCTGAGCGTTGCGATAGGCGAACTCGCTGATCATGCTCAGGTTGGAGGCCTTGGCCGCTTCACGCACCACGTCCTTGAGGTCGTCGGGCAGAGCGTTCCAGGCGTCCAGGTTGACGGTACCCTCGAGCACGGCGGTGGGCTCGTTCCACGGGGAGGTGTAGTAGTAATCCGCCACCTGATGCAGACCGAATGCCATATCGTTATAGGGTCCGACCCAGTCGGCGGCATCGAGTACGCCGGTCTGCATCGAGGTGAAGATCTCTCCCCCCGGCATGTTCACCGTGGTCACGCCGATACCGTTCATGGCCTCGCCGGCCAGACCCGGCAGACGCAGGCGAATGCCCTGCATGTCGGCCAGAGAGTTGATCTCGCGCTTGAACCAGCCAGCCATCTGCGCGCCGGTGTTGCCAACCGGGAACGGCTTGAGGTTGTGCTTGGCGTAGATCTCGTCCCACAGCTCCTGGCCGCCGCCATGATAGAGCCACGCATTCATTTCGGTGGTGTTCATGCCGAAGGGCACGGCGGTAAAGAACTGCGATGCAGCCACCTTGCCACGCCAGTAGTAGGCAGCGGAATGGCCCATTTCGGCAGTGCCGGCGGCAACGGCGTCGAACACTTCCATTGCCGGTACCAGCTCACCCGCGCCGTGTACGCGAATACGCATACGACCGTTGGAGAGCTGTTCGATGCGCTGAGCGAACTCGTTGGCACCTGTGCCCAGGGCAGGGAAGTTGGTCGGCCAGGAGGTGACCATGTCCCAAGTGATGGTGTCCTGCGCCTTGGCAGTGGAAACGAAAGGCGCGGCGGCGACGCCGGCGGCACCGATGCCGACGGTCTTGAGAAATTTACGGCGTTGCATGCGTGCATGACTCCGGGTGGTTGTTCTGAGTCGCGTCTTATCAAGCTCAGCGCGATGTGTCCGCCTGTGAGTATGCTTAAAGCGAATTTTGGCAGCAAGCACGCCTTTTGACGTAGACGTCAACGTACTTGTCAGAGGGGGGTGAGCTTGGCAAACCCAAGCACCAACCACTTGTCCCCTTCGCCCTCGAAGCTGACCTGCACCCGGGCACGCGCCCCCTCGCCTTCGGCGTTGAGAATCACGCCTTCACCGAAGACGGGATGCTGCACCCGCTGGCCCAGGCTCAGGCTGGGTAGATCGCCCCCGGGATCGACCGAGGTCTGACGCGACAGCCCCACCGCAGGGCGCGAAGCCGTCACTGGCCTCGAAATCTGGCCGCGCAGACGCACCTCCTCAAGATACTCGGCGGGAATCTCACGCAGGAAGCGCGACGGCCGCTGAAAGGTCTCCTTGCCGTGCAGGCGACGAATCTCAGCGTGGGTGAGATAGAGCTTGCGCATGGCGCGGGTCAGGCCCACGTAGCAGAGACGGCGCTCCTCCTCGAGGCGGCCGGGTTCTTCCAGTGACATTTTGTGAGGGAATAGCCCCTCTTCGACACCGGCGATGAATACCACCGGGAACTCGAGCCCCTTGGCCGAGTGTAGCGTCATCAGCTGCACGCTATCCTCGAACTCGTCAGCTTCGTGTTCGCCGGCATTCAGCGCCGCCTCGGCCAGGAAAGCCTCCAGCGCTACGGCGCCCTCACCCGCCTCGGGTGGTTCGAAGGATTCGCCCTGGGTGAAGGCACGAGCGGCATTGATCAGTTCTTCCAGGTTCTCGACCCTGGCTTGCCCCTTCTCACCCTTCTCGTTGCGGTGGTGCTCGATCAACCCTGATATCTCGTTGGCATGGGCGATGATTTCGTGCAGCGACATGCCGGCGGTGTCATTGTCGAGACCGTCGATGAGATCGGCAAAGGCTTGCAGCGAAGCGCCGGCTCGACCTTTCAGAGAGCCGTCGGCCAAGCCGTCGTGCAGTGCCTGCCACAGCGAGACACTGGTGAGGCGAGCATGCTCGCGCAGTTGCTCCACGGTACGGGTGCCGATGCCGCGTGGCGGGACATTGATGATGCGCTCCAGCGACGCATCGTCGTCGCGGTTGAGCAGCAGCCGCAGGTAGGCCAGAGCGTTCTTGATCTCAAGGCGTTCATAGAAGCGGTGGCCACCGTAGATGCGATAGGGCATGCCCTGGCGGATCAGCGTTTCCTCGAGCACCCGGGACTGAGCGTTGGAGCGGTAGAGGATGGCCACGTCGCGGCGCCGGTAGCCCTCATCGACCTTCTCCTTGATGCTGTCGACGATGAAACGCGCCTCATCGAGATCGTTGAACCCGGCATACACCGAGATCGGCTCACCGCGAGCGCCCGCCGTCCACAACTCCTTGCCCATGCGTTCGGCGTTGTGACTGATCAAGGCGTTGGCGGCATCGAGGATGGCGCTGGTAGAGCGATAATTCTGTTCCAGCCGTACTGTCTTGGTCTCGGAGAACTCGCGTTCGAAGCGGCGAATGTTCTCGATCCGCGCTCCGCGCCAGCCGTAGATCGACTGATCGTCGTCGCCGACCACGGTCATCGGCGTCTTCGAACCGGTGAGCAGCTTGAGCCAGGCGTACTGCAGGGTGTTGGTATCCTGGAACTCGTCGACCAGCACGTGGGCGAAGCGCTCCTGGTAGTGAGCCAGCAGTGCCGGATTGTCGCGCAGCAGCTCCAGGCTCCGTAGCAGCAGCTCGCCGAAGTCGACCAGGCCGCCGCGGTCGCAGGTCAGCTGATAGCGCTCGTAAAGCTCGACCATCTGAGCCATGTAGGCATCGCCATGCACGTCCACCTGATGCGGGCGCAACCCCTCCTCCTTGCAGCCGGAGATGAAATACTGCACCTGGCGCGGGGGGAAGCGTTCGTCGTCGATCCGGTGGTCCTTGAGCAGGCGCTTGACCAGTCGCAACTGGTCGTCGGAGTCGATGATCTGGAAGTGCTGCGGCAGGCGCGCATCCTGCCAGTGCGTTCTTAGCAGGCGATGAGAAATGGAGTGGAAGGTACCGACCCAGACGTTGCGCAGCGACAGCCCCAGCAGCGCCTCGAGGCGCGTACGCATTTCGCGCGCCGCCTTGTTGGTGAAGGTCACGGCGAGCACGGCATAGGGCGACAGCCCCTCGGCCTGCATCAGCCAGGCAATGCGATGCACCAGGACACGGGTCTTGCCCGAGCCGGCGCCGGCCAGCACCAGCATGTTGCCCTGCGGGGCACTCACCGCCTCACGCTGGGCCGGGTTCAACTGATCGAGAATCGCCGTGACGTCATCCATGGAAGGGGTCTGCCGCTGGAAAATTGATCGCCCAGCTTAGCATATTCGCCAGCCCAATCTGTGGGGCGAGCGGGGCCGCTCACTTCAAGGCTTGCCATCCTGTTCCGGAAACCGTAGCGGCGTCAGACTCTTCTTCACCGCCTTGAGCTGCTCGGCGAGTCTCGGCCCGCGGGTCTTGGCCACGCCCACCGCGAGCACGTCCACCAGTACCAGATGCGCCACACGGGAACTCATCGGCGTATAGATCTCGGTATCCTCGTGCACGTCGATGTAGAGCGGCAGGGTGACCTCCTCGGAGAGCGGCGACCCGCTCGGGCACAGCCCGATCACCGTGGCGCCGGCCTCACGGGCCAGACGCACGCTGGCCACCAGGGCGCGAGTACGACCGGTCTGGGAGATCGCCACCACCACATCTCCCTCCTTGAGGGTCACCGCCGACATGTTCTGCATGTGGGGGTCGGCATAGGCGGCGGTGGAAATCTGCAAGCGGAAGAATTTGTGCTGGGCGTCGAAGGCCACCGCACCAGAAGCACCGAAGCCATAGAACTCGACCCGGTTGGCCATGGCCAGGGCCTGGATCGCTCGACTCAAGGCGTCGTTGTCGAGACGATCGCGCACCGACAGCAGGGTGCCGACAGTGGAGTCGAAGATGCTCTGCGAGAATTCGGCGACCGAATCGTCATCGTTCATCGAGAACTGGGCGAACTGGCTCCCCGATGCCAACATTTGCGCCAGCTTGAGTTTGAAGTCCTGAAATCCGTTGCAGCCCAGCGCGCGGCAGAAGCGCACTACGGTGGGTTCGCTGACCTTGGCCTCGGTAGCCAAGTCGACGATACGCATGTGGATAACTTCATCGGGATTGCGTAGCACGAAACGCGCCACCTTCTGCTCGGAGCGGCGGAAATGCTCCATGCGGCGTCTCATTTCATCGAACAGGGCGCGGCTCACGCTTTACTCCTTGGTTGACGAACGCAAAATCTCAGTATGCCTGATCCTGACTCGCTTGGGGGAGATTCGCTTGCAGCGTGGAATAGCCCACGTCGTCATGAAACTGTCAAGTAGGGTATAGTAAAGATGCTGTGATTTTGATCTTGCGGTACGGACGAAGATAAGACACAGAAGAAGAAGGGAGAGTCGATCATGAGTAAGGTCGAACGCGTCACTTCCGTCAAGAACGAGCTTCTTGACATCTTCATGAGCATTAACGTCGCCGAGCACGAAAAGCGTTCCCGAAGCGCCGCCCAGCGCAATCTGCGTGCGCGCCGCGGCATCGAGCTGCACCAGGAGTTCAAGCAGCTGGAGCGTGATATCGCCGATCTGAGCGACGACGAGAAACACTGAACGGTCAGCCGCAAACGACCGGACAGCAGGTTCGATCAAGCCCCGCACCAGGCGGGGCTTGCAAGGTTCGTCACCCCATAAGGGAGTGAATGAACACGGCGATTACCCCCAGCGGGGCCACATAGCGTGCCACTGCCTGCCACAGTTGTTCGCTACCACCCGTAAGATTCAGCTCGGCCGCGACACTGCCTCGATCGAGGCACCAGGCGACAAAGACGATGGCTCCCAACCCGGTCAATGGCAGCAGGATCTTGCTGGTGAAGGTATCCAGCAGGTCGAACACGTTGAGCCCGAACAACACTGGCTCGGGCCAGACATTGAACGACATCAGCGCCGCAATGCCCAACAGCCACACTGCTGCAGCACTCATCAGGGTCGCCATGACCCGCGTCAGCGGAGTGCGCTCCTCGACGAATTCCACTACCGGCTCGAGCAGCGAAATGGCCGAGGTCAGGGCAGCGAAGGTCAGCAGCAGGAAGAACATCAGGCCCAGCAGCATGCCACCGGTCATGTTGCCGAAAGCCAGGGGCAGAGTAACGAAAATGAGCCCCGGCCCTTCGCCTGCGCTGAGTCCGTTGGCAAACACGATGGGGAAGATTGCCAGGCCAGCCAGCAGGGCGATGCCGGTATCAAGAAGGATTACCGTGCGGGCGGTGCCTAGCAGATTGACGTCCTCACCGAGGTAGGAGCCGTAGGCCATCATGATGCCCATGCCCAGCGACAGGGTGAAGAAGGCCTGGCCCATGGCAGCCAGCACCACATCGCCTGAGAGCGCGCTCCAGTCCGGACGGAACATGAAGGCCAGGGCTTCGCCGAAATGGCCGGTGGTCATGCCGTAACCCACCAAGACGATCATCAGCAGCACCAGTGCAGGCATCAGGGTACGAGCCGCCCCTTCCAGACCCTTGGTCACGCCGCGCGCCACGATCCATACCACCAGGGCCATGAAAGCAGAGTGCCACAGCAGCAGCACGACGGGGCTGCCCAGCAGTCCCTCGAAGATGGCGCCCACGCCATCGGCATCCTGGCCGGTGAAGGAACCGGTAACCGAGCCCAGGGTATAGGAGAGCGACCAGCCGCCGATCACGCTGTAGAAGGAAAGGATAAGAAACGCCGCCAGCACCCCGCTCACTCCCACCAGCGCCCACGCCTTGCTCTGGCCATTCTTGGCGGCAAGCTCCGCCATGGAATTGATCGGATTCTTCTGGCCGCGCCGCCCGATAAGCCACTCGGCGACCAGTACGGGCAGACCGACGACTGCCACGCAAGCGAGATATACGAGTACGAAAGCGGCGCCACCGTTGTCTCCCACCATGTAGGAGAAACGCCAGATATTGCCTAGTCCCACGGCCGAACCGGCCGCCGCTAGCACGAAGGTCATCTTCGATGACCACTGCGCATGGACGAGTTTAGACATGAGTCACCCTATTGTTATGTATCCGATTGTCGATCTGCCTCAAGCGCAAAAACCAGGAGATAGATGGGCAATTGCACCGAATAGCGGCAAATCTATCCGATCATACGGCCGAAGGCCAGCAACGAAGGGAAGTCAGAACAGCGTCGTTTGCCGTTCGCCGGCAAAGTCGTTTAGCGGCGGCTGCTCGCTGTGCTCGGCAAGGGCCTGATAGAGTCGTCGGGCCAACTGCGGGGCTGCACGGTTGTCAGCTGTATGCACAAAGAGAAAAGGGGTTTTCCCCTGATTTATCCACAGCTTGAGCTGGGGAATCCAAGGCTCGAAGTACGCCAGGTTGATCGACTCGTCCAGATGACCGATAAAGCGAATCAGCGGCTGCTCGCCCGTGGAAAGCACGTGTAATGGGCTTCTTGGCTTTTCCTGCTGCGCCTGGGCCAGCGCCGGGCTGCCTTCCGAGGTCGTTGAAAACAGGGCACGTACGTCAAGCATTGCACGGTTGACACCATGACTTATCAACAGGCGGTTCAAGGCAACTTCGGCCTCGCCCTTGTGGAAAAACTCGGGGTGTCGTACCTCGACCGCGCAAGGAATGCCCGCAGGCCATCGCGCCAGCAATTTCTCAAGACGAGTCAGCTCGGCAAATCCGAAATCCCGAGGCAACTGGACAAGCAGCGGCCCAAGACGATCGTGTAACGGCTCAAGCGAGGTGATGAAGGCATCGACGTCCTCCTCGACATCCTCGAGACGACGCTCGTGGGTGAGCGCTGCCGGCAGCTTGAAGCAGAAGCGGAAGTGAGCGGGTGCCTGATGCGACCAGCTCGCTACCGTTTCGCTCTTTGGTGCACCGCTATAAAAGGTCGTGTTGCCCTCAACCGCAGAAAATACCTTGGCATAGTCGACAAGCCAGTCCCGCTGGCCGGCATAGGGCGGATACAGCGAGCCACACCAGTCGGAATTGGCCCACATGGCCAAACCGAGATACAGTCTGGACAACCTTGTCATACTCCTGTAACAAAATTAATCGGAAACGCCGCGCAACGAGTGGCAGCATAAGCTGCCTGCCAGAAGACCAACAAGGAAGCGCCCCGGTGCGCCCAAGTTCATGGAATCGACGCTCAATCTAACCCTTTTCGCCCGGCTCAATGCGACGCCCGACAGTGACCCACGTCTGCTGTTGATGGCAGAACTCTTCGCGGTCTATTTGATCTGGCTGGTGCCGGCCCTGCTGGTCATCGGCTGGCTGCGCGGCAGCGATCGCCTGAAGCGTCCGCTAATGGAGGCTTTCATCGCCACCCTATTTGCCCTGGCGGCAAGCTGGTTGATTGGCTGGCTTTGGCCGACACCCCGGCCGTTCATGATGCCTGTCGGGGCGACATTTCTCGAACATGCCCCCACCCCGGCATTTCCCAGTAACCATGCCACCATCATGCTGACCATGGCCTTCAGCCTGCTGCTGCATGGCGGTACCCGCCGTATCGGGCGCTATCTGCTGCTTCTGGCCCTTCCCGTCGCTTGGGCGCGGGTCTTCCTCGGCGTGCATTTCCCTCAGGACATGCTCGGCGCCCTGTTGCTCGCTGCTGCCATGGCCACGCTGGTCGGCATCAGCCGCAGCTGGCTGATCCTGCCCTTTTATCACCGCGTGGCCATGCGGCTTTATCACCTGCTGTTCGCTCCGCTTATCCGCCGAGGCTGGGTGGAGCGCTGAGCGCTCCACCCTTCATCCAGACCGTTACTCCACCGTTACCGACTTGGCCAGGTTACGCGGCTGGTCGACATCGGTACCCTTGAGCACTGCCACATGATAGCTGAGCAGCTGCAGCGGCACGGTGTATAGGATCGGTGCCAAAGCCTCGTGGACATGGGGAAGAAACAGGACTCTGACGCCGTCCTCCTCCTCGAGGCCGACCCGTTCGTCGGCAAAGACGTAGAGCTCTCCCCCCCTGGCGCGCACCTCCTGAAGGTTCGACTTCAACTTGTCGAGTAGCTCATCGTTGGGTGCCACCGAGATCACCGGCATCTCACTGTCCACCAGCGCCAGCGGGCCGTGCTTGAGTTCACCGGCCGGGTAGGCCTCGGCATGGATATAGGAAATTTCCTTGAGCTTCAAGGCACCTTCGAGCGCGATGGGAAAATGTGCGCCGCGCCCCAGGAACAGGGCGTGGTGCTTCTCGGCGAAGGCC